>CAJNCJ010000011.1 GCA_905221235.1 bacterium
TTGTCTGTTTCGTTTGACTTCTTTAGAAACAGTAGTTGGGTCTTTTAGAATGGATTGTCCAATAGCTTTGAAGGTTTTACCGCGCTCTAAGCCTAATTGGATATCATTACGGTCTGAAAGGGTAAGGTGTTTATGTTTTGTCATAGTAGACCTCATTTCTAATTCAAACGTCTCATACTTAATTCCACCATAAAAATCCGTTTTAGACTAATTTCCACTTTGGTCAGGCAAGTGGAAGTTACTTTGAGAAGTTACCTTGCTCGCTTTTTTACCTAGGGAAACGTTTCCTTTGTTTTCAAATTGCTAAAAAAGTGGTACAATAAAGGGTATCTTACTATTATCTGAATCAACTGATTTGGAGAGAAAGGATTCATTTTGAAATCAATAGGCTTTATTGAAAAGCTGAAAGGGTTGTCTAGTAAAGAGCTGATTTTATTGGGAATTATCCTGAGTATCTTTTTACCCTTTTATCTTTTTGTAGTTGTATTCTGTTTATATATTATCAGTTTGATTTTTACAGGGGACATGAAAAGTATTCTTCAGAAAATGGGAGAGCATCCGATGTTGCTTCTTTTTCTTGGTTATAGTACTGTTATATCCGTTTTTGCACAAAATTGGATGGGAGTTGTGGCTTCAGTAGGAATTTTTCTATTTACTGTTTTCTTTTTGCACTATCAGTCGATTTTATCACATAAATTCTTTCGCTTGATTTTGCAGCTCGTCTTATTTGGTAGCGTATTGTCAGCTGCTTTTGCGAGTTTAGAACATTTCCAAATTGTGAAGAAATTCAATTATGCTTTTCTTTCACCCAATATGCAGGTCTGGCATCAGAATCGTGCAGAAGTGACCTTCTTTAATCCTAATTATTATGGAATTATTTGTTGTTTCTGTATCATGATTGCCTTTTATCTGTTTACAACGACCAAGTTGAACTGGTTGAAAGTATTCTGTGTGATTGCAGGCTTTGTGAATCTCTTTGGTTTGAACTTTACTCAAAATCGAACTGCCTTTCCTGCTATTATCGCTGGAGCAATCATTTATCTCTTTACGACCATTAAAAACTGGAAGGCCTTTTGGCTTAGTATAGGGGTCTTTGCGATTGGCTTGAGTTTCCTCTTTTCTAGTGATTTGGGAGTTAGGATGGGGACATTAGACTCTTCTATGGAAGAACGCATTTCTATCTGGGATGCTGGGATGGCCTTGTTTAAGCAAAATCCTTTTTGGGGTGAAGGGCCATTAACCTATATGCACTCTTATCCTCGGATAAATGCTCCTTATCATGAACATGCACACAGTCTGTATATTGACACGATTCTGAGTTACGGAATTGTGGGGACTATTTTATTAGTTTTGTCTTCTGTCGCTCCTGTTCGATTGATGATGGATATGAGTCAGGAGTCGGGGAAACGTCCGATTATTGGCCTTTATCTATCTTTCCTTACAGTGGTTGCTGTGCACGGAATCTTTGACTTGGCCCTCTTCTGGATTCAGTCAGGTTTTATTTTCTTGCTAGTTATGTGCAGTATTCCGTTGGAACATCGAACTTTGGTATCGGACATGACGGATTAAGTTTATAAGTTTAAAATCTTCTATCTTGGGTAGAAGATTTTTTTACTGGGAAAAAATATTTCTAAATCGAAATAGTTGACAGTTGGAACGATGAGTGTTACAATTGTTTTGTTCTTTTCGATATCGAAATAAATTGGAGGTGTTATGAAAGATAGTCATTTGCTAGCCCATCATATTCGTTTGCTGAATGGGCGGATTTTTCAAAAGTTACTGAGCCAAGACCCTGAGGCTCTTTATCGGAGTGAGCAGGGAAAGATTTTAGCGGTTTTATGGAATAGTGAAACAGGCTGTGCAACTGCGACAGATATTGCGCTTGCGACAGGGCTTGCTAATAATACGCTGACGACGATGATTAAAAAACTAGAGGAATAAAATCTTGTAACTATTAGTCCATGTGGAGAAGATAAGCGTAAGAAGTATTTGGTTTTAACAGAGTTGGGACAGTCTCAGAAAGAAGTGGGGCAACGTGTCAGTCAGAAATTGGATACGATCTTTTACAAAGGATTTTCAGAGGAAGAAATTCGGCAGTTTGAAGCCTTTCAAGAAAGGATTTTGGCAAATCTGAAAGAGAAGGAAAATGAGGTTTAAATCATGTCAAAACAAGTGAAAAATGCTCATAACCTATACATTCATGCTATTCAAGATGGACGAGTTGCTGAGGCTCAGGCCCAGTCTGTAGGGGATACTTATATCCAACATTCGACAGGAGTGCCTGACGGAAAAGAAGGGTTTGCGGCCTTCTTTGCAAATTTCTTTGAGCGTTATCCCGAGCGTCAGATGAAAATTGTTCGCACCATTGAAGACGGCAATCTGGTCTTTGTTCATGTTCATCAATATTTGAATGGTGGGGAAGCTCAATGGGTGACGACAGATACTTTCCGTTCAGATGAGAATGGACGTATCGTGGAGCATTGGGATGTTATTGACTACTATCGAACGCCTGAAAATGGACAATTAGACCAGATCTTTGGAGATTTTGAAATCAAGGATTTGGACAAAACAGCAGAAAATAAAAAGTTGGTTCGCCGTTTCTTGATAGAAATTTTTCAAAATGGGGAACTGGAGCAGTGGAGTGATTATGTGGCAGACGATTTGATGCAGCATAATCATGAGATTGGACAAGGAAGTGCTACTTATAAAAACTATGTGGCTGAACATGGTGTCACTTTTGACTTTGTTTTCCAACTCTTAGGACAAGGAAACTACGTAGTTAGCTATGGTCAGACTCAGATTGATGGCCTTGCTTATGCCCAGTACGATATCTTCCGACTAGAAAACGGGAAAATTGTGGAGCATTGGGACAATAAGGAAGTTATGCCTAAGGTAGAAGACTTGACCAATCGAGGAAAGTTTTAAATTGAGGACAAAGAATGATTGAATACAAGAATGTAGCCTTGCGCTACACAGAAAAAGATGTTTTGAGAGATGTCAATTTACGGATTGAGAATGGGGAGTTTATGGTTTTAGTTGGACCTTCTGGGTCCGGTAAGACGACCATGATTAAGATGATTAACCGTCTATTGGAGCCTACTGATGGAAATATTTATATGGATGGCAAGCGCATCAAAGATTATGATGAGCGGGAACTGCGTCTTTCTACTGGTTATGTTTTACAAGCCATTGCACTGTTTCCAAATCTAACGGTTGCGGAAAATATTGCTCTGATTCCTGAGATGAAGGGCTGGACTAAGGAAGAAATTGCTCAGAAAACAGAAGAGCTTTTGGCTAAGGTTGGTTTACCAGTAGCTGAGTATGGGCATCGCTTACCTAGTGAATTATCTGGTGGAGAACAGCAACGGGTTGGTATTGTCCGTGCTATGATTGGTCAGCCTAAGATTCTCCTCATGGATGAGCCTTTTTCGGCTCTTGATGCTATTTCGAGAAAACAGTTGCAAGTTCTGACAAAAGAATTGCATAAAGAGTTTGGGATGACAACGATTTTTGTAACCCATGATACGGATGAAGCTTTGAAATTGGCGGACCGTATTGCTGTTTTGCAGGATGGAGAAATTCGCCAGGTGGCGAATCCCGAGACCATTTTAAAAGCGCCTGCCACAGAATTTGTAGCAGACTTGTTTGGAGGTAGTGTTCATGACTAATTTAATTGCAACTTTTCAGGATCGTTTTAGTGATTGGTTGACAGCTCTATCTCAACATTTGCAGTTGTCACTTTTGACCCTGTTGCTGGCCATCTTTATAGCGATTCCCTTGGCTGTTTATCTTCGCTATCATGAGAAGTTGGCGGATTGGGTCTTACAGATTGCAGGGATTTTCCAGACCATCCCGTCACTGGCCTTGTTAGGACTCTTTATCCCTTTGATGGGAATTGGAACCTTGCCAGCTTTGACAGCTCTAGTGATTTATGCGATTTTTCCTATTTTGCAAAATACGATCACTGGGCTCAAGGGAATTGATCCGAGTCTGCAAGAGGCTGGGATTGCCTTTGGGATGACCAGATGGGAACGTCTCAAGAAGTTTGAAATTCCACTGGCCATGCCTGTTATCATGTCTGGGATTCGGACGGCAGCTGTTTTGATTATCGGTACGGCAACCTTGGCGGCCTTGATTGGTGCAGGGGGACTGGGTTCCTTTATTCTTTTGGGAATTGACCGTAATAATGCCAGTCTAATTTTGATTGGGGCACTTTCTTCTGCAGTGCTAGCCATTGCCTTTAACTTCCTACTAAAAGTGATGGAAAAAGCAAAATTGCGGACGATTTTCTCAGGTTTTGCCTTGGTGACCTTATTGCTTGGTTTGTCTTATAGTCCAGCTCTTTTGGCTCAAAAAGAGAAAGAAAACTTGGTGATTGCTGGGAAATTGGGTCCAGAACCAGAAATTTTGGCCAATATGTATAAACTCCTCATTGAAGAAAATACCAGTATGACTGCGACTGTTAAACCGAATTTTGGGAAAACAAGCTTTCTTTATGAAGCTCTGAAAAAAGGTGATATTGATATCTATCCTGAATTTACTGGTACAGTGACTGAAAGTTTACTTCAACCATCACCTAAGGTGAGTCATGAGCCAGAGCAGGTTTATCAGGTGGCGCGTGATGGCATTGCCAAACAGGATCATCTAGCCTATCTCAAACCCATGTCTTATCAAAATACGTACGCTGTAGCTGTTCCGAAAAAGATTGCTCAGGAATACGGCTTGAAGACCATTTCGGACTTGAAAAAAGTGGAAGGGCAGCTGAAGGCAGGTTTTACACTCGAATTTAATGACCGTGAAGATGGCAATAAGGGCTTGCAATCAATGTACGGTCTCAAGCTTAATGTGGCGACCATGGAGCCAGCCCTTCGCTATCAGGCTATTCAGTCAGGCGATATTCAAATCACGGACGCCTATTCGACTGATGCGGAATTGGCGCGTTATGATTTGCAAGTCTTGGAAGATGACAAGCAACTCTTCCCACCTTACCAAGGGGCTCCACTGATGAAAGAAGCTCTTCTCAAGAAACATCCAGAGTTGGAAACAGTTCTCAATAAATTGGCTGGTAAAATTACTGAAAGCCAGATGAGCCAGCTCAACTACCAAGTCGGTGTTGAAGGCAAGTCAGCAGAACAAGTAGCCAAGGAGTTTCTACAAGAACAAGGTTTGTTGAAGAAATAGTTTGAAAATGTCAAACTCAACTTTGTTAAACGACCATATAGAAAACTGCTCAGATAACGTTGTCTGGGCTTTTTTGGTGTTAGAATTAATGATTTTCATTTTTAAATGGAAAATAAGAGGAAATTTTTAGGATTTTCTAAAATTTTACTGTAAATACACTTGACTATTCACAAAATAGGTGTATAATGTGTTGTGAACTACTTAACAAATAAAGATTTCCAGCTCATGTCGACTAAGGATGGAAATCTTGTGTATAGACAGTTCAGTAGATATATAATAGAGCGTTGCGTCCGAAAGTCTATCCAGACACGGCTCTTTAAAAACAAAAGGAGAAGATTATGAAAACAGAACCGATTCATCGTACCAGTATGTGGAAATTTAAGTTAAGTGCTGCCACCATGACTTTGATTCCCGCTGCCGTGGGGATTAACTATGTTGCCAAAGCCTTGGCGGAGGGGTTAAAGTTGCCCGTTTGGCTGGGGTCTTTGGGAACCTTTCTTACCAGCATGTTGGCTGGGCCGGTTGCCGGTGCCATTAGTGGTTTCATCAACAACGTGATCTATGGGCTGACCTTATCGCCAATTTCAACCGTGTATGCGATTACCAGCATCGGAATTGGGATTGCTGTCGGAGTTTTGCACGCCAATGGGTGGTTCTCGTCAGCGCGACGAGTATTTGTTTCTGCTATTATTATTGCCATCGTTTCAGCTGTCATTTCAACGCCACTCAACGTCATCTTTTGGGGTGGTCAGACCGGTATTGCTTGGGGTGACTCATTGTTTGCGGTAATGGTCGCCAATCATGCACCAGTGTGGCTGGCCTCATTTACCGATGAGTTTGTCTTGGATATTTTGGATAAAGTCTGTGTGGCCTACCTGGCATTCTTCATCTATCGTCAGCTGCCGAAGCGGATGGTGCACTTCTTTAGCTATGATAAATGATGACTGATAAAACATTGATTTCTGGAGCGCCACGGGTCAAGCTCAAGTGGTATCAGGTGATCGATCCGATTACTAAGCTCTTGTTCATCTTGGACATGACGTTGTTGAGCTTTGCCAGTATGAATTTATTGCTTCAGGCCGGATTAATTCTTGTCGCAACACTGCTATTGTTATTTTCCAAATTGAGTTCTACCACCTTTAAGGCGCTGGGATTCAGCCTGTTTCTGATTTGCACCATGCTGATCATCCAAGGGTTATTTTACAGTCGGAATCAAACTGTGCTGTTTTCTGTGCTTGGGGTTTCGTTCTACAAAGAAGGCCTGATTTACGCCACCACTCTGGGTTGTCGAGTATTGGTGATTATTTTGACCAGTGGCTTTTTTATGGTGACCACGAGTATTTCAGAAAACGCGGCCTATTTGGAACTGTCCGGATTGTCTTATAAAACCGTCTACGTTCTGATGTCGGTGTGTTATATTTTGCCGGAAATGATGCGCAATATGCGGAAAATCCAGCAGGCGCAAAAAGTTCGCGGAACCAATCCGCAAAAAACGTTGATTCAGAAATTAAAGTCAGTCCTGCCGGTTCTAATTCCATTGGTGATTAAGACCTTGGATCAATCGATGACGCGGTCGATTTCTCTCCAACTGAGAGGTTTTGATAATCTCAACCGGACTGTCAGAACCTCCCAGCGCGTGTATCGCCTGTCGCGGACGCTGCACATTGGTCTGACTGGATTGGCAATTTTATTGATTGGGTGGAAGATATGGACGAAGATAAACGGATTGTAATTGAAAATTTGACCACCCGTTATCCGGGTACTGAGCAACCACAACTGCGTCAGATTAACGCGGAGGTTCATACCGGCCAGGTGGTTGGGATTATCGGGAATAGCCACTCCGGCAAATCGACTTTGTGCCGTGTGCTGGCAGGGGTCATTCCCAAAATTGTGTCTGCTGAGATTGAGGGCGATTGGCACATGTTTGGCCAGCGAGTGTCCGACAATTGGCCCGTTTATAATGCCATGAATGGAGTTGTACTGCAAAATCCAGCTGGCCAACTAAGCGGGTTGGCAGACACGGTTGCCGATGAAATCGCCTTTGACTTGATTAATCAGGGAATGGCTGAAGGACTGATTCAAAAACGGGTTGAAGAAGTTGCCGCGCAAATGGGGCTGATTGAACAGCTGAATTTGCGTCCCGAGAGCCTTTCCGGTGGTCAGATCCAGCGGTTGGCAATTGCCACGGCGATTGTGGCTAATCCGGCTGTTTTGATTATGGATGATCCGACCAGTGAGATGGATCCCCTTGGCCGCCGGCAATTTTTCCAATGGCTGGCCCAAGTCAAAGAGACGACTGTCTTCATTGTCACCAGTGAAATTGACGATTTGTGCGAAGTCGCCGACGTTGTGTGGGTGCTGCACGAGGGTCAAATGGTAGCCCAGGGCAGGCCGGGTGAGGTGTTTAATCATTTGGCAGCTGACTGGCAGATTCCAGCCCCGACAATCCAGCAACTTGCTCAAAAAATGGATTGGCACTTGGCTGATGGCCGGTATCCGGTGAATTACGCTGATCTGAAGGAGGTTCGTTATGCCCACAATTGAACTGAGCCACCTGACGTTCACTTATCCGGAACGGTCCTTTAGCTTGGATGTTGAAGACAAACACTTCGCCGATCCGATGGTGGCGATTGTCGGCCAAAATGGTGCCGGCAAATCAACGCTCTTCAAATTGTTGACGGGCTTGCTGACACCACAAACCGGTGTGATTAAGATCGATGGAGAAAATTTTAATGATCTTAAACCAGTCGAAAAGTTACTGAAGGTTGGGATTGCTTTTCAGAATCCTGACGATCAGCTTTTCAACCCGACCGTTCAACGAGAGGTGGAGTGGAATGTCGCGCAGGTCATGGATGACCACGACACGATTACGAGGCGGGCTTTAGCGGCTCTAAAAAGAGTTGGCTTGGATGATAAAACAGCTGAAAGTCCATATGACCTGTCATTGTCGGAACGCAAGCTGTTGAGCGTTGCCACAGTTTTGGCAGTGGATCCGGCGATTTATTTATTTGATGAGCCGATGATGTCGCTTGATTGGGAAAGCCGGCGCAAGTTGACCGCAATTTTCCATCAGTTGGCTGATTCGGGCCACCAAGTTGTGACCATCACCCATGACATGGATTGGGTCGCCGCCGAGTTTGAGTCGGTGTATGTTATGGAACACGGGAAGTTTGGCTTCGCCGGCAGTCCACGGGAATTGTTCAGCAATCACGAACTTGTCCAGCGAGTGGGATTACTACCACCGCGGATTATGGACATAGCGGAGTCGCTGGGTGATTCACAGACATATTTATCGGTTAATGATTATTGCCAGAAAAATCGAGATGTATAGAAAAAGTCACCTCTGCGGGTTTTCCAGGTTGAAGGATTAACTTCAGCTTCTGGCAAGCACTCACATGGGTGACTTTTGTGTTTAATAACGTTTCATGATCATCGGGTGTTTCCTCAGATCACTCGGTTTGATTTTACTTTGTTTCATGGTCATAATCATATACCATTTCTTTTGGATTTTTTGTTTGACTAATACAAAATAGGTCTTCATAGGTCTTCGCATTTTTAGCGCCCATTAGGATCATCAGTATAATTTTCTGAATTAGGAGACTGTCCCATCACTATTCGAACTTCGTCTCCCAACTTACGCTGTTCCTATTCAATGGTGTAGGGCAAATCCTCATGACAGCTGTTTACCGTGAACAGTGGATATTCTGGGCTGCTACTAATGTCTTTTCAATCTATCTCTGGTGGGGAGAAAGCCTGCAAATCCAAGGGAAATACTTGATTTATCTCATTAACAGTCTAGTTGGTTGGTACCAGTGGAGCAAGGCAGCTAAGCAGAATACGGATTTATCTAACTAGGAAAAGATGTTTTAGGTTTTGGGATAAAACAGATAGAGTTGATAATCAAGGATTTATATTATGAAAAAGAGGATCGGCGGATCCTCTTTTCTTGTTGAAAAGATAAAAAACTTACTAGCCTAGAAATAAGGTAACTGAGTTCTACTCTGTATTCAATTTTTAGGAATGAGAAAGTCTAGATAAAACTGGACAACTTCCTGTTCTGTGAAGTCTTGCCCTTTTTTGAGCCACCAGATCAATGTCTCGGTAAAGTTTGTTACGACCAAGTGTTGGAGATAAGAGGCAGGCAGACTTGGGTGAGCTTCTTTCAAATCATCAGCCAACAAGGGATAGACGTGGTTCTCCAATTCTCTCTGGAGTTGACGGAGGAAGTAGTCATTTTTGGAAAATAGCAGACTGGTGATATGATCTTGATTCTTCTGAAAATGGAGAAAGAGGTGGGCGAGGTAATCTTCGGTTGAAATGGACTCCTCTCTTTCAAAGAGGTGATGGAAGAGGTAGCGACAAAGCTCGTCCAGAAGTAGTTCCTTACTCTCATAGTGACAGTAAAAAGTGGAACGTCCTACGTCTGCGAGATCAATGATATCCTGAACCGTAGTGGATTCGTAGCCCTTATCGTTCAAAAGTTGTAGAAAAGCTTGATAGATGGCTTTTTTTGTTTTACTGATACGACGGTCGATTTTAGTCATATGGACACTTGAGGCAAAATGTTCAGAACTGAATAAAGTTGACGCTTTGCTTCTATCCTTTCTTTGAATTTTAGTGGATAATGATAATGAACAAGATGTTCATAAATATATTATAACAAAGGAATGAGAAAGATGAAGGCAAAATATACTGTTTGGGTAGCTTTTTTCTTAAACTTGACTTATGCTATTGTCGAGTTTATTGCAGGTGGAGTATTTGGTTCGAGTGCTGTTCTTGCTGACTCTGTGCATGATTTGGGAGATGCCATTTCTATTGGGATATCGGCCTTTTTAGAAACAATCTCAAATAGAGAAGAAGATAGGCAGTACACCTTGGGTTACAAGCGATTTAGTCTTTTAGGAGCACTAGTGACTGCTGTGATTCTTATCACAGGATCCATCCTAGTGATTTTGGAAAATACAACTAAACTTTTTAATCCACAGCCCGTTAATGATGAAGGTATCCTCTGGCTAGGAATGATTGCGGTTACTATCAATGTATTAGCTAGTCTTGTGGTCCGAAAGGGACAAACAAAGAACGAGTCAATTCTGAGTCTGCATTTTCTAGAAGATACTCTTGGTTGGTTGGCTGTCATTCTGATGGCAATTGTTCTTCGATTTACAGATTGGTATATTCTTGATCCGCTCTTATCGCTTGTCATTTCCATCTTCATTTTAATCAAAGCCATTCCTCGATTTTGGAGCACACTCAAGATTTTCTTGGATGCTGTGCCAGAAGGTGTCGATATCAAGCAAGTCATGAGTGACTTAGAGGGATTAGACAATGTGGCTAGCCTTAACCAGCTTAATCTCTGGACTATGGATGGTTTGGAAAAAAATGCCATTGTTCATGTTTGCCTAAAAGAAATTGAACAGATGGAAACTTGTAAAGAATTCATACGAAACTTGCTAAAAGATTGTGGATTTCAAAACATCACTATTGAAGTTGATGCCGACCTAGAAACTCACCAAGCACATAAGCGCAATATAACAGAGTTAGAAGCAAGTCATAATCAAAATCATCATCATTGATGAGGTGTAGTATAAGTGAGCGAAAGCATAATAAAAAGTGTATACTTAAACTAGTAAAAATGGAGAGGATATGTTAATGAAATCAGCAGTATATACAAAGGCAGGCCAGGTTGGACTTGCTACCATTGAACGTCCGCAAATTATAGAAGCAGATGATGCTATTATCCGCATTGTCCGTACTTGCGTTTGTGGTTCGGACCTTTGGAGTTACCGGAATCCCGAAATCGAAGAAGGACATAGAAATAGCGGTCATGAGGCGATCGGAATTGTCGAAGAAGTTGGTGAGAACGTTACTACAGTAAAATCTGGTGACTTTGTCATTGCCCCTTTCACACATGGTTGTGGTCAGTGTGATGCTTGTCGTGCTGGTTTTGATGGTTCGTGTGATAATCATCCTGGTAACAACTGGTCAGGTGGTGTCCAGGCTGAGTATATCCGTTTCCACTATGCTAACTGGGCGCTGGTTAAAATTCCAGGACAACCTTCAGATTATAGCGAAGGTATGCTAAAGTCCCTCTTGACTCTTGCTGATGTGATGCCAACAGGCTATCATGCGGCGCGCGTTGCAAATGTTCAAAAAGGGGACAAGGTTGTGGTCATTGGCGATGGGGCTGTTGGTCAATGTGCTGTCATCGCGGCTAAGATGCGTGGTGCGTCGCAAATTATTCTTATGAGCCGTCATGAAGATCGCCAAAAGATGGCTCTGGAGTCAGGTGCGACAGCTGTTGTAGCTGAACGTGGCGAAGAGGGAATTGCCAAAGTTCGTGAGATTCTTGGTGGTGGAGCAGATGCAGCCCTTGAATGTGTTGGGACTGAAGCAGCCGTAGATCAAGCCCTTGGAGTGCTTCACAATGGAGGTCGTTTGGGCTTTGTTGGCGTACCGCACTATGAAAATCGTGCCATTGGCTCAACCTTTGGTCAAAATACCATAATCGGCGGTGGTCCAGCTTCTGTCACAACTTATGACAAACAAGTATTACTAAAAGCCGTTCTTGATGGCGATATCAACCCAGGCCGTGTCTTTACTTCAAGCTATAAATTAGAAGATATTGATCAAGCCTACAAAGATATGGATGAACGTAAGACCATTAAGTCTATGATTGTGCTGGACTAAAAAAGAAAATCCTAATGGAGATGTGAGACTCTCTATTAGGATTTTTTGTCATGTTTAATTTGTGGAGTTATGGCAGAGTACTCTCTCTCAATGTCAGTCTGGTACCCAACATGGTTAGGCTAGGGATTTTGCGACCGTGGAGTACTTCCTTGTTAAGAATATCCATACCTGCTCGGCCCATTTCTTCGGTATAGACGGTGATGCTGGAGAGGGGAGGATAGACTTGCTTGGTCAGACTAGTGTCGTTAAAGGAAATAAGACTGACGCGGTCTGGCAGGCTGATTCCAGATTCTTGGAGGGCACGGAGGGCACCGATGGCTAAACTATCGCTAGCTGCAAAAAATGCTGGCGGGAGTTGGTCTCCCAAACTCTGAATAGCCTCCTTCATCAAGTCATAGCCAGACTGGGCAGTAAAGCTTCCTTGAAAGACCAGTTCATCATGATAGATTCCTTTTGTTTGACTGTAGTTTCTGAAATTTTCCAGCCGCTTATCCTCAATGATTTCTTCTTGGTCGGTTGTTTCTTCAAGGCCTGTTAGAATCCCGATGCGATCCATCCCTTGGCTGAGAAAATAATCGACAACCTGTTTCATGGCAGTATAAAAGTCCGTGATAATGCAGGTGTGTCCTAGTGAGAGGGTATCGCTGTCTAGAAATACAAGAGGCTTTTGGTATTCTTCAAAGGCAGAAATCTGAGCTCGGCTAAATTTTCCGATGCAGAGAATCCCGATGACTTCCTCGCTCAGTGTAAAAGGATGGTCATTAAAATAGCGTAAGATATCATAGTCCAGTTCTTGGGCTCTTTTTTCTATGCCTAGGCGAATCTGGTAGTAGTAGAGGTCGTCCAGCTCCCCTTGTTCGCTGACCCATTGGATAATGGCAATCTTTTGCTTGGGCTTGTGGGACTCGCCTGTCTTGAGGTGTTTGGTGTAGCCCAGCTCTTCAGCAACGGTTAAAATACGGTGTCTGGTTTCTTCTGTAACAGATAGGCTCTGGTCGCGGTTGAGGACACGGGATACGGTCGCGATAGAGACAGAGGCTAGCTGTGCAATGTCTTTTAAGGTAGCCATAAATCCTCCTTGATTAGGTTAGTATATCATATTTTTCTGCCTTTTACCGATATTTTAGTAAAAGTTTAGTAAAAAGGATTGACCTTGGAAAATCCCTTGGATACAATAGAAGAAAACGATTACACGTTAAGGTGACTTAACGGACAGTAAAAGGAGAATTCATATGACACAACATCTTACTGCTGAAGCTCTTCGTAAAGACTTTCTTGCTGTTTTTGGTCAAGAAGCAGACCAAACCTTCTTTTCACCAGGTCGTATCAACTTGATTGGTGAACACACAGACTACAATGGCGGGCACGTTTTTCCTGCTGCTATTTCCTTGGGAACTTATGGTGCAGCTCGCAAACGTGACGACCAAGTCTTGCGTTTCTACTCAGCTAACTTTGAGGACAAGGGCATTATTGAAGTGCCTTTAGCGGATCTCAAGTTTGAAAAAGAGCACAACTGGACTAACTATCCCAAAGGGGTTCTTCATTTCTTGCAAGAAGCTGGACACGTGATTGACAAAGGTTTTGATTTTTATGTTTATGGGAATATTCCAAATGGTGCTGGCTTGTCCTCTTCAGCATCCTTGGAACTTTTGACAGGGGTAGTGGCAGAGCATCTCTTTGATTTAAAACTAGACCGTTTGGATTTGGTTAAAATCGGAAAACAAACAGAAAATAACTTTATCGGAGTCAATTCTGGTATCATGGACCAGTTTGCTATCGGTATGGGTGCAGACCAACGTGCTATTTACCTTGATACCAACACCTTGGAGTATGACTTGGTACCACTTGATTTGAAGGACAATGTCGTTGTTATCATGAACACCAACAAACGTCGTGAACTAACAGACTCTAAATATAATGAGCGCCGTGCTGAGTGTGAAAAAGCAGTAGAAGAATTGCAAGTTGCCTTGGATATTCAGACCTTGGGTGAGTTGGACGAGTGGGCCTTTGACCAATATAGCTATCTGATTAAAGACGAAAATCGTTTGAAACGTGCTCGCCATGCTGTGCTTGAAAACCAACGTACCCTTAAAGCTCAAGCAGCCCTTCAAGCAGGTGATTTGGAAACATTTGGTCGCTTGATGAATGCGTCACACGTTTCTCTGGAGTATGATTATGAAGTAACTGGCTTGGAATTGGATACCCTTGTTCACACAGCTTGGGCACAAGAAGGTGTTCTCGGTGCTCGTATGACAGGGGCAGGATTTGGCGGATGTGCCATTGCCTTGGTGCAAAAAGATGCTGTTGAGGCCTTTAAGGAAGCTGTTGGCAAGCACTACGAGGAAGTCGTTGGATACGCTCCAAGTTTCTATATCGCTGAAGTTGCAGGTGGCACTCGCGTTTTAGACTAGGAGAGCAGTAAATGGACGCTGTAATATTTGATTTAGATGGCTTATTAGCTGATACTGAGATCATTTCTCTAAAAGTTTATCAAGAATTGCTTGAAGATTTTGGAATTCCTTTCACAGAAGAAGCATATTCTAGAGAATACAGTGGACATAGGGAAGAGGAGAATGTTCAACGATTTTTGGATACCTATGATTTACCTTGGAACTTTGACCAAACCTTGGAAAAAGTTTATGAACTGGAAGCTCGAATTTTAACCAAAGGTGTAAATTTAAAAAAAGGTGCTAAAAATTTGCTTGCTTTTTTGCAAAGAGAAGGTATTCCAATCGCTTTAGCAACTTCAAGTGTTGAATCTAGAGCTAGAATGATTTTGGATAGTAATGGTATACTGTCCCTATTTGACCATCTAGTTTTTGCAAAAGATGTAAAGCGAAGCAAACCTTACCCTGATATATTTTTAAAGGCCTGTAGTGATTTGAATGTTTTACCAGAGAATTGCTTAGTATTAGAGGATAGTGAAGCAGGGATTGAAGCAGCCTATAGAGCTGGGATACCAGTTATTTGTATTCCAGACTTAAAAATTCCAGCACAGTCTTTCTTAAATAAAACAGAACAAGTTTTTCAAGATTTAGATGCTGTCAGAGATTATTTAGAAAGTAGGAAGGAGAATCAATGAGTCAGGGAATTCTAGATGCATTTATCACGGAAGTCATTGCTGAAAGTTCATTTGAGGAAATGGATCGAATCTACCTGACCAATCGTGTCTTGGCACGAGTGGGAGATGGTGTTTTGGAAGTTGAGACCAATCTGGATAAATTGATTGGCCTCAAGGACCAGCTGGTTGAGGAAGCTGTTCGATTAGAGACGATTGAGGATAGTCAGACTGCGCGTGAAATCCTTGGTGCTGAATTGATGGACTTGGTGACCCCTTGTCCAAGTCAGGTCAATAGTGACTTTTGGGCAACCTATGCCCAGTCACCAGAGCAGGCGATTGCGGACTTCTACCAACTTAGCCAGAAGAATGACTACATCAAACTCAAGGCCATTGCTAAAAATATCGCTTATCGTGTTCCGTCTGATTACGGAGAGCTTGAAATTACCATCAATCTCTCTAAGCCTGAGAAGGATCCCAAAGAGATTGCGGCAGCCAAGTTGGTGCAAGCTAGTAATTATCCTCAGTGTCAGCTTTGTCTAGAGAATGAGGGCTACCATGGTCGAGTTAACCACCCAGCTCGCAGCAACCACCGTATTATCCGTTTTGAAATGGCTGGTCAGGAGTGGGGCTTCCAGTATTCGCCCTATGCTTACTTTAATGAGCATTGTATTTTCTTAGATGGCCAGCATCGTCCCATGGCCATTAGTCGTCAGAGTTTTGAACGTCTGCTTGCTATCGTAGAGCAGTTTCCAGGATATTTTGCAGGCTCTAATGCCGACCTGCCGATTGTGGGTGGCTCTATTCTGACTCATGATCACTATCAGGGAGGCCGTCACGCATTTCCTATGGAATTGGCTCCTCTGCAAAAGACCTTCCGATTTACTGGTTTTGAACAGGTCAAGGTTGGGATTGTCAAATGGCCAATGTCAGTGTTGCGTTTGACTTCGGATTCCAAAGAAGATTTGATCAACTTAGCTGATAAGATTTTGCAGGAATGGCGGCAATATTCAGATCCAAGTGTGCAAGTCTTGGCAGAAAGTAATGGAACACCACACCATACCATTACACCGATTGCCCGTAAACGCGATGGCCAGTTTGAGTTGGACTTAGTCTTACGAGACAATCAGACTTCTGCAGAACATCCTGATGGCATCTATCATCCCCACAAGGATGTTCAACATATCAAGAAGGAAAATATCGGCTTGATTGAGGTCATGGGCTTGGCAATCTTACCACCACGTCTGAAAGAAGAAGTGGAGCAAGTCGCTAGCTATCTTGTAGGAGAAGCTGATGCAGTTGCCGACTATCATCAGGAATGGGCAGACCAACTTAGAGCCCAATGTCCAGACCTAACGGATAAAGAAAAAGCCCTTAAAATCGTCAAGGACTCTGTTGGTGCTATCTTTGCGCGTGTACTTGAGGATGCAGGAGTCTACAAGCAGACGGAACAAGGTCAGACAGCCTTTGTGCGCTTTGTGGAAAAGGTCGGAATTTTGCTAGACTAGGTGTTTTCTCCTTGCACAGTCCTATAAAAAGTAGTATCATAGTGTCGTTTGAAATATCAGGAGGAAACGATGAAAGATTTTCATTTTGACGCTATATCTGCCTTTGAAAATTACGAAATTGAACAAATGAGAGATGGTCACGTTGTGGTGACGACCAAAGTAGTAGACTCGTCGCTCAACTACTATGGCAATGCCCATGGTGGCTATCTCTTTACCCTTTGTGACCAGATCAGTGGTTTGGTGGTTATCTCGCTGGGGCTTGATGGAGTGACACTACAATCTTCTATCAACTACCTCAAAGCAGGAAAACTCGACGATGTATTGACAATAAAAGGAGAATGTGTCCATCAAGGTCGCACAACCTGCGTAGTGGATGTCGATATTACCAATCAAGAGGGCAGAAATGTCTGCAAAGCAACCTTCACCATGTTTGTCACAGGCCAACGGTCAGAAGATAGACAGGTAAGGATATAACATAAGAAAAAGAGGCTCGCACCTCTTTTTCTTATTTCTTTTTATGATTTAATACGGCATTGAGGACAATAGCGAGTAGGCTGGCTACGACGATTCCGTTTGAGAAGAACATTTGGAAGGCTGTCGGCATGCTGACAAAGAGATTACTGTTGTTGAGTCCGACACCTGCAGCGATGGATACAGCTGCGATAAGGAAGTTGTGTTCATTGTTAGCAAAGTCAACACGAGCGAGGATTTGCATCCCTTGAATAGATACAAAACCAAACATCACCAGCATAGCACCACCGAGGACAGGGCTCGGAATGATTTGGGCAAGGGCACCAAACTTAGGAAGGAGTCCAAGGAGAACCAGGAAACCAGCTGCGTAGTAGATTGGCAGGCGAGTCTTGATACCTGATAATTTAACCAGACCAACGTTTTGTGAAAATCCTGTGTAAGGGAAGGTGTTAAAGATTCCTCCGAGAAGTACGGCCAAACCTTCTGCGCGGTAACCGTTGCGAAGGCGCGTGCTGTCGATTGGGTCTTTCGTGATATCAGACAAGGCTAGGTAAACACCAGTTGACTCAACCATAGATACCGTTGCGATGATACACATCATGACAATAGATGAGATTTCAAAGGTTGGCATCCCAAAGTAGAGGGGAGTTGGGACATGGACAAGAGGTGCTGCTGCAACAGGAGAGAAATCAACCAAGCCCATGCTAGCAGCAATGGCAGTTCCAACAACTAGACCAATCAAAATAGAGATAGACTTGATAAATCCTTTGGTAAAGATGTTGATCAAGAGGATAATCAGAACAGTGATAGCTGCAAGCAAGAGACTTTGACCAGTTGGTTCTGGAACGTTATTTCCCATATTTCCAATAGCGACAGGAATCAAGGTTAAACCAATTGTAGTAATAACAGATCCTGTTACGATAGATGGGAAGAGATTGGCTACTTTTGAGAAGATGCCTGAAACAAGAACCACGTAAATCCCTGATGCGATAAGGGCGCCAAACATAGCGCCGCTACCATGGCTTTGCCCAATCATAATCAAGGGAGCGACCGACTGGAAGGCAACTCCAAGAACGACTGGGAGTCCAATTCCAAAGTATTTGTTGAGTTGGAGTTGGAGGAAGGTTGCTACCCCACACATGAAGATATCTGTGGAAATCAGGTAGGTCAACTGCTCAGCTGAATAGCCAAGAGCTGTCGCAATCATGATGGGAACCAGGATAGATCCTGAGTACATGGCTAGTAAGTGCTGCAAGCCAAGAATGGCTGCTTGCGAGTGTTTTTCTTGAGTTTGCATTAGAGATCTGCCTCCTTAAATACGACCTGACCATTTTCAAAACGATCCAAGCGAGCGAGTGATAGGACAGGGTAGCCTGCTTTTTCAAGCAAATCACGACCATCTTGGAAGGATTTTTCAATCACGATACCGATCGCTTCGACTCTTGCACCGGCTTGTTCGATGATTTGAATCAAGCCTTTAGCAGCTTGGCCATTAGCTAGGAAATCATCGATAATAACGACCTTGTCCTCTGGTGAAAGGAATTTTCCAGCGATGGAAACGGTGCTGGTCACCTGCTTGGTAAAGGAGTAGACTTCGGCAGTTAAGATGCCCTCGTTCATAGTGATGTTCTTAGCTTTTTTAGCAAAAATCATGGGAACGTTTAAGGCCTCAGCTGTAAAAAGGGCTGGGGCAATGCCTGACGCTTCAATGGTTACGACCTTGGTAATGCCAGCAGTAGAGAATTTTTCCGCAAAAACCTTACCAATCTCTCGCATCAAGCTAAAGTCAACTTGGTGAGTTAAAAAGGAATCCACCTTGAGGATGTTATCACCCAAGATATGCCCATCATTAAGAATGCGCTCTTCTAATAATTTCATAAGACCTCCTAAAGTCTAAAAGCCAATCCATTTGCTTGTTTCTAATCCTTAACCAGAAAAAACTAATAGAAAAAAGGACCTACTTAATCTCTAAGCAAGTCCCCAAAATAGGCATGGCAAAAAAGCCCATCCCCTCAAGCTAACTTACTTATTGTTAGGTGTTCCGGCACCTTGTAGAAACGTCGTGCCAATTCACGACATAAACAAGTAAAATGATATTCAATTTTAAATAGGTTTGTGCCAATGTTTTTATTTTACACTAAATAATTTTAGAAGTCAAATGTTTTGCCAGTGTTTTGAAATAAAAAACGAACAAATTGAAGAAAAATGGGAAAATTCTCAATTATAGGCTAACATTTAGAAGTATTTTTCATCATAAAAGACATATTATCAAGATTCTTCAAGATCTGACAATATGCCTTTTTCTGATTTGAAAGATTTTTTCTATTCGCTAAATCTTAAAAAATAGCCATCTGGATCCAAAACTGCAAATTCGTGAGGGTAAATAAAGCTATCTCCCACTCGAAATTCTCTTTTGGTCAGCGGACGATGGATAGGATAATCAGCTTCCAGCAGTTTTTGGTGGAGCTGAGGGACATCTTTAATGCCAAAGGAAATATTGACACCGCGCCCGAAAGGATAGGTTAGTTGGGCTAATTCTTCTGTGCTACCTTCTTCTAGCATAAGTTGGCAGTCTTCAAGCGAGAGGAAGAGAAATTTCTCCTCTGGACGCTCGTATTCGACAGAAAATCCCAGCAAGTCGCAGTAGAAGTGGCGTGACTTTTCGAGGTCAGATACTACAAATTCAGGAATGACAGCTTGATAGTCCATTAGCTTTCTCCTTAGAGCTCAATCTCCATGACAATGGGTGTGTGGTCTTGGCGCGCACCAGAGTCAATCATATCAGACTTAGTTACTTTGTCAGCGATGCGGTTGCTAGTGAGCCAGTAGTCGATTCTCCAGCCTGTATTGTTGATTTTAGAAGTCTTGCTGCGTTGCGCCCACCAAGTGTAGCGTTCTGGAACATCGCCGTGAATGTGGCGGAAGGTATCCGTAAATCCAGTTGCTAAAAGGTTAGTAAATCCAGCACGTTCCTCGTCGGTAAATCCAGGTGAACGGCGGTTGCTGGCAGGATTTGCAAGATCGATTTCATTGTGGGCTACGTTATAGTCACCGGTCGCAAGGACTGGTTTTTCTTTGTCTAGTTGAGCCAAATACTCAGCATATTTGACATCCCAGACTTGACGTTCTTCCAAGCGTTTGAGACCGTCGCCAGCGTTTGGTGTGTAAACTTGCGTTACGAAAAATTCATCAAATTCCAAGGTGATGATGCGACCTTCTAAGTCCATGGTAGAAGGAGCACCGATTTCTGGAAAAGTGACAGTGGGTGTGAGTTCTTTCTTATAGAGGAACATAGTACCAGCATAGCCTTTGCGGGCGGGTTCTTGAGAAGAACGCCACGTGGTTTCGTAGTCTGGGAAGAGTTCAGCCAAAATTTCCAAGTGTTTCTTTGTTGGACCCTTAGCAGAAAGCTTGGTTTCTTGGATAGCGATGATATCAGCATTTTCAGCGACCAAGGTTTGTAGGACTTCTTGGGACAATTTGGCGCGAGCTGAGTCACTAGTTAGAGCTGCGTTGAGGGAATCAATATTCCATGAGATGAGTTTCATAAAGTTACCTTTTTCATTCAGATTATAGATTTTATTATACCAAAAAAAGGTCTATTTCCCCAACGTATAGTTTGAAAAATCACTCTCTTTCGTTTATAATGAAGAATGATTTTATGAAAGGGAGTGAAAATAAATGAAATTTTACTCATATGACTATGTGCTTAGCCAAATCAGTCAACAAAATGGGATTATGATTGGCTTTGGGATTGTGCTCCTAGCTATCACAGGATTTTTTGCTTTTAAGGCCTATCGAGATAAAAAGGGAACTAAATTTCGGGAATTGGTCATGATTTTGGCCTTGACTTTGGTCGCCATGCTTTTGGTGACAATCTCAAAATACCAGACCAATCAAGCCTCTAACAACCAATTTCAAACTTCACTTCATTTCATAGAGGTTGTTTCCAAAGACTTGGGAGTGGATAAATCAGAAGTTTATGTCAATACTTCAGCTACCACTGATGGAGCGCTTGTCAAGGTAGGTCCAAATGTCTACCGTGCTATGAACGGGAGCGAACCAGACAAGTATCTTTTAGAGAAATTAGAATTGCATCAAACAGACGCTATTGAATTGGTGGAGGTAAACAAATGACACTCAATTATATGGAAATTTTAATCAAATTGGCCCTGGGGCTCTTCTCGCTTGTTTTTGTTATCAATGTGACAGGAAAGGGGAACTTGGCACCTAACTCTGCGACAGACCAAATTCAGAACTATGTTCTTGGTGGTATCATCGGTGGGGTGATTTACAATAGTTCAATCAGCATTCTCCAGTATGCAGTGATTTTGATGATGTGGACGATTTTGGTCTTGACCCTAAAGTGGCTCAATAACAATGTTCGTTTTGTCAAACGCTTGATTGATGGGAAACCAACTCTTCTTATCAAAAATGGGAAGATTGACCCAGAAGCCTGTCGCTCAGTTGGTTTGTCTGCATCGGATGTAGCCCTCAAACTTCGTAGCCAAGGGATTTTCCAGATGAAGCAAGTTAAACGAGCTGTGCAGGAGCAAAATGGCCAACTCATCGTGGTCCAAATGGGAGATGAAAATCCTAAGTATCCAGTTGTGACTGACGGTGTGATCCAAGTGGACGTCTTGGAATCGATTGGTCGTAGCGAAGAGTGGTTGCTTGATAACCTCAGCAAACAAGGGCATGACAATGTGACCAATATCTTTATCGCTGAGTATGACAAGGGTGCCGTCACAGTTGTCACCTACGAATAAGAAAAACCTGGGGTCTTGGCCTCAGGTTTCCATTTGCAATCAGAAAGGGATGTTATGTCCATTATTCAAAAACTTTGGTGGTTTTTCAAGTTAGAAAAACGCCGTTATCTAGTCGGGATTGTGGCCCTGATCTTGGTTTCCGTCCTCAATCTCATTCCCCCTATGGTCATGGGGCGGGTCATTGATGCCATTACTTCGGGGCAATTAACCCAGCATGACCTTCTTCTTGACCTATTTTACTTGCTCCTTGCGGCCTTTGGGATGTACTATCTGCGCTATGTGTGGCGTATGTATATCCTCGGGACTTCCTACCGCTTGGGACAGATCATACGGTCTCGCTTGTTTGAACATTTCACAAAAATGTCTCCAGCCTTTTATCAAACCTATCGGACGGGGGACCTGATGGCACACGCAACTAATGATATCAATGCCCTAACGCGTCTGGCAGGCGGCGGTGTTATGTCTGCGGTGGATGCCTCTATCACGGCGCTGGTGACCTTGCTGACCATGTTCTTTAGCATTTCGTGGCAGATGACCTTGGTTGCCATTCTCCCCCTGCCTTTCATGGCTTATGCGACCAGTCGTTTAGGTAGAAAGACACATAAGGCCTTTGGCCAATCACAGGCCGCCTTTTCCGAACTCAATAACAAGGTGCAGGAGTCTGTATCAGGTATTAAAGTGACCAAGTCTTTTGGGTATCAGGCGGACGAGTTGAAGTCTTTCCAGGCAGTCAATGAATTGACCTTCCAAAAGAACCTCCAAACCATGAAATACGATAGTCTCTTTGACCCCATGGTTCTCTTGTTTGTTGGTTCCTCCTATGTCTTAACGCTCTTGGTCGGCTCCTTGATGGTTCAGAAAGGGCAAATCACCGTTGGGAATCTAGTTACCTTTATCAGCTACTTGGATATGCTAGTTTGGCCTCTCATGGCCATCGGCTTCCTCTTTAATATTACCCAGCGAGGGAAGGTTTCTTACCAGCGGATTGAGGAACTTTTGTCTCAGGAATCACCTGTACAAGACCCTGAGTTTCCTCTAGACAGTATTGAAAATGGGCGCTTGCAGTATGCCATTGATAGCTTTGCCTTTGAAAATGAGGAAACACTGACTGCTATTCACTTTAGTTTAGAAAAAGGGCAAACCTTGGGCTTGGTCGGACAGACAGGCTCTGGGAAAACATCCTTGATTAAGCTCCTCTTGCGTGAATACGATGTGGATAAGGGTGCCATTTACCTAAACGGTCATGATATTCGGGACTATCGTCTGACAGACCTTCGCAGTCTCATGGGCTACGTTCCTCAGGACCAGTTTCTCTTTGCGACTTCGATATTAGACAATATCCGCTTTGGCAATCCTAACTTACCCCTTTCAGCGGTTGAGGAAGCGACTAAGCTAGCTCAAGTTCACCAAGATATTGTAGACATGCCTCAGGAATTTGATACAGTTATCGGTGAAAAAGGAGTCAGTCTCTCAGGTGGTCAAAAGCAACGTCTGGCCATGAGTCGGGCTATGATTTTAGACCCTGATATCTTGATTCTAGATGATTCCTTGTCTGCCGTGGATGCCAAGACAGAGTATGCGATTATCGACAATCTAAAGGAGACGCGGAAGGACAAGACAACCATTATCACGGCTCATCGCCTCAGTGCGGTAGTCCATGCAGATTTGATTTTAGTCCTGCAAAATGGTCAAATTATTGAACGGGGTACGCACGAAGACTTGCTAGCTTTGGATGGCTGGTATGCTCAAACCTACCAGTCTCAGCAGCTGGAAATGAACGGAGAAGAAGATGCAAAATAAACAAGAACAATGGGCTGTATTGAAGCGCTTGATGTCCTATTTAAAGCCCTATGGACTCCTGACCTTTTTGGCACTTAGTTTTCTCCTAGCGACTACAATCATAAAAAGTGTCATTCCCCTTGTCGCTTCCCACTTTATAGACCAGTATCTCAGCAATCTCAACCAACTCGCTGTGACCGTTTTGCTGGCTTACTATGGCCTTTATATCCTACAAACTGTAGTTCAGTATGTCGGTAATCTTCTCTTTGCGCGCGTGTCCTACAGTATTGTTAGGGATATTCGTCGGGATGCCTTTGCCAATATGGAGAAGCTGGGCATGTCTTACTTTGACAAGACGCCAGCAGGCTCTATCGTCTCGCGTTTGACAAATGACACCGAGACTATCAGTGATATGTTTTCGGGGATTTTATCTAGCTTTATTTCAGCAGTTTTTATCTTTCTGACAACTCTTTATACCATGTTGGTATTGGATTTTCGTTTGACAGCTTTAGTCTTGCTCTTTCTCCCCTTGATTTTCCTTTTGGTCAATCTCTATCGGAAAAAATCAGTGAAAGTCATCGAGAAGACCAGAAGTCTCTTGTCAGATATCAATAGTAAGCTGGCAGAAAATATCGAAGGAATTAGGATTATTCAGGCCTTTAATCAAGAGAAGCGCCTGCAGGCAGAATTTGATGAAATCAACCAAGAACACTTGGTCTATGCCAACCGTTCTGTAGCCTTGGATGCCCTCTTTTTGCGTCCTGCCATGAGTTTGCTGAAACTGCTTGGATATGCTGTCTTGATGGCCTACTTTGGCTATCGTGGTCTTTCTATCGGGATAACAGCTGGAACCATGTATGCCTTTATTCAGTATATCAACCGTCTTTTTGATCCCCTGATTGAGGTGACGCAAAACTTTTCAACCCTGCAAACGTCCATGGTGTCTGCAGGCCGTGTCTTTGCCTTGATTGACGAGAGGACCTATGAGCCCCTTCAAAAAGATGGGCAAGTCAAAATCCAAGAAGGCAATATCCGTTTTGAACATGTATGTTTCTCTTATGATGGAAAACATCCGATTCTGGATGACATTTCCTTCTCCGTTAGTAAGGGTGAAACCATTGCTTTTGTGGGTCATACAGGTTCTGGGAAATCGTCTATTATCAATGTCCTCATGCGCTTTTATGAATTCCAGTCAGGGCGAGTTCTCTTGGATGATGTGGATATCCGCGACTACAGTCAAGAAGAACTGAGAAAAAACATCGGTCTAGTCTTGCAGGATCCCTTCCTCTATCATGGAACCATTAAGTCCAATATCGCCATGTACCAAGATATCAGTGATGATCAGGTAAAGGACGCAGCTACTTTTGTCGATGCAGATTCCTTTATTCAAGAACTTCCTTTAGGTTATGATGCACCTGTTTCTGAGCGTGGGTCGAGCTTCTCTACTGGTCAGCGCCAGCTTCTTGCCTTTGCTAGAACAGTCGCCAGTCAGCCTAAAATTCTGATTTTGGATGAAGCGACAGCCAATATTGACTCTGAAACAGAAAGTTTGGTTCAAGCTTCTCTGGCTAAGATGAGACAGGGGCGGACAACCATTGCTATCGCTCACCGCCTTTCTACCATCCAAGACGCCAACTGTATCTATGTTTTGGATAAGGGGCGCATTATCGAGAGTGGGACCCATGAGGAACTCTTGGCTTTGGGTGGAACCTACCACAAGATGTATAGCTTGCAGGCAGGGGCCATGGCCTAATACTCGTTGATTTTCATTGAGTGTAAGAAGGAAATCCTTCAAATTACAGATTTCTTACACCGCCTTTTCCATTTTGTGGTATAATGAAAAATGTTGACAAATAGTATAATAAAAACAAAGGAGAAACAGCATGCTGAAATGGGAAGACTTGCCCGTGGAAATGAAATCAAGCGAGGTTGAGTCTTACTACCAGCTTGTCTCTAAAAGGAAGGGTTCGCTGATTTTCAAGCGTTGCTTGGACTGGGTTCTGGCCTTGGTCTTGCTGATTTTGACTTCCCCAGTCTTTCTCATCTTGAGCATTTGGATCAAGTTGGATAGCAAGGGGCCAGTGATTTATAAGCAAGAGCGCGTGACCCAGTACAATCGACCTTTCAAGATTTGGAAGTTCCGTACCATGGTGACGGATGCGGATAAAAAAGGCAGTCTGGTGACTTCAGCTAACGATAGCCGTATTACCAAGGTTGGGAATTTCATCCGCCGTGTGCGTTTGGACGAACTGCCTCAGTTGGTCAATGTTCTTAAAGGCGAGATGTCCTTTGTAGGTACGCGTCCTGAAGTGCCACGTTACACAGAGCAGTACAGCCCTGAAATGATGGCGACCTTGCTTTTGCCAGCAGGAATTACCTCTCCAGCCAGCATCAACTACAAGGATGAGGACACCATCATTAGTCAAATGACGGAGAAAGGCCTGTCTGTTGACCAAGCCTATGTAGAGCATGTTCTTCCTGAAAAGATGCGCTATAACCTCGCCTATCTCCGAGAGTTTAGTTTCTTTGGAGACATCAAAATTATGTTTCAAACCGTGTTTGAAGTGCTAAAATAAAGTAGTCATGAGAAAATGACTACAGATAAAAGGAGCAAATCAATGCCAAATTACAATATTCCATTTTCACCACCCGATATTACAGAAGCAGAAATTGCTGAAGTAGCGGATACCCTGCGTTCTGGTTGGATTACAACAGGTCCTAAGACAAAAGAGCTAGAGCGTCGCTTGTCTCAATATACACAGACGCCTAAGACTGTCTGCCTTAACTCTGCAACTGCCGCTCTTGAGTTGATTTTGCGTGTGCTTGAAGTGGGACCTGGTGATGAAGTCATCGTTCCAGCCATGACTTATACAGCTTCATGTAGTGTCATCACTCACGTAGGAGCAACACCTGTAATGGTGGATATCCAAGCAGATACTTTTGAGATGGACTATGACCTGCTGGAGCAAGCTATCACTGAAAAGACTAAGGTGATTATCCCAGTAGAGCTTGCAGGGATTGTTTGCGACTATGACCGTTTGTTCCAAGTTGTGGAGAAGAAACGTGACCTTTTTACAGCTGCAAGCAAGTGGCAAAAAGCCTTTAACCGTATTGTGATTGTCTCTGATAGTGCCCACGCTTTGGGATCTACTTATAAAGGGCAACCAGCTGGTTCTATTGCTGACTTTACTTCCTTCTCATTCCACGCAGTTAAGAACTTTACGACTGCTGAAGGTGGAAGTGCCACTTGGAAGGCCAATCCAGCGATTGATGACGAAGAAATGTACAAAGAATTTCAAATTCTTTCCCTTCACGGTCAAACTAAAGATGCTCTTGCCAAGATGCAATTGGGTTCTTGGGAATACGATATCGTAACGCCGGCCTACAAGTGCAATATGACAGATATCATGGCATCACTTGGATTGGTACAATTGGATCGTTACTCAAGTTTGCTTGGTCGTCGTAAGGATATCGTGGATCGCTATGATCGTGGTTTTGCAGGTTCTCGCATCCATCCTTTGGCACACAAGACTGAAACTGTCGAATCTTCACGCCACCTCTACATCACCCATGTAGAAGGAGCAAGCTTAGAAGAACGCAATCTTATCATCCAAGAATTGGCCAAAGCAGGAATTGCAAGTAATGTCCACTACAAACCGCTTCCGCTCTTGACAGCCTATAAGAATCTTGGCTTTGATATGGCGAATTATCCTAAGGCCTATGCCTTCTTTGAAAATGAAATTACGCTCCCTCTTCATACTAAACTAAGCGATGAAGAAGTGGACTATATCATTGAGACTTTCAAAACAGTTTCTGAAAAGGTACTAGCTTCATCAAAAAAATTGTAAAAAAGTCTTGACAAAGGAAAAACAAAGTATTAAAATAAGTTCAATAAATCAGAAAAGTAACTATTTTTGATCTTCAGGGAGCCTGTGGTGATTGTGAACAGGTGGTTGGAAGTAGTGAAAGTGGGCTGATTTTAAAAATGAATTTGAAACAATGAAAATTCGGTGCGCACACCTTACAGTGCAACTTGTTGTTAGACAAGGCAGAGATGTAAAGGGATAGTCCCTTTATAATTGAGGTGGCACCGCGTTACTAACGCCCTCACACAGAATCTAATCTGTGTGTGGGCTTTTTTATATCTTGAAATTAATACTGAAAGAGGAAAAATTTTATGACAACTAAAGGTTATTTTGGACAATTTGGTGGTAGTTTTGTACCGGAGCCGATTCAGGCTTTGTTGGATGAGTTGGAAATGACATTTGACAAGTACAAGGATGATCCAGAGTTTTTGGCAGAGTTTCGCCATTACTTAAAAGACTATTCAGGTCGTGAAACACCGCTTTATTTTGCGGAAAGTTTGACAGATCACTTAGGTGGCGCTAAGATTTATCTCAAGCGCGAAGATCTTAACCATCTGGGGTCTCACAAGCTTAATAACGTTTTAGGACAAATCCTTCTCGCTAAACGTATGGGCAAAAAACGAGTGATCGCGGAAACAGGAGCTGGTCAACATGGTGTTGCGACAGCAGCGGCTGCAGCCAAGTTTGGTATGGCCTGTGATGTCTATATGGGGGCAGAAGATGTGGAGCGTCAACGTCTCAATGTTTTCCGCATGGAGATGATGGGAGCAACTGTTCACGCAGTTGAAACAGGGACACGAACTCTCAAGGATGCGGTAGATGCAGCCTTTGGAGCATGGATGAATGATCTTGAAGCCTTCTACGTTTTGGGATCTGCTGTAGGCCCTCATCCTTATCCTACAATTGTTCATGAATTCCAAAAGATCATCAGTGAAGAATCTCGTCGTCAAATCTTAGAAAAAGAAGGACGATTGCCAGATTACGTCATTGCCTGTGTCGGTGGTGGTTCAAATGCCATTGGGGCTTTTTCACAGTATGTGGCTGATGAAGAAGTCAAATTGGTTGGAGTAGAAGCTGCTGGTCATGGACTTGACACAGACAAACACGCAGCAACTATGACAAAAGGTAGTATCGGAATTGTTGACGGCATGAAGACCTATGCAGTCTTTAAGGAAGACGGAGAACTGGCTCCAGTTTACTCTATCTCAGCTGGTTTAGACTATCCAGGGGTTGGCCCAGAACACGCCTACTTTAAAGATTCTGGTCGCGTGGAATATGTGGCAGCGACAGATGAAGAAGCTGTTCAAGCCTTGCTCCTTCTCAGCAAGACAGAAGGGATTATCCCAGCGATTGAAAGTTCGCACGCTATCGCAGAAGCGGTTAAACGTGCACCGAAACTAAGTAAAGATGACATTATTATCATCAATGTCTCTGGTCGTGGAGACAAGGATGTAGCTGCGATTGCAGACTACCTAGAAGCTAAAAAATAATAGATGGAAAAATTACAGTCCTTTCTCTCACAGAGAGCTTGTGGTTGCTGGAAACAAGCAGAGAATGCTGTAAGGTTGGGTCCATCTGAAACGAGAGAAGAAAACATAATTCTCAAGGGAGTGCCCTTTATCGCACAGCCTGTTACAGGAAGGTTCTGAGACAGGAATGAGAGATAGGAGAAATCCTATAATTGAGGTGGCACCGCGAATTTCGTCCTCACGCAAGTTATTTTGCGTGGGGATTTTTCATACAGTCGCCACGGACTAGAAGTAGAACTGAAAGGGAAATTACAATGGAACGAATCATTCATGGAGATGTCTTATCACCAATCTTGGCTTATATGCGCCTAAAGGGGCAACACAAGGTTATCTTAGAGAGTATTCCGAGAGACAAGGAAACAGCTCGTTTTTCTATCCTAGCCTATAATCCAGTTTTTGAGATTAAGTTTGAAAATGGAGTCCTTTATCAAAATGGTCAAGTGATTGATCGGGATCCCTTGGATTTCCTTTATGAAGTGACTCATAGGAGCCAACACCACTCAGATCTACCTTTTGGTGGTGGGGCAATTGGTTTTGTTGGCTACGATATGATTTCGCTTTATGAAGAAATTGGTCAAATTCCTGAAGATACAATTGGAACGCCAGACATGCATTTCTTCGTCTATGAGAGTTACATGGTCTTTGACCACAAGAAGGAAAAAATTCATGTCATCGAGGATGTTCTCTATAGTGTGCGTAGTCAAGAAGAATTAGAAAAAGCCTTGAACCAAGTGCTTGAGGAATTACGCATTCCTGCTCCAAATGAATTTGAAGACTTGGATTTATCACCACTTGACTTCAAAGCCCATATCGCTGCTCAGAAGTTTGAGGAAATGGTGGAAACAGCTCGTGACTTGATTCGTAACGGGGATATGTTCCAATGTGTACTCAGTCAGCGCTTCTCAGCAGAAGTTACTGGAAATCCATTTGACTTCTACAGAAATCTCCGCGTGACTAATCCTTCTAATTACCTTTATTTCTATGATTTTGGGGATTATCAAATCATCGGTGCCAGTCCAGAAAGTTTGGTTTCTGTCAAAAATGGCATCGTGACAACTAATCCGATTGCAGGGACGCGACCAAGAGGTGCTACGGATGAAGAGGACAAGGCTTTGGCGACAGACCTACTTTCGGATGAGAAGGAAACAGCAGAGCATCGGATGTTAGTAGACTTGGGGCGTAATGATATTGGCCGCATCTCTGAAACAGCAAGTGTCCAAGTCACCAAGTATATGGAAGTGGAGCTCTTCCGCTATGTCATGCATTTGACCAGTGTGGTCAAGGGGCGTTTGCTTCCAAAACTCACTGCTATGGATGCCTTGAAAGCAACACTTCCAGCTGGAACAGTGTCAGGAGCACCAAAGATTCGAGCGATGAGACGCATCTATGAACTGGAAACAGAAAAACGGGGCGTATACGCAGGAGCAATCGGTTACTTGTCTGCGACGGGTGATATGGATTTGGCCATTGCCATCCGAACCATGATTCTCAAAAATCAAACAGCCTATGTGCAGGCTGGGGCAGGGATTGTCTACGACTCCATCGCCCAAAACGAATACCAAGAAACTATTAACAAGGCAAAATCTATGACTAGAATTGGAGAACTAAGACCATGATTTTATTGATTGACAACTATGATTCTTTTACCTATAACTTGGCGCAATACATTGGTAATTTTGCAGAAGTACAGGTCTTGAGAAATGATGATCCCAAGCTGTATGAAGAAGCTGAAAAAGCAGATGGTCTGGTCTTTTCTCCTGGTCCAGGTTGGCCAGTTGATGCTGGTAAGATGGAAGATATGATTCGTGACTTTGCAGGCAAGAAGCCAATTCTAGGGATTTGTTTGGGCCATCAAGCCATCGCAGAAGTCTTTGGCGGGAAGTTAGGTTTGGCACCAAAAGTCATGCATGGGAAACAGAGCAATATCAGCTTTGAAGCGCCATCTGTTTTGTATCAAGGTATCGAGGATGGCCGTGCGGTCATGCGTTACCACAGTATTTTAATTGAAGAAATGCCAGAAAACTTTGAAGTGACAGCTCGTTCGACTGATGACCAGGCCATCATGGGGATTCAACATAAAAACCTACCGATTTATGGCTTCCAGTACCATCCAGAGAGTATTGGAACGCCAGATGGCTTGTCTTCTATTCGGAATTTTATCGAGAAGGTTGTAAAGTGAGGAAACTAGGATGAAAGAGATTATCGAAAAACTAGCAAAATTTGAAAATTTATCAGGTGTGGAAATGACGGATGTCATCGAGCGTATCGTAACTGGGCGTGTAACGGAGGCGCAGATTGCTTCTCTCCTTTTGGCTCTTAAGATGAAGGGGGAAACACCTGAAGAACGTACAGCCATTGCCCAAGTCATGAGAGGACATGCCCAACATATTCCAACTGAGATTCATGATGCCATGGACAACTGTGGTACAGGTGGAGACAAGTCTTTCAGCTTTAATATTTCCACAACTGCAGCCTTTGTCTTGGCTGGTGGTGGTGTTCACATGGCTAAGCATGGTAACCGCTCGATTTCTTCTAAATCTGGTTCTGCAGATGTCCTCGAAGCCTTGGGTATCAACCTAGACCTCAAGCCAGCTGAACTAGGTAAGGTTTTTGATAAAACTGGAATCGTCTTTCTCTTTGCCAAAAATATGCATCCAGCTATGAAATACATCATGCCAGCTCGTTTGGAATTGGGAATTCCAACGATTATGAACTTGACTGGTCCCCTGATTCACCCAATGGCTTTGGAAACACAGCTTCTTGGAATTAGCCGTCCAGAACTTCTAGAAAGTACAGCTCAGGTTTTGAAAAATATGGGTCGCAAACGTGCCATCGTGGTCGCTGGACCAGAAGGACTGGATGAAGCTGGTTTGAATGGAACAACCAAGATTGCACTTCTTGAAAATGGCGAAATCAGCTTGTCAAGCTTTACTCCAGAGGATTTGGGGATGGAAGGCTACGCTATCGACGATATTCGTGGTGGCAATGCTCAGGAAAATGCAGAAATTTTGCTCAGCGTTCTTAAAAATGAACCAAGTCCATTCTTGGAAACGACAGTCTTAAATGCTGGTCTTGGTTTCTATGCTAATGGTAAGGTTGATAGCATCAAGGAAGGAGTTGCCTTGGCTCGTCAAGTGATTGCTAGTGGCAAGGCCCTTGAAAAACTCAGACTGTTACAGGAGTACCAAAAATGAGTCAGGAATTTTTAGCACGAATCTTAGAGCAGAAGGCGCGTGAGGTGGAGCAGATGGAGCTGGAGCAAATCCAGCCCCTGCGCCAGACCTATCGCTTGGCAGAATTTTTGAAGAATCATCAGGAACGCTTGCAGGTAATCGCTGAGGTCAAGAAAGCTAGTCCTAGTCTGGGAGATATCAATCTCGATGTGGATATTGTGCAACAGGCTCAGACTTATGAAGCGAACGGAGCAGTGATGATTTCTGTTCTGACAGATGAAGTTTTCTTTAAAGGGCACCTGGATTATCTACGGGAGATTTCCAGTCAGGTACAGATTCCAACGCTCAACAAGGACTTTATCATCGATGAAAAGCAAATCATCCGTGCTCGTAATGCAGGTGCGACAGTCATCTTGCTCATTGTCGCCGCCTTGTCAGAAGAACGTCTTAAGGAACTCTATGACTACGCGACAGAGCTTGGTCTGGAAGTCTTGGTGGAAACTCACAATCTAGCTGAACTAGAAGTAGCCCACAGACTTGGTGCTCAGATTATTGGGGTCAATAACCGAAACTTGACCACCTTTGAGGTCGACTTGCAGACCAGTGTAAACTTGGCTAAACATTTCAAAGATAATTGCTTATACATTTCTGAATCTGCCATTTTCACAGGGCAGGATGCGGAACGAGTAGCACCATACTTTAACGGAATTTTGGTAGGGACAGCTCTTATGCAGTCAGAAGATGTGGCCCAGAGAATCAAGGAGTTGCAGATTGACAAAGGTTAAAATTTGCGGATTATCTACGAAAGAAGCGGTAGAGACAGCTGTATCAGCAGGGGCAGACTACATCGGTTTTGTCTTTGCACCTAGTAAAAGACAGGTGACCTTGGATCAGGCTGCTGAGCTGGCAAAGCTTATTCCTGCAGATGTCAAAAAGGTTGGTGTATTTGTTTCACCAAGTCGGGCTCAACTGCTAGAAGTCATTGACAAAGTTGGCTTGGACTTAGTTCAAGTTCACGGTCAGGTGGCGGATGATTTATTTGAGAATGTGCCTTGTGCCAGTATTCAGGCTGTGCAGGTGGATGGAGAGGGTCATGTGCCCAATTCTCAGGCAGACTATCTACTCTTTGATGCCCCTGTAGCTGGGAGTGGCCAGACCTTTGATTGGGGTCAACTGGATACGACTGGATTAACTCAGCCTTTCTTTATCGCAGGTGGGCTTAATGAAGATAATGTTGTAAAAGCAATTCAACACTTTACTCCCTATGCAGTAGATGTATCAAGCGGAGTGGAGACAGATGGACAAAAAGATCATGAAAAGATTAGAAGATTTATAGAGAGGGTAAAGCATGGCATATCAGGAACCAAATAAAGATGGATTTTACGGAAAATTCGGCGGACGTTTTGTCCCAGAAACATTGATGACAGCAGTTTTAGAGTTGGAGAAGGCCTACCGTGAAAGTCAGGCAGACCCAAGTTTCCAAGAGGAATTAAACCAGCTCTTACGCCAGTATGTAGGACGTGAAACTCCCCTTTACTACGCAAAAAACTTGACCCAGCATATCGGCGGAGCCAAGATTTACCTCAAACGGGAAGACCTCAACCATACAGGGGCCCACAAGATTAACAATGCCTTGGGACAAGTTCTTCTGGCTAAACGCATGGGTAAAAAGAAAATTATCGCTGAAACAGGTGCTGGTCAGCACGGTGTGGCAACTGCAACAGCTGCAGCCCTCTTTAACATGGAATGTACCATCTATATGGGTGAAGAGGATGTCAAACGCCAAGCTCTCAATGTCTTCCGCATGGAGCTTTTGGGAGCCAAGGTCGAGGCTGTAACAGATGGTTCGCGCGTGCTCAAGGATGCGGTCAATGCAGCCCTTCGTTCATGGGTGGCTAATATCGATGATACCCACTATATCCTTGGTTCTGCCTTAGGGCCTCATCCTTTCCCAGAAATCGTTCGTGACTTCCAAAGTGTCATTGGTCGAGAAGCTAAACAACAGTATCGTGACTTGACAGGTCAAGATCTACCAGATGCCCTAGTAGCCTGTGTTGGTGGTGGGTCGAATGCTATCGGGCTCTTCCATCCCTTTGTAGAAGATAAGTCTGTAGCTATGTATGGGGCTGAAGCAGCTGGGCTTGGTGTGGATACGGAGCACCACGCAGCTACCTTGACCAAGGGTCGTCCTGGTGTTCTTCACGGTTCTCTCATGGATGTGCTCCAAGATGCCCATGGTCAAATTCTTGAAGCCTTCTCTATCTCAGCAGGTTTGGACTATCCTGGTATCGGTCCAGAACATTCTCACTACCACGATATCAAACGTGCCAGCTATGTTCCTGTGACGGACGAGGAAGCCTTGGAAGGATTCCAACTCTTGTCTCGTGTGGAAGGGATTATCCCAGCCTTGGAATCTAGCCATGCTATCGCCTTTGCGGTGAAATTGGCCAAAGAACTCGGTCCAGACAAGTCTATGATTGTCTGCCTATCAGGTCGTGGGGACAAGGATGTAGTTCAAGTCAAAGACCGCTTGGAAGCAGATGCAGCAAAGAAGGGAGAAGCTCATGCCTAAGACACTAACAGAAAAATTGAACGCTATTAAAGCAACTGGAAAAGGAATTTTCGTTCCCTATATCATGGCTGGTGACCACGAAAAAGGTTTGGATGGACTCGGAGAAACAATTCACTTTTTAGAAGATTTGGGTGTCTCTGCCATTGAAGTGGGTATTCCCTTTTCTGATCCTGTTGCAGATGGACCTGTTATCGAAGAAGCTGGCTTGCGCAGTTTAGCCCACGGGACCTCTACTCAGGCTTTGGTTGAAACCTTGAAAAGCATTCAAACAGAAGTTCCACTGGTTATCATGACCTACTTCAACCCCCTCTTTCAGTATGGTGTGGAGAATTTTGTCAAAGATTTGGCAGATACAGGGGTTAAGGGTTTGATTATTCCAGACCTTCCTCATGAGCATGCCAACTTTGTAGAACCATTTTTGGCAGATACAGACATTGCCTTGATACCCCTAGTTAGTTTGACAACAGGACTTGAGCGCCAGAAAGAGTTGATTGAAGGAGCAGAAGGATTTGTCTATGCTGTTGCCATCAATGGAGTGACAGGGAAATCTGGCAATTACCGCGCAGATTTGGACAAGCACTTGGCACAATTGCATCAAGTGGGGGATATCCCAGTCTTGACAGGATTTGGCGTATCTAGTCAAGCCGATGTTGAACGATTCAATGAGGTGTCCGATGGCGTTATCGTCGGTTCGAAAATTGTAAAAGCTCTCCACCAAGGAGAGCCGATTGAGGACTTTATCAAACAAGCAGTAGCTTACCAAAAATAATCACATAAGCAGCGAGTAAGAGGAAAGGCACAAAAGGAAGTCTTTCCTTTTTCTTTTGCAGGAGAAAGGCTAGAATTCCCATAGCAGAAGCAAACTGAATCAAGATCAGTAATTCGGTTGCACTAAAGACGAGAGCGCAAGAAGCCAGAAAGAGAAAATCCCCTGCACCTATGCGGATATCGATAAAATGAGCCAAAATTCCAAGGACAAGGAAGAAGACCATGACCAGATTCCAGCCAGAGCAGGCCATTAGGAGTAGATGGAAAGTCATCCAGACCAGTAAGGGATATTCCTGATGGCGAAAGTCGTAGATGCCCAAGGTCAAACCAGCAGTGATTAGGATGACTTGTCCCAAGGGAAGTAATCCCCAAGAGTAATATAGAAATAGGAGTCCTAAGCCTAGTTCAAAGAGGGCATACCAGACTGGATAAGGAGCCTTGCAGTAGCGACAGTGAAAGCGATTGAAGACCTGCGAGAGGATCGGAATCAAATCCAACGGACGCAAGTGAGTTTGACAGGAATCGCAGTGACTAGCAGGTCGGATAATGGATTGCTCTGGAAAACGGTCAATGACCAAACCAAGAAAGGAAGCGAGAATGCTCCCGACAAGAAAAAAATAAAAATCAATCATACTTATCTATTCGTAAAAAATGGGAGAAGTAGTATAATGGAGAAACATAGATAAGATGGTGAGGAAAAGATGACAATTCGTTTTGAAGAAAAGGTGACTACAGAAAACGTTCAGCTCGTATGCCAATGGTCCAACTCCCTTGGCAAATCCTTTCAAGAACAATGGATGGGCCCGAAGATTCCTTTTCCCTTAACCATTCAAGTCTTGCAAGATTTGGAAGGAGTCTTTTCTATCTTTGATGGACCAGAGTTTGTGGGGCTTATCCAGAAAATCAGGCTAGAAGACAGCAATCTTCATATCGGACGGTTTTTAATCAATCCCCAGAAACAGGGGCAAGGCTTAGGTAGTCAGGCCTTAAGGAAATTTGTTAGTTTGGTCTTTGAAAATGGAGACATAGATAGTATTTCTCTAAATGTCTTCGAGGCAAATCAGGCAGCCAAGCATCTTTATCAAAAAGAAGGATTTGAAATCGTTAAAACCATTGAAGCACCTGTACGAAAATACGTTATGAAAAAGTTTAGATAGAAAGCAAAAAGCCTTGGTTCCCAAAGCTTTTTTAATCTTATAAACTCATTAAAACAACTCCCAGTAAGGTGTGGAATGTTTTTTAGTCTGTGTCATATAAAAATAAATAGAATGAATAGCTATAGCTAGAGCTAAAATGGTTGTAATACTTACTACTATTATAGGATTAGAAGCAAAGATTAAAGAGAGAATCAAGGCAGCCAGATAGAGTGTAGCTTGGACACAGTAGTAACTTTTCGAATAGCGAAGATAGTGTTTGTTATAGGGCCCATTTGCTAGGACAGCAGCTTGGAAGAGGCCAATTCCGATATAAAAGAAGCTGGTTGCAAAGAGACGATTAGCTTCAGGATTCTGAAGAAAGCCCATCGATACAGTCATCATCATAAGTCCAATGAAAATAGGATAGTGACTGTAAATTAGAAATAGTCCCTTTTGATTAGATTCTTCATCAATAGCATGGTCGAATTGAACAAAATAAAACAAGAACAGAGAAAGCATAATAATGAAATAAAGAACCGAATAAATCGAGAAATTCTCGATTGTAAAGAAGTTAACTAGCCCCATAATCATCTCTCCAAACGTAATAATGACAAGAAGGGAGATGCGCTCGATTAAATGGGGGAGAACTATCTGGAAATGATCATCTTTACTAATCGAGGTAATTGGCGTAATAAATGTTAGCAGAATACTAACATAAAGGATATAGACTCCAATGTAAATAGGAAGAAGAGCTGCTAGATAGATTTCTAAACTTCGTAGACCTGTTATCCATAGAAAACCTTTGATACTTTCCCTATGAACATTATCGGTTGATTTTTTAAAAAACTCAACCAAATATTGAAAAAATAAGGTAAGGGTTAATGTACCAATAGCCCAACAGACATAATGAAAATATTGTTGCCAATCATCTTTAATCAAATTGGATATAAAGAGTAAAAGTCCCATATTGATAAACATGATTAGCATGTTAAATAAAGAGTTCTTTCCATAGCGATTGGTATAAACGGTTTGAATCATCCAGGCATTGATGAGAAGCAAGACAGACATGAAAAAATCAAGCAAAGAATTCCAAGTCAAAATACCGTTATGAAGATGGTGAATTAAAGCAGTTACTTTTGAAATCGCAAAAACAAAAACTAGATCATAAAAAAGTTCTGAATAATTTACACGTTTATGTTTAACAAGAGTTGTCATCTTAAGACCTTTCTATTTTAGAAGTACAATTTATTATAACAGAAAATGGTAATGAGAGAAAAGGATATGCTTAAATAACTTTATGTGGCGCGAATGAACTGCGCCACAAAAGTTAGGTTTTTTCTGTCTAACTTTTGGGGTGCAGTTCAGAAGGGGTGTTTTTTCTATCGTTTTTTAGTGCTAAGACTACACAAAAAAGCCTTGAATTTCAAGGTTTTTCCTGTTGTATGTAGATGCCCCCTGCAGGGCTCGAACCTGCGACCCATAGATTAAGAGTCTACTGCTCTACCAACTGAGCTAAGGAGGCAAAGAAAAAGCTGTATTGGTGCCGAAACTTCACGGTTTGTATTGAACCCGCGCAATTAAGCAGGTGGGCAACTCGCTCTAACTGAAGCTGTTTCCGTGTGAGACGGCCTACATGCTGTTAGAAGACTTTTGTTTCCCTAATAATACAAAAAATAGTCGGTCAACACTTAAGTGTGAAGTCGTACACCACAGCGTTTCTATGTTTATATGATACCACTTTTTCAAAAAAAATCAAGAGGAAAATGCAATTTTTTGAAAAGGATTTCAGATTTTTCGCAAACGGTCGATGGCTTCCTTTCTTTGAGCCAAAGCCCGTTCATATTTACCAGTGTCTTCTGCTTGGAAATAGTGATGATTGCGAATTTTTTCTGGCAGATAGTCTTGCTTGACCCAATTTCCAGGATAGTTGTGTGGATAGAGATAGTCTTGAGCATTTCCCAGTTCCTTGCTTCCGCTGTAGTGACCATCACGCAGGTGGCGCGGAATAGGCAAGTGCCCTGATGTTTTGAGGTCAGCAAGGGCCTTATCCATAGCCACATAGGCTGAGTTGGATTTTGGAGAAAGGGCCAAATCAATCACGACATTGGCAATGAGAATGCGGGCTTCTGGGAATCCAATCTTTTGGGCAGCATCCAGAGCAGTCACGGTATGAATCTGGGCTTCAGGATTGGCCAAACCGATATCTTCATAGGCGATAACGGTCAAGCGACGTGCGAGACTAGGCAAATCACCTGCCTCAATCAAGCGGGCAGCATAATGGAGGCTGGCATCCACATCCGAGCCACGGATGGACTTTTGCAGGGCTGAGAGGACGTCGTAGTGACCATCCCCATCCTTATCCATGGTAATGTAACTCCGCTGCAGGCTATTTTCCATGATATCAAGAGTAATATGGCGGATGCCCTTGTCATTTTCGGGGGTAGAGAGAACAGCCAAGTCCAGCGAGTTAAAGGCAGAACGCAGGTCTCCGTTTGTAGAGGTGGCAATGAAGTCCAGCGCATCCTCATCTAGTTCCACTGGAAAATCAAAACCACGCTCAGGGTTACTTAGTGCTATCTGAAGGGCCTTTTTTACATCTTGATTGGACAAGGGTTCTAACTCAAAAATCTGAACGCGACTGCGAATGGCAGGAGTGACAGAAAAGAAAGGATTTTCAGTCGTAGCACCAATCATGATGACTAGACCACTTTCCAGGAGTGGAAGGAGGAAGTCTTGCTTGGTCTTGTCTAGACGATGAATTTCGTCTAGAAGGAGAACCAGTCCACCAGAGAATTTAGCCTCTTCCGCAATTTCTTGCAGTCGCTTTTTACTATCAACTGTCGCATTGAAAGTTCGAAAGGCATACTTGGTCGTCCCTGCGATGGCAGAGGCAATACTGGTCTTGCCGATTCCCGGAGGGCCATAGAGAATCATGGAAGACAGGCGGTTGGCTTCCACCATGCGGCGGATGATTTTTCCTTGTCCGACCAGATGTTCCTGACCGATGACCTGGTCGATGGTTTTAGGGCGCATGCGAAGCGCGAGATTGTCTGGCATAGCAGTCCTTTCTAACGTGGATTTTCTGATGTATATGTGGTAAGATGGTAGTATCTATTTTAGCATAATTCCGAGTAATCGGGGCGATTAAAGAGTCGCATAGAAAGAGGACAAAATGGCAACATATGGATTTTTAGATGTTTTAGAGGAAGAGTTGGAGAAGAACTTTCCCTTTGACTTTGAGATTAGTTGGGACAAGCGCAACCACGCGGTAGAAGTGAGTTTTCTTTTGGAAGCACAAAACGCTGCAGGTGTGGAGATGGTGGACGAGGACGGAGAGGTGTCATCAGACGATATCCTCTTTGAGGAAGCAGTCCTTTTCTACAATCCTGCTAAGTCAACCGTCAATGAAGAAGATTATCTGACGGTCATCCCTTACCTGCCTAAAAAAGGATTTTCTCGTGAATTTTTAGCTTATTTTGCGCTATTCCTTAAAGATACTGCCGAGGTTGGGCTGGATGCTCTCATGGACTTTTTGGAAGACCCAGAAGCAGAAGAATTTGTCATGGAATGGAACCAAGAAGTATTTGAAGAAGGAAAAGTTGGCTTGGAAGAGGGAGAATTTTATCCTTATCCGAGATACTAGGGATTATTGGGAGAGTTTATGAAAAAAATTGTGACGTATTTGATTCAGACAGTGTCTGTTCTTGTGATGATGCTAGCTTTTGCTTGTGGAACCATCGCATTTGCAGAGTTGGGGTATTCCGCAGTTTTAGTCTTTACTTTTGGTTATGCCTTCGCTCTTCTAAGTATGTATTTAATCCTTATTCTTCATGAGCTTGGTCATGCATTTTGTGGTTATCTGACAGGCTATCGGCTGGTGGCTTTTGGATTAGGGAACTTTCTTTTAACCAAAAAGTCAGGAAGGCTTCATCTTAGTCGAACAGCAGTTATAAAAAATGTTGGTGCTCAGTATATTGGTTTAAAAGAGAATGAAAGTGATCAAAGAACCATCTTGATGCTTTCAGGAGGCTTGATAGTTCACCTTTGCTTGATATTATTGGCAACACTTTTTGGTTTTTTGACAACAAACTGGTATTTTGCAGGCACTTGGATTTGTCTAAATTTATCTCTTCTTCTATTCAATGCTCTGCCAGTTGGGATTACCGATGGAGCAAAAATTTGGGAATTACTACAACACCCTGAAAATACCAAATACGCCTACATGATGTTGAGGCATTCTGCCCAGACCTTGCTAGCTCCTCAAGAATATGATTTAAAAGACTTTATCATGTCTGTTGATGAGGATGTGAGAGGGAGTTTTGCAGAAAGTGTTCAGAATCTTCAGGGACTGGTATTCATATTGGATGATAATATAGAGCTTGCAAAGCAACAGTTTCAGTCTGTGTTAGAGAAAACAGATAATCCAATGTCTAAAACTATTTCTCAATTATACCTTCTTCAAGTTGCTCTGATGGAAGGAGATAATAAGAAAGCGGAAGAATATGCAAGTATTCGAGGGGTCAAATCCTTTTTATCTATAAAAACAGCAGATATGCAGGTCATTCAAGCTTGGTATCAATTTAAGGTAAAGAAAGATGTAGTTCAAACTCACAAGGCTATGAAGATTGCTAGACAGAAAATGAATAGCAGCCGTATGTTACGGGATGAGAAAAGCTATTATCAAAACTGGTTATCCGAGCTGGAAAAGGAATTAACCGAAGGAGTCTAATATGGAAATAGAAATTTCTGATTTCACAGGCTGCAAGATTGCTTTGTTTTGTGGGGATAGGCTCTTGACTATCTTACGCGATGATAAGGAAAGCATTCCCTGGCCCAATATGTGGGAACTGCCCGGTGGTGGACGTGAAGTCGATGAAAGTCCTTTTGAGTGCGCGGCGCGTGAAGTTTATGAAGAACTAGGCATTCATTTGACTGAGGATTGTCTGCTTTGGGCGAAGGTTTATCCAAGTATGCTCTATGAAGGTCGGCACTCTGTCTTTATGGTTGGTCAGCTAAGTCAAGAACAGTTTGAGAGTATTGTCTTTGGTGATGAAGGACAGGGCTATCAGCTGATGAATCTTGAGGAATTTCTTAGTTCCAGTCAAGTTGTACCTCAGTTGCAAGAGAGACTAAAAGATTATTTAAAAGTAAGTGATTAGAAAGGATGGTTCAGTTACATTTCTAAACTGAACTCGCCCTAAACACTGTGCCAAAAAGATAAACTTCTCTTAGACACAAGAGTCTTCAGAGAATTCCTATTTTGGCTTTGTGTTATACGGGCTTGGTATCTTAATGATGGAAACATGGCAAGAGTTAAAAGTTACAGTTAAGCGTGAGGGAGAGGAATTGGTTTCCAATCTCTTGATTGAGCTGGGAGCGCAAGGTGTCGCGATTGAAGACAGCATGGACTATGTGGGGAATGTGGATCGATTTGGAGAGATTTTCCCAGAGGTCGAACAGCAAGAAGAAATCGTAGTGACAGCCTACTACCCTGATACGATTGATATAGCAGCGGTTGAAGCAGACTTGCAGGCTCGTCTCGCGGAACTAACAGATTTTATGGACTTGGGTGAGGTCAAGATGGGGACGACTGCCTTAGCTGAGGAAGACTGGGCAGACAACTGGAAGAAATACTATGAACCAGCTCGCATCACTCATGATTTGACCATCGTGCCGTCGTGGACGGACTATGAGGCGACTGCTGGGGAAAAGATTATCAAGCTGGATCCTGGTATGGCCTTCGGAACTGGGACCCATCCAACCACTAAGATGAGCCTCTTTGCCTTGGAGCAGGTCCTTCGTGGTGGCGAAACGGTGCTAGATGTGGGGACTGGTTCAGGGGTTCTCTCTATTGCCAGCTCGCTGCTTGGTGCTAAGGAAATTTTCGCCTACGACCTAGATGATGTAGCAGTTCGTGTTGCTCAGGAAAATATTGAGCTCAACCCTGGCATGGAAAACATCCATGTAGCTGCAGGTGACTTGCTCAAGGGTGTTGAGATTGAGGCAGATGTCATCGTGGCTAATATCTTGGCGGATATCCTCATTCATCTGACGGATGATGCTTATCGTTTAGTCAAGGATGAAGGTTACCTCATCATGAGTGGGATTATCAAGGACAAGTGGGACATGGTGCGCGAGTCAGCTGAGTCAGCTGGATTTTTCCTCGAAACTCACATGGTTCAAGGGGAATGGAATGCCTGTGTCTTTAAGAAAACTAAGGATATTTCAGGTGTGATTGGAGGCTAGCATGCAGCAGTATTTTGTAAAAGGCAGTGCTATCTCTCCTGTGACCATCGAGGACAAGGAAACCAGTAAGCATATGTTTCAGGTCATGCGCCTGAAAGAAGAGGATGAGGTAACCTTAGTCTTTGATGATGGCATCAAGCGCTTGGCGCGCGTGCTGGATATGGAAAATCGTCAGTTTGAATTGGTAGAAGAACTAGATGACAATGTGGAACTGCCCGTTCAAGTGACCATTGCATCTGGATTTCCTAAGGGGGACAAACTGGAGTTTATCACTCAAAAAGTAACCGAACTGGGTGCTAGCCAAATTTGGGCCTTTCCTGCCGATTGGTCCGTTGCTAAGTGGGATGGCAAGAAATTGGGTAAAAAGGTTGAAAAACTAGAAAAAATTGCCCTTGGAGCAGCCGAGCAAAGCAAGCGTAATATAGTCCCAAGTATCAAGCTTTTTGAGAAAAAAGCAGACTTTCTAGCCCAGCTAGACCAGTTTGACTCTATCATAGTGGCTTATGAAGAATCAGCTAAAGAAGGTGAAACCGCTGAGCTTATCAAAGCAGTCTCTGGTCTTGAAACAAGATCCAAACTGCTCTTTATATTTGGTCCAGAAGGCGGTCTCTCACATGCAGAAATTGAAAGTTTTGAAGCTAAAGGAGCGGTCTTGGCAGGCCTAGGTCCTCGTATTTTGCGAGCAGAAACAGCGCCACTTTACGCCTTATCAGCCCTTAGCGTTTTATTAGAATTAGAGAAATAAGAGGAAGAAAATGGAACAAAAACACCGTTCAGAATTTCCAGAGAAGGAACTTTGGGATTTAACAGCCCTATACCAAGACCGTGAGGATTTCTTGCGTGCAATCGAAAAGGCTCGCGAAGATATTAACCAATTTAGTCGTGATTACAAGGGCAATTTGCATACTTTTGAAGATTTCGAGAAGGCTTTTGCGGAATTGGAGCAAATCTACATCCAGATGAGCCATATTGGCAACTATGGCTTTATGCCTCAGACGACAGACTATAGCAATGAAGAGTTTGCTAATATTGCCCAAGCTGGGATGGAATTTGAAACGGATGCCAGCGTAGCCTTAACCTTCTTTGACGATGCTCTGGTGGCTGCAGAGGAGGAAGTTTTGGACCGATTGGGTGAGTTGCCACATTTGACGGCAGCCATTCGTCAGGCCAAAATCAAAAAAGCCCACTATCTAGGGGCTGATGTGGAGAAGGCCTTGACAAATCTGGGTGAAGTTTTCTACAGCCCACAGGACATTTACACTAAGATGCGAGCTGGGGATTTTGAAATGGCTGACTTTGAAGCTCATGGTAAGACCTACAAAAATAGCTTTGTTACTTATGAGAATTTCTACCAAAATCATGAGGATGCTGAGGTTCGAGAGAAATCCTTCCGTTCCTTCTCAGAGGGACTTCGTAAGCACCAAAATACAGCTGCGGCAGCCTATCTAGCTCAGGTTAAGTCTGAAAAACTATTGGCAGATATGAAGGGCTACGACTCGGTCTTTGATTATCTTCTAGCTGAACAAGAAGTGGACCGTGCCATGTTTGACCGTCAGATTGACCTCATCATGAAAGATTTTGCGCCAGTTGCCCAGAGATACCTCAAGCATGTTGCCAAGGTCAATGGTCTTGAAAAGATGACCTTTGCAGACTGGAAATTGGATTTGGACAGCGCCCTCAATCCTGAAGTGACCATTGACGATGCCTATGATTTGGTTATGAAGTCAGTAGAACCTTTGGGACAAGAATATTGTCAGGAAGTTGCTCGCTATCAAGAAGAGCGCTGGGTGGACTTCGCTGCCAACAGTGGCAAGGATTCTGGTGGTTATGCGGCGGATCCATATCGCGTGCACCCTTATGTCCTCATGAGCTGGACAGGTCGTTTGAGCGATGTCTATACCTTGATTCATGAAATCGGGCATTCTGGTCAATTTATCTTTTCTGACAATCACCAAAGCTACTTCAATGCCCATATGTCGACCTACTACGTCGAAGCGCCGTCAACCTTCAATGAATTGCTTTTAAGTGATTATTTGGAGCACCAGTCTGACGACCCACGGCAAAAACGCTTTGCTCTTGCCCACCGCTTGACAGATACCTACTTCCATAATTTCATCACTCACCTCTTGGAAGCAGCCTTCCAGCGTAAGGTTTATACATTGATTGAAGAAGGGGAGACCTTTGGAGCAAGCAAGCTTAATAGCATTATGAAGGAAGTCTTGATAGACTTCTGGGGAGATGACATTGAAATCGACGACGATGCGGCTCTGACTTGGATGCGCCAGGCTCACTACTACATGGGATTGTATAGTTACACCTACTCAGCTGGACTAGTCATTTCGACTGCTGGTTACCTTCATTTGAAACATTCCGAAACTGGAGCTGAAGACTGGCTAAACCTCCTCAAATCAGGTGGCAGCAAGACACCACTTGAGTCAGCCATGATTATCGGTGCTGATATTTCAACAGACAAACCACTCCGTGATACGATTCAGTTCTTGTCAGACACAGTTGACCAGATTATCGCCTACAGTGCTCAGTTGGGAGAGTAAAGATTGGACAGAAGTTTAGGAGAATAATATGAATAGAATCAAAGAATGGCTAGAGCAAGATCCCAAAAGAATGCTTTTTATCAAAATTGGTCTAGTTTTGTTGGGAATCATTTTATTGATTGCTCTACCTACTCTCTATCTTGTTTTGAGTGGAGTCGGTATTTGGTATTTTGTAAAGAAAGCACCAGATATTCGAAAAAGAAATTTAATGATAGGGCTTTTCATTGTTAGTTTTGTTGCAGTTGCTCTCCAAACCCCAACTGTTACAAAGAAAACTTCATCTTCTCAGTCAGAAACTAAGCAGACTGTGACATCTACTGCTTCGACATCTTCAACGACGGATACTTCATCTAGCATAGAGGGGGCGAAACGAATCGAAGACGAGAAAAAAGCTAAAGAAAAAGCAGAAGAAGAGAGAATTGCCAAAGAAAAAGCTGCAAATGAGTTGCAAGAAAAAGGTGAATACTTAGTCAAACAATTGGAAGAAAGTCAAGATGCGAGTCAAGTGCAGTCTGCCAAAGAAACAGTTAATCAAATTGAAAATAACGATAAAAAGGCAGAATTGCTCGATAGGATAGGTGCAGTTGAGTCATTAATTTCTCAAAAAGAAGAAGAGAAAAGAATTGCTCATGAAGCTGAGACTAAAGCCCAACAGCAAGATAGAATTGTCTATGTTGCAAACCATGGAAAATCAAAAGTTTATTGGTATAGTAAGGATAGAATGCCTTCAAAAACTAATAAAGCCAACGTTGTCGAGATGACAGAGGAAGATGCAATTGCTGCAGGAAAACGCCCATCTAAAAAAGAATAAGATAGAAAGTTATCTTGGGCTGGCTTTTTGAACAGTTGCTAGAAATGTAGAGGTATTGCCCATGTATCAAGAGTTACTCAGAAAAATAGCAGAAGAAAAACCAAGTTATCATCAGGAAGAAATCCAGTGGTTGCTTGACCATTTGGGAGATCCTTCTCCAGAAATTCGCGATGATCTTGTTTTTACAAGCTTTGCTAGAGGGATTCAGGAAGAGCTATTTACACAGGAACAATTTCATTTCATTGCTGAGGTGATCTCAGCTGATGGAGGACTAGACAAAGAGATTGATAAGGTAGGCCTGCCAACACTTGAACGTTCTTTTAGGGCGCTTGTTTATGCAAATCTCTTGTCTGCGGATGTCAATCAGCAATCGATTTTTTATCAGGGATTAAAAGGAGAAATTCGCAATGTCCTTTTAAATCAAGGTTTGTACTATCTTTCGAAAGAAAAGGATACGACAGGTTTTTCAAGTCAATATGGTTGGGTTCACGCTTTTGCACATGGAGCCGATTTACTGACAGAGGTAGTTTGTCATCCAGACTTTCCTAAAAACAGAATTCATGAAGTATTTGACATACTTGGCCAACTGTTTAAAAGAATTGCGATTCGTTTTACAGATGATGAAGATTGGCGTTTAGCCAGAGTACTTTATGAACCGATTTTACAAGGGAAGTTGGAGCAAGAGCAAGTAGCTGCTTGGATAAAAACGGTTGATTTTCCGATAGAAGAAAGGGAGGATTTTTACAAATTTTCCAACTTTAGATCCTGTTTGTTGGAAGTCTATGTCCAACTTGACCAGAGAAATAGTTTACAAGATGACTTGAAAGAAGCTATCCAGTTTTTTCAATATTAAGAAAAAGCGAGTCATATTTTCAAAAAAAATTCCAATCACTTTTCTTGAAACCCTTTCCCTCTTTTGATAGACTAGTATCTAGTTTTTGAAAAAAGGAGAAAGAAAATGAAAAAATTTGTTGCTGAGTTAATCGGTACTTTCATGCTTGTGTTCATCGGGACAGGAGCTGTTGTTTTTGGAAATGGTCTTGATGGCCTTGGACACCTTGGAATTGCTTTTGCCTTTGGTCTGGCAATTGTTGTTGCAGCTTACTCAATCGGAACTGTTTCAGGTGCTCACTTGAATCCAGCTGTTTCAATCGCTATGTTTGTAAACAAACGTTTGTCATCAAAAGACCTTGTCAACTACATCCTTGGTCAGGTTGTTGGAGCTTTCATCGCTTCTGGCGTTGTCTTCTTCCTCTTGGCGAATTCAGGTATGTCAACTGCTAGTCTTGGTGAAAATGCCTTGGCAAACGGGGTCACTGTCTTTGGTGGTTTCTTGTTTGAAGTCATCGCAACCTTCTTGTTTGTCTTGGTTATCATGACCGTGACTTCAGAAAGTAAAGGAAATGGCGCGATTGCTGGTTTGGTAATTGGTTTGTCATTGATGGCCATGATTCTTGTTGGATTGAACATTACTGGACTTTCAGTAAATCCAGCTCGTAGCTTGGCTCCTGCTGTCTTGGTAGGTGGCGCAGCCCTTCAACAAGTATGGATTTTCATCCTTGCCCCAATCGTTGGTGGGATTCTTGCAGCCCTTGTTGCGAAAAACTTTCTTGGAACAGAAGAATAATTGAAACTCAAAAAGCCTTGCTCCTCGTTTTGAGGAACAGGGCTTTTTCTTATCTGTTTAGCGGTTGTCAATTTTCTCTGGATAAAGGTCGTGTTGGAAGAGGCGTTGTTCTGCCAATTCTTCATACTTAGTTCCAGGCTTACCGTAGTTGTAGTAGGGGTCGATTGAAATGCCACCGCGCGGAGTGAATTTTCCCCAGACTTCTAAATAGCGAGGGTCTAGCAAGTTGACCAAGTCTTTCCCGATGGTATTGATACAGTTTTCGTGAAAATCCCCATGATTTCGGTAGCTAAAGAGGTAGAGTTTGAGGGATTTTGACTCGACACAGAGCTTGTCAGGAATGTAGGAAATATAAATGGTCGCAAAGTCTGGCTGAGCAGTGATTGGGCAAAGGGAAGTAAATTCAGGACAGTTGAATTTGATGAAATAGTCATTTTCCACATGACGATTGTCAAAGGATTCGAGGACTTCTGGTTGATACTCGAAAATGTAGTTGGTTTCTTTGTTGCCGAGGAGGCTTAGGTTTTTCATTTCTTCTTGTTGTGACATGATTTTTTTCTTTCTAATTTTATACTCAATGAAAATCAAAGAGCAAACTAGGAAGCTAGCCGCAGGCTGTACTTGAGTACGGTAAGGCGAAGCTGACGTGGTTTGAATTTGATTTTCGAAGAGTGTTAAACACCACGTTGGTTGTCGTAGAGGAGAGTATGCAGTTGAGGAAGGACGCGGACATTGCCCCAGCTATCGTCGGCAGCGATGCGTTCCCAGAGTTCTTTGAGACGGTCCAGTTGGTCTTGGACAATATTTCCAGTAGCCTTGGGCTCAGGATTTCCTGCTGACAAGAAGAGAACATCTGGTTGGTAGCGTTCTTGAATCCCTTTAGCAAAGGCTAGATCAACATCATCAAAGACAGGGATTTTAAAGGTGACCTTATCTGGATCTAGTTGGGAAACGATAAAGTCTAAGGTCTCAAAGTTGACTTCCATCTTGGATGAAGGAGGTTTGGGACTCAAAGTGACCTGGTCGATGTCTTTTAACCAATTTTGCCAGCGGGATCCTTGGGTCTCAACAGCTAGAGTGACACCGCGTTCCTTGAGCTTAGTAACCAGTTCAGCCATATTGGCTGCTAGGATAGCGGGATTTCCGCCAGACAGGGTGACATAGTCGTAGTTCCCTAGTTTGTCTAATTCAGCAATGACTTCGTCAGCTGTCATGCGAGTTGGTTTTTCAGAACCATCCCAAGTAAAGGCAGAATCGCACCAGTCGCAGTGGTAGTCGCAACCGGCAGTGCGGACAAACATGGTTTTCTGCCCAATAGCACGACCTTCACCTTGAAAGGTAGGGCCAAAAATTTCCAGAACTGGTAGTTTGAGGACACGTTCCCTAGTCATCTAACCACTCCCGTCTAAACTCTGCAAAGGCAGTCGGAGTTTCATAGAGGCGAACGTATTCCAAACGAAGACCACGCTCATCAGGTAACTCTTGACTCATGGTTTGGAAAATCCAGTAAACCATATTTTCAGCAGTCGTGTTCATATAAGGCAGGGTTTCATTGAGATAGCGATGATCCAAGTGGGGCTCTAAGTAGTTCTTGTAGATTGCTTTGATGTCTCCAAAATCGTAGGTCATGCCACGTTCATCTAAAAATCCACTGACAGCAATCTGCAGATGATAGGTGTGGCCGTGCAGGGATTTGCATTTTCCTTCATAGTGAAAGAGGTGGTGGGCAGCATCAAAGGTAAATTCTTTTGATACTAAGGTTCTGTGAGGATTGTAGACAAGAGACTCCCCAGTTTCCTGTTTGATTTCTTTGGGTGCAAAAAACATTAGTCCTCTCCTTTCTGTGAGAGATAGACATCTAGTCCATGTTGACGTAGGTGGCAGGCTGGGCAATCCCCACAGCCACTGCCGATAATCCCATTGTAGCAGGTCAAGGTCTTTTCACGAACATAGTCAAAGGCATCGAGTTGGTCAGCTAATTCCCAAGTTTCAGCCTTGTCTAGCCACATGAGAGGCGTTTGGATAACAAAGTCGTAATCCATGGCAAGGTTGAGAGTAACATTAAGGGATTTGACAAAGACATCTCGACAATCGGGGTAGCCGGAGAAGTCTGTCTCGCAGACACCTGTCACGATATCTTTAATGCCTCGTTGTTTAGCAAGAACTGCCGCAAAGGATAGAAAGAGATGGTTACGACCATCAACGAAGGTGTTAGGGATTTCTCCCTCTTTTTGCTCAATTTCCAGATCAGAGGTCAGGGCATTTTCAGTGATTTGCCCCAGCAGAGACATATCTAGGATGTGATGACGAATACCCTGTTCCTTAGCGATTTCTTGGGCAACTTGAATTTCGAGGTGATGACGTTGGCCGTAGGCAAAGGTGACGGCTTCGACCGTTTCATAGTGTTCTTTAGCCCAAAAGAGGCAGGTTGTAGAATCTTGACCGCCACTAAAGACGACCAAGGCAGATTGACGTTTCATAGTACTCCTTCCAAAATGGGAAATGTTCAGAGCACGCAAAAAGCTCCCTTGAGGGAGCTAAAAAATACCAAGTAGAGGTTTTTTTTAGCGATGGCATGTCCCAAACATCGTAATATTCTACTTACAGTCTAGCATATTTTTTGAAAAATGGCAAAGGGCAAGAAAAAAGAGACCAAATAAAGTACTTGGTCTCTCGTTTGATTAGCTCAATTCAGCAACGATGGCCTTGATTTGTTCTGCTGTGTGAACACCAGCAACTTGTTTCACCACTTGGCCGTCTTTTTTGAAGAGAAGAGTTGGGATAGACATGATTCCAAAAGCACGAGCTGTGTTTGGATTTTCATCAACGTCCATTTTAACGATTTTCAAGACATCTTCTGAAAGTTCTTCAGATAATTTATCCAAGATTGGACCTTGCATACGACATGGACCACACCAAGTTGCCCAGAAGTCTACCAAGACCAAACCGTCTTTTGTTTCTTGTTCGAATGTTGCATCTGTAATTGCTTTTGCCATTGTATTTCTCCTTTTTTAGTTATATTGGCTTAAATCTTGTTTCATGAGATAGAAGAAGACATCTCCATAAGTCCCATGGTAGTCCAAATCATGACCGTTATAAGTCAATTTTTGGACAGGGTAGTAGTCTGCGACGCCGATAAGGCAAGCTTGTTGTGAACGATCAAAGTCGTCATAAGATTCGAACGTTATAGTTCTTTCGTTCTTGCTGGCATCTAGATAGGTAATTTCAATCATTTTAAAAACTCCTTTGTTTAATGATGACTTTATTTTACTCCTTGTAAAAGAGAATGTCAAGAAAAATGATTGCGCACGCAACTTTTTTCTAAAATCATCTTAAAGCAAGAAATCCAAACCTGTTTCCAAGCTTTCTTCGACAGCCTTTTGTAGCGAGGCCAGTGTCTTTTGCCCATCACCTGTCAGGCAGATAAAACTAGAGCGTCTATCTTGATCACAACACCTGCGACTAAGTAGACCGCAATTTTTAGCTTCTAAGCGAGCCACCATCCGAGAAACAGCGCTCGGACTCAGATGAAGTTTATCTGGCAGGTCAATCTGTCGTAGAGACTTTTCTTGGGCCAAATCCAGATAGTAGAGCAGATAAAACTCTTTCAAGGTCAGACTTTGTTCGCTCTGCTGGGCAATGGTCTCTTCCAAGAGACCTTCAATTTCTTTTTGCCGACGATTGAAGTCAAACCATTTTTCCAAATAGGTCATAGTATCTCCTTTCTTTTTAGAGTCATAAATAGAAGAAGGTCCATTAACGGACAATCACTGTATCACAAGATGATTGCGCATGCAATAATTATACTACTTTTCAAGAAGGCTGGCAAGAAGGACGCTAAAATCTTTCATCCTATATCACGCCTGTTTTCACTAGTCTGTAATTGCCTGTATCCCCTTTCTTCTCAAACTTTCATCAACTCTTGTGTATTTCCTTGAAATTTTCTGAAAAAAGAGTAAACTGGTATGCAAGAAGTCTATTTCGTGGAGTTTAGGATGAAATTATATGTTCAATTAATGATTCTCTTTGTGATTTCTCTAATCGGAGAGGGGATTTCCAGTTTCTTTCATTTGCCCATCCCGGGCAGTATTATCGGTTTGATTATTCTCTTTCTAGCCCTACAGTTTAAGTGGCTGAGAACCAGACATGTCAACATGGTCGGGAATTTCTTGCTGGCCAATATGACCATTCTCTTTTTGCCACCAGCAGTGGGAATCATGGAAAAGTTTGATGTGATTGCTCCCTATCTTTTGCCCATCGTTTTAATTGTCTTTTTTGCGGCTGTTATCAATATTATCCTTATTGCCTTAGTAGTTCAGTTTATCAAGAGACGATTTGAGGGAGATTATGAGAAAGGAGATACCAAATGAGTGAATTTGTTTCTAATCCCCTGTTTGGGCTTGCCCTGTCTATCCTAGCTTATCTAGTGGGAATGCTGATTTACAGACGTTTTCCCCATCCTTTGACAACGCCCTTGCTTTTGTCAGCTGTTTTCATTATCATCTTTCTAAAGGCGACGGGGATTTCTTACCAAGATTACTACCAAGGTGGGGTGTATCTGAATAACTTGATTGTCCCATCGACCGTGGCTCTAGGGATTCCCCTTTATAAGAGTTTTCATCTGATGAAGCACCATGCTCGGAGTATTCTCTTTGGTAGTTTGCTGGCGGTAGTGGTCAATACCTCTTTCACAGCCCTTGTGGCTAAAATCTTTGGCATGGACTTTTTCCTAGCCATTTCTCTCTTTCCTAAGTCAGTGACAACCGCTATGGCAGTGGGAATCACAGAAAAATTGCAAGGTCTGACGACCGTGACCTTGGTCGTCGTAGTGGCCACTGGGATTTTGACCAGTGTGATTGGACCGACCCTTTTGAAGTGGTTGAAAATTGATGATCCGGTAGCAGTCGGGCTTTCCCTTGGAGGAACAGGCCATGCAGTCGGAACAGGAACAGCCTTTCGATACGGCTCTGTAGCAGGAGCCATGGGTGGTTTGGCTATTGGTGTTACCGGTATTCTCTATGTCTTTGTCAGCCCTATTGTAGCCAGTTTGATATTGAGTTAAAAAGCAAGGAATTCGGGTTCCTTGCTTTTTAAAATTGTATGTTATAGAATACTACTTTTCTTTGCTTAGGTGAATGACTCGGTCGTAGTATTTTAAGTCTTCTTCTGTGTAGTGGTGAATGACTTCAATGACTGTTTGAGGTAGGGAGAAGAGCAAGTCACTAATCTTTCTGCTATTTTCCGAGTCAAGATTGGCCTTAATCTCATCTGCTAAGATGAGTTGGCTATCATGGTAGAGGGCGCGAGCGATTTCTAGGCGTTGTTTCTCGCCACCAGATAGACTGTCGCTGCTGAGCGTTCGATTTTTCAAATGTTCCAATCCTGTTTTTTTGAGGATATGATTTAAAGTCTCTTGTTTTTTATCCAGTCCCAGAAGGATATTGTCTTCCAGAGATAGCGTATCAAAGTAATGGCTATCTTGGAGGATATAGGAACTAATGCCCGTGATTTCCTGACGGGACAGGTTTTGACCAGCAAAGCTAATCTGTCCACTTGTCGGTGTCTCTTCTCCATGAATGATATTGAGCAGGGTCGTCTTACCAGAGCCACTTTCCCCAACAATGGCAATTTTTTCTCCTTGCTTGATGTGCATGGAAATCGGAGACAGGAGGATATTTCCATCTTTTTCTAGGGAGATGGTGTTAAGCTGGATAGGGAAAATATTTTCTATGCTTCTAGGCGAGATGAAGTTAGACTGGTACAAAAGTTTTTGGTATTTGTTGAGAAGACTTCGAGTCGCTTTTCGGGTGTTGGTAAAGTAGGCTAGCTCTTGAAATTGATAGCCGATATTATGGGAAACCAGATAGATGGCCACAAAACTCGCCGCATCTAAATAATTATAGTAGGTCATAAAGCCACCGATGACGATTGGTGTGACAGAACAAAAGGCATCGATGCTATTGATCAAGAGACTGTTTAAAGTTCGTTGCTTTTCATAGTTGATTTCGACCTCCAGACTGGTTTGTAATTGCTTTTGATAGCGAGCAAAAAAGTAGTCTTGCCCCTGATAATGGCGAATTTGTTGGCTACCACCAATAAAATTTGTCAAGCTTGCTAAGTAGCTCTGGTTAACAGTGGACCGCTTTTCAGAAAGTGAATCCAAGCGCTTTGATCCGATAGCACTGCAGAGTACAGGAAAGGAGTAGAAGAGGATGAAAATCAAGCCCAGGTAAAAATTGGTCCATAGGGCATAGAGAATGGACACAGTGGTAAATCCCAGAGAAGAAATGATGATGACCGTTGGCTCAATATAGCTTTCTTCTAGTTGCTTGACGTCGTTTTCTAGGTCAGACAAAATATCCTTTTCATCAATCTCATAACTGCTTAAAAATCGCTTGAAAATAGCACTCTTGATTCCATATTTAAAGTCAGTAATCAAACGGGCGTAGTAATAGCGTTTCCCAGCTAAGCCTAGTAATAGAATGAGGTTTCCAAGGATTCCCAAAATCAAAACTTTCCAAAGAAGGCCTAGTTCTTGATTGGTAAAACTAGCAACAATATTCTGAACAAGGGCTGGCGTGATAATCGCTTCTAGCCAAGTAATGGCAATAGAAAAGAAGTAAAGTACGAGGTGCTTCTTGGTGATAAATCTTCTAAACATAAAGACTTGACCTCCTTATCGATATACATGTAATCCGTTTTAAAGTTATTATACTCCTTTTATCAAATACTTCATATAAAAATGAAAATTTTGGGGGATATACAATTAAATGAAAATATCGTAATGACACAGATTAAAATAAAAAGCGAACAAAACAGAATTCATTGTTTCGATTCGCTTTTTGTATTATTATCTAGATTTTTTGTAGCTCTGATAACATTTAGTCTGAGTAGGTACACTAATAGCTGATGGAATAAAATGTGTACTTTAGATTATTTCCAAGCGCCACTGGCATCTACATAGTAACCATCTGGTGTGTAGGTATTGTGAAGCATCTTACCTGATGAAGCGAGGTAGTACCAAGATCCACTATCTTTTACCCAGCCTGTTGCCATAGAACCTGAATTGCTTAGGTAATACCAAGAACCACTATCTTTGATCCAACCTGTCGCCATAGCACCTGAGTCTTTTAGGTAATACCAAGAGTGATTATCATATAGCCAGTCACTAGCAATCATGGCTCCTGATGATTTAAAGGCATACCAGTTGCCACCCTGATAGAGCCAAGTTTGATTGAACATGACTCCTTTATCATTCATAAAGTACCAAGTTCCCTTGTCCTTAACCCAAGCATTTTGAACTAATTGCCCTTGTTTTTGATAGTACCAGGTTTCACCGTCACTATTTTTTAGATTTAGCCAGCTTTCTGCTTTTACAATCGGATAAAGTTCTCTGAAGACTCCCCCCCCTTTGTAGAAATGACTGATAGTCCCTGGTTTTACAAGTTTAATGTTACCATACTCCTCTGCCCAAGCATAGACTTTTTGACCATTGATAGTTTCTGGTAAGGTAGCAGTGTAGGTCTTGGTTTGATAATCCCATTTAGTATCAAGGTAGGTGTATTGATCATTTGATTCTTTAATATGATAGTAGCCACTCTTTCCACCATTATATACATCATCAACTACTTTAGTGGACCAGGTCTTTACTTCATTTCCGCTCTTGGCTTCTACCTTGATATCTCCTCTATAGCCATAAGGTACATAGAAATTCAGGTAACGTCCTTCTTCTCCGATGGTTCTATCCACTTCTTGACTTAGGAAATTGACAGTTTGATCTTGACCATTGAGACTGACCGACCACTCGATTTTCTCTGTTTTTGGCAAATCCAAGACTTTGATATCTACGCTATGACCATTGTTAAATCGAAGAATTTTGTCATCTTGATACACAACTCCTCCTTTAACACGCCAAACTTCTTTAAGCTCGAAGGCCTTTCCTGAATGAGGGAAAGCTAGTAAAGCTAAACCTGCTAGAGACAAACCAAATAATGTGATTTTTTTTGATACTTTCATTGTCTTGACTCCTTATTTTTGGAATAAAACAAATTGACTGTTTTTAGGATAAATTGATACATGTTGCTCTTCGTGAATTTGTGATGCAGCTTCAAGGACTAGAGGATAAGAGTATTGGTACAGTTCCCCTAAAGTGATTTTTCCGTTAGTATTGGTGTCTGCCATAGGCGAAATCATTCTATTTTGAAGTGAATCCCAACCTGTAAATACCGTTTTATCGCTACTAATAGATATCGTACAGTTTTTTCCTCCATGACAAGTAAAGGTGGTTCACATCGCTTTTGCTAGAAGATTCAAATAGTTCTTGCATATTTGCAATAATCTCAGCTTTTGTTTTATCTGGGAAACGAACAACTTTACTAAAGTTTTGGTTACTAAAAACCTTTTACATAGTATTAACATCTTCAATAGGTACTGCTCTTGTTGATGTTTCACCTGTTTTTAGTGTTTTATACCACCAACGGTCATTCGATTGAATCCAACTGCCATTAGAGTGACTATAAGCCTTGGGAGAAATAGATTCTTGAGCAGAAACTGGACTATTTACTGGTAGTGTTGTCACTAGGCTCAGTGAAGCGACCGATGATAAGAAAAATTTTTCATAATCATATTGTCCTTTCTGTTTTATTTTTGTATAATCATAATCATATCACAAATAAAAAAACAGGTTTTATTTTTTGCAGAAATGGAAGAGGAATACTATGGAAAATTTTGGAGCAGTTTTAAAGTGCTTGCCTTTTGTAGTATAATTGTCTTGCATCTCTGTGCCTTTCTTATGTTTTTGACTGCATAAAAGTCTAATAAGTAGGAGAGGTTCTTTTCCATAATTTCTCGAATAGAATACAAAAAGCGAACAAAACAGAATTCATTGTTTCGATTCGCTTTTTGTATTATTATCTAGATTTTTCTTGTAGCTCTGATAACATTTAGTCTGAGCAGGTAAACTAATAGCTGATGGAATAAAATGTGTACTTTAGATTATTTCCAAGCGCCACTGGCATCTACATAGTAGCCATCTGGTGTGTAGGTATTGTGAAGCATCTTACCTGATGAAGCAAGGTAATACCAAGAGCCGCTATCTTTCACCCAGCCTGTTGCCATAGAACCTGAGTTGTTTAGATAATACCAAGATCCACTATCTTTGATCCAACCTGTCGCCATAGAACCTGAGTCTTTTAGGTAATACCAAGAGTGATTATCATATAGCCAATCGCTAGCAATCATAGCTCCTGATGATTTAAAGGCATACCAGTTGCCACCTTGATAGAGCCAAGT
>CAJNCJ010000012.1 GCA_905221235.1 bacterium
TGCTGGTTTAGATTTAGCTTCTGGATTTACTGCTGCAACTTCATCTACACCTGATTTCTTAGCTGCGTCTACTGCTGTTTGAGCTTCTGCTGCTTTTTCTGGTGTTTCTGCGTTAGATGGCTGTGCGTTAATTGCGTCTGTTGCTGCTTTAGCTTTTGCTTGCGCATCTTTCTTAGCGGCATCTTTCTCTTCGTCAGTTAAGTCTGGACGAGCGTCGATGGCTTTTTCTTTTTCTGCTAATTCATCTGCTACTGCCTTCTTAGCTGCTTCTTTAGCTACTGGGTTAACTTTCGCAATGTCACCTGTACCAGTTCCTTTAGCTGCGTCTACTGCTGCATCTGTTGTTGCTGCATCGACTGCTGCTTTAGCTTTATCAGCGGCTGCTTTAGCTTCATCCTTAGCGGCTTTCTTCTCGTCATCAGTTAAGTCTGGACGAGCATCAATTGCTGCTTCTTTAGCTTTAAGAGCATCGTCAATGGCTTTCTTAGCTGCTGGTTTAGATTTAGCTTCTGGATTTACTGCAGTAACTTCATCTACACCTGTTTTCTTAGCTGCATCGACTGCATCTTGAGCTGTTTTAGCTGCTGCTGGTGTAGATGCTGCATCAGGCTGCTCATTGATTTTCGCTAATTGTACATCAGCTTTATCTTTCGCTTCATTCTTAGCTGCTGTTTTTTCTTCATCAGTTAAGTCTGTACGTTTATCAATTTCAGCATTTTTATCTTCTAATGCTTTCGCAATTGCTTTCTTAGCTTCCGCTTTGGCTACTGGAGTTACATTTGCAACTGCTGTCGTTCCAGCTTCTTTAGCTTTATCAACTGCTGCATCTGTTGTTGCTGCATCAACTGCACCTTTAGCAACATCTGCTTGCGCTTTAGCTGCATCCTTAGCGGCTTTCTTCTCGTCATCAGTTAAATCTGTACGAGCATCGATTTCTTGGTTTTTAGCTGTCAATGCATCGTCGATTGCTTGTTTAGCTTCTGTTTTCTTAACTGCTTCTGGATTTACAGCTTTAACATCTGCTACACCTTTATCTTTAGCACCATTTACTACTGCTTGCGCTGCTGTGGCTGCTGCTGGTGTATCAGTATTATCTGGTTGAGCATTGATTGTATCTGTTGCTGCTTTAGCTTTATCTTGAGCTTCTTTCTTAGCTGCGTCTTTTTCTTCTTTCGTCAAATCAGTACGAGCGTCGATGGCTTTTTCTTTTTCTGCTAATTCATCTGCGATTGCTTTCTTAGCTGCTTCTTTGGCTACTGGATTTACTTTATTAAGTTCATCTCCAATTTTTCCTGCTGCAGTATCAACATCCGCATTAGTTGTTGCTGCATCAACAGCTTCTTTAGCTTTATCAGCGGCTGCTTTTGCTGCTTCTTTAGCTTTAGTTTTCTCTTCTGGAGTTAAATCTGTGCGATCATCGATTTCTTGGTTTTTAGCTGCTAACGCATCGTCAATCGCTTTCTTAGCTGCTGGTTTCTTAGAAAGTACAGGATTATCTGTTTTAATCTTGTCAGTTCCTGCTTTTTCTACGGCATCTAACTCAGGTTTAGTTGTAGCATTAGAGTTAGCAATATCTTGAAGAGCTTTAGCTTTATCTGCATTTACTTGCTCGATTGCTTTATCTTTCTCTTCTTTAGTTGCTTCTGGGTTATTATTAATAGCCTCAATTTGCTTCTCAGCTGCTTTATTAACCGCATTGATAGCAGGTTGTTTGTCTAGAGTTACAAATTCTGACAATGGTTTTTTATCTGTAGAACCATCTGTGTATGTTACTACAAGATTTCCATCATTATCTTTTGTTACTGAGGCAATCTTAGCCTTAGCATCTGCAGCATCTACAGTTTTACCTTTTTTGTCAGCTAAGTTAGCATCGTCATTGCTATTAGAGTACTCAATTTGTAGTTTTTCTTTGATTTTATCTAATTCTGCATCTGTAACGTTAGCTGGATCTGTTACAGCTACTTTTTCTGTTGGAGCTGCAATATCGTATTTAGATGTTTGGTTTTTAACGATGAATTCAACATATCCTGGTTTTTGTTGACGTACTGCGTCATCAGTTGAGGCATCATAGTTTTGATCTGATGGCATTGACTTAGCATCATCATTGTCATTAGCAACAACAAAACTTGTCCATTTATTTGGAGCTGTAAGTGTTGTAACACCAGTCATCTTGATAGTTGCTGTTCTCTTATCGTCAGATACTGTTCCTTCGCCATTTGTAACTACATCGTTATCAATCTTACCTGTTGTAAATCCATAACCTGCAGTGTTATCAGTTCCAACACCACCAGGTCCACGTAGATACAAATCTTTAACTGTTGTATCATCTGAAGCTTTGAATGTCAAGTCAGTATTTTCACCAGTGTAAACATAGATTTGTTTCTTATCTGGATTTGAATATGGAAGTTCAACTGTTGGAGCTGGGTTTGTACGTGCGAAGTTTGAAATTGGAGCTTCATCAATCGAATCGTCATTATATGTTACAACTACTTTTTTGTTTACAGTATCAACATTAATACTTTTAACTACTGAAGATTGATTCTCTAAAACTGTACCTTTTTTAGACGCAAATCTAGCATCTTCACTTGTCTTAGAGTATACAATCTTAATTTGATCCTTGATATTTTGAATCTCTGTATCAGTTAAATTATCAAAGTCTGATACAATAATTTTATTTGTAGAATCTGTTGGTTCTTGGATATGGTATTTATATGTTTGAGACTTAAGAACAAAGTACATATATCCTGGATCTGAGATAGTTCTCGTATCACCAGAATTCTTCAATCCTTCTTCATCTGCTACATGTACAAAACGAGTACCAATGTTTACTGTTTGAGCCTCATTTTTTGTATAAGTAGATACACTCTTCAGTTTGTCGCTTGGTTTTCCTGAAATAGTAATTTTAGCTGGATTAGCTTGAGTTGCATCTGTTAATTCTGCAGTCGTACTTTCATCACGATTAATTACAGTTGCCGAATAACCCCAGTCAATATCAACCTTATTCTCGGCTTCTGTAGACATTGGGAATTTTTGATTTGAACCTTGTTTTACAGTTGCATAACGAATTTTTCCACTTTCATCATATACAGGAATTTCAATATCTGCATCTTCTTCATTATAAACAAAGATTTTCTTTTCAGATGGAAGAGAATATGGAATTTCCGCTACAGGTTTTTCATTTGTACGTGCAATATTTGAAATTGGAGTTTCATCTGTCGAATCATCGTTATATGTTACGACTACTTTTTTGTTTGCAGTATCAACATTAATACTTTTAACTACTGAAGATTGATTCTCTAAAACTGTACCTTTTTTAGATGCAAATCTAGCATCTTCACTCGTATTAGAGTATACAATCTTAATTTGATCTTTAATTTTAGCAATATCTGTATCAGTTAAATTGTCAATATCAGAAACAGCAATCTTCTTGTTGTTATCTGTTGGTTCTTGGATATGGTATTTGTATGTTTGAGACTTAAGAACAAAGTACATATATCCTGGATCTGAGATAGTTCTAGTATCTCCAGAATTCTTCAATCCTTCTTCATCTTCTACATGTACAAAACGAGTACCAATGTTTACTGTTTGAGCTTCATTTTTTGTATAAGTAGATACACTCTTCAGTTTGTCGCTTGGTTTTCCTGAAATAATAATTTTAGCTGGATTAGCTTGAGTTGCATCTGTTAATTCCGCAGTCTTACTTTCATCACGATTAATTACAGTTGCTGAATAGCCCCAGTCAATATCAACTTTATTATCAGCTTCCGTAGACATTGGGAATTTTTGATTTGACCCTTGTTTTACGGTCGCATAACGAATTTTTCCACTTTCATCGTACACAGGAATTTCAATCCCTGCATCTTCTTCATTATAAACAAAGATTTTCTTTTCAGATGGAAGAGAATATGGAATTTCTGCTGTTGGTTTTTCGTTTACACGTGCAAAATCTGTTACTGGTCGTTCAGCTGTTGTTCCATCGTTATAAGTAATAACGACTTTATCTCCTGATTGAGTAACTGTAGCAATCTTACCGTTAAGGTTGTTATCAGCACCTTCTTGCAATTTAGCTTTAATTTTATCCAATTCTGGTTGTTGAAGTTGTGCTGGATCAGCTACCGCAACTTTATCAAAGTTTGCAGCTTTATTTGCTAAATCTTGTGTGTATTTTACGTTTTGTGAACGAATTTTGAAGAATACTTGATATGCTGGATCAGATGCACCTTCGTTGTCGATTTCATTGTTACTTGCATCTTTAGCACGAACTTTACGTGATACTACTGTTGAACCATTAGTCCATGGATTTCCATTAGGATGACGGTCTTGCAATTTCCCAGTGATGCTAAGTGTCGCTGGCTGGTCAGCTGTGGCGGTTGTTTCAGAATCAATATTAGAGTTGTGTAATCCATACCCTATATCAGTCTCAGTTCCACTACCCATTTTTTGCATCCAACCTTTAACAATCTTACCACTGTTATCTGTAATCTTGATACGTCCAGTGATATTTGTTTCTTCTGTTGGAGTTACCCAAATAGTCTTAGATGCTGGATCATCATAATCGATTGATACTTTTGGCTTTTCTGTATCAGTTTCAGTACGGAAAGCATTGTTTTTGTCTAATTCTTTACCGCTACGAGCATCATTAGAACCTGTATTTTCGATTGAGTTAGATTCTGATTTAGGTTCAGTGTTTTCTGCTTTTTTCCCTACAGTTTCTTTTCCGTTAGTAGTGTCTACTTTAGGAGCTTCTTTTTTAGGTTTGTTTCTTAATTTAGAGTTAGCTGTAGTGACAAGTTTGCTGTAAGCTGTTTTTAGTTCAGCTTGAGTAGTTGCGTTCGCTAATGTAGCTTTTGCAGATTCTAGTTCAGCTTTTAATACTGCAACACTTTCTTCTGTTTTGTTATCGTAAGAACCGTTAGAAAGTTTTGTCTCAATTTCTGAAATGTAGCTTTCAAGTTGGGTCTTGTCCAAAGTTGGAGTTGCTGGCGCAGCAGCTGTGTCTCCAGGTTGGATTTGATCCGCTTGAACAGATACAGCTCCATTCCCTAAGAACATGAAAAGAGCAGCGACAGCTACACTAGCCGCCCCAAAACTATATTTACGGATCGAGTAACGAGTGACCTTCTCACGGTGCAGACGTTCAACACGACTCATAGATGGTTTGTTTTCCATTATTTTCTTTTCTCCTTTTGTAAGGTTAATTAATTTGATTTCCACATGACACCTGTATGTAGAGATCTACAATTTACATTTTATCTTATTTTCAATATATATGCAAATGATTTGATTTAAAATTTTCGCAAAAAAAAAAGCGTTTTGGGAAAGTAAGGAATTTTCAGATAAATTTGCTTAGCATATTTTTACATTTTTGTGAATAAATAATGCAAAGTTATTCTATTAATTTCTCACGTTTGTAAAGTTTATTCATAAAAATAGCGCATTTATATAGAATTGGTAGTAAAATAAATAAGTTTGAGAGGTGAAATAAACTATTTTTGCACTGCATAAGAAAAAATTATTCGTAAAAAATACAGACAAAAAAAATAAAACATGCTACCTTATTTCGGCAACATGTCATCGTTTTCTACTTACAACAAGGCTTGCGAATACTATCCTTGCTGGTTTCTCTGTATTTTTTTAATTCTTATTTATGATGTTCTTTCAATAGTTCTTCAAACTCAGAGACAGTCATGCCTAACTGTTCACTAGCAACCTCAGCTGTCAGAAGACCTTGGCGGACCATATCTAGGAAAGCAAATACTCTTCCTTCAACTTTCCCACGCTCCAATCCTTTTTCTTCAGCTTGTTCCAAGGCATAGTCCTGCGCTAACAAGGCTTGTTCTTCTCGCATACGTAGTTGACTAAACATCTTCCTATCCTCCTCGGACCAGCTCTTGTAGTCTAGCAGTTGGTCTGCTTGGCTGATGGCTCGCTCGGGTTCTTGAGTAAAGGGTTTGTTACCGAAAAACTCTAACCACGGTTTGCGAATGCTATCTTTGCTGGTTTCTCTGTATTTTTTCAATTCCAAGAACGCCATCTTGACCAGATGGTTTTCTTGTCCATTGTTCGTGATGGTTAAGACCTCACCTGTCGTGTCCTCGCGCATACTAAAGCTGTGAAAAGCCAGGTCATCTGAGAAGTAATTGCTATCCACAATTGCGATAGCGTATACTGGTGCGATGTGCTTGTAACTCTGGTGTGTATCACCTTCTCGCTGACGAATTTTTTCTAGGTTTTGATTGATCTGACTACATAGATAAGCCCACAAACGATTAATGAAAAAATTCTGATGATGTACCTGTATTTCGATAATAACTTGAGTTCCATTATCCAACTCCGCCAAAACGTCTATACTTGTATAGAAATCCTGTGCCGAGTACGGCAGAGATGGCAAAACGTGAATGTTACTTCCCTCTAAAATAGTTACATTTTTGGCTGGTAAGTCCAGCATATCGCGAATAAATTGACAAGTGATTTCTGGATTGCTAAAAATCTTCTTAGCTACCAAGTCATTGGTGGGGCTGATGCCCGGATGTCTTAAAGTCATCCATTTCCTCCTTCTATTATACCATATTTTTAAATCTAATTTTGCTAGATTCGATGGTTCTATCTATTTATTCGGAAAGGAAATGAATTGTGAAGATATTTTATCTCGTTTCAACTAAAATATGAGCTTGATCAACCAACTGTCCATCAACAGTCAGATTCAGATAAAAATCCAAGGTCTTGTCGGCAGCAAAATACAGGGTTGGTATGGTCAAATCTTTTTTGCTTTCCCCAGCTTGGAATTGAAGAACTTGAATCTCGTCCTGATAGGCGACACCATGGACACCTGTCCCCGGTTGAATCGAAATCTTAGCCTCCAAAGGAGTATTACTTTCGCTACGTTCAATCCTAAAATGAAGAATCTCTCCCTTTGCTACAGCTAGACTTTTTTCTGCAAATGCTAGTCCCTGAACAGCTACTGTTTGTGATAACTTCGGAGTTTTATAGAGTGAAATCTTGGTCAATACAGGAATAGATTGTGCCTCTGTAATCATCACGCGCACCTTCTGTGCCTCTACTATCGGCCCTCGCAGGAGACGCTTATAACCAACTGTGAAGCCCCTGCCAAATTCCTGCCAGACACCATCCACCTCTACTTGCACATGAAAAGCAGCGATTCGTTGCCCTAGCTTCAAATCTTCTCTTAACTCAATTACATCAAAAGTTTTAGGTGATCCTAAGTCGAGTTCTAACTGGATTGGCAAGCCTGCATCGCTTGCCCAAGAGCTGGTCTTAAGGCCATCTGTCAAATGGTGACAGGCAAAGTCTGCGGAAAGAGCAGGACCAGATACCTCAGCTCCCAGAGCCAAATCTTCTTTATAGAGCTCATTGCGATAGGCCGCAAATTCATAGAGGCGTTCAATATCCTTTGCATCAAATAGCCCAGCTTGATTCGGCGGAATATTAAGTAGGAGCGGGGTTCCTCTCCCCACTGAGTGAAAATAGATTTCGACCAACTCCTCAAGAGACTTAGGATCCTGCCCCTCATGGTAAAACCAACCCGTCCGAATAGAGACATCTGCCTCACCGATTGAAAAAATAGTTCCTGAAGGATCTCCATGCTGAAGATAGTCCAACTCTGCTTCTGTTCCTAGTTGATCTGGATTCACCTTTTGCCACAGGGGATCACCTGCATAACCCCGTTCATTGCCAATCCAGCGAATGCTGGTGCCTTCTGTTGAAAAAATCAAGCAATCTCCCTGCAGGTCACGAATGGTTTCAAACCATTTTTCAAATTCATAATTGACCTTTTGAGCACCCTCTCCTCTGGCACCATCCATCCAGACCTCAGCAAATTTTCCTCCATTGCCATAGGCAGGATTTGATAAAATCTCCTTCAGATGTGCCAGATAATAGGCATTATAGTCCGCTTCTCGCTCCACATGATAGAGAGGACTGTGGGCATCCCAAGGCGATAGGTAGACCCCCATGTCCATATCAAACTCTGTAGCAGCTTGGGATACTTCAAGTAGCAAGTCCCCCTCTCCATTCCTCCAAGGACTGGCTTTGACCGAATAATCTGTGTGAGCTGTCGGATAGAGGACAAAGCCGTCGTGGTGCTTGACCACCAAAATCAACTTTTTAAAGCCCGTTTCCTTGAGCACGCGAACCCACTCACGCGCATCTAACTGTGTCGGATTAAAGCGTTCAGGATCCTCCTGACCTGTCCCCCATTCCTGGTCATAAAAGGTATTAGGCCCAAAATGGATAAAGGCTGCTAGTTCATCCTCTAAATAAGCTAGCTGAGCCTGACTAGGCAAGGGGCCATGCGGTTTTATTTCTCTTACCATACTACTTCCTATCTACATTTTTCTTTACTTTTTTAGCATGCACTTGCAATTCTGTTAACGCTATGGGACTGGTCAAGCCTTCAAATCTAAGACGAAGAGCATAAGTCTCCACCTTATCAAATTCAAAACGAAGCTCTTCATCCTTGTCACTTGACACTTTTCGGACAGCTGACACAGGGCGCCAATTCTCCTCTTGCTTGAGCAGAGAATCCTTGTCCAAATGGTTGGGAGTCCGAGGCAAGGCAGGCTCATTCCCTACATAATAATCGATATAGGTCGGCCCCACCGCCACGTATTCTTGATTTTCAACATAATACAAGGTCAGGTTATCCACAAATCGCGGTTTTAAAATCCCTGCATCTCCAAAAAGAATACCGACGCTGGCTTGCTCTGACTTGGCAATCCAAGTATTGGCTGTCGATTTCTTACGTGCAATAACCTTGTCATTGAGATATGATGCTGGATGATTAGGCTCTGAGTGAGAAGCAAAGACCAGAGGCAGATTGGATCCTGTCCACTGATTGGAAATAACCTCCCCATCTACACTAGCACCTGTCACATGAATAGTGACTGTTGCTGGCAACTCACAGCCCGCTACTTGCCCTGTAAGAACACATTCTCCTACCTGAGCATAGATTTGAGGATCGAGTTCATCCCAAGCTACCTTGGCCGTATCTCGTCTACCATCTGATAAGACTAGCTTAACTCGGTCTGGTAAGTGTGGGGCTTCCTTGACAAGAGTCCAAACCCTTTCAGGCTCAATAGCGCAAATCCCTTGAACACAAACCTGAGCCGAAGCCTTTAAATCCAGCCCCTCAAGCTGACCAGATACCGTAAATTCATGAAAGCTTGCTATATCTTCTTCAGCGATTGCCTCCCAAACAACCTTGACTCGTTTTACACCACCAGACTCATAGTCCACCAAGACCAAGGACGGAAGCTGTGGATAAGTCCCCTTAGCTGTATACAAGCGAAGCGGTCTTACAGAAACTGCTCGGCCTAGCGAAGTATTTTCTGCGACCTGCAAATGAGTTTGATAGGTTTTCCCTTGATAAATGGAGCGGATAACCAAGTCACCTGCAGACAAGCAATGAAGCACTCCCTGCTTGATAATAGCATGGGCACTGCCACTCGTCTCCCAAATCACTTCACTATTCCCCACCTTGTTCACAGGGTTATCCACAGTTTGTGGATAAAGTCCAATAGCTGGGGAATCTCCTTCTTGTAAACCTGCCCGATTGTCCACTCGAATCTCAAACAAGCACTTATTTTTCACTGGTTGGAAAGCCAAAGCCTCTCCCACTAAGAGATCAAAACTTGCTGGCTCTATCCCTCTAGCACTGGCTTTTACTCTTACTTGTCCCACCTGCTCCAAGCTCTGAACTAAAACAACACCCCTGCCATGAAAGGCTTTCCTCTTAAACCGACCATTTTTCTGAGCCTGGTAACGTTCACGACTGGCCTGTCTGCCGTTATCCACACCCACAATGCGAGCAGGCCCTTCAATTTCAAAATGAAGCTGATTGGAAGCACTCGGCACCCAATTTCCATCCTTGTCCAATACATCAAAATAGAGATAAAGCAAGTCTTGCCCATCTGGCTCCAGTTGTGTTTTCTCGGCATGTAGGTCGATTTGGGCTGGTTTACCTGCAGTCACCACCCTATCTTCTGCCACAAGCTGCCCTTGACGGTCATAGGCCACAGCAGACAATTCTCCTAGTTGATAAGCCAAACGCCATTCGAGATAGAGTTGGTCAGAACTTGCTCCCTCTTGGTATTTTCTACCATCTGAGGTCCATTTTTCCTGAAAAGTCTTTCTGCCTTGGGATTTTCCATTGAGAAATAACTCTACAGAATCAGCATTTGAATACACTCGAACCGGGATATCCCCATACTTATCCACAACTTGTTGATAACTCTTGTGGATTTCCCAATTCCAATGGGGCAGGATATGAACCATGGGATGCTGATCTGCATCCACCCATTGACTTTGATAGAGATAATAATCATTTTTAGGAATTCCTGCCGTGTCCACAAGCCCAAAATAGGAACTCTTGACAGGCGTGTCATTTTGGTTGTGCCAAGGAGTCGGCTCACCAATATAGTCCACTCCTGTCCAGATAAACTGACCTGCATAGTCTAGCCGATTTCGATCTACTATCCAAGAAGCCGTCGCCGTCTTCCCCCAAGGAACTCGATCATTGCCATAGTCTGACTGTTCAAAATTCCGCACGCGACGATTATCCCCAACCCATTCCTTATCTGGGCGAAAATAGCTGTCACGCGTCCGTGTAGCCGATGAGGTTTCAGAACCATAAAGTCGCCACTTGGGATGTCTTTTGCGAATCGCGCCAATATTATCTTCCGAGTAATTCAAGCCCACCACATCCAACAAATCAGCAATTTTTTCATGACCTCCAGAACCATCTCCAAAGCGGAACTGATCCATTCCCATGGTCACAAAACGGCTATCATCAACCTCCTTAACTCTTTCCAGCAAGCGCTTGATCGTCTTCAATGAATGGGCATCGCCATTTGCTTCGCTAACTTCATTTCCCAAGGACCACATAAAAATCGCTGGATTGTTCTTGCCACGCTCAATCATGGTGCGCAAATCATAATCTGACCAGAAATCGCCTGCTTTCGCTTCTGGATGAGTCGCTGCTTCCTCAAAAAATCGACCATAGTCATATTCTTTCTTGCCTCCATACCAGGTATCAAAGGCTTCTTCTTGGATGAGTAGGCCCATTTTGGCAGCTAGATCCAGCAAAATACTACTAGCTGGATTATGGGTGATTCGGATAGCATTGACTCCCATTTCCTTCATCTGACGCAAGCGTCTCTCAGCAGCTGACTTATTTTCCACAGCTCCCAGCGCTCCGTAGTCATGATGGAGACAAACCCCATGAATTTTCAACCAGCAACCATTTATAAAGAAGCCCTTATCCGCTTGCCAATCCATATAGCGATAACCAAAAGTTTCCTCTTCTTCATCAACCAAGACGCCATTTTTGTAAAGGCGAGTCTTCAATTGGTAAAGGTGAGGATGGTCAATATCCCAAAGCAAGGGGTGAAAAATTGATATTGCTTGTTGGAAATGATGTTTGTCCCCAGCTTCAATCACTACAGATTCTGTTTCCTGCCAGTCTGACAGTTGCTGTCCATCATACCAGATACTCTGTTCCAAATACACCGACACGGACTGAGGCCCATCATTTGAAATCTTACTTTCAAGCTGGGTTTCCACCCAAGATTGCCTTTGCTCCTTAAGCTTGGGACTTGCTATCTTAATCCCATACAAATCCAGGTGAACTGCATCTGTAACCAACAATTTTACTTCTCGATAAATACCGCTACCCGAATACCAACGACTGCTAGGTTGCTGATTTTCTACAAAAACCGCAAGCTGGTTGGCCGTCCCATCGTTTCTTAGATAAGGCGTGATATCATAAGAAAAAGGTGTATAGCCATTGGGATAATAGCCCAGCACTTGCCCGTTGATATAGACTTGAGCATTCATGTAAACCCCATCAAAGAGCAAACGCACTGAAACAAGACTAGCATCTTCTTCTAAGTAAAACTGCGTCCGGTACCAGGCCTGACCCCCATTTAGCTGGCCACCCTCATTTTGCGCTGGCGAATAATGGTCAAAATCATTGTAAATACTCCAGTCATGGGGCACTTGAATGGCCTGCCAATTTTCCCTCTGAAGATCCGATGCCAAGGCCTCTTCTTTCCCCACCTCCTGGCTAAAATACCAGTGATTTCGTAAAACTTCTTCTCTTCTCATACAATCATTCCTCTTTAAACGAATCGATTTACTTGACTATAGCACAAAACAAAAGCGCTTTCAAGATTTCCTCCATCACTCCCTAAATACTCAGAAAAGATTCTATAATTTGTGGAGGAGTCTGAAAATCACTCCATGTTCAAACAAACTGTCATTTTTAAGAAATAAGATCAAATCTGACAAGAGCCAAAAAAACACCCCTCTGAATGTTCATTCCAGAGAGATGTTCCTTGGTCTTATACTCAATGAAAATCAAAGAGCAAACTAGGAAGCTAGCCGCAGGCTGCTCAAAACACTGTTTTGAGGTTGTAGATAAGACTGACGAAGTCAGTCACATGTATACGGCAAGGCGAAGCTGACGCAGTTTGAAGAGATTTTCGAAGAGTATTAGCTATTGTAAATCGATTGTCTAAAGTCATCTGAATCTTTGAGATAAGCTTTATAAATCGCTTTTTTCAGTTTTTGAACGGGTGTTTCGATAAAGGTATAGGTGCGAGCAGTTGTATTGCCTGCCTTAATCTGTTTCAACTCCTCTTGGACAGCTTTCTGCATCAATTCACTTAACTTCTGACTTGTCAGACTTATTTGCTGACCTTCATATTGGATTGTCAAAGGTTTCAATTGATTGAGCCTATCTACTCTTTCCTTGAACTGTGCTTTTTTGAACTCAGCATAACTCTTACCATTCAAAACTTTATTGAAAATGTAAGTATCAGATAAAGGCTTGTTTTCAGCCTCTGCTGCTTCTTTAAATTGATTTGACACATAAGGAACAAATCCTTCATAGTAGCCCAAAGCAGCCATCAATTCAAAGGCTTGTTTTCTAAAGGTGATATCCCCACTCATACCAGAGTCATTTTGACTAACACCATAAATAGTATCAAACATATCAACGGTATAATAACCATTTGCTGCAATTTTACCTTTATCTGAAAAACCAGCAATGATATAACGATTGACCAGAATATGATTGTCAATCAAACTATCAATATCTGTCAATTTTTTGGCATCTTCTAAGGTCAGAGCTTGAATTTCCTCACTCTTATGAGTTGGTTTAACCGCTGTATTGCGGTAATCTACCCAAGTTCTAGGACCTGTTGAAGTAATCGGCATTATTTTTTTGAAATAACTCATCTTGTCTTCTGCAGATAAGCCTTTACTTGCCTCTGCTTCTAGGTAATCTAGAGTATAAAGGACATCAAAACTTCCCTTCATGTAAGATTGCAAATCTTCTGCCGTTTTAAATCGATCAGGTGTTTTATTGTAAAATCCATTCTTATCACTCTCATCATATACAAAGTTGAGATTAAAATAAGTATCCTTTTCTGGATTATAGGAGTTTTCAAAAATACCACGCGCATAAAACTCTGCTCCTGTACCATCTCGACGACCGTGATTATTAAACAAGACCGTTCTATCTAGTAAGTGTGTCATTTCATGAGAATAAGTCGCTGAACCTCTATCATCCAAAACCCTATCTATAAAGTAACGGACACCTAATCCATTGGCCTCAGCTCCCACCTTACTTACTGGAGAATAGTAATTCATAGGAGTCATAAATTGGTCGACTCCCTTATCAGCTCCACTACCAGTAGCTGGTGACCAAGTGCTATCAATCTGGGCATTTTGATTGCTTGTATATTTCTTCATCGTATCAATAATCAAGCGATTTGTCAGCAACTTATCACGATTTTCTGGTTTTGTTATACGATAAAGAGTATCAACATAGTTGGCTTGTTGTACAGCCGCTTTCTCAATTAAAGACTTGACTCTAGCAAGCTCGGCCTGATACTTAGTTGGATTAGACTGGGCAAGAGAAGCATCTATATAGGAACCAATATTACCATAGGTAATCGTCGCCATATTACTAATCACGTAAATATTTGGTTCTTTCACATTCAAAAGTCCCAAAATAGCAGCCATATTAGCCTCTTGTTTACGAGGATCCTTTTCCCCAGCTGTCAACTTGCTATATAGCCCGACATGCGCTGAAGGATTTTCCTTAGATGGTTTTTCAACAATCATAGCTTGGCTAGATTTTTTAAGCCAGGTATCCGCATCATCTGACGTAAAGAGTTGGCGATTGCTGTCTAAAAATTCCTTCAAGCTAGCCTTACCTGTAATAGTCGATAAGTATTTTGTAAATGTTTGAGGACTATTGGTCAATTTCATCTCTTCATAAGACATGGATCCTAATTTTTTCAAACTATCCAAGGCTGTCATTGTCTTATTGCCAAATGAACTTGGATTAAAGGCCAGAATATCACGAATATTCGTGTCCCCAAATTGAATATTATAAAAACGATTGATATAAGACAATCCCAACAAAATCTGCTCTTTGTATTGCTCCAGATCTTGTTTGACCTTACTGCGATTTTCAGGGGTATCTCCTATAATTCCCAATGTATGCGAGGCAATCTTTTTGAAACTTGACTCAGCTTGCATCTTCGTCTGATCAAAGCTTTCTTGAATTGACAGTTTTTGAAGATACTCTGTACGCAACATATCTTTGACCTCTTGATCAGTGATATTTGGGTGTGTTTTTCTGAGCAAGATTTTACGCATGGTAATATCTCGAGGATCATAGGTAGGCTCTAACTGTGCTTTTAATTTACTGTCATTTAAGAAATCTACTGACCTCGCGCTTGTGGTAAGAGCAGACACATCCACAGCATCTTCTCTCTCACTATTTGCTGGAAGGATGTGTGGTCTATCCTCCTGACTACCAACTAAAATAACTCTCGGTTTCATTGGTTTTGTTATTTGACTCACTTCCTGAGGATTAATCAATTCACCAGTTTGTTCATTGATAGCGTAAGTTCTGGTAAGTGTATTCTCACCAACTTCTCCTTCAGATGCTACCTTTTCTATGTTTTTAGCAAGTGAAGAATCCTCTCTTCGCTCCTCAGTAACAGCAATCGGTTGTATTACTTTTTCCACATTACCAATTTGAATCACTTTATCTACTGCTGGATTTACTTGTCTAGTAGTGTCAGATACCGTCACCTGACCTGTTGACTTATCTAGTTGATAAGTCGTCCTAGTTTCCACCGAACCATCACGCCCTGCAACCGCTACTTTCTCTTGTCTGAACTCCAAAGTAGGATTCACTTGGTAAATCGTTTTATGAGATAGGACAGTAGTTTCAACACTCGGTTTAGTTCCAACTTCTACAACTTGATCAACCTTGTTAGCTACTATTTTGACAGTTTTATTCTCAGAAATATTTCCACTTGCTTGATCTTTAGTATAGGTAGTAGTAACTTGTTCTTGTCCCTCAACACCCGGAATTTTTACTCTTGTAATACCGTGGTCTAGTGCCTCATTCTTTTCATAAATGGTTCCATAAGGAACAGCTTTGGTCTCTACTTTGGTCTGAGGAAGTTGAGTGTCTTCTTTATACTCTGGAAGAGCCTCCTGTATCTCAGGCTCACCAGAAACGCTGCCCTCATAAGACGGAAGGGGTGGCTCTACCAAGGATTCACCGGAAACACCGCCTTCATAAGAGGGAAGGGACGGTTCCACCAAGGATTCACCGGAAACACCGCCTTCATAAGAGGGAAGGGACGGTTCCACCAAGGATTCACCTGAGACGCCACCCTCATAAGACGGAAGCGTTGGTTCGACCAACGATTCGCCTGAAACACCACCTTCATAAGAGGGAAGAGACGGCTCTACCGAAGGATCGCCGGAAACACCACCTTCATAAGAGGGAAGAGGTGGTTCGACCAACGATTCACCAGAGACGCCACCTTCATAAGAGGGAAGAGACGGTTCCACCAAGGATTCACCGGAAACACCACCTTCATAAGACGGAAGCGTTGGTTCGACCAACGATTCACCGGAAACACCGCCTTCATAAGAGGGAAGTGCTGGCTCTACCAAGGATTCACCGGAAACACCACCTTCATAGGATGGAAGGGACGGTTCCACCAAGGACTCACCGGGGACGCCTCCCTCATAAGATGGAAGAGACGGTTGGACTTCTGGGGCTGTACTTATACCATTTTCTTGAGGTTCCTTCTCTTTTGTCCCGACCAGAATCACCTGAGTAACTGGTTCACGAAGCACTTCTCTCCCTACTTCATTTCGCGTAGCAATACCATCGACAACCCTTACTTCTGTTAATATTCGTTCTTGTCCCTTGGCACCTTCTATAGAAATTCTTTTTTCTCCCTTAGCCAGAGTTGGGTCAGACTGAAATTGAGTTTCAAACTCTATCTCCCCTACCCTAACTTCCAGTTCTGGCTTGTCTTCAATAACAGTTTTCATTCCTTCATCTGGTACTTTTTTAGACTCAATACTCATACTTTTTTCAGGAGTTGGATTTAAAACAGGCTCAACTACGTAGGATGGTTGAGGAGATTGCACAAGATCTTCAGTCGATCTAAAATGAGATACAGTCTGTGGTACAATCTTCTTAGATTGAGGTTCTGAACTTTCCTCCTTTTGAGATAATGCTGGCGACTCTACCTTATCAACAGAAAGTTCCTTGCTAGCACTATCTCTTACCAAATAATATCCCGTAAATTCATATCCTTGAACTGTTTCAGGACTTGGTAGAAACTGACCTTCTACTCTCTTAACAAGAGCTGGTTGCAATTCTACCAGATTTTCGAAAGCAGAGATGGAGGCTCCCCAGCCACCAACAGCAAAGATGGTCACAAGGAAGTAAGACGCTCCCTTTTTTCTCTTGATTAAAGTGAAGGAAAGCAATAATAATCCTGCTCCCAAGACAAACATCCCATCATTAGAAAACAGACCTGTTTCTGGTAATCTTGTAGCCAATTTTCGATAGACAAAGTAATATTCTTTTCCTTCTTTGACCTCAATCTTATTTTCTTCAAACCATTGCAACTCAGATTTCAGCTTTTCAGATAAATCCTGCTCATCCAAATAATGACTTGAAATTAGTGTTGAACTCGTTTCTGTAGCCTGTACAGGTTGAGCTCCCATACCAGCAAAAAATAAACTCGTTCCTAGCAAGACCGAGCAAACTCCTATTGTATATTTCCTCAAAGAAAAACGCTGCTTTCTCTCAAATTGAAATTCTTTCATCCCATCTCCCATCATTCATTATTACTGTATATTTAGTATATCAGAAATAGTTTGTATTCACAAATCTTTCTAGTTATTCACTTATCATTCCAAGTTAAGGGAGACAACATACAATAATTTTTATTTAATACTCTTCGAAAATCTCTTCAAACCACGTCAGCGTCGCCTTACCGTACTCAAGTACAGCCTACAGCTAGCTTCCTAGTTTGCTCTTTGATTTTCATTGAGTATAAATGTATATCAATGCTCTTTGTTTTTCTTAACAAATGCAATGCAAAAAGAGCCTGTTGCCAAGCTCTTTAATCTATTATTTCTTCTCAGCACGGAGGGCTGACAAGATTTGTGTACGGATATCATCCACACCGTTTGGTGTATTTGGTAAAAAGATAGTTTGATTTCCTTTAGAAGCAAAGGTATTCAAGGTATCCAAATATTGGTTGGTCAAGAGGATGGACATGATTTGCTCTTCTGTCATGCCAACATTGGCTTCCTTGAGTTCGGTGATAGACTCTGCCAATCCATCCACAATCGCCTTACGTTGTTGAGCAATCCCCACACCATGGAGGCGGTCCTTTTCTGCTTCGGCTTCAGCTGCAGTGACAATTTTAATCTTGTCAGCTTCCGCCAATTCTTGCGCTGCGACCCGCTTGCGTTGCGCCGCATTGATTTCATTCATGGATTGCTTAACTTCTGCATCAGGTTCGACCTTGGTAATCAAGGTTTTCACGATAATGTAGCCGTAGGTTGTCATTTCTTCCGCCACTTGGTGTTGAACCTCAAGGGCAATCTCATCTTTTTTCTCAAACAATTCATCCAAGGTTAATTTGGGAACAGAAGAGCGAAGGGCGTCTTCAATATAAGATTTAATCTGAGATTCTGGACGCATGAGTTTATAGTAGGCATCTGTCACGCTCTGCTCGTTGACACGGTACTGAGTCGCTACATTCATCATAACGAACACATTATCCTTGGTCTTAGTCTCAACCACAATATCGCTTTGCAGCAAACGCAACTGAATTCGCGCTGCAATCGAGTCGATCCCAAAAGGCAAGCGAATGTGAATACCGCTATTGGCAACCTTTTGGTATTTCCCAAAGCGTTCAATAATCGCCACCGACTGCTGACGAACCACATAAACTGTACTCAGTGTGACTATTACCAATAGGAGCACACAAACCACCACAAAAATCATCAAAAATGTTGCCATTATCGTGACCTCCATCATTATTTTTCCTGTATTATAGCACATTTAAAGAAGGCTGTGCAGTTTTTACTGCGATTTTTCCTGAAATGTCAATAATTAGAGGTGAATTGTCACATTGTCGTCTAATACCTAACTAAAACAACTCTTTATAAAATGCAATCGCTTTTTTCATTACATTAACTTCTATAGAATCTACATCCATAGTTAGAGAATGACTTGCCTTAACTTTTCTCTCATGCTATACTATTTATTGAAATTAATGAATAGGAGATATTTCATGAAAACAGCAAAAACTACTGTTACAATCCTTTCTGCACTTGCTTCTGTCGTCTTATTGGCTAGTTGTGCAACAAAGTCCACAGAAACACAGACAAACAATAATAGCTCATCTGATAATCAAATTACAATGACATATGACCAACTACGGTCAAGAGAAAATACTATGTCAACCCTTTGGTACCAAAAATCAGCTGAAACTAAAGCTTTATATATACAAGGTTATAACGTTGCAACAAATCACCTAAAGGAATTGCTCAAAACAGAATCAGACAAACCTTACTCTATCGTTTTAGACTTGGATGAAACTGTCCTAGATAATAGCCCTTATCAAGTACAAAATGTCAAAGATGGTACAGCATTCACACCTGAAAATTGGGATGTTTGGGTTCAAAAAGCTTCAGCAAAAGCTGTCCCAGGTGCCAAGGATTTTCTTCAGTTTGCTGATCAAAACGGTGTCCAAATCTACTATATTTCTGACCGTTCAGCTAATCAAGTAGATGCTACCATTAAAAATCTTGAAAGTGAAGGAATTCCTGTTCAAGGACGTGATCATCTCATGTTCTTAGAAAGTGGTGTAAAATCCAAAGAAGGTCGTCGCCAAAAAGTTCAAGAAAAAACAAATCTTATCTTATTGTTTGGTGATAACCTTGTAGACTTTGCAGATTTTTCTAAGACTTCTGAATCTGACCGTGATAAACAACTTGAAGAATTGCAAAAAGAATTCGGTGAAAAATTCATCATCTTCCCAAATCCAATGTACGGATCATGGGAGTCAGCTGTATACGGTGGTAACAAACTAGATGCTAAAGGTCAAGTAGAAGAACGCCAAAAAGCCTTGCAAGGTTTTGATAAATAAAACAAATAAGCTGATTCTATATAAACTAAGGCTAACTTACAATCTTCAAAAAGTGGATAGGAAGGAATTCTGATAATCAGAAAACTTTCCTATCCACTTTTATGATTGATATAACATCAAGATTTTATACATCTGATACTATACATTTTCTGATTTTAAAGACTTTTTGCCTATCCCCTATATTTCAAGAATTAAACAAGGTTGATGATCTAAATTTAGTGTGGTATACTATTTTTGTCATCGGTTACCGATTACGTTCCTTACGGTTCGTGAGAGGAGGTGAAACTAATGAACCTTGCCCCAGAGCTCGTTCTTACTATTATAGCGGACGTCATAGCAGGAATTATCTTGTATTTCGTCTGCAAATGGCTAGATGGTAAGAAGTAGACCGAATGACTAGCCTGTAAGCACCCGTTAAATCGCTAAGATACGTCAAAAAATCCCTTAACTACTGCAATAGTTAAGGGATTTGGTGTTCTAATGAACCTTACCCGATAAAATTATTCTAACATACAGGTCCGGATATTTCAAGAGTTTTATTTATTGTTTAAAGTTCCTTAGGTATCTGAAAGGTCTATAATGAAGTTATACTAAATGAAAATCAAAGAGCTAACTAGGAGCTAACCGCAGGCTTCTCAAAACACTGTTTTGAGGTTGTAGATAAGACTGACGAAGTCAGTCACATCTATACGGCAAGGCGACGCTGACGTAGTTTGAAGAGATTTTCGAAGAGTATTACCATCTAGTACCAAAAAACCGACTAGCTCCTAAGAACTAGTCGGTTTTCTCATCAATGCGCCAACATTTCTTGAGCGATTTCTTGGCCAGATAGGTTATCTGGGTAGTAGGTTGGCCAATTATCCATTTCTTCAAAGAGGGCTTCTTGGCTTGTGCCTCCAAAGAAGATATGGAAATGTTGTGCCTTCACTGGGGCGATATTGTGGTCACTAAACTGAACATACTTGAATTGTCCAGCGTCCGCATCTGTCGCTTCAAAGAGGAAGCGCACGCCACGATTGCCTTTCTTGTAAGTCAAGATTTTCTTACCGACATACTTGTAAGTATATTTCTTACTTTGTCCACCTTGAACAAATTCCATAGTGTTATCAGTGATATTGATCTTAGTCACATCTGTCTGATAGCCTTTTGTATAGTAGGCCTTGTACTCAGCCTGAGTCATCTTACCAGTCAACTTAGCCTTGTAGTCAAAAACTTGATCAAACGTGCCATCTTCAAGGAAAGGATAAACTGATTGCCAGTTACCTGCATAGTCACTCAAGGTGCGGTCCTTGACATCTGCATCCTCAAAGTAACCATTTTGAACTGTCTTGGTATCCTCTGCCTTTTCAGGTTCGATAGCTGGACCTTCTTGGTCTGTTGTTTGTTTCAAAGCCTTGAGGTTTTTCTCCATGATAGAGATGTAATTTTCTCCAGCCTTGGTGTCCTCTTCTGTCAGACTTTCTAAAGGATTAAGGACATCAGTTTTGACACCTGCTTCTTTTGAAAGTGTGTTAGCAAGGGCTTGTGAGGCATTTTCTTCAAAGTAGATATAGGCGATTTTGTTTTTCTTGACGTACTCCGTCAATTCTGCCAAACGTGCAGCTGATGGCTCTGCATCTGGAGAGAGACCTGAGATTGCAACCTGTTTGAGTCCATAGTCCAAGGCAAGATAGTTAAAGGCTGCGTGCTGAGTCACAAAGCTCTTTTGTTTAGATTGAGACAAGCCTTCTGCATAAGCCTTATCCAAGGCTTGCAATTTTTCGATATAGGCAGCAGCATTCTTTTCAAAGGTCTCTTTTTTATCAGGATAATCTGATGACAAGCTGGCACGGATGTGCTCTACTAGTTTAATGGCACGGACTGGTGACAACCAAACATGGGGATCATACTCATGGTGATGACCTTCTTCTCCATGATCATGGTCTCCCTCTTCTTCCTCGCCACCTGGTAAGAGCAACATATCACCTGTCGCCTTGATGGTTTTCACCTTTTTCTTATCCAAAGTATCTAGCAATTTAGGAACCCATGTTTCCATGTTTTCATTTTCATAAACGAAGGTATCTGCGTCTTGGATTTTGGCAACTGCCTTGGCAGACGGTTCATATTCATGGGGTTCTGTACCAGCACCGATGAGGAGTTCTACATTAGCAGTATCTCCTGCGACTTGCTTGGTAAATTCATAGACGGGGTAAAAGGTTGTTACGATATTTAGTTTGCCATCTGCCTGCTTTTGATTGGAACAAGCCACTAAAAACAAGGCACATAGACTGGCGAGCAATAAGCTAATTTTTTTCACATTAGTCTCCTATTTGATAAAACGTCTTACTAAACTAATCAGTAAGAAGACAGTTACAAAAATAATGGTAATACTTGCGCTTGCAGGTGTTTCTGCATAGTAGGAAATGTAAAGTCCTGCTACCATTCCCAAAAATCCAATAGCACTGGCAAGCAGCATAACCGATTTAAAGTTTTTCCCCAGACGCAGGGCAATACTAGCTGGCAAGACCATAATGGTCGACACCAAAAGAGCTCCTGCTGCAGGAATCATAAGAGCAATAGCCACCCCTGTCACCATATTAAAAAGAATAGACATGGTACGAACTGGCAGGCCATCCACAAAGGCCGTATCCTCATCGAAGGTCAAGATATACATTGGACGAAGGAAGAGGAAGGTCAAAATCAAAACAACCGCCGCAATGACAAAGAGGGAAACGACCTGTTCTTCACTAATAGTCACGATTGAACCAAAAAGGTACTGGTCCAAACTCATAGAACTAGAGCTTTTACCCTTGCTCATGACAATCAGAGAAACAGCCAGACCTGTCGACATAAGGATAGCTGTCCCGATTTCCATAAAGCTCTTGTAAACCGTACGGAGATACTCCAGAAAGACCGCTGCAATCAAGACAATGGCAATCGTAGAAACAGTCGGAGAAATCCCTAGGACCAGACCAAAGGCTACACCTGAAAGTGAGACGTGGCTAAGAGTATCACTCATCAAACTCTGACGACGCAAGATAAGGAAGGTTCCTAATACTGGCGAGAAAAGACTCATAGCAATAACCGCCAGAAAGGCACGTTGCATAAAGTCATAAGATAATAAACTAAGCATGGCCCACCTCCTGATCATTCTCATGAACATTGAAACAACGCCATGGCGAGTCTTGATTACGGACTAGATGAATATTGCGGTCCGCATAATCCTTAACTTCTTCAGGGTCATGGGTAATCATCAAAACAGCCTTGCCATGATGATGGGCGCTGTGGTGCATGAGTTCGTAAAATTCATTTTTACTTCCTGCATCCATCCCCGTTGTCGGCTCATCTAGGATAAACACATCTGGGTCAGAAGCAAACATACGCGCGATCACCGCTCGCTGCTTTTGTCCCCCAGAAAGAGAACCCAAGCGTTTATCTCGGTGTTCCCACATGCCAACTGAGTCTAGACTAGCCTTGATATGCTCCTCATCATGAGCATTCAAACGACGGAACCAACCTTTTCGCGGATAGCGACCCGACTTGACAAACTCATAAACCGTACTTGGAAAACCTGCATTAAAACTGGCAATCTGTTGAGGAAGATAAGCTATTCTCAATTTTTTGCCCTGGGTATTTGTCTTTGAAATGGTCACCTTACCAATGCGTGGTTGAAGAATCCCAAGACTGGCCTTGATGAGTGTCGTCTTAGCCGCTCCATTCTCCCCTGTCAAAGTAACAAATTCCCCACTATCAACACTATAATTGATATGCTCAAGAACAGGCTCCTTATCATAATAGAAGGACAAATCCTCTACCGTAATATATCTCATTATTTGATTTCTCCTACTAAAGCAGTCAAAAACCGCTGAATCACTTTTTGTTCATTTGGAGTAAACTGAGTCGCCACTTGTTCATAGGTTAAAAGCGTATGCTCATGGTGATGATGGTGCTCCTCAGCAATTGGACGAGCCAAATCAGTCAACTGATAAAAAATCACACGCGCATCCTTAGGATCTTTAGACGTTTCCAACATCCCTTCCTTGACCAAAGACTTAATGGCCTTGGTAACTGCCGCCTGACTGACATTGAGGCGACGAGCCAATTCTGAATTGGTTAAAGATTCCTCTGACAAGAGCATGAGGATATGCTCCTGGGTATTGGTAAGCGCCACCTCACTAGTGCAATGACCTATTAGGATTTCATGTTGGTTTTCCGCCTGCAAAATCACCTCATTCAAAAAAGCATCGATATCCTTCGCTAGCTGTCTCATATCTGACTCCTTTCCTTCTAGATTTCTCCATTTTTAAGAGAAAAATACTATTCTTTGGAATTTTATTTACCAGTTAATTATATCACAAGCAAAAAAAGAGTCAAGAAAAAACGTGAAAATAGGCTTCATTCTTGAACTCTTCCATACTATTATCTATTGAAATTCCTTGATATCTCCATCGTAGGTCGCCCAATCTTTGCTGAAAAATCGCTCATTCAGATGGTAAGTCGGAGCTGGTGTGGGATTGGATAGGAAAGGATCAACAGCCTTGTCAAAAGCCAACCAACCCAACCAACCAAGGTGAATGGTGTCCTTCATAAAGAAAGGCTCCCCGCCATCCTTAGAAAAATCTGCTATATTGGTAAAGCCTTGACTTTCTAACTGGTAGCGAATCTTTTGCACCGTTTGTTGATACATATCCTCTCGTAGACCAGCGTAGTCCATCCATTTTTTATTAACAGGTGGAATGATAAAAATCGGGTTTACCTTAGATTTAGAAAACTGTGTTAAAACCAACTGCAAGTCATTATACTCTGGCGACTTGAGATAGGTAAAGCTTTTCTGAGAGTCCTTTAATTTCTTCAAATCCTTCTTGATCTGCGTATTATAGAAATAATTTTCCATTCCCAGATCATTATTAGAAGTATTCTTTTCTGCATCTGCTTTAACGACATCCTCTATGGCTTGATAAGAAAACTGGTCTGGCAAGGTCTTTAAATACTTAACTACATGCTTATCGTAGTTGACATAGCCTCTAACTGAAAACTGACCAAAAAAGGAAGCTTGGCGTTCATTAAACCGAGCCAATAATTCAATCATTTCATTGTCTGCCGTCGACAATTCTTCTTTACTTGCCAACTTCTGAACCAAATCTTTCATAGCTACGTTTGGGAACTGCTGTAGTAAGCGAGTCGCTGCATATTGACTAGCCTGATCTCCAGATTGATGTTCCAAAAAACTGGTCAACTGGTCTCCATTAAAATACTGCTGAAAGGCTGCTGGCTCATAGCCATTTTTACTGAACCACTGAGGTGAGATAACATACACAACTTGTTTATTCTCTAGCTGTGGCAACATCTGTTGCATTCCAAAATACTGGTTAAGCGATGCAGCTCCCCTCTGTCCTAAAAGATAAGGACGGTAGGAGCGATTGTATTTCTCAGCCAAGACTGCAGGATGAGCACCGTCAAAACGAAGCCATTCACTGGAGCCAAAGAAAGGAACAAAACGCATATTTGGATCAGATAGTGCTCTGACCTTTTGACTTCGCTCCTTAAAACTATCGATAGTAGTGGCCACTGCTGAACGCTTTTCAGCTCCTAGATTATGACGCATCTCAGTAGGATAGAAGAAAATGAGCAGAAAAACCAACAAACCAGCTATCAAGACCGGTCCGAAGATCATCCATAAGCGTTTAAGCATTTTGTAACTCCACAATACCAGCTATGATTTTATTGGCTGTATTCCAGTCGTCACGACCAAACTCTGTTACAGGGACACGAATGTCAAAACGGTTTTCAATCTCCACAATCAATTCAACCGTTCCCATACTATCCAAGACACCTGCATCAAAAAGATCTTCATCCATCATGTCAGAAACATCTTCCATAAACAACTCATCAATAATTTCAATAACTTCTGATTTGATATCCATATTTTATTTCCTTTTATTTTTTAAACCATAACTCATTCAAGAATCCAGAAAAGATTAAGAATGACAGCATGACGACATGGAAGGTGATAACCATGCCAAGCAACTGAATCCAGCGATTCTCAGGTAGAGCAGGCTTCCCTGCTTTTTTCCGTTCCTTATTGAGCGTTTTTTTCTTGCGAATCCAAGCATCATTGATGACCAAGCCTAGTCCATGAAAGAGTCCATAGGCGATATAGTACCAGGTCACCCCATGCCAAAATCCCATAATCAGCATATTTACAATGTAGGCCACACTTGAGGTTACATTGCGATTTTTAAAGACCTTCTTTCTGGTCAATACCATGACCATTCGCATAAAGACAAAGTCACGGAACCAGAAGGACAAACTCATATGCCAACGATTCCAAAATTCCTTTAAATCCCTTGATAAAAAGGGCTTATTAAAGTTGATAGGGCTACGGATTCCCATCAAGTTTGAAATGGCCAAGGCAAACATAGAGTAACCTGCAAAGTCAAAGAAAAGCTCCAGACCAAAGGTATACATAACTGCCAGGGCATAGTGGTTAAAGAAGCCACCTGACTGCAGGGCTAGATTCTTCAAAGGAGGGAGTAAGGTCTCTCCTAAAACATGAGCTAGGATAAACTTGTACAAAAATCCCCACATGATATAGCGAACAGACTCATCCAGCATATCCATCAACTCATCCCGCTCAGGAATGGTCTGATAATTTTCATTAAAACGCTTAAAGCGATCGATTGGACCACTTGAAAAAGTCGGCATGAAGAGAAGGAAACGGAGGAATTCCCAGAGGGTAAAGCCCTTAATCACCCCATCTCTCAGCTCGATGATAATCCCAACCGAACGAAAAGTCAGGTAAGAAATTCCTAAAAATCCAAGCAAAGACTGCGTTCCATTGATAGCTGGTTGCACCTTGACAAAGATAATCGGAAGGAGGGACAGAAAACTAACTAGGTAGAAGACCCACTTGCCATCCTTACTTTTTCGATAATGCTTGTAGAAGAGTACGAGCAATATTTCCCAGCAAAGGTAAATACCCAAGGCAGCCAATTGATTGGTCTTCCCACCTACCAACATGGTGACAATAAAGAAGAGACTAACCAGCACTTCATACCAGGCAAAGCGTTTCTTGAAAAAGAGGCCGATAAAGATAGGCAAGGTTGCAGCAATCACATAGACAAAATACTGAGGATTGCCGTATGGCTCTAAATGAGGAAGCTGTTGAAAGAACTCCATCATCTCTTATTCACCTCGTTAATCAATCCTTTGATGTCAATTTTCCCATTTGGAGTCAATGGCAAACTGTCTCGATAAAGGAATTTAGACGGCATCATGTAGGACATCATGATATCTGTTAAATCTTCCTTGATAGCCTTGGTAATATCAATATCTCGCTCAAACTGCTCACGAACACCGTCTTTCAAGATGACATAAGCCAATAGATTTTGTACCTTGTGGTCCTTGTTATAACGCGGTACTGCGACAGCAGACTCGATATAGCGAGACTTATTAAGATTTTGAGAGACATCTTCTAACTCGATGCGGTAACCGTTGAACTTAATTTGGAAGTCCATGCGTCCGCCGTAGAGAAGCAAGCCCTCATCTGTCATGGTTCCCACATCTCCTGTATGGTAGGCTGGCAGACCTTCAAACTCAAAGAAGGCTTCTGCCGTTTTTTCAGGATTGTTCATATAACCTTTTGAAACAGCTGGCCCAGAAACAATGATTTCTCCCTGTTCGCCATTTGGCAGTTTATTTCCTTCCTCGTCAATGATAAAGGTTGGAGAATCAGCCTTGGTATAGCCAATTGGTAGGCGCTTGAGAGTCGCTAGCATTTCGTCTGTCACAGCAACTGCTGACAGGGCCACTGTCGCTTCTGTTGGACCGTAGGCATTGATAATACGGGCTTTTGGGAAACGCTCGCGTAGTTTTTGAGCTGTTTTAACCGTCAATTCTTCTCCATCAAAGTAGAAATGCGTGATTCCAGGCATTTTCTCGCTGTTAAAGTCTTCAGACAACATGGCCATATCTGCAAAAGACGGTGTTGAAGTCCAGATAGCGATTGGCAATGAAAAGATGGTCGCAAAAAGTTGCTTAAAGTCCTGAGTAATAGCTGAAGGAAGAGCGAAAAGTGTACCTCCGAGTGCCAAGGTTGGCGCCCAGTACATGACAGACAGGTCAAAAGAATAAGGTGGCTGAGCCAGCATTTGTGGACGACTTGGCGTCGCAAATTCCTTGTCTGTAATCATCCAGTTGGTAAAGCTGAGGAGATTGTCATGGGAAATCTGCACTCCTTTAGGCTTACCAGTCGTACCAGAAGTAAAGATAATGTAGTAATTATCATCTCCCTTAACTGGATGCGTGATTTCATAGTTATTCCCTTGGGCAAAGGCTTCTTGAACCTGAGCTAGAGTCATCATCGGTGTCGAAACCTGCTCCAATGGAAAGTCTGAGATGGCAATAATCAAGCTTGGCTCTGCAACTTCTAAAATAGCTGAAACTCGCTCCAAGGCCGAATGACTATCAATTGGAATGTAGGCATGACCTGACTTAGTCAAGGCTACAAAAGTTGCCAACATTTCATATTCTTGGCCACCAAAAACGACCACAGGAGACTTCTCAGGCAAGCCTAGTTGGTCAATGGCTGCAGCCAAACTATCCGAATCAGCCTTTAAATCGCCATAAGTGTGTTCCTGCCCTAAAACATTATAGACAGGATAGCTAGGCTGGGTCTGAGCAAAATGCTCAATGGTTTCAATCATATCTGCTATTGGTTTATTTGACACAATAGGGATTCTCCTTCAAGTTAAAATTCATTATAGATAAAGCTTCCTTGACCCTGACCAAGATAGCTAAAGAAGTAAAGCAGCCCTAGAAAGATAAGAAAATACAAGGCTGTCCGACCAAGAAAAAGGTACAATTCTTTTCTCTGTTTCATCAAGAAAAACCATTCATTTCTGTAATTTTTCGCTAAAATAAGAGTAATTCTTACTAGCTTATTTTTCTACCATTGTACCACTTTATATAGTATTTTTTCAATTGTTTACCGTACATTTTCACTACATTTAAGCTAATTTTAAAGATTATGCGGTTTTTCTATGAATATTTCAAATAGAGTGTCCCTGGGCAAAAACTCAATTTTAGAAGAAAATGAAGTAAATCTTTCCATAATAAAACGCACAATATCAAGTTTCAACACCCGATACTATGCGCTTTTCTAATTTTTCAAGACTTTTTAACCAGTCTCTCACCTAAAATAATCTCGTCTGATATAAATTAAAATAGCTTCTATCATCAGACAAATTGCCGATAGCCAAAAACTGATGCTAATACCAAAATTCTCAGTGATATAGCTCATTAGCAAAACAAATACTGAAAATGCTAATGTCGAAATCACTTCAAGAACGGAATAGACATTAACCAAGTTATTTTCCTCTACTGTTTCCTGAAGAAATACACTTTCAGGAACTTCTTTTAGTTGCGATAACATACCAACTAAAGCTGAAAATAATAAAAACATCTGTGCATTTGGAAAAAGTAGAATAGTCAGTGTCACTATTGCTATGGCTACAAGAGAAAAAAGAATACTTTCCCATTTAGCAGCGAGGAACTTTTCAGATAGCCTAAAAGCAATTAAGCCACTAATTATAATCCCGATAGAGTATGCTGTATTAGAATATCCCCAGTAACTTTCCGTTTCATTTAATAACTCAGTTACAAAGACAAGTATGATAGACGAAACCCAAATCGTATTTGAGAAAATTTCCAATAAATTTGCTGATACAAAAAGTCTTAATCTAGGATCTCTAGCAACTAACTTCCAACCTTTGAACAAAATTTCAAGATTAGTTTCTGACTCTAACACCTCCACTTCAGCGTTAGGAAGAAATAACATCAGAAAGCTAGAAGTGATATACAAGATTAAAATGATAAACGTGGTAGGTAAGAGTCCAATTGTTGCAAACAAGAGTCCACCTAATCCCCAACCCACCAATTGAACAGCTTCACCACTCATTGATAAGGCTGAATTAGCCTTACCCAAATCGGTCGCATAGCGTGGCACAATAGCATAAGAAACAGGTGCAGCAAAACCATCTAATATGGAAATTACCACAACAAATAGATAGGTTACCAAAGGCGCTACTGATTGCATTACGGTAAACATTCCTACCAGTATCGACAATAATATAGTCTTTCCAAATTGGGATAAAGATAAAACCCTATTTAGCGCTAGTCTTTTAGTAACTAAAGGAACTAAAAGACTAGCAACAAAAGAGGATATCCCTATTAAAATAGGAACTAGTGATGTGGCAATTACTGATTTTGAAATAATGTATATGTTCGCAATGATTGTTACTCTAAAGAAAATATCTGCTAAATTTGCAAACAATTGAGAGACTAACAACTTGACAAACGAATTAGACATGTAAGGCTCCCATCTTAGTTGTCAACTTTGGAATTAAAATTTGATTTTTAATATTTTAGCATAAAATAACAGAAAACAAAAGTGAGGTTTTTCACATGAAAAAGAAAAAGCTATTGCCTTTATTATTTCTACTTTTTAAAGGAAAGATTATTATCGTTGTTGGCTAGCTCTAAGAAGTTATACTCAATGAAAAAAGCCTGAGATACTCATCTCAAGCTCTATCAAAATAATTGTTTTCTAATACTCAATGAAAATCAAAGAGCAAACTAGAAAGCTAGCCGCATGTTGCTCAAAGCACTGCTTTGAGGTTGTAGATAGAACTGACGAAGTCAGTAACCATACATACGGTAAGGCGACGCTGACGTGGTTTGAAGAGATTTTCGAAGAGTATAAATTAGAAAAGTGAGAATACAAGTACGGCCAAGGCTGCACCGATAACAGGGCCTACAACTGGAATCCAAGCATAAGACCAGTCTCCGTCTCCCTTGTTTGAAATTGGAAGAAGGCTGTGTATGATACGAGGTCCAAGGTCACGTGCAGGGTTCAAGGCATAACCTGTTGTCCCACCTAGTGATAGACCAATACCGACAATCAAAGTTCCCACTGCAAAGGTTCCTATACCTGCCTGAAAATCGTACAGACCCAAAGCAAAGATTGTCAACACCAAAACAAAGGTGCCCAGGATTTCGCTGATCAAGTTAGAAACTGTATCCTTGATGGCTGGGCCAGTACTGAAGGTTGCCAGGATATTGCCTGCATTTTCTTCTGCTTCATAGTGTGGTTTAAATTGCAACCAAACTAAAATCTGACCGAGCATAGCCCCTGCAAACTGAGCGAGGATGTAAGGGAAAACGGAAGCCCAAGGCAAACCACCTTTTAAAGCTACACCAATCGTCACAGCTGGATTTAAATGAGCCGGACTGAGCTTGCCAGATACAAAGGCCGCAACTGCAACTGCAATCCCCCACCCCATAGTAATCACAATCCAACCTGAACTGTTGCTCTTAGTTTTTGGAAGAACCACACCTGCAACAACACCATTTCCTAGAAGAATCAGGATTAAAGTCCCCAAAAATTCTCCAAATAATTCATTCATCATCTTTCTGTCTCCATTAAAAAGAAGGAGCGGGCGACAAGGAATGCTGCCCTCCACCTCTTTTCCTTTTTCTTAATTTTTTAATTCTGCTAAATCATTGTTAGCAAGAGCTGCTTCGACATCCGCACGGTAGGCTGCTTTTTCTTCTTCTGACCAATCATAGAATCGTCCCATTTCATTCAAAACTGGCTCAACGATGCTATCCAAACTATCACGCATAAAGAGCATGTGGTTGGTACGACGAAGGATGAAGTCAACTGGGCTAAGAGCCAACTCATTGCGCATTGCATAGTGAAGAGACAAGGTGTCCGCCAAGCTGAGTCCTGGCGCTTGTTCCAAGCTGTGAGCAAGGGCAAAGACCTTCGGTGCATTTGAACCGTAAAGATTTGCCAGATAGTGAGCTTCCTTGCTATCCAAACCACGTGATACTCCAAGTTGCGCAAAGGCTTCGATTTCTGAGTCCACATTTGCTGGGTTCAATTCTCCACCTGAAACAGGATAAGTCTTAGAGTTGATCAGTTTAAAGCTGCGGTCAAATTCTGCTTTGAGGATGTCAACCACGCGCTCCATAGCTCCTTCAGCCATCTTACGGTAGTCTGTGATTTTACCACCAGCAAGGGTCAAGAGACCATTGTCATCACGGTCCAAGCTAGAACCACGAGAAACTGCAGATGGATCCAAATGTTTCTCAGATGTACTGCTTTCAAGCTTGCTAACAGCAGATTCAACATCTTCACGCGTTTTTTCTTTCGATAGATAAGCTTCGACAGTCGCAATCAAGCTATTGAAGCTTTCATCGCTGATTGTACCGTTATTTCCTCCATTGTAGTCAGAAGCGCTATTGCCTGCAATCAATGGACGAAGACCTGCCCAGCTGCTTTCGATATCATCGATAGTAATGTTAGCTTCTGGGAAGCGGTTGTTGACAATGCCAAGTAGGTAATCTACATCTTCCTGAGTCACTTTTGGATGTTCTAAATCACCTGTGTAGTCTGTATCAGTTGTACCAAAGTAAGTCTTGTTTTCACGTGGGAGCACAAAGACCATACGACCGTCACCCAAACCTGTGTCAAAGTAAACTGGCTGTGAAACCTTGATTTTGCTTGAATCCACTACCAAGTGAACTCCCTTAGTTGGACGCATTTGTGAGAATTGTATTCCCTTATTAGACAAATTACGCACCTTGTCGCTCCAAGGACCTGTTGTGTTGATAACCAGACGCGCCTTAATTTCAAAGACTTGGTCTGTCAACAAATCACGAGCTACGACACCAGTAATCTTGCCGCTTTCGTCAAAGAGGAAGCCTTCTGCCTTAACATGGTTGGCAATGAGGGCACCATCTTGGTTGGCACGTTTGATATTTTCAATCACGAGACGCGCATCGTTGTTACGGAAGTCAAGGTAAACCCCACCTCCTACCAAACCTTCTTTCTTCAAGTTTGGCTGGCGTTCCAAGACTTCTTCCTTGCTCAAGACCTTGTTAGCAGCTGGTGTGTTGTTAACACCCGCCAAAAGATCGTACAAGTCCATGGCTACTTTGAGACGGAAGAGGCTAAAGGTCGCTCCATCTTCATCGTAAACTGGCAAGAGCATTGGGTCTGGTTTTGGAATATGTGGAGCGATTTGTTGAACCACTGCACGTTCAGAAACTGTATCTGATACCACTTCCACGTCGAATTGTTTGAGGTAACGAAGGCCGCCGTGAACCAATTTTGTTGAACGGCTTGATGTTCCTTCTGCGAAGTCCTGCATTTCAATCAAACCAGTCTCAAGACCACTAGCTGCCGCCTGCAAGGCTACACCAGCCCCTGTGATTCCCCCACCGATAATCAAGAGGTCCAGGGTACGTTCTTGCATTTTTTTAATTGATAATTCACGTGTTTTCTTTGAAAATTCCATATTTACACACTTTCTAATTAAGTCGCTTTATTCTTCCAGTATTATACTCTTCGAAAATCTCTTCAAACCACGTCAGCGTCGCCTTACCGTAGGTATGGTTACTGACTTCGTCAGTTCTATCCACAACCTCAAAACAGTGCTTTGAGCAACCTGCGGCTAGCTTCCTAGTTTGCTCTTTGATTTTCATTGAGTATTAGTCATCGATTTCCGCAAAGACTTGCGTTGCTTTCACAGCTTTCTTCCATCCCTTGTAGAGTTGTTCCTTGCGCGATTCGTTCATGGATGGCTCAAAGAGTTCTCCTGTCTCGTTCAAGAGTTTCAACTCATCCAAGTCCTTCCAGTAGCCTACTGACAAACCTGCTAGGAAGGCTGCTCCTAGAGCAGTTGTTTCCAAGTTTTTTGCACGTGCGATGTCGATTCCCAAGATGTCAGCTTGAAACTGCATGAGGAAGTTGTTCATAGCTGCACCACCATCCACCTTCAAGACCTGAATAGCTGTCTGAGCATCCACTTGCATCGTGTCGATAATGTCACGCACTTGATAAGCGATAGATTGCAAGGTTGCCTTGATAAAGTCTTCTTTGCTTGTTCCACGAGTTAAGCCAAAGACAGAACCACGAGCGTTTTGGTTCCAGTATGGAGCACCTAGACCTGTAAAGGCTGGAACGACATAAACTTCATCATTGTTGTGAGAATCACGAGCGTATTTTTCAGATTCTGGTGAATTTTCAACCATGCGAAGACCGTCACGAAGCCATTGAATGGCACTTCCTGCTATGAAGATAGATCCTTCCAAAGCATAGTAAACCTTGCCGTTGATTCCGTAGCCAATCGTTGTCAAGAGGTTATTTTCAGACAACTGCATCTCTTCCCCAGTATTCATGATGATGAAAGAGCCTGTTCCATAAGTATTCTTGACCATACCTGGTTCAAAGGCCAACTGTCCAAAGAGGGCTGCCTGTTGGTCACCAGCCATACCTGAGATTGGCACTTCTCCACCGTAGAAATGGAATGGAGCTGTCTTGCCGTAGATTTCAGAGTTAGAACGAACTTCTGGAAGCATGGCCTTCGGAATGTTGAGAATTTCCAAAATCTCGTCATCCCATTTGAGTTCCTTAATGTTATAAAGCATGGTACGAGCTGCATTTGAGTAGTCAGTCACGTGAGCCGCACCGTCAGTCAATTTCCAAACCAACCAAGTGTCAATCGTACCAAAGAGCAATTCTCCCTTTTCAGCTCTCTCTTGCGCACCCTCTACATGGTCCAAAATCCAACGAACCTTGGTAGCAGAGAAGTAAGCATCGATGATCAAACCAGTCTTTTCATGGAATTTTTCCACATAACCTTGACTTTTTAGTTGCTCAGCCAAAGGTGCTGTCTGACGTGATTGCCAAACGATCGCGTTGTAGATAGGGAGTCCTGTTTTCTTATCCCAGACAACCGTTGTTTCACGCTGGTTGGTAATCCCGATTGCTTCGATTTGATTTGGCTTGACACCACTTTCGATGAAAGCTCCAGCAATAACTGACTGAACAGAATTCCAAATTTCATTGGCATTGTGCTCAACCCAACCTGCTTGAGGAAAAATCTGAGTAAACTCTTTTTGACTCGAGCTAACCTTTTCCCCTTTTTTGTTGAAAATGATGGCACGAGAACTTGTAGTCCCCTGGTCAATGGCCATGATGTATTTTTCTTGTGACATGTGCTGTCCTCCTGATAAAGATCTTGAGGATGTCTCCTCTTTACAGTAACTAGTATACAAAATAAAGCGCTTTCTTGTTTATCAACTTTTTTTAATTTTTAAAAAAATGTGAGGAGATTGTGCAAATTTCACAAAAAAGACCTGGAACCACCAAGCCTTTTAAGTGAATAATAACTGGCGAATCGCTGCCAAATCTTCCATATCCAAGTCATTTTTTAAATAATAAACTGGTGTCTGCTCCTTCTTATGAATCGGGTTATTGGTAACCAGCAAATCATAATGCCGACTAGGGTCATAGGCTTCAATGCTAATGAAACGATTGTATTCCAAATACCGTTTCAAAATGGCTGCCATCCTTGAAAAGACAAGAAAACCAGATGTCAAATCCAGACCAATCCGCATATGCTGACCACCATTTTCAGCCATATATTCTATTAACTGGAGCCATTCCCAGAGAATTTTCTTATCCAAATCCGTCCCCTGATGAAAGGCAGGTAAAGCATGAAAAATCTCTTCTGCTGTCTCTTTAAAATCATGTTCCATCAACAAATAAGGATGACGATTCTCTGTCTGGTATCTGTACTGATCTTGTAAAATATAGCCCTTATATAGATAGACTTGACCACAAAGCTGACTGAGTTCATAGGTGACATGGTCCTCTATGTAGTCCCCTAGTAATTCCTCTTTCTTCATCTCTTGAATTAATTGCGTCAGCAAATCTGCCAACTGCCCTCCAAAACCAAGAATATACTCCATAGTATGAAGAGGAAGAATGCGATGAGATAGGAGGAAAGAGAAGAATATCATCATCTCACCATCCTCAGTTCCTAGAGGAAGGTGTTGTCCAGCGAAAAAGGACGGAGCCTTTCTGAGCAAACGAAGGTAGAAAATATTGTCAAAATACCCTCGCATTTTTTCTTCTATGACTTGAAACTGACAGGCATTGACCCGGAGACGTTGTTGACTGATGTGAGCCCAGAGAACCAGGTCCAATTTCTGCCCCGAAGACAAGCTTGCACCGCAGATTTCCTCTAAACTGGCAATCTCCTGCTTTCTCTCTGGCTTCTGCATGTGGCCTTCCCATTCCTGACTCGACCAAACCTTGCGGAAAAGACAGAAATAGAAATAGCGAATTTGATGTTCTGGACCTCGCCACCGTCCATTTTGGATGGATAAGTCAAATTCTGACAAAATCTGATTTAAACTAGCCAAGTGGCGACCAAGCGTAGCCTCACTAATCATCAATTCTTGAGCCAGCTGATGGGCCAAAAACTGTTGGTGGTAAAGAAGATAAACAAGAATCTGATATTTAACAGCATTCTCCAAAAACAAACTCCGGATATCTCTCCCCTTGGTAGCTGCACCGATCGACAGGCACAGATTTTCATCTTCTAAGGAGATGTTCAGCTCTAAACCACTGTCCAAAGCCTTGTCATTGAGCAGGGTGACATATTTGGTTAGGGTTGCTTTTGAAAATCCTGTTTCCTCCATTACAGCCTTGACGGTTGTCTCAGACTCTTGTAATAGAAAGGAAAGGATTGAAAATTGGCCAGATTCAGCCTTTTCCATCAAGTCTCCTAAATACATTTGTTACCCCTTTCATGTTCTACCTTAAGCATAGCATAAATCTTACAAATGCTGAAATAATCTGTTTCTCTTTTTATTTTCATGCTGATTTTCTAGTTCATTATCCTGAAAATCAACAAACACACGGCTCCCCCTTTGGGCATTTTTATGCTAAAATAGTAGCTATGGATAAAATTATTAAAACTATATCAGAAAGTGGCGCCTTTCGTGCTTTTGTCCTAGACAGCACTGAAACCATCCGCACTGCTCAAGAAAAACACCAAACCCAAGCTAGCTCAACTGTAGCGCTTGGTCGAACTCTTATCGCTAGCCAGATTCTCGCAGCCAATGAAAAAGGAAATACCAAACTAACAGTTAAGGTGTTAGGATCTAGCTCTCTAGGTGCTATCATCACCGTCGCTGATACCAGAGGGAATGTCAAAGGTTACGTTCAAAATCCCGGTGTCGATATCAAAAAGACTGCAACTGGTGAAGTCCTAGTTGGACCTTTTGTCGGCAATGGTCAATTCCTCGTTATCACAGACTACGGTACTGGAAATCCTTACAACTCTATGACTCCTCTCATCTCTGGAGAAATCGGTGAAGACCTTGCCTTTTACCTGACTGAAAGCCAACAGACTCCTTCAGCAGTCGGCCTCAATGTCCTTTTGGACGAGGAAGACAAGGTTAAGGTTGCAGGTGGTTTCCTAGTCCAAGTCTTGCCAGGAGCCAAGGAAGAGGAGATCGCTCGCTTTGAAAAACGCATCCAAGAAATGCCAGCTATCTCTACTCTTCTCGAAAGCGACGACCATATTGAAGCCCTCCTCAAGGCAATCTACGGTGACGAGGCCTACAAGCGTCTTTCTGAAGAAGAAATCCGTTTCCAATGTGACTGTAGTCATGAACGTTTTATGAATGCTCTTGCCAGCCTTCCAAGCTCAGACTTGCAGGAAATGAAAGAGGAAGACCACGGGGCAGAAATCACTTGTCAATTCTGCCAAACAACTTATAACTTTGATGAAAACGACCTGGAGGAACTCATTCGTGACAAATCTTAATACACCTTTTATGATTGGCAATGTTGAGATTCCCAATCGTACCGTTTTAGCGCCTATGGCTGGCGTGACCAACTCAGCCTTTCGTACCATCGCAAAAGAGCTCGGTGCTGGACTCGTTGTCATGGAAATGGTCTCTGACAAGGGAATCCAATATAACAACGAAAAAACCCTGCACATGCTTCATATCGATGAAGGCGAAAACCCAGTCTCTATCCAACTTTTTGGTAGTGATGAAGACAGCCTAGCACGCGCAGCAGAATTCATCCAAGAAAATACCAAGACCGATATCGTCGATATCAACATGGGCTGCCCAGTTAACAAAATCGTGAAGAACGAAGCTGGAGCTATGTGGCTCAAGGACCCAGACAAGATCTACTCCATCATCAACAAGGTCCAATCTGTCCTTGATATTCCCCTTACTGTCAAAATGCGTACCGGCTGGGCTGACCCATCTCTGGCAGTAGAAAATGCCCTCGCTGCTGAAGCTGCAGGTGTTTCTGCCCTCGCTATGCATGGCCGTACCCGCGAACAAATGTACACAGGCCACGCAGACCTTGAGACCCTTCACAAGGTCGCTCAAGCATTGACCAAGATTCCATTCATCGCCAACGGTGACATCCGTACAGTTCAAGAAGCCAAACAGCGTATCGAAGAAGTCGGTGCTGACGCAGTCATGATTGGCCGCGCTGCCATGGGGAATCCTTACCTCTTCAACCAAATCAACCACTACTTTGAAACAGGAGAAATCCTACCTGATTTGACCTTTGAAGACAAGATGAAAATTGCCTACGAACACTTGAAACGCTTGATTAACCTCAAAGGGGAAAATGTCGCAGTTCGTGAATTCCGTGGCCTCGCTCCTCACTACCTCCGTGGAACATCTGGCGCTGCCAAACTTCGTGGAGCTATTTCACAAGCTAGCACCCTAGCAGAGATTGAAGCCCTCTTGCAATTGGATAAGGCATAAAATGGTTCATACGGCTCTACTGATTATCGATATGCAAAAAGCATTTGATAACCCTATCTGGGGAGAACGGAACAACCCTCAAGCTGAACAACAAGCATTGAGGGTACTGGCATACTTTCGTAAATACGCTCTTCCAGTCTTACACATTCAACACATATCTGATAATCCCCAATCGCAATTTCATAACAAACAAAATCAGGAGTTTAAAAGTGGATTTGAACCAGTTGCTTCAGAACCTGTCTTTCAAAAAACGGTTAATAGCGCCTTTATTGGAACAAATATTGAAACCTATTTACGAAAAAATCAGATTGGTCATTTAGTCCTTGCTGGTCTGACTCTGCCTCATTGTATATCTACGACGACACGAATGGCAGCAAATCTTGGTTTTAGAGTCACTTTACTAGAAGATGCTACTGCCAGTTTTACCCTGTCTAACAAAAACGGTCAGGCCATCTCTCCTGAGACTATCCATGAGATTAATCTCCTTTCTCTACAGGATGAATTTGCTCAAATTCTTACTACAGAAGAATTTTTAACCCAAGTACAAGTATAAAATAATCCGTCAACTCTTATTGAGCTGACGGATTTTCTTTGACTGTAAAAATTCAAATACTGAGGGTTATTATTGACTCAAAGCAACACTGGAAACCTTACCATCCGCTCCTGTTGTAATTTGGATGACTCTCCCTCCACCGATTTTGGCATTATACTTGCCACCATCAAGAGTATAAGAGTAGCCTCTGATAGAGTAATTTTCTTTCTTTCCATCAGCAGATTCTACTGTAAATTGACCACCTGATGAAACTGTGATGGTTTCGCCATTGGCACCCTTCCAGTTGCCAGCTGCTGCTGAGAAATCACCGTCTACCATGGCTAAAACACCCTTGTAGCGTTTGTTGTGTTCTGCTTGCTTGTCTTGAAGTTTACGGTCAGTTGTTGGGTCATAGCTTGATTGGTTAGACTGGGCTTGAGGAGCCTGTTGAGTTGAAGGAGCCTGAGCAGGCGTTTGTTGACTAGCTGCCTGTTGATTAGACACCTCTTGACCTTGTCTTTGCTCTGGTGCAGGTGTTGCTGGTGATGATGTTGTAGTTGCTGCAGACTGGTCAGTAGACGCCTTGGCCTTTTCAGATGAAGCTGAACTTGAGGATTTCTGAGTCTTGCTTTCTTCGCTAGAAGAAACTGCTTTAGAGCTTGATGATTGGCTTGTCTTAGCAGAACTACTTGCTTGAGTTGTTTCCTTTTTATTTCCACAAGCTCCTAATAGCAGGGTAGAAGCCAATACAGTTGCTGCCATCAATTTGATATAGGTTTTCTTTTTCATTTTTCTACTCCTTTGTAATATTTTAGAAATATAAAGAAATCTTTTTGTAATGCAATTGTAACATTTGGGTTTGAATATGTCAACAATTTATCTAAACTATTTTAAAAATCTTAAATACTTTAAATACATTTACTCCTCCTACTCTTCTATTCGTAGTCTAATAGCAAAAACAGAAAAAAATTCCTTTTTTGAGTAATATTTTTAAATCACTCTTGTGTAATCGCTTGTATCTTTAAGTACAAAGGAATATAATAACATTGAAATAGAATGTAGGAGATACACTCTTATGCTAAATAAGTATTACAAGTATCTGCCTTGGTTGATTTTGGGAGCTTTCTGTTCTTATCAGTCTGCAGTTCGCTACGCTCAGACTACATTCGATGTCTTCTATCTGACGACAGTCTTTATGATTTTCTATATAGCTTTGTTATTCCTACACGAAAAATATCTCAAGTATTGATACAAAGACTTTTTTACTCACCTGTTGAGCAATTCTAAGAAAGATAGCCATTCATAAAAATAGTCACAACACAAAAACATCTCATGATGGTACATAAAGAGGTCAGGAACTTTGTCCCGACCTCGTTTTTTATACAATATCAAATTTTAACTGGCCTGCTTTAACACCAATCTTAAGTGTGCTGCCTGCCACTAATTCTCCCTTGAGAAGAAGTTCTGCCAACTTGTCTTCCACTTCTGTTTGCAGAGTTCTGCGAAGTGGACGAGCTCCCATCTCTGGATCATATCCTTGATTTGCCAGCAATTTCAGTGCGGAAGCTTGTAATTTCAAGTCAATACCTTTTTCAGCCAAACTTGCTACTAAAGGTTTAACCATAATCTTCACCAGTTCCTGCATATGGTCGCTAGACAAGCTATGGAAGACCACCTTTTCATCAATACGGTTGATAAACTCAGGTCTATAAGCCTTTTTCAACTCTTCAAACATGCGTTTTTCCATATTTTCCTGGTCAAAACGAATGTCCTTAGCTCCAAAACCAACAGTCTTATCATCACGAAGGGCTGTCGCACCAAGGTTTGACGTCATGATGATAATGGTATTTGAAAAGTCGACCTTGCGGCCCTTGCTATCGGTCAAGACACCATCATCCAAGACCTGCAAGAGAACATTAAAGATGTCTGGATGGGCCTTCTCTACCTCGTCAAAGAGGAGAACAGAGTATGGTTTGTTGCGAACCTTCTCGGTCAACTCCCCACCTTCTTCATACCCCACATAGCCCGGAGGAGCTCCATTGAGACGGCTAGCTGCGAATTTCTCCATATACTCACTCATATCAAAGCGAATAAGAGCAGATTCGTCATCAAAGAGGACTTCTGCCAAAGCCTTGGCCAATTCGGTCTTCCCGACACCTGTGGGTCCTAGGAACATAAAGGAACCAATCGGACGCTTGTGACTGCGAATTCCTGACTGGTTGCGGCGAATGGCACGGCTAATGCTTGAAACAGCTTGATCTTGCCCGATAACACGTTTGTGTAGTTCAGCTTCAAGATTTAGATACTTCTTAGCATCCGTTTGAGTCAGTTTTTGGACTGGAATTCCTGACAAACGACTCAAGGTGGTCAAAATATCAGACTCTGTCACCAAGTCTTTGTAGACTGGGATTTCCTCTTCTTTTGCGATTAGCTGGGCTGCCTGTTTCCACTTGCCATCCATCAGAGCCTTGTCTGCTGGACTCAAGCCAGAATCATCTGCTTTTACATGAGTAGCCTTATTTTGCACTGTTGCTGCCGCTTCATCCAAGAGATCGATAGCAGAGTCTGGCAAGTGACGACTAGTCAAGTAACGATGGGCCATCTTGACAGCTGTTTCAACCGCTTCATCTGTGATTTGCACACGATGGTGCTTCTCATAAGTCGCCTTCAAACCTTGTAAAATGGTCATGCTGTCTGCCACACTTGGTTCTTCAATCGTCACTTTAGCGAAACGACGAGAAAGGGCAGCATCTTTTTCGATGTGTTTTTGGTATTCTTCCTGAGTGGTTGCACCAACCGTTCTCAAGGTGCCACGCGCCAAGGCTGGTTTCAAGATATTGGCCGCATCCAAAGTCGAGTCAATTCCGCTCCCAGAACCCATGATGGTGTGGAGTTCGTCGATAAAGAGGATGACTTGACCATCTTCTTCAATATCCTTGATGATATTGTTCATGCGTTCTTCAAAGTCACCACGGAAGCGTGTCCCTGCAACGACATTCATCAAATCCAGCTCTAATACACGCATCTTAGCCATTTCCGCAGGCACGTCCCCACTAGCAATACGCTGGGCAAGACCAAGCGCTAGAGCTGTTTTCCCGACACCAGCATCTCCAACCAAGACAGGATTATTCTTGGTTTTACGGCTCAAGATTTGAATCATACGCGAGATTTCCTTATCCCGACCGATGACTGGTTCTAACTTGCCAGAACGAGCTTGCTCTGTCAAATCATGCGTATAGTCCTCGAGACCACCGCTCGGAGTCTGCGGCATGCCCATCATATTAGCCATAGAATTTTGCTTATCAGCTACTGTACGATGGCGTTGGCGTAGAGCCTTGAGATCTTCACGAGTCCAGCCTGCACGTTCCTCTAGATTTCGACGTAGGGCAGCAATCTTGACCTGATCTTTCTTGTCTTCATAAGAAAAACCAGCCCTCTCCAAAATACGAGTTGCCAAGGCATTGCCATCATGTAAAATCGCATAGAGGACATGCTCTGTCCCTAACACCTTAGCATGGACCACTGACGCTACATATTCGGCTTCATCAAAGAGGACCTGCAAACGATGAGAAAACGGCAACTCCATAAAAGTCTCATCCTGGCTATAGTCCGTTTCAGTCAGTTCCAAAGCGACTTCTTCTAAACGGTCCATCTCATATGGATAATCATTTAAAGTCGCCCCTGCCACACTATAACTGTGATTGGACATAGCAATCAACAAGTGCCAAGACTCTAGGTAACGAGCTCCAAAATGGCCAGCAACCATGTAGGCACTTTCGATACATTCATTCAATGCTTTTGAATAGTTCATCTTACTTCCCTTTTCTATCTACCTCTTGTATGACCTGTCGTAACATATTAGCACGAACAACTGGAGCTTCTTCTCCTAGAACGCGATCCAAAGCTACTGATACTAGCAAATTCATCTCCTGCTTGGTCATCAATTCCTGCTCAACCAAAAGCTGCAGAATATCTTCATAAATTTCTTGACTAACTCGCTCACCAATTGAATAAAGCAAATCGCGGAGCATTTCATGATGACTGGAAAATTCAATCCGTCCTATACGAATGTAGCCTCCACCACCACGCTTACTTTCAACCAAGTAGCCTCTACTTTCCGTAAAGCGTGTCTTGATCACGTAGTTAATCTGACTAGGAACAACTTGAAAAGTATCTGCCAACTGACTTCGTTGCAACTCCACAATACCAGATTGATCTAAAATCGCCTTGATGTAGGCCTCAATATGATCCGATGTATTTTTAAATCTCATTACAAACCCACCTCTCTCTTTAAACCTTGACTATCTTTGACTATTATACCGAAATTTTCTCATTTTTAAAAGAAAAAGGGCGCTGGTAAAGGATAATCTTCACCAACTCCCTATTTTTCTACTTATCTAAGCCTAATTCTGCCAAGATTTGACGTTTATAGGCAATCTTTTGGACTTCCTTGTCCTCATCTTCAGACCAAGATAGTTTAATTTCTGAAACAATCTGCCCGGGGCGATTTTTCAAGATATAGATGCGATCGCTGAGATTGAGGGCCTCCTCGATACTATGCGTGATGATCAAGGTTGTTAGCTGCAATTGCTTATGAATCTCCAGATACCAAGCATGGAGTTCCATCTTTGTCATCTCATCCAAGGCGCTAAAGGCCTCATCCAAGAGAAAGAGCTTGTGCCCGAAAAGATAGGTACGAAGCAAGGCCACACGCTGACGCATCCCCCCACTTAGTTCATGAGGATACTTGTCCCGTACAGTTGTCAACTGGAAGGTCGCAAGGATTTCATCTGCTCGGGCAATAGCCTCTGCCTTATCCACCTTTTGAATCAAGAGAGGAAGGATGATATTGCCAAGCACCGTCTTGTGCTCCAAGAGCAGATCCTTCTGTAACATATAACTCACGCGCCCCTTAGGATTTTCCTCGCCGTCAAGGACAATTCTCCCTGACTGGACTTCTAAAATCCCAGCGATTAGATTAAAGAGAGTGGTCTTTCCTACACCACTTGGGCCTAAGATAGAAACCACTTCACCTGAAGTGACTTTCAGATTGATATCCTCTAAAATCCTCTCCTGACCATAGGCATAACTGACGTGTTCTAGTCTAATTTCTGTCATTATTTCACAAATTCGTTAGTGAAGCCCTTGTCTGTCAAGTCTTCCTTAAGGATACCATTTTCTTTATCCCATTTGTAGAAGGCATTCCAGCGAGCTGCGTCAAATTGACCCCATTTTTCCTTGTCGCTTGCGTATTCTTTTGACAAGTATTTTTGAGATTCGATGACAAAGTCACGTTTTTCCTGAAGTTCAGGTGCATTTTTGATGAGGATATCAGCTGCTTCCTCTGGATGCTCCATAGCATATTGATAACCTTTTTTGATAGCTTGGATGACTTTACGAGCTTCTTCCTTGTTGTCTTTCAAATAGTCGTTGTTTGCGATGATAACTGGTGAGTAGTAGTCAAACTCCTTGACATAGTCTTTCAAATACATGAAGTTAGCGTCTACTCCTTGAGATTTAGCAAGGATACCATCCCAACCGTAGTAAATCCAAGCAGTGTCAAAAACTCCATTGGCAATCGGTGTGATAGAGTTTGAGTCGTTGTTTGGTACTTTTTCAACCTTCTCAAAGTCTCCACCTTGTGATTCTACCAATGTTTTCAGCATAGCAAGCTCAGTTGGGTCATTCCAAGTACCGTATTTCTTGCCAACCAAGTCTTTTGGACTAGCTACATTGTCAGATTTACGAGAGATGATTCCTGATGTATTGTGCTCTACGATAGCTGCAACGGCAGTAATTCCTGCCCCTTTTTCCAATTTTTTAGCCATGTAGTCTTGGAAATACACTGCAAATGGTGCCTTACCATTAATGACTAAGTCAGAAGAACTTTCTTCTGGTGGCAATTTCAAATCAACATCCACTCCAGCTTCTTTGAAATAACCTTTTTCCTTGGCAACATAAAGTCCTGTGTGGTTAGTATTTGGTGTCCAGTCTAGGATAAAGTCAATTTTCTTGAGTTCTGCCTCTTTGTTGTCCTTAGAAGCAGTTCCTTGACCACAGGCTACAAGCACAACAGCTACAAGAGCTGTCACAAGCGTTAAAAACACTTTCCATGTTTTTTTCATTTTGATTTCCTCTTTTCTTTTTTAAAACATTCTTACTCTACGAACGTTTCCATTTAATAACATATTTTTCACTAATATCGACCAATTTCATACCCAAAAGGCTGATAATCGATACCAGAATAATAATAGCAAACATGGTATCATACTGAAACAGTTTCTTGGACTGAATCATGTAAACACCTAGTCCTTCAAAGCCTCCCAACCACTCAGATACCACTGTTGTGATAAAGGCGTAGGAGACACTGACCCTCAGACCTGCATAAAAGTAAGGAAGGCTGACAGGGATTTTAAAATGCCACAGGATTTGCCAAGGCTTGGCCCGCATCAGACTAAACAAGGTCAGCATATCCTTGTCACAATGCCTAAAACCGTCCAAGATGCTGACAATAATAGGAAAGGTTGTCGTCAAGATAATCAAGACAATCTTGGGCAAAATTCCATAACCTAGCCACAAGACCAAGATAGGAGCTATGGCAATGGTTGGAATGGTCTGAACGACCACCATCATAGGGTAAATCAGGTCATTGAGCCAAGTCAAACTGTCCATAAGTACAGCCATGAGACAGGCAATCAAGACTCCCAAAACCAGCCCCAGTAAAGCCACTCTCAAGGTCGCCCAGCTATGGTGCCAGAGAAATTCTCTGTCACGAACAAAGGCTTGGAGAATTTCAAGAGGGGTCGGCAGGATAAACTTGGGGAGCAGTTTAAGAAAACCTGCTAACTGCCAGATTGACAAGACTCCTAGAAAACCCAATAGACTAATGTGTCGTCTCAGTATACTTTTCAAGTTTCTCATCAATACTTAAAATCTCTCCTACATTTATTTTGACATTGGCAAAGACATTATCTGCCTCACGCCCTGCCACTTCTAGCGATTCTTTAAGAATGCGCATGAGCTCATCAAACTCCCCTTCCAAGACCGTTTCAAATGGTGTCACCACCATGGTCACTTCTTGAGCTTGTAGATAAGCAATGACTTGATCGATAACAGCTATCCGATCAATCCCCTGTGATAGGGGTAAAACTTGCAAGGCAATGCTTGCTTTCATAAAAACCTCCTCTTCTCGTTTTCCTCTTTATAAAAAGAAAAACCTTTACCATATATGGAAAAGGTGCAGAATAGACTAAGTATCGTTCCCTACGCTGGCATTACCCAGATCAGGTGCGGTCGAAGTTTAACACTTCCTCTCAGACTGTACACAGACTCCCATATATTATATGGACATATGATAGCGCAAAACAAAAAAAAAGTCAAGGAAACTGCTTACAGAAAAGAGCAGGAAATTTTTCCTGCCCCAATTTTCTATACTCGTTCTCCATCACTGTTTACTCTGTAGCCATCCACCGTCGTATTGACAGCTAAGGCGCCTGAAGAGTAAGAATAGTACCATTTACCAGAGACTTGATACCAACCTGTTTTCATTGCCCCTGAACCATCCAGATAATACCAAACCCCATTTTCCTTTAACCAACCTGTCTGCATTTCACCAGATGATTTCAAATAATACCAGCTAGAACCATCTTTCAGCCATCCTGTCGCTTTAGAACCATCTGATTTGAAATAATACCAACTACCATTTATTTTCTTCCAACCGACAGTCGATCCAGTATTTGAGCTATAATTAGAGCTATTTCCTGATTGATTCTGATAATTCTGTGAAGAAGCCACTCCTTCTAGCTGGATATAACGGCGACTTCCACTATAAGATATATAGCTCAACCACTTGTACCCATCTTTTTCAAGTACCTGATCATAATGAACACTCTCACCTGGAGAATAATATGCAATTGAAGTTGCACTAACTAAAGGTTGATTTTTTATAGCTGCCTTATTCTTAAAATAATGAGTTCCTCCTGTCGAAGAAGGTTGACTATTGAATACTTTGCTACTACTTACTACATTACCCCCATCCAAATCTTTAAAATGAATAAATCCTGTCATCGTATTGGCTTTTATAATTCGTTTATTATAGGATCCTGTATAACCATAGTTGTATTCCTCAATTTCTATATTATCCCCCATTACATTTGAAACCCAGGCAACATGACCATATCCTCCTGCAGTAGACCAAGCAATCGATCCAATCGTTGGTACACTATCTACACGATAACCTTCACGACGAGCACGATAGCCCCATTCGTTTGCATTTCCATAAGCTCCTGGTAGCTCAAAACCATTAACTCCACTCAGACGAAAGGCTGCAAAAGAAGTACACTGGCGAGAATACATGCGCCACTTATCAATCGTCTGGCTGCCATTTTTATAGTAAGCAGGATAATCATCCCCACGCGCAATCGATCCACTTCCTCCAGAATTGGCATAGACACTATCACTCGCTGCTAGCATCAATCCTACTACTAAAAAAGGAACAACCTTTTTAACTGATTTTCTAAAAGAAAATCTTGTCTCTGTTACTGTAAATGATGAACTTTTCATTCTTCCTCCTTGAAAAATAATATAAATCGAAGATTGCCTTCACTTAAACTATTCGGAGAAAAAAGAAAAAGTGAGAAAATTTCTCACTTTAGTCAAGATAATGAATCAAATTCTTTTCCGTAAGGATATCTGAGTAAGTAAAGGACTCAACGTAAACATTAGCTTGTTTATCTCCTTCAACATTCCCAAATTCCACGATAAAGAGGGATGGATAAACTTCAATTAGCTTACCCAATCTATTTTTTTGGCGCTTACGTCCATTTTCCAAGGTCATTTCGATTACATGACCCTCATGCGCCTTGATTTCTTCTTTGATTTTTTTCATCTTAGCCACATCTGTAAATGCATCTGTCATTTTATGCCTCCCTTTTTGAGATACTTGAAAATTTATTGTATTCTTTTTGGAAAATTAATTCCACTGTTCCACGAGCTCCACTACGGTTTTTCTCGATAATAACTTCTACCTTATTATTTGGTATGCCTTCCTCTTCTTCACCACCACGCTCATAGTAGTCGTCGCGATAAAGAAAGGCTACGATATCAGCGTCCTGCTCAATAGACCCAGATTCACGAATATCAGACAAGACTGGTCTCTTATCCTGACGCTGTTCCACTCCACGAGATAACTGACTCAGAGCAATTACCGGAACTTTCAGTTCCTTGGCTAGGATTTTCAACTGACGTGAAATTTCTGAAACCTCTTGTTGGCGGTTTTCTCTACCAGTTCCCGTGATAAGCTGCAAGTAGTCAATCAAAATCAAACCAAGATTCCCAGTTTCTTGAGCCAGTTTACGAGAACGTGATCGAATCTCTGTAATCCGAATCCCTGGTGTATCATCAATATAGATACTTGCATTAGCTAAATTTCCTTGGGCAATAGTATATTTTTGCCATTCCTCATCGGTCAATTGCCCCGTACGGATAGAATGCGACTCCACCAAACCCTCTGCGGCTAACATACGGTCCACTAGACTTTCTGCACCCATTTCGAGCGAAAAGATAGCAACCGTTTTGTCCAACTTAGTCCCGATATTCTGAGCAATATTCAAGGCAAAGGCTGTCTTACCAACAGCTGGACGAGCTGCTAGAATAATCAACTCCTCCTCGTGCAGACCAGTCGTCATATGATCCAAATCACGATAACCTGTCGCAATACCAGTAATATCGGTCGTTTGTTGCGAGCGAGCTTCCAGATTTCCAAAGTTGACGTTCAACACATCTCGAATATTCTTAAATCCACTTCGATTTGCATTTTCACTGACATCAATCAAGCCTTTTTCTGCCTGAGCAATGATTTCATCAGCTGGTTGTGAAGCCTCGTAAGCTTGGTTGACAGACTCTGTCAACTTTGCGATTAATCGCCGTAGCATGGCTTTTTCAGCGACAATCTTAGCATAGTACTCCGCATTGGCAGAAGTTGGCACAGAATTGACAATCTCAACCAAATAAGACAAGCCACCAATATTCTGTAAATCCCCTTGATTATCAAGAATGGTACGAACCGTTGTTGCATCTATAGCATCGCCACGATCGGATAAGTCAACCATAGCTTGGAAAATCAAACGATGGGCATACTTAAAAAAGTCCCGAGACTCAATATATTCTCGCACAAAAACAAGCTTACTCTCGTCAATAAAGATAGCCCCCAAAACAGATTGCTCAGCTAAGATATCTTGAGGTTGTACTCGTAACTCTTCTACTTCTGCCATCAGACTTCCCTTCCTTTTACAATCTTGTCAAGAAGGTGTAAATTTACCCTTCTTTCACACGAAGATTGATGATACTTGTGATATCTTGATAGATTTTCACTGGCACATCAATCAAACCAACTGCTCGAATCGGAGCTTGTACTTGGATATGACGTTTATCAATCTTGATCCCAAATTGCTTTTGCAATTCTTCCGCAATTTTCTTATTGGTAATAGAACCAAAAGTACGGCCATCTGGACCAACTTTTTCAACAAATTCTACAACCGTTTCTTCTGCTTCAAGTTGGGCTTTAATTGCTTTTGCTTCTGCAATCATCTCAGCATGAGCTTTTTCTTCAGATTTTTGTTTACCGCGAAGCTCACCTACCGCTTGAGCAGTCGCTTCTTTGGCTAGATTCTTTTTGATAAGAAAGTTTTGTGCATACCCTGTTGGTACTTCCTTAATTTCGCCTTTTTTACCTTTTCCTTTAACATCTGCTAAAAAGATTACTTTCATTCTTCTTTCTCCTTTTCCTTTATTTCATTTAATACAATTTCTGTCAGTTTTTCACCCGCTTCTGACAAGGTTAAATCCTTAATTTGAGCTGCAGCCAAATTAAAGTGGCCTCCACCTCCCAGATCTTCCATAATCCGTTGTACATTCAGTTTACTACGACTACGAGCTGAGATAGAGATAAATCCTTGTGTATTTTTCGCAAGAACAAAACTCGCTTCAATACCTGACATAGCTAACATGGCATCTGCTGCCTTACTAATAACAACTGTATCATAGCATTTCGAGTCCGTAGCCTCTGCTATCAATACATCTGAACCTAATTTACGCCCCTGTAAAATCAGTTCATTGACCTCACGGTATTCTTCAAAATCTGTCGCAGCCATTTCTTGGATAGCAATACTATCACTTCCTCTCGTTCTGAGATAGCTAGCAACATCAAATGTCCGACTAGTCACTCGTGAGGTGAAATTTTTAGTATCCAGCATCATACCAGCCATCAAAACACTGGCCTGCATACGGCTCAAACGATTTTTCTTAGAATTCTGGAACTGAATCAATTCCGTTACCAACTCACTGGCACTGCTGGCACCACTTTCGATATAAGTGATAACGGCATTATCAGGAAAATCCTGATCTCGTCTGTGGTGGTCGATGACGATGGTTTGGGTAAATAAATCATAAAATTCTTTCGATAAAGTTAAGGCGGTCTTTGAATGGTCAACAAGAATCAACAAAGACCGATTAGTCACCAAGCCCATTGCCTTCTTAACAGACAACAACTTCGTAACTCCTTCTTTTTCTAAGAATGAAACAGCTCGTTCAATATCTGGTGACATTTGATCTTCATCATAAAGAGCATAGCTATTTTCAGTCACATTGCTGGCAAATAACTGCATACCTACAGCAGAACCCAAAGCATCCATATCTAGGTTTTTGTGACCAACTACAAAAACCTGATCCACACTTCGAATTTTATCTGAAATAGCCGTCATCATAGCGCGCGTACGGGTCCTTGTACGTTTGATTGACGCCGCAGATCCACCACCAAAATAAACTGGATTTTTCGTTTCGTCATTCTCCTTGACAACCACCTGGTCGCCACCACGCACTTCAGCCAAGTTCAAGTTGAGCAATGCAACTTTCCCAATTTCATCATGATTTCCATCACCATAAGAAAAGCCCATACTCAAGGTCAAAGGTAACTGTCTCTGTTTGGACTCTTCTCTGAAAGCATCGATAACAGAAAATTTATCATTCATCAAGCTCTCAAGTACCGTGTAGTCCGTAAATAGATAAAAGCGATCCATACTTACTCGACGGGAGAACATGGCATGTTTCCCAGCAAATTCTGAAACAAAATTAGCTACAAAACTATTGATATGACTGATATCAGACTCTGATGTTTCATCTTCTAAATCATCATAGTTGTCAACAGAAACAATTCCAATCACAGGCCGACTCGTTACTAGCTCAACAGTCGCTTCATATTCACCAGACACATCAAAGAAGTAAAGAACTCCAGATACCTTGTCCATATGAACCGAATAACGGGTCTCACCCAAGGTGGCATAAGAACCTGGATTTCCTACCGATGCCTTAATAATTGTTTGAATTAATGCCACATCAATCTCGCCCACTTCATTAGTCAAAATCAATTCAGCATAAGGATTAAACCATTCAACTTCACCTGACGACAAGTCTAACTTAATAACTCCAACAGGCATCTGTTCTAACAAGGTTGTCAAACTTTCTTCAGCTTGGTGGTTTACATACTGGATTTGTTCTACTTCACTCCTTGAGTAGTAGTCTCTCTGATGGATGAACAATAAAATATATGAACCCAAAATAAGTAGCAAAAGAAATAGCGTTACCAGTGTATTCGTTACAAAAACAAGTTGCACAGATAGCACTCCGAACGCCACTATTCCTAATATTAAGGGGAAAATAGGACTTACATAAAATTTTTTCATTCCAAACCTCTTGGCACCCATTATACCATAATAACCACCAAAAAGCGACTTTTTAAAAGTGTAATCAGTAATTCTATCCATTGTAAGAAAAAGGAGGTTTACAATTCAGTAAACCTACCTTTACACATATTGAAATTAAGATTCTTTAACTTCTAACAGACCAATTTCTCCATCTTCACGACGATAAATCACATTGGTTGTCTGATCTTCAACATCTACATAGATGAAGAAATCATGTCCCAACAAATCCATTTGTAGAATAGCTTCTTCCAAATCCATTGGTTTTAAATCAATTTGTTTTGAACGAACAACTCTAGACTGGACAACATTTGGATCTTCCACCAAAGCATCTGTAAATAATTGACTAGTTGCCACCTTATTTTTATTTTTACGCTCGATTTTTGTTTTATTTTTACGAATCTGACGTTCAATTTTATCGGTTACAAGGTCAATTGAACCATACATATCTTGAGACACATCTTCTGCACGAAGAGTAATAGAGCCCAGCGGAATCGTTACTTCCACTTTAGCAGTTTTTTCACGATACACCTTCAAGTTAACTCGAGCATCCAACTCTTGTTCAGCTTGAAAATACTTTTCGATCTTTTCGAGTTTAGAAACTACATAATCACGAATTGCTTCTGTTACTTCTAGGTTTTCACCACGGATACTATATTTAATCATATGAGTACCTTCTTTCTAAACATTTTTGTTTTTCTGATTTCATTATAACGCTTTCATTTTATTTTTGCAAATTTTTTCCTCATCTTACAAGGGAAAAAGTTTTTACATCCTCAGCACCAGCTTCTTCCAGCAGTTTCTTCACACGATTTATAGTTGTTCCAGTAGTATAAATATCATCTATAAGTAGGATTTTCTTAGGAATGCTGACTCCACTTTTAATAAAGAAAGGAAGTTCTGTTGCCAAGCGTTCTGAACGACTTTTAGAAGAACTAGCTCGCTCTTCTCTTTTCTCTAGTAAGTCTTGAAAAGAGAACCCTGCTGCTTCAACTAAACCTTCAACCTGATTAAATCCTCTATCAAGCAATCTTTCAGGACTTAGGGGAATGACTACAAATTGATACTCTTTGTACTTTTTCAACTCCTCACTCAAAAATGAAGCGAAAACTTTTCTTAAAAGGAAGTCTCCATCAAACTTATACCGACTAAAAAAATCTTTCATAGCTTGATTGTAAGTAAAAATCGCTCTATGGGAGACCTCAATTCCCTCTTTACACCAAAATTGACACTCTTGACACTTTGTTGACAAGCCTGTTTTCATACAATTTGGACAGTTTTCTTCTCCAATCCTCTCAAAAGTAGAGTCACAGTCTGAACAAAGACAAGAGTCACAGTCTGAACAAAGACAAGAGTCATCATTCTTCAAAAGCAAGAGACTACTAAAAGTTAAAACAGTCTTCATAGTCTGCCCACATAACAAACACTTCACAACCCTGCCTCCTTGTTCATCTGCTGAATTTCCTTAATTGCCTTCTTGATTGAAGTATTTAACCCATCATGGAAAAAAAGCAAATCTCCTGTCGGTCTGTCCATACTCCGACCGACACGTCCACCAATCTGAATCAGACTAGACTTGGTAAACAAACGATGATTAGCCTCTACTACAAAAACATCTACACAAGGGAAGGTAACTCCACGTTCCAATATCGTCGTACTAATCAGTATTGTCAATTCTCCGTCTCGAAAAGCTTGTACTTGCTCTAATCGATCTTCTGTGACAGAAGACACAAAACCAATTTTCTCATTTGGAAATTGCTCCTGTAAGATTTCTTTTAGTTGCTCTCCTTTCTTAATTTCTGATGCAAAAATGAGTAAAGGATAAGCTGTCTTTCTCTGTTTCTCAATATAAGACTTTAACTTTGGTAACAAACGATTTTTATCCAAATAGCGATTAAAATCCGATAACCAAACTGGTTTAGGGATAATCAACGGATTCCCATGGAATCGTCTAGGTAAGCTCAGTCTTTTTAATTCTCCTAAACGGACCTTCCTATCTAACTCATCTGTCGAAGTCGCTGTTAAAAAGATTCTCAGTCCATTCTCCTTTACACTATTCTTGACAGCATGGTAAAGCGTGGGGTTGTCAACATAAGGAAAGGCATCTACTTCATCCACTATCAGTAAATCAAAAGCTTGATAAAATTTCAATAACTGATGGGTCGTCGCAACAACTAATGGTGTTCGGAAATAAGGCTCTGATTCTCCATGTAGGAGGGCTATCTCACAAGCAAAATCTTCTTGCAGGCGCTTGTACAGCTCCAAACAAACATCTATGCGAGGACTGGCCAAACACACTGCACCACCCCTATTAATCACCTTAGCCACAACTTGATAAATCATTTCCGTCTTTCCTGCTCCTGTCACCGCATGAACTAAAGTTGGCTCTTGCTTGTCTACTGCTTGAATCAGTCCCTCTGACACCTGCTCTTGAAAAGGAGTTAATTGACCACGCCATTTAAGAACATCTTGCTTCGGAAAATCCTCCTGCGGAAAATAGTATAAAGCTTGATCACTCCTAACTCTCTTCATCAGCAAGCATTCTCGACAATAGTAAGCACCAATGGGTAAATACCATTCCTCCAGAATAGCACTATTACAACGTTGACAGAAAAGTTTCCCCTTCTCCTTTCTCATTGCTGGAAGTTTCTCCGCCAACTGACGTTCCTCTTCTGTTAATTCATTCTCCGTAAACAAACGACCGAGATAATTTGGATTTACTTTCATACTTCTTTATTCGTAAAAACCTAGCGCTTTAGATGATTTTTTAGTACAATTAAATCATGGAATTTAGAACAATTAAAGAGGACGGACAAGTCCAAGAAGAAATCAAAAAATCTCGCTTTATCTGTCATGCCAAGCGTGTTTATAGCGAAGAAGAGGCTCGTGACTTCATTACTGCCATCAAAAAAGAACACTACAAAGCTACGCATAACTGCTCTGCTTTTATTATTGGGGAACGTAGTGAAATTAAACGTACAAGTGATGATGGTGAGCCCAGTGGTACTGCTGGCGTTCCCATGCTTGGGGTACTAGAAAATCACAATCTCACCAATGTCTGTGTGGTAGTGACACGCTACTTTGGTGGCATTAAACTAGGCGCTGGAGGATTGATTCGTGCTTACGCCGGCAGTGTGGCCTTAGCTGTCAAAGAAATTGGTATCATTGAAATAAAAGAACAGGCTGGCATTGCTATTCAAATGTCTTACGCTCAGTACCAAGAGTACAATAACTTCCTTAAAGAACATAATCTCATGGAGCTGGATACAAATTTTACAGATCAAGTCGATACGATGATTTATGTTGATAAGGAGGAAAAAGAAACTATTAAAGCTGCACTTGTGGAGTTTTTTAATGGAAAAGTCACTTTAACTGACCAAGGTTTACGCGAAGTTGAAGTTCCTGTAAATTTAGTGTAAACAATGGATAATACAGTGTTTCACTGATATTTTTACCGCTACTTTAATTATCAACATAAAAAGATGCTCTCCAAGACCTACTAGAAAATGAAGCAATTCAAAAAGAAAACGGATAACGTTATACTTTACACCTATTTACTAGAATTAGCTTATCACAATCACTTGAAAATTAATAGCTTTGATCTATGATATAAAAAAATCCTATCGCTTCGATAGGATTTCTATATTTTACAAATGGTATAGATAGCGTTATACTAGAGATATCTTATACAAAGAGGTATTCATATGTCTATTTATAACAACATTACTGAACTAATCGGACAAACACCGATTGTTAAACTCAACAATATTGTGCCAGAAGGTGCTGCGGACGTCTATGTAAAACTTGAAGCATTTAACCCTGGTTCTTCTGTTAAAGACCGTATTGCTCTTAGCATGATTGAAAAAGCTGAACAAGACGGTATTCTCAAACCGGGTGCTACCATTGTTGAAGCAACAAGTGGAAACACTGGTATTGGACTCTCATGGGTAGGTGCTGCTAAAGGGTATAAAGTTGTCATTGTTATGCCTGAAACTATGAGTGTAGAACGCCGTAAGATTATCCAAGCCTATGGAGCTGAACTCGTCCTCACTCCTGGTAGCGAAGGAATGAAAGGTGCTATCTCTAAAGCTCAAGAAATCGCTGCTGAACGCGATGGTTTCCTTCCTCTTCAATTCGACAATCCAGCAAATCCAGAAGTACACGAAAGAACAACAGGAGCTGAGATACTAGCTGCTTTCGGTAAAGATGGATTAGATGCCTTTGTTGCTGGAGTTGGTACTGGTGGTACAATTTCTGGTGTTTCTCATGCACTCAAAGCAGCAAATTCTAACATTCAAGTTTTTGCAGTAGAAGCAGACGAATCTGCTATTCTATCTGGTGAAAAACCTGGACCACACAAAATTCAAGGTATCTCAGCTGGATTTATTCCTGATACACTTGATACTAAAGCCTATGATGGTATCGTTCGTGTAACATCAAACGATGCTCTCGCACTCGGTCGTGAAATTGGCGGAAAAGAAGGCTTCCTTGTAGGGATTTCTTCAGCTGCAGCCATCTACGGAGCAATCGAGGTTGCCAAAAAATTAGGTACAGGTAAAAAAGTCCTTGCTCTAGCACCAGATAACGGTGAACGTTATCTCTCTACAGCACTCTATGAATTTGAAGTTTAGTCTCCTAAACACAATTGGCCCTTATTATTGGGCTTTTTGTTTTATACTCAATGAAAATCAAAGATCAAACTAGGAAGCTAGCCGCAGGCCGCTCAAAACACTGTTTTGAGGTTGTAGATAAGACTGACGAAGTCTGTCACATATATACGGTAAGGCGACGCTGACGTGGTTTGAAGAGATTTTCGAAGAGTATTAACTATTTCTAATTGAGTGATGCTAGGTAAAAAACAATTTCAGGAAAAATCTAATCCCTATACAAAAAGAGCCTGGGACAATAGTCTCTTGTCTCCAAAAAAAGCAACGGATTTGCCGTTGCTTTTTTGCATGGTTGCGATAGTCTTGGTAAAATA
>CAJNCJ010000013.1 GCA_905221235.1 bacterium
CACTGTTGAAATCGGTCAAGATGGTAAAGGTAAAGTACCAAATGACAAACTTCCTAAGAAAGATGTTCCAGGAACAGGTAAGATTATCGAACCAGGAAAACCATCAGTGGAAGTTCCTAATATAACTACTCCATCTAAGGTAACTCCAACAGTAGAGTTGGAACAAGATCCTAATACAGGAGATGTTACAGTAACACCTAAGAAACCAGATGGCTCAACATTCCCACCAGGAACTACGGTGGAAATCCCAGGTGAAAATGGTCCAATCACTGTTGAAATCGGTCAAGATGGAAAAGGTAAAGTACCAAATGACAACCTTCCTAAGAAAGATGTTCCAGGAACAGCTAAGATTACCGAACCAGGAAAACCATCAGTGGAAGTTCCTAATGTAACTACACCAGGTAAATTCACACCAGAAACACCAGTAACTGAAAAACCAGGTAAGATTGAAATTACTCAACAACCAAATGGAAATGCGATTGTAACGCCTAAGAAACCAGATGGAACAACTTACCCATCAGGTAGCAAGGTAGAAATTCCAGGAGAAAATGGAACAACAATCACAGTAACAATTGGTGACAATGGTTCAGGTGAAGTACCAAATGACAACCTTCCTAAGACAAATGTCCCAGGTACAGGAACAGTAACAGAACCGAACAAGAAACCATCACAACCAGTGGATGTAACAACTCCAGCTCGTAAGACACCAACAATAGAGTTGGATCAAGATCCTAAGACAGGTGACGTTACAGTAACACCTAAGAGACCAGATGGAACAACATACCCACCAGGAACTAAGGTAGAAATCCCAGGTAAAGATGGAAACCCAATTATCGTTACAATCGATAAAGAAGGTAAAGGTAAAGTACCAAACAGTGAATTACCAGACGGTAAAGTTCCAGGTACAGGTAAGATTACCGAACCAGGTAAACCAGCTGTAGAAGTTCCAGTAGAAACTCCAGCTAAGGTAACACCAGCAACACCAACAGATACAATTCCAGTTGCACCAGTGACACCTGATACGCCAGTCAAACCTGACACTAATGGAGGTTCTGGTCAAGATACACCAGCACCAGCTACTCCAACTCCAAATGCAGTTACTCCGAATGCAGATCAGGTAGATACTAAGACTACTGTTGATAATGGAGCTAAGTCAAATGATTCTCAAAATGTATTGCCAAATACAGGAACAGAATCAAATGCTGCTCTTGCATCTCTAGGACTTCTTGGACTATTGAGTGGATTTGGACTTGTAGCTCGCAAGAAAAAAGAAGACTAAAAAGTTAGTCAAATGAACATTCATTCTTTTGTATTGTAAAGACAAACTAGATTGATTCTGGGAATCGTGTTCGTCATAAAACAAAAAGAATGTATAGATAAAGAAAGCGAACAATGCTAGGATTTTGTTAAACGGAATTCTAAGTATTGTTCGCTTTTGTGGTATAATAATTACTATGCAGAAAAAACCAACGTCAGCCTATGTGCACATCCCATTTTGTACCCAGATTTGTTATTATTGTGACTTTTCAAAAGTATTTATCAAGAATCAGCCGGTCGACAGCTATTTAGAGCATCTGCTAGAAGAATTTCGTTCTTATGATATTCAAAAGTTGCGAACCCTTTACATTGGTGGTGGGACACCAACAGCCTTGACGGCTCCGCAACTAGAGGTGTTACTGGATGGCTTGACTAAAAACTTGGACTTGTCTGTCTTGGAAGAGCTGACCATTGAAGCCAATCCAGGTGACTTGGATGCGGATAAGATAGCTGTTTTGAAGAACTCAGCTGTCAATCGTGTTTCGCTAGGTGTGCAGACCTTTGATGACAAGATGCTGAAAAAGATTGGGCGCAGTCATTTGGAGAAGGATATTTATGAAAATATCGATCGTCTGAAACTGGCTGGTTTTGACAATATCTCTATTGATTTGATTTATGCACTGCCTGGTCAGACCATGGAGCAGGTCAAGGAAAATGTGACTAAGGCCATTGGATTGGATATTCCCCATATGAGTCTCTATAGCCTGATTTTGGAAAACCACACGGTCTTTATGAATCGTATGCGACGAGGGAAATTGCCTCTGCCTAAGGAGGAACTGGAAGCGGAGATGTTTGAGTACATCATTGCAGAGATGGAGCGAGCAGGTTTTGAGCATTATGAGATTTCCAATTTCTCCAAACCCGGTTTTGAAAGTCGCCATAATCTCATGTACTGGGACAATGCCGAATACTATGGCATCGGTGCTGGGGCATCTGGCTATGTCAATGGTATTCGCTATAAAAACCATGGTCCGATTCGTCATTATCTCAGTGCGATTGAAGAAGGCAATGCTCGTATCACAGAAGAGCACCTGAGTCAAAAAGAGCAAATGGAAGAAGAAATGTTCCTGGGGCTCCGTAAGAAATCAGGGGTCTCTATGGCGCGATTTGAGGAGAAATTTGGCCGGCCGTTTGAGGGGCTCTATGGCGAAATTGTCAGAGACTTGGTTCAACAAGGTCTCATGCAGGTTGAGGGTGACCGAGTGCGCATGACAAAAAGAGGTCTCTTTTTAGGAGACACCGTAGCAGAACGATTTATTTTGGAGTAGGATCATGGGCTTAACTTATCAAATGAAAATGAAGATTCCTTTTGATATGGCTGATATGAACGGTCATATCAAGCTTCCAGATGTGATTTTGCTGTCCCTGCAAGTTTCAGGGATGCAGTCGATTGAACTGGGAGTTAGTGATAAGACCATTTTGGAGGACTATAATCTGGTCTGGATTATCACAGACTATGATATTGAGGTGGTTCGTTTGCCTCGTTTTGCGGAAGAAATTACCATTGAAACGGAAGCTTTGAGCTACAATCGACTCTTTTGCTACCGTCGTTTCACTATCTATGATGAAGCAGGTCAAGAAATCATTCGCATGTTGGCGACCTTTGTTCTCATGGACCGAGACAGTCGAAAAGTCCATGCTGTCGAACCTGAGATTGTGGCTCCTTACCAGTCTGATTTTGATAAAAAACTTATCCGCGGACCAAAGTATGATGAGTCTTTGGAAGAGCCAGTCAGCAAGGATTACCATGTTCGTTTTTACGACTTGGATATGAATGGTCATGTCAATAACAGTAAATACTTGGACTGGATTTTTGAGGTCATGGGAGCGGATTTTTTGACCCAGTATATTCCCAAGAAAATCAACCTTAAGTATGTCAAGGAAGTGCGACCAGGTGGGGTGATTACATCGGCTGTTGAACAGACTGGACTGGAAAGCAAGCATGAAATTACAAGTGATGGGGCTACTAATGCCCAAGCTATCATCACATGGCAAGAAATAAAAAAGGATTAGAGAGAAAGTATGAAATATAAAGGATATTTAATTGATTTAGACGGAACCATTTATAAGGGGAAAGACCGAATCCCGGCTGGAGAGGCTTTTGTCCATGAATTGCAAAAACGGGACATCCCCTATCTCTTTGTAACCAACAATACAACTCGCACTCCAGAGAGTGTTCAGGAGATGCTGGCTCAGAATTTTAATATCGATACGCCCCTATCGACTGTCTACACAGCGACTTTGGCGACTATCGATTATATGAATGATTTGGGGCTTGAAAAGACGGTCTATGTTATTGGAGAAGCAGGACTCAAGGAAGCCATCAAGGCGGCTGGTTATGTCGAAGACAAGGAAAATCCAGCCTATGTGGTAGTAGGACTGGACTGGCAGGTCGACTATGAAAAATTTGCCACAGCAACTCTTGCGATTCAAAAGGGAGCTCACTTTATTGGAACCAATCCTGATCTCAACATCCCGACAGAACGCGGTCTTTTGCCAGGTGCTGGTTCACTGATTACCCTGCTTGAAGTAGCAACAAGAGTGAAGCCTGTTTATATTGGAAAACCAAATGCCATCATTATGGACAAGGCAGTTGAGCACTTAGGCTTGAAACGTGAAGAGTTGATTATGGTTGGAGATAACTATTTAACTGATATCCGAGCAGGGATTGACAATGGCATTCCAACGCTCTTGGTGACGACAGGTTTCACTAAGGCAGAAGAAGTAGCAGACCTGCCAATCGCACCGACTCATGTGGTTTCTAGCCTTGCGGAGTGGACCTTTGATGAAAACTAAACTGACTTTTTGGGGCTCTATGCTCTTTCTCCTCTCCCTCTCCATCCTTCTGACTATCTATCTGGCTTGGATTTTCTATCCGCTGGAAATCAAGTGGTTAAGTTTAACAAATCGGGTCTATTTAAAACCGGAAACCATTCAGTATAACTTTCACATTTTGATGAATTACCTGACCAATCCTTTTAGTCAGGACTTGCAGATGCCTGATTTTCGTTCGTCAGCAGCTGGTCTGCACCATTTTGCGGTGGTGAAGAATCTCTTTCACTTGGTACAGCTAGTTGCCTTAGTGACCTTACCAAGTTTCTATTTCTTTGTCAAAGGGATTGTGAAAAAGGGCTTCTTGTCTCTATTTAGTAAAGGGCTTTTGGCTCTAGTGGTTTTGCCTTTGCTGATTGGGCTTGGGGGAGTTTTGATTGGTTTTGACCAATTCTTTACTCTTTTTCATCAAATTCTCTTTGTAGGAGATGATACCTGGCTTTTTGACCCAGCTAAGGATCCTGTTATTCTGATTTTGCCAGAGATTTTCTTCCTCCATGCCTTCCTCCTCTTTTTCGCCCTCTATGAAAGCTTCTTTGGTTATCTGTGTCTGAAAAGTCGTAGGAAATAATACTAAGATGTTCTTATTTTTAATAAATAAGTTAGGTATGTGATTTGAAACCATCGTTAAGAGTGAATTAACTAATTCTGAACGGAGTCAATCGTTCGCAAACAGTCTATTTTTCTTGAAAAAATAGGCTTTTTTTCTAAAAATCTCTAGTCAAGCGCTTTATTTTTTTGTATAATAGAAGTAGCAAAGTATAGATAAGAAGAGAAAAGCATGATTACACTATTTCTATCACCGAGCTGTACTTCATGTCGTAAGGCAAAGGCCTGGTTAGAAAAACATAAGGTTCCCTTTGAGGAGCACAATATTATGACCAGTCCCTTAACAAGAAAGGAATTGCAACACATTCTTTCCTTGACCGAAAATGGTACTGATGACATCATTTCAACTCGTTCAAAAATTTTTCAAAAATTAGATATTGATGTAGAAAGTATTTCGGTATCGGAATTGCTTCATTTGATTGAGCAGTACCCTAGTCTTTTGCGTCGCCCCATTATTATCGATGCCAAACGCATGCAGATTGGTTTTAATGAAGATGAGATTCGTGCTTTTCTCCCTCGTAGTTACCGTAAGCAAGAACTAAAAGAAGCAAGAATGAGAGCTGGTATTAGTTAATGAACAAACAGTATAGTTACCCACTAGATTTGTCGTGGAGCACTGAAGAACTTGCTTCAGTGCTTTCTTTTTTTAATGATGTTGAAGCTGCCTATGAAGGCAAGGTAGAGGCTAAAAAGTTACTGGACTCCTATAAGGGATTCAAATTGGTTGTGCCAAGCAAGAGTGAAGAGAAACGTTTGGGACGAGAATTTGAAACGGTGAGTGGCTATTCGCTTTACCGAGCGGTTCAGGCTGCCAAGGAAAAAGTGGAAGGAAAGATTTCTCTTGGAAAGTAAGTTTGAATTTGCTAAAGAGCTTGTTAAGAAGGCGGGCCAGTACATCCTTGATCATATGCAGGAAGACTTGCAGGTTGAGATCAAGTCCTCTCCGACAGACTTGGTGACTAGACTGGATAAGGAAGTTCAGGAATTCTTGGTTAGTGAGATTTTGTCCCGTTATCCTGAGGATAAGATTTGTGCTGAAGAGGGCTGTTTACGAGCTTCAGTTCAAGAGGGCAAGGTTTGGGTCATTGATCCCATTGACGGTACCAATAACTTTGTGGCCCAGCAGGAAGATTTTGCAGTCATGATGGCTTATTTTGAAAATGGTCAGGGGCAGTTTGGCCTGATTTATGATGTGGTCAAAGGGGATTGTTATCACGGTGGTGGTAAGTTTCCGGTCTGCCGAAATGATAGACTCCTAGCTTCCTTTAAAGCAAAACCCCTTGGAGATTTTCTCATTGCGGGAAATAGTGGTATGCTGGAAACCAATGAATGGGGGCTGGCTGATTTGAGTCGAGCGGTTCTTGGTGTTCGTGTCTATGGGAGTGCGGCCATTAGTTTTGCTAAGATCTTGTCAGGGCGTTTGTTGACCTATGTCACCTATCTGCAACCATGGGATTATGCTGCTGCTAGTATTTTAGGGGAAAGTCTGGGGTATCGGGTGGTGACTCTTACTGGTGAAGCTCTTGATTTTCAAACCAGACAGCCGGTCATGATGGTCCCTCTTGAGATGCAGGAGGAAATTCAGTCCTATATTTACGAAAGGAAAAGAACTTAAATGCAATTTCCAGAAGGATTTGTTGAAAAATATGAAGAGATACTAGGAGATGAGGCAAGAGATTTTCTTGCCTCTTTTGAGGAGGAAGCGGTTTCGGCCTTTCGGGTCAATCCTTTAAAAGAAGCGCCAGTTTCCTTTCCTGATTCCATTCCTCAAACCCCTTGGGGCCACTATGGGAAGGTTTCAGGAAAATCGCCTGAGCATGCTACAGGTTTGGTTTATTCGCAAGAACCCGCTGCCCAGATGGTGGCTCAGGTAGCCCAACCCAGTCCTGGAATGAAGGTCTTGGATTTAGCCGCTGCTCCAGGGGGTAAATCAACTCAGCTAGCAGCCTATCTAGCAGGGGAGGGTCTCCTTGTTTCCAACGAAATCTCAAGCAAACGGGCTAAGATTTTAGTAGAAAATATGGAGCGCTTTGGAGCGACAAATGTCGTGGTGACCAATGAATCTGCTGACCGCTTGGCCAAGGTCTTTAAAGGCTATTTTGACCTCATTGTCCTTGATGCCCCTTGCTCGGGGGAAGGGATGTTCCGTAAGCAGCCAGATGCTATGGACTATTGGAGCTTAGATTATCCGAGTCAATGTGCTAGTTTGCAAAGAGAAATTCTGGAAGATGCAGTGACCATGCTAGCAAAAGGTGGTCGTCTGGTTTATTCGACCTGTACCTGGGCACCTGAGGAAAACGAAGAGATTGTCAATTGGTTGTTGGATGAGTATGATTTTGACTTGTTACCAGTAGAGCATATCAATGGAATGGTAGCTGGAATTGACCTGCCAGAAACGGCTCGGATGTATCCTCATCATTTTAGGGGAGAAGGGCAGTTTGTAGCCCATCTACAGTTTAAGGGTGAAAATCCAGCCCCTAAATTTAAGGCAAGTAAGAGCAATCTCAGCCGAGAACAAGTTACCTTGTGGCAGGAATTTGCCCAAAAACACTTGAAAATCAATCTAAGGGGAATCTTGCAGACGTTTGGAGATCAGCTTTATCTCTTACCAGAACTCTTGCCGGATTTAGGGAAACTCAAGATTGCTCGCAATGGCCTGCATCTGGGTACCTTTAAGAAGAAACGCTTTGAACCCAGTTTCGCTCTTGGCCTAGCCTTGAAACCGAGTCAGGTCAAGCAGTCGGTTGCAATTGACCGAGAAGAGTTTGTAAAGTATGCGGCTGGAGAAACCGTTCAGCTGGCGGAAAGTCTGCCAAATGGTTGGTACCAAGTTTTGGTTCAGGGCAATGGTTTGGGCTTTGGAAAGGTGACTGGAAATGTTTTGAAAAATTATTTTCCAAAAGGCCTCAGATTCAAGTGAAAATGCTAGTCAAAGTAGCTTGTCTATGTTATAGTGGAAGTATGGATTTTTTTCAAATTGTCTTTCATTTTAAGTCAAAATTGGTGGAGATGATAACTGAGCAAATTTCAAGTAAAACCAAGCTCAGAACTTCAGTAGACTCCTGATTTTAAAAAAGAAAAACATAAATAAATAGTTGAAAAAATTCACAGCATTCACCATTATTTTCAAGGAGAAAAACAGTGAAAAAAAGGAAAAAACTCGCTCTATCCCTTGCGGCTCTTTTGCTAGCAGGTTCTTTGGCGGGATGTGCTAGCTGGATTGATCGTGGAGAATCCATGACAGCTGTTGGCTCAACGGCTCTTCAGCCCTTGGTCGAAGCAGCAGCAGATGAATTTGGCTCTCTGCACGTTGGAAAAACAGTCAACGTCCAAGGTGGAGGATCTGGTACAGGTCTGTCTCAGGTTCAGTCTGGAGCCGTTGATGTAGGAAATTCAGACGTATTTGCCGAGGAAAAAGACGGTATCAACGCATCTGCTCTAGTGGACCATAAGGTAGCCGTAGCGGGCTTGGCGGTGATTGTAAACAAGGAAGTTGATGTTGAAAATCTGACAACTGAACAACTCCGTAGCATCTTCACAGGTCAAGTGACCAACTGGAAAGAAGTCGGTGGGAAAGACCTAGCCATTTCCATTATCAACCGCGCGGCAAGTTCTGGTTCGCGTGCAACCTTTGATAGTGTTATCATGGATGGTCAATCTGCCGTGCAGAGTCAAGAACAGGATTCAAATGGGATGGTCAAAAACATTGTTTCCCAGACACCAGGAGCCATTTCTTACCTAGCCTTTGCCTATGTGGATGACTCGGTGAAACGCATGAAGTTGAATGGTTATGAGCCGATTGCAGAAAATGTTACAAGCAATAACTGGCCTTTGTGGTCTTATGAACACATGTATACTCTAGGTCAGCCTAATGAATTGGTGGCAGAATTTCTCAACTTTGTCCTCTCAGATGAAGCGCAAAACGGAATCGTTAAGGGAATGGGCTATATTTCTGTCAAGGAAATGAAGGTTGAAAAAGACGCTGTCGGAACAGTGACAGCACTAGAAGGGAGTCACTAATGAATCAAGAAGAATTAGCTAAAAAATTACTTTCTCCCTCAAAGAACTCTCGTCTAGAGAAACTAGGGAAAGGCTTGACCTTTGCCTGTCTGTCTTTGATTGTCATCATTGTGGCTATGATTTTGATTTTCGTAGCCCAAAAAGGTTTGTCGACCTTCTTTGTCAATGGGGTCAATATCTTTGATTTCCTATTTGGCCAAACTTGGAATCCTTCAGGTAAACAATTTGGTGCCCTTCCTATGATTTTGGGTTCCTTTATTGTCACAATCCTATCAGCCCTTATCGCAACTCCTTTTGCCATTGGTGCAGCAGTCTTTATGACCGAAGTTTCACCAAAGGGTGCTAGAATCTTGCAACCAGCCATTGAATTGCTGGTCGGGATTCCTTCAGTCGTCTATGGATTTATCGGTCTGCAGGTCGTAGTTCCCTTTGTCCGCAGTGTCTTTGGTGGAACTGGTTTTGGGATTTTGTCAGGGATCTTCGTTCTCTTTGTCATGATTTTACCAACGGTAACCTTTATGACAACGGACAGCTTGCGTGCGGTGCCTCGTCACTACCGCGAGGCTAGTTTGGCCATGGGAGCCACTCGCTGGCAAACCATCTGGCGCGTGACCTTGAAGGCAGCGCGTTCAGGAATTTTCACCGCAGTGGTCTTTGGGATGGCGCGTGCCTTTGGTGAGGCCTTGGCCATTCAGATGGTAGTCGGAAACTCAGCCGTTGTCCCAACTTCATTGACAACACCTGCTGCGACCTTGACCTCTGTTTTGACCATGGGTATCGGAAATACTGTTATGGGAACTGTCGATAATAACGTTCTCTGGTCACTGGCCTTAGTCTTGCTTTTGATGAGTTTGGCCTTCAACAGTGTGATTAAATTGATTACGAAAGAAAGAGGAAAGAAAAACTATGCACGCTAAGAAATTAGATAAAATTGCAACAGCTGTCCTCTACTCGATTGCAGGAATCATCGTTGCCATCTTGGCATCCTTGATTCTTTATATCTTGGTTCGTGGTTTGCCCCACATCTCTTGGTCTTTCTTGACTGGCAAATCATCTTCTTACCAAGCAGGTGGAGGGATTGGAATTCAGCTCTATAATTCCTTCTTCCTTTTGGTTATTACCTTGATTATCTCTGTGCCTTTATCTATGGGGGCTGGGATTTTCCTAGCTGAATATGCTAAAAAAGGTCCTGTAACCAACTTTGTCAGAACCTGTATTGAAATCTTGTCTTCACTCCCATCAGTGGTTGTGGGTCTCTTTGGTTACTTGATCTTTGTAGTTCAGTTTGAGTATGGATTTTCAATCATTTCAGGTGCCTTGGCCTTGACAGTCTTTAACCTGCCTCAGATGACGCGTAATGTTGAAGACAGCTTGAAACACGTTCACCATACGCAACGTGAGGCTGGTCTGGCTCTTGGGATTTCTCGTTGGGAGACAGTGGTCCATGTGGTCATTCCAGAAGCCCTTCCAGGCATTGTGACTGGAGTCGTCTTGGCCTCTGGTCGTATCTTTGGTGAGGCAGCAGCTCTTATCTATACAGCAGGACAATCCGCTCCAGCCCTAGACTGGTCTAACTGGAATATTCTCAGTGTGACGAGTCCAATCTCTATCTTCCGTCAAGCAGAAACCTTGGCTGTCCACATCTGGAAAGTCAATAGCGAAGGAACTATTCCAGATGGAACTATCGTATCAGCAGGTTCTGCCGCCGTGCTCCTCATCTTTATCCTCATCTTTAACTTTGGAGCTCGCAAACTCGGAAGCTACCTACATAAGAAATTAACCGCTGCCTAAAGGAGAAGCCATGTCAAAATATAATTGGGATGAAAAGCATATCATCACCTTTCCTGAAGAGAAAGTGGCCCTCTCTACTAAGGATTTACATGTTTACTACGGTAAAAAAGAATCCATCAAGGGCATCGATATGCAATTTGAAAAAAATAAAATTACAGCCTTAATTGGTCCTTCTGGTTCAGGAAAATCAACCTACCTGCGCAGTCTCAACCGGATGAATGATACTATTGATATTGCCAAGGTCACAGGTCAAATCCTCTATCAAGGAATTGATGTTAACCGTCCAGAAATCAATGTCTATGAGATGCGTAAGCACATCGGAATGGTCTTCCAACGACCAAATCCCTTTGCCAAGTCTATCTACCGCAATATCACTTTTGCCCATGAACGTGCAGGGGTTAAAGATAAGCAAGTCTTGGATGAAATTGTGGAAACTTCTCTTCGTCAGGCTGCCCTTTGGGACCAGGTCAAAGACGATTTGCACAAGTCAGCCTTGACTTTATCAGGTGGTCAGCAGCAACGTCTCTGTATCGCTCGTGCTATTTCGGTCAAGCCAGATATTCTCTTGATGGATGAGCCAGCGTCAGCCTTGGATCCGATTGCGACAGCCCAGCTGGAAGAAACTATGCTGGAATTGAAGAAGGATTTCACCATCATCATCGTAACCCACAGTATGCAGCAGGCTGCGCGTGCTAGTGACTACACAGGATTTTTCTACTTGGGTGACTTGATTGAGTATGATAAGACCTCTAATATTTTCCAAAATGCCAAACTACAGTCAACTAATGACTACGTAACAGGCCACTTTGGTTAGAAAGGAAACAGTATGACAGAAGCGATTTTACAGGTGTCAGACCTGTCCGTTTACTATAATCAAAAAAAAGCCTTGAATAGTGTTTCCCTATCTTTCCAACCTAAGGAAATTACAGCCTTGATTGGTCCATCTGGATCAGGGAAGTCAACCCTTCTCAAGGCTATTAACCGCATGGGAGATCTCAATCCAGAGGTTACTACAACTGGTTCAGTGGTTTACAACGGCCACAATATTTACAGTCCGCGTACAGATACAGTTGAATTGCGTAAGGAAATCGGTATGGTTTTCCAACAACCCAATCCTTTCCCTATGTCCATCTACGAAAATGTTGTCTACGGGCTTCGTATCAATGGAGTGAAGGACAAGCAGGTTCTGGATGAAGCGGTGGAAAAAGCCTTGCAACGTGCTTCTATCTGGGATGAGGTCAAGGACCGCCTGCATGATTCAGCTATCGGGCTTTCAGGTGGACAACAGCAACGTGTCTGTGTTGCCCGTGTCTTGGCAACCAGTCCTAAAATCATTCTCTTGGATGAACCGACTTCTGCCTTGGACCCTATCTCTGCTGGTAAGATTGAGGAAACCTTGTATGGGCTAAAAAATAAATACACCATGCTCTTGGTTACACGTTCCATGCAACAAGCCTCTCGTATCTCTGACAAGACAGGATTTTTCCTAGATGGAGATTTGATTGAGTTTAACGATACCAAGAAGATGTTCCTCAACCCACAACACAAGGAAACAGAAGATTATATTTCAGGAAAATTTGGATAAGGAGATAAATGATGTTACGTTCTCAATTTGAAGAAGATTTAGAGAAATTGCACAACCAGTTCTACGCTATGGGACAAGAAGTGCTATCCCAAATCAATCGTACAGTGCGTGCCTTTGTTACGCATGACCGTGATTTGGCCAAGGAAGTCATCGAAGACGATGCAGAAGTAAATGAATACGAAGTGAAATTGGAGAAGAAATCATTTGAAATGATTGCCCTCCAACAACCGGTTTCTCAAGACTTGCGTACAGTTCTAACCGTCTTGAAGGCCGTGTCTGACTTGGAACGTATGGGTGACCATGCGGTGTCAATCGCAAAAGCAACTATTCGGATGAAGGGAGAACAACGCATCCCAGCTGTTGAAGAAGAAATCAAGAGAATGGGTCGCGATGTCAAAAACTTCGTCGAAGCAGCCCTTGACCTCTATCTTAATGCGTCAGTGGATCAGGCCTATGAGGTAGCAGCTATGGATGAAAAAATCAACCATTACTTTGATAGCATTCGTGACTTGGCTACAGAAGAAATCAAGAAAAATCCTGATGCCATTGTTACAGGTCGTGATTACTTCCAAGTGATTGCCTTCTTGGAACGCATTGGAGACTATGCCAAGAATATCTGTGAATGGGTTGTTTACTTTGAAACAGGTAAGATTGTCGAACTATAAAATAGGTTCATTCTGTATAAAAAGGAGCTTGAAATCAACTGATAGCTCCTTTTCTTGAATGAAAAAAATATTTTTAAGATAAAAATTCAAAAAACACTTGACAAGTAACTTGGATAGCGTTATAATTATACAAAATTAACAGAGAGGTTGTTTATTTATGAAATCAAAAAAATGGATATTTGTTTTATGTAGTTTTCTTGCAAGTTTCTTCTTAGTAGCTTGCCAGTCAGGTTCGAATGGTTCTCAGTCAGCTGTTGAGGCCATTAAGCAAAAAGGGAAATTGGTTGTGGCGACCAGTCCTGACTATGCACCTTTTGAATTTCAGTCTTTGGTTGATGGGAAAAATCAGGTAGTCGGTGCGGACATTGACATGGCCCAAGCTATCGCTGATGAACTTGGGGTGAAGTTGGAAATTTCAAGCATGAGTTTTGACAATGTCTTGACTAGTCTTCAGACTGGTAAAGCCGACCTAGCGGTTGCAGGAATTAGCGCTACTGATGAGAGAAAAGAAGTCTTTGATTTTTCAATCCCTTACTATGAAAACAAGATTAGTTTCTTGGTTCGTAAGGCTGATGTAGAAAAATACAAGGATTTAACTAGCCTAGAAAGTGCCAATATTGCAGCCCAAAAAGGAACTGTTCCAGAATCAATGGTCAAGGAACAATTGCCAAAAGCTCAATTGACTTCCCTAACTAATATGGGAGAAGCTGTTAATGAATTGCAGGCTGGAAAAGTAGATGCTGTTCACATGGATGAGCCTGTTGCTCTTAGCTATGCTGCTAAAAATGCAGACCTAGCTGTCGCAACTGTCAGCTTGAAGATGAAGGACGGCGAAGCCAATGCAGTTGCCCTTAGAAAAAATAGTGCTGATTTGAAAGAAGTGGTGGATAAGGTCATCCAAAAACTCAAGGATGAAGGAACTTACCAAAGCTATCTTGAAAAAGCGGCAAGCCTAACAGAAGTTGAAGAATAAGAAAAAGCAGAGTTGGAGATCATTCCAATTCTGCTTTTAAATAGTTTAAAACCTTTTCCAGATTGTCTAGGGACACCTTGGCAAATTGATAAGGACAGGTACTCAAGTAAGCCTCCTCAAAGAAATCTAAATCTAGTTGGCTATGCTTGAGACTGGCAATTTTAGGATACTGTCGTAGGTCTAGCAATACACCATCGTGAAGAGGAAAATGAGGAAGGGGGCAAGGAAATTTAGCTAACCTTTCCTCGATTTGTTTTTGGTAAGCTTCCTGATTGGACAAGCGAGTCAAACGGTTTTTCTCAAACAGTTGACTGTCTATATAGAGTGACAGGGCCTTTTGCATGATGAGATTGCTGTCGTAGTCTAGGATATTTTTGTAGGCCACAAAGGCTTCTTTGATAGCATTTGGCAGAATAAGTGCCGTAATCCGCAGGGCTGGAAAGAGGCTGGTTGAGAAGGACTTGATGTAAATGACCCTCTCCTCTGTATCCAGATAGTGGAAGGTCTGGCCCTTTTTAGAGTCCAAATCCCCCAGATAGTCGTCCTCTACGATATAGACTCCATACTTGGCAGCTAAGTCAAGAATAGCTCGTTTGTCCTGCTCAGAATAGGAATGCCCCAGAGGATAGTGAAAGCGTGGAATAGTATAGAAAAACTTAATCTTTCCTGTCTTGAAATAGCGCTCCAGCTCCTCCAAGTCAATCCCATCAATGCCTCGTTCAATTGTTTGATAGTCCAAGCTCTGAGCAATCAAGAGACGGTTCATTCGATGGTAGGTCGGCTGTTCCACCAAGATTTCCTTGGCTTGACTAGGAAAGGAAATTTGAGAGAGGATAAAAAGGGCTTGTTGGGTTCCAGAAGTCAGTACCAGTTGGTCAGCCTTGCAGTAGAGGGCTTGCTCAAAGAGCAGTTTGTGAATGGACTGTCTTAGGTCTTCTAATCCTTCTTGATTGTCATAGTAGTTGAAGAGGTAGTTTTCTCGGCCAATCAAGGTTTCATTGACACAGAGTCGGAAATCGTCATAGGCGCTGGCATGTTCGTCCGTAACCTCGATTTCTAGGTCCTGATGTTGCCCTTGTTCTAAGACATAGTAGCCACTCTGGGGCTTGGCATAGAGGTATTGCTCGTGCCGTAATTCAAGCAGGGCTCGTTGAATGGTATCCTTGCTACAGTGAAAGTCAAGGCTCAGTTGACGGATAGAAGGCAGGCGGCTTCCCGTTGGAAAGCGTCCAGACTCGACACCATTTTTCAGATAGGAAACGACCTCTTGGTACTTGCTTTGTTTCTTCATTCCAGACCTCCCTTGATTTTGTTACATTGTACCCTTTTTTTTTCTTCTTGGCAATGTCTAGGGTGTTTCTCTCGTTCACATCTAAGGCCAAATGTGGTATACTTAGGAGTAACATTTATAGAATATCAGACAAGAAAGAGAATGGATAAGAACGTGCAGGAACCAGTGAAATTATTTCAATACAATACCCTTGGAGCCTTGATGGCTGGCCTTTATGGTGGTACCATGACAGTAGGAGAATTGCTAGAGCATGGTGATCTTGGTTTGGGAACCTTGGATTCCATTGATGGAGAATTGATTGTCTTGGATGGCAAGGCTTATCAGGCCAAGGGATCAGGAGAGCAACCAGAGATTGTGGAAGTATCACCAGATGCCCTTATTCCTTACGCAGCAGTGGTACCGCATCAGGCAGAAGTCATTTTCCGCCAGCGCTTTGAGATGACAGACAAGGAATTGGAAGAACGAATTGAGTCTTATTACGACGGGGAAAATCTTTTCCGCTCGATCAAGATTCGTGGGGAATTTTCACATATGCATGTGCGCATGATTCCCAAGTCGACACCAGATACCAAGTTTGCTGAGGTCGCAACCCATCAGCCTGAGTATAGTCGAGACAATGTGGCAGGAACCATCGTTGGTTTCTGGACACCAGAGATTTTCCATGGAGTCAGTGTGGCAGGCTACCATCTGCACTTCATCTCAGATGATTTGACCTTCGGTGGGCATGTCATGGACTTTGTCATCAAGGAAGGGATTATCGAGGTGGGAGCGGTTGACCAGTTGGACCAACGTTTTCCGGTACAAGATCGTCAATACTTGTTTGCTAAGTTCAATGTTGACGAGATGAAAAAAGATATTGAAAAGGCGGAATAGGAGAAGAAAATGACCATTCATATCATTATTACCATGTTGCTGTTGCTGGCTTTCTTGATCGGAAGCATTTGGTATGCCAAAAAGAAATACCAGATCAATCTAGCTGTCTTGGGCTTGGGGGCTGTCGCCTTCTTTGTCTCTTCACAGATTTTAGAAAAACTGGTGCATATCTTGGTTTTGCACCCTCAAAAAGACGGCAGTATTGCCCTCTTGCAAGACCACCCGCTTCTCTACATCCTCTATGGCCTAGCCATGGCAGCATTTTTTGAGGAAACTGCTCGTCTTATTTTCTTCAAATGGTTGGAGAAAAAGAGAAGTTTGGAAAAGGCAGATGCCTTGGCCTATGGACTGGGGCATGGTGGCTTGGAATTGATTTTCCTCGGTATCACCAGTTTGATCAATCTCTACATCGTGCTTTCAGCAGTTCAAACTCAGGATCCACAGGTTATGAAATTGCTGTCTGAAAATATGTTGAAAACCATCCAGTCGCTGTCTATCTGGCAGATTTATTTGCTTGGTTTTGAACGGATTTTGGCTCTAGGATTCCAATTGTTGTTGACAGTTTGGGTTTACCAAGCTGTTCGCCAGAAGAAATGGCCTTATCTCCTAGCAGCTTATGGCCTACATGCCTTCTTTGACCTGGCACCATCTCTAGTCCAAGTAGGTTGGTTGACAAGTCCAGTCTTGGTTGAAGTTATTCTACTAGTTGAACTGATCCTAGTTGCCTATGGAACCAAGGCAATCTTTTGCAAAAAATCATAAGAAAAAGGGGGAAACCTCTTTTTCTTATGCAAAATCCAAACAAGGTCTTTTTATGGTCGTCAAATGTCTCTAAAAATGGTATAATGGGATGAATTTTGTAAAAGGAAGAGTGACATGTCTGTAAGAGAAAAAATGCTTGAAATCTTAGAAGGAATTGATATCCGTTTTAAGGAACCCTTGCATAGCTATAGTTATACAAAAGTAGGTGGAGAGGCTGATTATCTGGTCTTTCCGCGAAATCGTTTTGAGTTGGCGCGCGTTGTGAAATTTGCCAACCAAGAAAATATTCCTTGGATGGTTCTTGGCAATGCCAGCAACATCATCGTTCGTGATGGAGGAATTCGTGGATTTGTCATCTTGTGTGACAAGCTCAATAACGTTTCCGTTGATGGCTATACTATTGAAGCAGAAGCTGGGGCAAATTTGATTGAAACAACTCGCATTGCCCTTCGTCATAGCTTGACTGGTTTTGAGTTTGCCTGCGGTATTCCAGGGAGCGTCGGTGGTGCTGTCTTTATGAATGCGGGTGCCTATGGTGGCGAGATTGCCCATATCTTGCAGTCTTGTAAGGTTTTGACCAAGGATGGAGAAATCGAGACCCTGTCTGTCAAAGACTTGGCTTTTGGTTACCGCCACTCAGCCATTCAGGAGTCAGGTGCGGTTGTCTTGTCAGCTAAATTTGCCCTTGCTCCGGGGACCCATCAGGTTATCAAGCAAGAAATGGACCGCTTGACGCACCTACGTGAGCTCAAACAACCTTTAGAATACCCATCTTGTGGTTCAGTCTTTAAACGTCCAGTGGGCCATTTTGCAGGTCAATTAATTTCAGAAGCTGGCTTGAAAGGCTATCGTATCGGTGGAGTAGAAGTGTCTGAAAAGCACGCAGGGTTTATGATCAATGTCGCAGACGGAACGGCCCAAGACTACGAGGACTTGATTGAGTCTGTGATTGAAAAAGTCAAGGAGCACTCAGGTGTTACACTTGAGAGAGAAGTCCGTATCTTGGGTGAAAGCAAGTAGGAAGCTGTAGTTGAAAAGCTGCTGCTATGTCATGGAAAGGGGGTGAAAGCCTATCGTTAGCGAAGATGTATGCAGGTGGTTTTACACCCTGCAAGAGGTAGTGGCGGCTTGACAGAGCCCTGATCTGTTAATCTATGAAAAAGAAGGAATTTATGCCAATTGAAAAAACCAATTATCGAATTCAAAAACGTCTCTAAAGTTTTTGAAGACAGCAACACCAAGGTTCTCAAAGATATCAACTTTGAGTTGGAAGAAGGGAAGTTCTATACTCTTCTAGGCGCGTCTGGTTCAGGAAAATCAACTATCCTTAACATCATTGCAGGTTTACTGGATGCGACGACAGGAGATATTTTGCTGGACGGTGTCCGTATCAATGATATCCCAACCAACAAGCGAGATGTCCATACGGTCTTCCAATCCTATGCCTTGTTTCCACATATGAATGTGTTTGAAAATGTTGCCTTTCCACTTCGCTTGCGTAAGATTGACAAGAAAGAAATCGAGCAGCGTGTAGCAGAAGTTCTCAAGATGGTTCAGTTGGAAGGTTATGAAAAACGTTCCATCCGTAAACTTTCTGGAGGACAACGCCAGCGTGTTGCCATTGCCCGTGCCATCATTAACCAACCCCGTGTTGTCTTATTGGATGAGCCCTTGTCAGCGCTGGACTTGAAATTGCGAACAGACATGCAGTACGAACTCCGTGAATTGCAACAACGATTGGGCATTACCTTTGTCTTTGTCACTCACGATCAGGAAGAAGCCCTTGCCATGAGTGACTGGATTTTCGTTATGAATGATGGCGAGATTGTCCAGTCTGGAACGCCTGTGGATATCTACGACGAGCCGATCAACCACTTTGTTGCCACCTTTATCGGTGAGTCCAACATCTTGCCAGGAACCATGATTGAAGACTACTTGGTTGAGTTTAACGGCAAACGCTTTGAAGCGGTCGATGGTGGGATGAAGCCAAATGAACCTGTTGAGGTTGTTATTCGTCCAGAGGACTTGCGGATTACCCTTCCTGAAGAAGGCAAACTCCAAGTTAAGGTCGATACCCAGCTCTTCCGTGGGGTTCACTATGAAATTATCGCCTATGACGAACTTGGAAATGAATGGATGATCCACTCAACTCGTAAGGCAATTGTTGGTGAGGAAATCGGTCTGGACTTTGAACCAGAAGACATCCACATCATGCGTCTCAACGAAACCGAAGAAGAGTTCGATGCTCGTATCGAAGAGTACGTGGAAATCGAAGAGCAAGAAGCAGGTCTGATCAATGCAATCGAGGAGGAAAGAGATGAAGAAAACAAGCTCTAAACTCTTTGTAGTGCCCTACATTCTCTGGATTGCCCTCTTTGTATTGGCACCCTTGGTCTTGATTTTCGGTCAATCCTTTTTCAATATCGAAGGCCAGTTTAGCTTAGAAAACTATAAATCTTACTTTGCGTCACAAAACTTGACCTATCTCAAAATGAGCTTTAACTCTGTGCTTTATGCAGGAATTGTGACCTTGGTCACCCTACTTATCAGCTATCCGACAGCCCTCTTTTTGACTCGTCTCAAACACCGTCAACTCTGGCTCATGCTGATTATCTTGCCGACATGGATCAACCTTCTTCTTAAGGCCTATGCCTTTATCGGAATTTTTGGTCAGAATGGCTCTATTAACCAATTCTTGGAATTTATCGGAATCGGTTCGCAGCAATTGCTCTTTACGGATTTCTCCTTTATTTTCGTCGCAAGCTACATCGAGCTTCCTTTTATGATTTTACCGATTTTCAATGTCTTGGATGATATGGATAACAACCTCATCAATGCCAGCTACGACCTCGGTGCGACTAAGTGGGAGACCTTCCGCCATGTCATCTTCCCTCTATCGATGAATGGGGTGAGAAGTGGAGTTCAGTCGGTCTTTATCCCAAGTTTGAGTCTTTTCATGCTGACGCGTTTGATTGGTGGAAACCGCGTTATTACCTTGGGGACAGCCATTGAGCAAAACTTCCTGACCAATGACAACTACGGTATGGGTTCTACCATCGGTGTGATTCTCATCCTGACCATGTTCATTACCATGTGGGTGACCAAGGAAAGGAGAGAACGATGAAAAAATTTGCCAACCTTTATCTGGGACTGGTCTTTCTTGTCCTCTACCTGCCGATATTTTATCTGATTGGTTACGCCTTTAATGCAGGCAACGACATGAACAGCTTTACAGGCTTTAGCTTGAGTCATTTTAAAACCATGTTTGGCGATGGTCGCCTCATGTTGATTGTGACTCAGACCTTTTTCTTGGCCTTTTTATCAGCCTTGATTGCGACCATTATCGGGACTTTCGGTGCCATTTACATCTACCAGTCTCGTAAGAAATACCAAGAAGCCTTTCTTTCACTCAATAATATCCTCATGGTTGCGCCTGACGTTATGATTGGTGCCAGCTTCTTGATTCTCTTTACCCAACTCAAGTTTTCACTTGGCTTTTTGACCGTTCTATCTAGTCACGTGGCCTTCTCTATTCCTATCGTGGTCTTGATGGTTTTGCCTCGTCTCAAGGAAATGAACGGCGACATGATTCATGCGGCCTATGACCTGGGAGCCAGTCAATTTCAGATGTTCAAGGAAATCATGCTTCCTTACCTGACTCCGTCTATCATTGCAGGTTATTTCATGGCTTTCACCTATTCGCTAGATGACTTTGCTGTGACCTTCTTTGTAACGGGAAATGGCTTTTCAACCCTGTCCGTCGAGATTTATTCTCGTGCTCGTAAGGGGATTTCGCTAGAAATCAATGCCCTTTCTGCCCTTGTCTTTCTCTTTAGTATTATCCTAGTGGTTGGATATTACTTTATCTCACGTGAGAAGGAGGAGCAAGCATGAAAAAACTCTATTCATTTTTAGCAGGAATTGCAGCGATTATCCTGGTCTTGTGGGGAATTGCGACTCATTTGGACAGTAAAATCAATAGCCGAGATAGTCAAAAATTGGTTATCTACAACTGGGGTGACTATATCGATCCTGAACTCTTGGAGCAATTCACAGAGGAAACAGGAATTCAAGTCCAGTATGAGACTTTTGACTCCAATGAAGCCATGTATACCAAGATTAAGCAGGGTGGAACGACCTACGATATTGCCATCCCTAGTGAATACATGATCAACAAGATGAAGGACGAAGACCTCTTGGTACCGCTTGACTATTCAAAAATTGAAGGTCTTGAAAATATCGGACCAGAGTTCCTCAACCAGTCCTTTGACCCAGGTAATAAATTCTCCATCCCTTACTTCTGGGGGACTTTGGGAATTGTCTACAATGAAACTATGGTAGATGAAGCGCCTGAGCACTGGGATGACCTCTGGAAGCCAGAATATAAGAACTCTATCATGCTCTTTGATGGGGCGCGTGAGGTATTGGGACTAGGACTTAATTCGTTGGGCTACAGCCTCAACTCTAAGAATCCGCAGCAGTTGGAAGAGACAGTAGACAAACTCTACAAATTGACTCCAAATATTAAGGCTATCGTTGCAGACGAGATGAAGGGCTACATGATTCAGAACAATGCTGCTATCGGCGTGACCTTCTCTGGTGAAGCCAGCCAAATGCTAGAAAAAAATGAAAATCTACGCTATGTGGTACCGACAGAGGCCAGCAACCTTTGGTTTGATAATATGGTCATTCCCAAAACAGTCAAAAACCAAGACGCAGCCTATGCCTTTATCAACTTTATGTTGAAACCTGAAAATGCTCTTAAAAATGCAGAGTATGTCGGCTATTCAACACCAAATCTACCAGCTAAGGAACTACTCCCAGAGGAGAAAAAAGAAGACAAGGCATTCTATCCTGATGCTGAAACCATGAAACACCTAGAAGTTTATGAAAAATTTGACCATAAATGGACAGGGAAATATAGCGACCTCTTCCTACAGTTTAAAATGTATCGGAAGTAGGAGTTAGCAGCTATGAAACGAATCGGTCAAGCTGGTTCGTTTTTTTTTAATACAAAAAACTATAGTAGATTGAATCTAAAATAGTACGTTATGGATTCTAAAACATTTCTAGAAATTAACTTGACTTTCCTAAGATCTCTGTTCATATCTTATTTCAATCCACTATAATAAGCAGCTTTTTGATTTTACTTGACATATTGTTAAGAATCTAATATAATAAAAACTGTAGAACAAAACTATCGCTTTTAGCGTAGCCAAGGAATTACTGGTCGGTCTGCTTTGGTCAGTAGTTTGTAGATAGGCTTATTTGGGTTTTATATATTTTCCGCAAGCAGGTGAATAAATATATCGTAGGAAGAGGTGTAAATAGCCTCTTTATTTTTTTGAGAAAAGGTACAGTATGTTAAGAAATTTAATTCTTAGTTATAGAACGTTGATGGATACTCAATACAAATTTACTATTACTCAGACTGTCTCCAAACAAACTATAGAAAAATATATTGAATTAAGCTTCACGGAACCAAATTTTCATCATCTTATAGGTTTGCACAAACTAAAAGGAATAGATAAAGTTAAGTGCTTCAATGGTAATGGGGCTCAGAAGATATATAACCAAATTTTGGGAAATCATATCACTTTTTATGATTTAGATAAAGATACATCTCAGCACAAGGCTGCATTTTTATCTAGGGCAACTTCTCTGAATTTAATTTATACGATGCTAGAAAATATAAGTGTTAATTTAAAGGGATTGTATTATTTTGACCCAAATAAAATTGGATCGAAGATTAAAGCAAAGTATTTATTGCATTTTCAACATAGAGATAAAGAATTTTATTTTTTGTTTGATAAATATGATAAGAAGGTTAAGAACACTGATATTTGCTATCCTGTTTCAGTTTTTAGAAGAAAAATACAGGCTGAGTTGCCAGAAGGGCGTAGTGCAAAACACTATGAAATGAACCAAACCCCCATTAAGCTATTGAAAGTTGAAAAAATACAAGGTGCTAGAACTGTTACATTATACGATAAATAGTTCCTTGGGTTTAGAGAGCTATTTTGAGTATGACAGGTATATCGGATATATGAGATTTGGTGCCAGATAACCGTGAAAATAGTAGCCACTCTAAGTCTGATGCTGGAAATCAGAATCGTCAGAGGAAGGAATAGAGAAATCGTGGCTTTACGAACAGAAATGTTATAGTAAAATATGTATAGTGGATGAGATGGTAGCAAGTTTTTAGGAAAATCAAACTCTAATGATAGTGTCTATCTCATAAGATTATTTCCAGTTGACGCAAGCTTAAAAAAACGTTATAATAAGAAAGTTGAGAATTGATTTTCACTTGTCTTAGTCCAGAGAAATGGCGGTGCTGCGAGCCATCTAAGCTAGAAAATCATGCTACTCAATCATACAATTGCATAAGAATAAGAGAATGACAAGTTCATTGAATGAAGGTGGTACCGCGGTTTTTCGCCCTTCGTGATGTGAGCTTGTCTTTTGGTTTTTTGGAGGTGTTGATGAAAACATTTCTTGTCAAACAAAAGTTTCGTCTTGGAGGCGAGCGCTTTGCTATCAAGGATGACAGGGGAGAAATCGCCTATCAGGTAGAGGGATCATTTTTTAAAATTCCCAAAACCTTTACTATCTATGATGCATTTGGTAACCAAGTCAGTGAGATTAGTAAAGAGATTTGGACTCTACTTCCTCGTTTTGAGATTCAGCTTCAGGACGGATCGAGTTTTGTCATTCGTAAGAAGTTGACCTTCTGGCGAGATAAGTATGAGTTTGATAATCTGGGGCTTCGTATCGAGGGCAATATCTGGGATTTGAATTTCAAATTGCTGGATGATCGCGATCAGTTGATTGCGGAAATCAGGAAAGAACTCTTCCATCTGACCTCTACCTATACCGTAACGGTTCTTGAGGATGCTTATGCAGACCTAGTCATTTCCCTCTGTGTCGCGATTGACTATGTGGAAATGCTGGAAAGCCAATCACATTAAACAAGTAAATAAGGAGACAATATGAAACAACTATCTAGTGCACAAGTACGCCAAATGTGGCTTGATTTCTGGGCGACTAAAGGTCACTCAGTAGAACCATCAGTGAGTTTGGTTCCTGTAAATGATCCAACTCTTTTGTGGATTAATTCTGGGGTAGCAACCCTTAAGAAATACTTTGACGGGACTATTAAACCTGAAAATCCACGTATCACCAATGCGCAAAAAGCTATCCGTACCAACGACATCGAAAATGTCGGAAAAACGGCTCGCCACCATACTATGTTTGAAATGTTGGGGAACTTCTCTATCGGGGATTACTTCCGCGATGAAGCTATCACCTGGGCTTATGAGCTTTTGACAAGCCCAGAATGGTTTGATTTCCCAGCTGAAAAACTGTACATGACCTACTATCCAGACGATAAAGATTCTTACAACCGCTGGATTGAAGTGGGAGTGGACCCAAGTCACTTGATTCCTATTGAGGACAACTTCTGGGAAATCGGTGCTGGGCCTTCTGGACCTGATACAGAGATTTTCTTTGACCGTGGAGAAGCTTTTGACCCAGAAAATATCGGTCTTCGCCTGCTTGCAGAAGATATCGAAAACGACCGTTATATCGAAATCTGGAACATTGTATTGTCACAATTTAACGCTGATCCAGCTGTACCTCGTAGCGAGTACAAGGAATTGCCACACAAGAACATTGATACGGGCGCTGGTTTGGAGCGTTTGGTGGCGGTTATCCAAGGGGCTAAGACAAATTTTGAAACGGACCTCTTCATGCCGATTATCCGTGAAGTGGAGAAATTGTCTGGTAAGGTTTATGACCAAGATGGCGACAACATGAGCTTCAAGGTCATCGCTGATCATATCCGTTCTCTTTCATTTGCCATTGGTGATGGTGCCCTTCCAGGAAATGAGGGTCGTGGTTACGTCCTTCGTCGTCTTCTCCGTCGTGCCTCTATGCACGGTCAAAAATTGGGTATCAACGAGCCTTTCCTTTACAAACTGGTTCCAACTGTTGGGAAAATCATGGAAAGCTACTATCCAGAAGTGCTTGAAAAACGTGACTTTATCGAAAAAATCGTTAAGAGCGAGGAAGAGTCATTTGCTCGAACTCTTCACTCAGGTCAACACTTTGCCCAAGGCATCGTAGCAGACTTGAAAGAAAAAGGTCAATCGGTTATCGCTGGTTCAGATGTATTCAAACTTTATGATACTTATGGATTCCCAGTCGAATTGACTGAAGAAATCGCTGAAGAGGCTGGTATGACTGTAGACCGTGAAGGTTTTGAAGCAGCAATGAAAGAACAGCAAGAACGCGCGCGTGCGTCAGCTGTTAAGGGTGGCTCAATGGGTATGCAAAATGAAACCCTTCAAAACATCACAGTGGAAAGCCGCTTTAACTATGAAGCGTCACAATTGTCTTCTAAATTGGTAGCTATCGTGGCTGACAATGCAGAAGTAGAAGCTGTGTCTGAAGGAACTGCCTCACTTATCTTTGCGGAAACTCCATTCTACGCTGAAATGGGTGGACAGGTAGCTGACCACGGACAAATCTTGGATGAGTCAGGTAAGGTCGTGGCTACTGTGACAAATGTTCAAAAAGCACCAAACGGACAAGCTCTTCATACAGTTGAAGTCCTTGCACCGCTTGCCTTGAACCAAGAATATACCTTGGCAATTGATAGCAATCGTCGTCACCGTGTTATGAAAAACCACACAGCGACTCACTTGCTTCACGCTGCCCTTCACAATATCCTTGGAAACCACGCGACACAAGCAGGATCTCTTAACGAAGTTGAATTCCTTCGCTTTGACTTTACCCACTTCCAAGCAGTAACTGCAGAAGAATTGCGTGCGATTGAACAGCAAGTCAACGAGAAAATATGGGAAGCTCTTGAAGTGAAGACAGTTGAAACGGATATTGAAACTGCCAAGGAAATGGGAGCTATGGCCCTCTTTGGTGAGAAATACGGCAAGGAAGTCCGTGTTGTCACTATCGGTGACTACTCTATCGAGCTTTGTGGTGGTACCCACGTTGGCAACACTTCTGAAATTGGTCTCTTCAAGATTGTCAAAGAAGAAGGGATCGGATCAGGAACTCGCCGTATCTTGGCAGTGACTGGTAAGGAAGCCTTTGAAGCCTACCGTGAACAAGAAGACGCTCTTAAAGCTGTCGCAGCAACCTTGAAAGCACCTCAACTTAAAGAAGTACCTCACAAGGTGGAAGGACTTCAAGAACAACTTCGTCAACTTCAAAAAGAAAATGCTGAGTTGAAAGAAAAAGCCGCAGCTGCAGCCGCAGGCGACATCTTCAAGGATGTTAAGGAAGTCAACGGTTACCGTTACATTGCTAGCCAAGTGTCTGTATCAGATGCCGGTGCCCTTCGTACCTTTGCGGACAACTGGAAACAAAAAGACTACTCTGACTTGCTTGTCCTAGTTGCTGCTATCGGAGATAAAGTCAATGTCCTTGTAGCAAGCAAGACAAAAGACCTTCATGCAGGAAACCTTGTCAAAGAATTGGCACCAATCGTCGATGGACGTGGTGGTGGTAAACCAGACATGGCCATGGCAGGAGGAAGCAACCAAGCTAAAATCCAAGAATTGTTGGATGCCGTAGCAGGTAAATTGTAATCAAACAAAGATCTATCCATTTGGGTAGGTCTTTTTCATACCAAAAAAGCCAAATCCGCTTGGATCTGACTTGGTTATCATTGAGTATTAGATTGTATTGGATGCCCAGACACTTACAGATCTTTCTGAGACTGGGAATTGTCCATAACCTTCCTCATCGATTGTAACTTGACCTTGGTGGTTTTCAAGTAAATCTACGAAAGTTTGGTTAGCCCATTCTTGGCCTATAAACATTGACTTGCTGTTTTCTTGGTCATTTGAGATCAAGACTGCGATTGGGGATTGATTTTCAGCACCTGAACGTACCCAACCGATACAGTTTGCGTCATCAAAGTAGTCTGTTTGTTCTCCATAGGCCAAATCTTTTCGGATGGCTAGGAGGCGGTCAAGGACTTCTTTGAAATCTTCCTGAGCATACTGCCCTGAAATACCATAGTAGTCTCCGTAAAAGACACATGGAAGTCCATTTTGGCGTAATAGAATAAGGGCATAGGCTGCTGGCTTGAACCATTCTTCAACAGTTGATTCAAGGGCTTGTCCTCGTTGGGTATCATGGTTGTCGACAAAGGTTACAGCCTTGTCGGGCTTGAGTTCCACCAAGCTATCCGTGAAAATACCACGAAGGTCATAGTTGGAACCTGCTCGACTAGCATCAAAGAGATTCTGGTGGAGACGAACATCGACAAGGTCAAAGCGTTCTTCCGTTTTTTCAAGATAGTCCAGATTAGCTTCCTTGTCTGGATTCCAAAATTCACCAAAAACATAGAAATCCTCACCGTATTTTTCCTTCATATCGCGGATGAAATTACGCATAAAGAAAGAATCGATATGTTTGACAGCATCCAAGCGGAAACCAGCAATACCAGTTGTTTCCATGAACCAGTCAGCCCAGTCATAGATATTTTTGATGACTTCAGGATGCTTAAAGTCTAGGTCGGCATACATGAGGTAGTCGTAGTTGCCGTTTTCATTATCGACCAATTCCTCGTTGGCCCAGCCCTTGTTGTCTCCTTGAATCAGGTAAATCCCAGACTTACGGCGTTTGGCATCGTAGTCTGTACCTGTGAAGTGGTACCAGTGCCAGTGGAAGTCATTGTAGGTATCTTGGCGACCATCGAAGGTAAAACTAGTCCAGCCATTGATGGTGAAGGGTTCTCCAAGCTCCACTGTACGGTCTACAGGGTCCACTTCGATAACCTGAAAGGCTTCCATGTGATCGGCTGCAGCCTTGTGATTGAGCACCACATCGGCCATAGGTTGAATTCCCTGTGCTTTTAGAGCTTGAATGGCTTGAAGATAGTCTTCTTTAAAACCATACTTGGTGCGGACAGTCCCTTTTTGGTTAAACTCTCCAAGGTCAAATAAGTCATAGACCCCATAGCCTACATCTTTTTCGTTGGTGGCCTTGAAGGCTGGTGGCATCCAGATGTGACTAATTCCCAGATGAGCTAGGTGTGGAGCATCTTCAGCCAGACGCGTCCAGTGCTGGCCGTCGTGGGGCAGATACCATTCAAAGTATTGCATGAGTGTTTGATTTTGCATTGTTTTTCCTCTTACTTGTCAATCTTGTTCTTTATTCTATCATAAAGTATCTCCTAACGCAAACGTTTGCGTAAAATAGAAGAAAACTATTTTAACGATTTAAGATAAAGTGTTGATTTTTAAAATGAAAGCGCTATAATGATAGTAAGTTACATAGATAAAGAGAGGAGATTTCTCATGATTGAATTTCAAAATGTTAGTAAGTTGTATGGTGATAAAGAGGCCTTGAGCAATCTCAATTTGCAGATTGAAAATGGGGAGATTATGGGCTTGATTGGCCATAATGGGGCTGGAAAATCGACTACTATAAAATCCTTAGTCAGTATCATTTCGCCCAGCAGTGGTCGTATTTTGGTAGATGGTCAGGATTTATCGGAAAATCGCTTGGCTATTAAACGAAAGATTGGCTATGTAGCAGACTCGCCTGACTTATTCTTGCGCTTAACGGCCAATGAATTTTGGGAATTGATTGCTTCATCCTATGATTTGACTAGCTCTGACTTGGAAGATAGTCTAGCTAGGCTATTGAATGTTTTTGATTTTGCTGAAAACCGCTATCAGGTCATTGAAACCCTTTCTCACGGAATGCGTCAGAAAGTCTTTGTCATTGGGGCACTCTTGTCTGATCCTGATATTTGGGTTTTGGACGAACCCTTGACTGGTTTGGATCCCCAGGCTGCCTTTGATTTGAAGCAGATGATGAAGGAACATGCGCAAAAAGGTAAGACGGTCTTGTTTTCAACCCATGTCCTAGAGGTAGCTGAGCAAGTCTGTGATCGGATTGCCATTTTGAAAAAGGGGCATTTGATTTATTGTGGTAGTGTAGAGGACTTGAGAAAAGACCACCCAGACCAGTCTTTGGAAAGTATCTACCTTAGCCTTGCTGGTAGAAAAGAGGAGGTTTCAGATGCGTCTCAAGGTCATTAAAAAATTAGTTGATATCAATATCCTCTATTCATCTCAAGAAGCTAATCTGGCTAACCTACGAAAGAAGCAGGCTAAGAATCCTGGGAAAAAAGTAAATGTTTCCGCTAGAGTCCTCAGTTCTTACATTTTTTCCAGTCTCTTGATGCTCTTCATGTTTATAAATATAGCCTTTCGTTTTCCTTTTGATGAAATACCTGTTTATTTTAGTTTTATGGTTGCTATTTTACTAGTGATTGCCTTTTCAACTTCTTTAACTGCCTTTTACAATGTCTTTTATGAGAGTAAGGACTTGGTATCGTATAGGCCTTATGCCTTTAAAGAATCAGAGATTATAATTGCTAAAGGATTGTCTGTCCTCTTGCCAGCTCTGCCTGGAATTGTACCAATCCTAGCTTATTTTCTAGTCCTCTACATTAAGCTAGCACCTTCTCTTTGGCTTGGCTTGCCTTTGATGCTGCTGTCCTTGGCCCTATTATTTGTCTCTGTTACTTTAGTGATGGTAGTGGCAGTACATTTCTTGGCTCAGACTGCGGTCTTCAGAAAGTATCAGTCTATTTTTTCGAATGTGATGATTGGGATAGGAGTTCTCATACCTTTAATATTTGTTTTCTTTGTCCAGTCTACTTCTAGAGGTATAGGTAATCAGACTAAAGAAATTCCACCTCTTCTTTATCCTATTCATCTCTTTTACAAAATAGCAGTGGAGCCTTTTTCAACAGAAGCCATCTTGGGTCTGCTCACTTGGATAACTCTAACGGTGTTCTTGCTTTACCTAACCAAAAAGAAGGTTCTTCCTCATTTTTATGACGTGATCCTACTTAACAGTGAGGAGAAGGTCAAAAAAGAACGTCGCAGCAAGGAGAGGATTTCAACTACTAAAAAGGGCTTTTTCCGTATGGTTTTACGCTACCACCTCACTCTCTTGGGACAGGGAACTGGCGTGATTACAGTGCTTTTTACAAGTGCTTTTCTTCCTTATCTCATGATGATCGGTCTGATTTCCAAAATTCGAGATTCTCAGATAGTTCCAGATATTCATCCTCCATACTGGTTACCCTTGTTTTTTATAGGATTGTTTATAGCAGTTGTCAATAATAATATCACCAGCCTGCATTCAATTGCCTTGTCCTTAGAGAGGGAAAATGTTGATTTTCTGAAGAGTTTACCCTTTGACTTTGCTCGTTATGTGAAAGTGAAATTTTGGATTATATTTGCTGTCCAGTCCTTTTTACCAGTTCTGACTTTACTTGGCCTTTCTCTATATCTAGGCTTGCCCATCCTTTCGATGATTTACCTCCTTGTGGCATGGATCCTTGCCAGTGTCATCCTTTCTTGCCACCATTACCTTAAGGACGTGAAAAATTTGTCAACCAATTGGAGTAACATTACGGACCTGGTGAACCGTTCAAATCGTATAGTAGCAATAGTTTTACTCTTAATTTATAGTGTTATCTTAATGATTTTAGTCATAGCAAGTTTGTTCTTGGTTCAGTCTCTCGCCCCTGTCCTTGCCATCAGCTTGGGAGTAGGAGTTCTTATCCTCCTGCTTGGTCTTGCTGTTTTTGGCTATCATTACTATCTATCACGGATATTGGTAGAGATAGAAAAAAGATGAGATAGTTGGTCGCTTGCTTGATAAATTTTATAAAAAGAAATGAAGCTGAGCAAAAAAACACTTCTAACTAGCAAAAAAACGAGTATTTCCGTAGATGGAGATACTCGTTTTTCTATGCCATTTTTCTTATCATAACAAAAAACGACTAGAAATTTATAACAATGTATAAATCCTACAGCATAAATTGCTTAAATTTTGGACTAGATTTTATCTATGGTGTTTTGAAGATTAATGGAGCTTGAGATGTTTGCTATTTATGGATAGTGTACAAAATAAATTGTTACTGGCGAGCTCTCTTATGCTTCTGGGTCTGCCTTTCATCTAGTTATTCTTATAAAAGTCCGTTTTATACTCAATGAAAAACAAAGAGCAAACTAGGAAGCTAGCCTCAAGTTGCTCAAAGCACCGCTTTGAGGTTGCAGATAAAGCTGACGTGGTTTGAAGAGTATTAGACTAATTTCCACTTTGAGAAATTAGCCTGAAATAATTCCTATTTGTAAAACTCTGATAAGTCTTGGCTGATTTTGGAGAAATGTGGTATAATTTTTCTTATGGAAAAGATTATCATTACAGCAACTGCTGAAAGTATTGAACAAGTTAAACAACTGCTCGAAGCTGGCGTAGATCGTATCTATGTCGGTGAGAAAGATTTTGGCCTTCGTCTGCCAACAACCTTTAGTCATGACCAATTGCGTGAAATAGCTAATCTGGTTCATGATGCTGGTAAGGAATTGATCGTTGCAGTCAATGCCCTCATGCACCAAGATATGATGGACCGTATCAAGCCTTTCCTCGATTTCTTGGAAGAAATTAAGACAGATTACATTACAATTGGGGATGCAGGTGTCTTTTATGTGGTCAATCGCGATGGTTATTCCTTTAAAACCATCTATGATGCTTCTACAATGGTGACAAGCAGTCGTCAGATTAACTTCTGGGGACAAAAGGCTGGAGCATCTGAGGCTGTTTTGGCGCGTGAAATTCCATCTGCTGAACTTTTCAAAATGCCAGAGATTTTGGAAATTCCTGCTGAAGTTTTGGTTTACGGTGCAAGTGTTATTCACCATTCTAAACGTCCGCTCTTACAAAACTACTATAACTTTACGCACATCGATGATGAAAAGACGCGTAAGCGTGACCTCTTCTTGGCTGAACCAAGTGATCCAGAGAGCCACTATTCCATTTTTGAAGACAATCATGGTACCCACATCTTTGCCAACAATGACCTTGATTTGATGACCAAATTGACAGAATTGGTGGAGCATGGTTTTACCCATTGGAAATTAGAAGGACTCTATACTCCAGGTCAAAACTTTGTTGAGATTGCCAAACTCTTTATCCAAGCGCGTAGCTTGATTCAAGAGGGCAATTTTAGCCATGACCAAGCCTTCTTGCTGGATGAAGAAGTTCGCAAGTTACACCCTAAAAACCGTTTCCTTGATACAGGATTTTATGACTATGATCCTGATATGGTTAAATAAAGTAAATGGATAGTTGAGAGAAGGAAGAGACAAACATTTCTTCTCTCAATTTTTTCTTATTCTCCAATATTTTCAAAAAATCAGCAGGCTAGGATGCTCTATTGATAGGATTTTTAAGCTAAGTAACGTCCTTGAGTTTGAAAAATATCCCATGTTTGCAGGTGCCAAATGGCCCTTTTTTTGGTATAATTTTTTATAATGAAAACGATTGGTAATCGCTATGTTGTGGTGGATTTAGAGGCAACTAGCACAGGTAGTAAGGCTAAAATTATCCAAGTGGGAATTGTTGTGATTGAGGATGGGAAAATCGTCGATCACTATACGACGGATGTCAATCCCCATGAACCCTTGGATGCTCATATCGAAGAACTGACAGGATTGACAGACCAACGTCTGGCGCAAGCACCTGATTTTTCGCAAGTTGCCAGAAAAATCTTTGACTTGGTGGAGGATGGTATTTTTGTAGCCCACAATGTTCAGTTTGATGCCAATCTCTTGGCGGAAAATTTATTTTTAGAAGGCTATGAACTAAGAAATCCTCGTGTTGACACGGTCGAATTGGCTCAAGTCTTTTTCCCAGAACTGGAAAAATATAGTTTGCCGATTTTGTGTCAGGAATTAGGAATTCCTCTAAAACACGCCCACACAGCCCTTTCAGATGCCCAAGCTACTGCGGAATTACTTCTATTTTTACGAGAAAAGATGGCCCAACTTCCTAAAGGACTCTTGGAACGCTTGCTGGAGATGGCTGACGCTCTCTTATATGAGTCCTACTTGGTTATTGAAGAAATTTATCGAAACCAATCTATTCTGACTTCTTCTGACTTGGTTGAAGTTCAAGGACTATATTTCAAGAAAATTGCAGCTTCCCTGGAGTCACGAAAACTATCTCAAGATTTTTCTAAAAATATTTCTCTGTTGAACCTTGAAGTAAGGGAAGAGCAAGAATGTTTTGCTAAAGAGGTCGGTTTGCTATTGAAGGAGGAGCCTGTATCATTAATTCAAGCGCCGACAGGAATTGGGAAAACCTATGGCTATCTCTTACCTGCTTTGTCCCAAGAGGAAAATCGTCAGATTGTCCTTAGCGTTCCGACAAAGATTCTTCAAAATCAAATCATGGAAGAAGAAGGTAAACGTCTTAAGGAGCTATTCCATACAGATATTCATTCTTTAAAGGGACCACAAAATTACCTGAAGTTGGATGCCTTTTATCGTTCCTTGCAGGAAAATGATGAAAATCGCTTATTTAGACGCTTTAAAATGCAACTCTTGGTCTGGTTGACAGAGACAGAAACTGGGGATTTGGATGAGATTGGTCAACTCTACCGTTACCAACATTTTCTAACAAGCCTTCGTCATGATGGAAATTTATCATCCAAGAGCTTATTTGTGACGGAAGATTTCTGGAAACGTAGTCAAGAAAGAGCAGAGGCTTGCAAGCTCTTAGTGACCAATCATGCCTATCTTGTAACCAGACTTGAAGATAATCCTGAATTTGTCAGCGACCGTTTATTGATTATTGATGAAGTCCAAAAAGTTTTGTTGGCCCTAGAAAATCTACTTCAAGAGACCTACGATATCCAGTCTATTATTGATTTAGTTGATAAGGCTTTAGTAGGAGAAGAGAACAGGATTCAGCAACGAATACTAGAAAGTATTCGCTTTGAGTGTCTCTACTTGATAGAACAATTTCAGTCTGGGAAATCTCGAAAAAATATCTTGGATTCTCTGGCTAATCTTCACCAGTATTTTTCAGAATTAGAGGTAGAAGGCTTTGAGGAGCTGGTTCGCTATTTTACGGCTGAAGGTGATTACTGGATTGAAGCAACTGAAACGAGTCAAAAGAAAATCCAGATTTCTTCTACAAAATCAGGCCGAATCCTTCTATCTTCTTTAGTGCCTGATTCATGTCAAGTCTTGGGAGTGTCGGCTACTCTTGAGATTAGTCAGAGGGTTTCTTTGGCAGATCTTTTAGGTTATCCCGAAGCCAAATTTGTCAAGGTTGAAGCTGGTAAAAAACAGGATCAAGAAGTGGTCTTGGTAAAAGATTTTCCTCTAGTAACAGAAACCTCCTTAGAAGTTTATGCCCAAGAGGTGGCTGATTTGCTGATGGATGTTCAAGTTTTCCAACAACCGATTTTGGTTCTCTTTACTGCCAAAGACATGCTTCTAGCAGTATCGGATTTACTTCCAGTTAGCCATCTGGCCCAGTATAAAAATGGGGATGTTCATCAACTGAAGAAACGTTTTGAAAAAGGTGAACAACAAATCCTGCTTGGTGCAGCAAGTTTCTGGGAGGGAGTTGATTTTTCAAGTCATCCTTTTGTAATTCAAGTTGTACCAAGACTTCCTTTCCAAAATCCCCAAGAGCCCTTGACGAAAAAGATCAATCAGGAACTAATTCAAGAAGGGAAAAATGCCTTTTATGATTATCAATTGCCGATGGCTATTATTCGTTTAAAACAGGCTTTGGGAAGAAGTATGAGACGTGAACACCAACGTTCTTTAACCCTCATTCTGGATAGAAGAATCGTCGGAAAACGATACGGCAAGCAAATAGTGACTTCTCTAGCAAAAGAAGCGAGCGTTACAACGATCGCTCAATCTGAAGTTAATGAGGTTATTGATAGATTTTTAAATGAACTTTGATAAATAGTATTGTATGAAAGTATAAGGTTAGTGTATATGAAACGTTCTCTCGACTCTAGAGTCGATTATAGTTTGCTATTGCCAGTGTTTTTCCTACTGGTTATCGGCGTAGTGGCTATTTATATAGCCGTTAGTCATGATTATCCAAATAATATTTTGCCCATTTTAGGGCAGCAGGTCGCCTGGATTGCCTTGGGACTTGTGATTGGTTTTATAGTCATGCTCTTTAATACAGAATTTCTTTGGAAAGTGACCCCTTTTCTATATATGTTAGGTTTGGGACTCATGGTCTTGCCGATCGTCTTTTATAATCCAAGCTTAGTTGCATCAACGGGTGCCAAAAACTGGGTATCAATAAATGGAATTACCCTATTCCAACCGTCAGAATTTATGAAGATATCCTATATCCTCATGTTGGCTCGTGTCATTGTCCAATTTACAAAGAAACATAAGGAATGGAAACGTACAGTTCCGCTGGACTTTTTATTAATTTTTTGGATGATTGTCTTTACCATTCCAGTCCTAGTTCTTTTGGCACTTCAAAGTGACTTGGGGACGGCTTTGGTTTTTGTAGCCATTTTCTCAGGAATCGTCTTACTATCAGGAGTTTCTTGGAAAATTATTATTCCAGTATTTGTGACTGCTGTAACAGGAGTTGCTGGATTCTTAGCCATTTTTATCAGTAAGGGTGGTCGGGCTTTTCTCCATCAATTGGGGATGCCAACCTACCAAATCAATCGTATCTTGGCTTGGCTCAATCCATTTGACTTTGCCCAAACAACCACTTACCAACAGGCTCAAGGACAAATTGCCATTGGAAGTGGTGGCTTATTTGGTCAAGGTTTTAATGCTTCGAATCTGCTTATTCCAGTTCGTGAGTCGGATATGATTTTCACGGTGATCGCAGAAGATTTTGGCTTTATTGGCTCTGTCCTTGTTATTGCCCTTTACCTCATGCTCATTTACCGTATGTTGAAGATTACTCTCAAATCAAATAACCAGTTTTACACCTATATTTCTACAGGTTTGATTATGATGTTGCTTTTCCACATCTTTGAAAATATCGGCGCTGTGACGGGTTTGCTTCCTTTGACTGGGATTCCACTGCCTTTTATTTCGCAAGGAGGATCGGCTATTATTAGTAATTTGATCGGTGTTGGTTTGCTTTTATCGATGAGTTACCAGACCAATCTAGCTGAAGAAAAGAGTGGAAAAGTCCGATTCAAGCGGAAAAAGGTTGTATTAAAACGAATCAAATAAGGAGAAAATCATGGTTAAAGTGGCAGTTATGTTAGCTCAGGGCTTTGAAGAAATTGAAGCTTTGACAGTTGTGGATGTTTTGCGTCGTGCAAATATCACTTGTGATATGGTTGGTTTTGAAGAGCAAGTGACAGGTTCGCACGCAATCCAAGTAAGAGCGGATCGTGTCTTTGATGGTGATTTATCAGACTATGACATGATTGTCCTTCCTGGAGGGATGCCTGGTTCTGCACATTTGCGTGACAATCAGGCCTTGATTCAAGAATTGCAAAGCTTCGAGCAAGAAGGGAAGAAACTGGCAGCTATTTGTGCGGCGCCAATTGCCCTCAATCAAGCAGGGGTATTGAAAAACAAGCAGTACACTTGTTATGACGGTGTTCAAGAGCAAATCCTTGATGGTCAATACGTCAAGGAAACAGTAGTGGTAGATGGACATTTGATAACCAGTCGGGGCCCTTCAACAGCCCTTGCCTTTGCCTATGAGTTGGTGGAGCAACTAGGAGGAGACGCAGAGAGTTTAAGAACAGGGATGCTCTATCGAGATGTCTTTGGTAAAAATCAATAAAACGGGAGTCAACCTCTCGTTTTTTTATGTGGAAAACTCAGGGAAATCATCGCTTTTTTAACGAAAAAATGGTATAATGAAAGCTATGAAATATCACGATTACATCTGGGATTTAGGTGGAACTTTACTGGATAATTATGAAACTTCAACAGCTGCATTTGTTGAAACATTGGCACTGTATGGTATCACACAAGACCATGACAGTGTCTATCAAGCTTTAAAGGTTTCTACTGATTTTGCGATTGAGACTTTCGCTCCTAACTTAGAACATTTTTTAGAAAAGTACAAGGAAAATGAAGCTAGAGAGCTTGAACACCCGATTTTATTTGAAGGAGTTTCTGACTTATTGGAAGACATTTCAAATCAAGGTGGGCGTCATTTCTTGGTTTCTCACAGAAATGATCAGGTCTTGGAAATTTTAGAAAAAACCTCTATAGCTGCCTACTTTACAGAGGTGGTCACTTCTAGCTCAGGCTTTAAGAGAAAACCAAATCCTGAGTCTATGATTTATTTAAGAGAAAAGTATCAGATTAGCTCTGGTCTTGTTATTGGTGATCGGTCGATTGATATCGAAGCAGGTCAAGCAGCAGGATTGGATACCCACTTGTTTACCAGTATCGTGAATTTAAGACAAGTATTAGACATGTAAGAAAAAGGAATAAGATGACAGAAGAAATCAAAAATCTGCAGGCACAGGATTATGATGCCAGTCAAATTCAAGTTTTAGAGGGCTTAGAGGCTGTCCGTATGCGTCCTGGGATGTATATCGGGTCAACCTCAAAAGAAGGTCTTCACCATCTAGTCTGGGAAATTGTTGATAACTCAATTGACGAGGCCTTGGCAGGATTTGCCAGCCATATTCAAGTTTTTATTGAGCCAGATAATTCGATCACTGTTGTCGATGATGGACGTGGGATTCCAGTCGATATTCAGGAAAAAACAGGCCGACCTGCCGTGGAAACTGTCTTTACTGTTCTGCACGCTGGAGGAAAATTCGGCGGTGGCGGCTACAAGGTTTCAGGTGGTCTTCACGGAGTAGGGTCATCAGTAGTTAATGCCCTATCCACTCAATTAGATGTTCATGTCCATAAAAATGGTAAAATTCATTACCAAGAGTACCGTCGTGGTCATGTTGTCGCAGACCTTGAGGTGGTTGGGGATACAGATAGAACTGGAACAACGGTTCACTTCACCCCAGACTCAGAAATCTTCACGGAAACAACAACCTTTGATTTTGATAAATTAAATAAACGAATTCAAGAGTTGGCCTTTCTAAATCGCGGTCTTCAAATCTCCATCACAGATAAGCGCGAAGATTTGGAACAAACCAAGCATTACCATTATGAAGGTGGGATTGCTAGCTACGTTGAATATATCAATGAGAATAAGGATGTTATCTTTGATACACCAATCTACACCGATGGTGAGATGGATGATATCACAGTCGAAGTAGCTATGCAATACACAACTGGTTACCATGAAAATGTCATGAGTTTCGCCAATAATATTCATACCCATGAAGGTGGAACGCATGAGCAAGGTTTCCGTACGGCACTAACTCGCGTTATCAACGATTATGCTCGTAAAAATAAGTTACTGAAGGACAATGAAGACAACCTAACAGGGGAAGATGTTCGCGAAGGATTAACTGCAGTTATCTCAGTTAAACACCCAAATCCACAGTTTGAAGGACAAACTAAGACCAAACTTGGGAACAGTGAAGTGGTCAAGATTACCAATCGCCTCTTCAGTGATGCCTTCTCTGATTTCCTTATGGAAAATCCACAGATTGCCAAACGTATTGTGGAAAAAGGGATTTTGGCCGCTAAGGCTCGTGTGGCTGCCAAGCGTGCGCGTGAAGTCACTCGTAAAAAATCTGGTTTAGAAATTTCTAACCTTCCAGGGAAACTAGCAGACTGTTCTTCTAACAATCCTGCGGAAACAGAACTCTTCATCGTCGAAGGAGACTCGGCTGGTGGGTCAGCCAAATCTGGTCGTAACCGTGAATTCCAGGCTATCCTTCCAATTCGCGGTAAGATTTTGAATGTTGAAAAGGCCAGCATGGATAAGATTCTTGCTAACGAAGAAATTCGTAGTCTTTTCACAGCCATGGGAACAGGATTTGGCGCAGAATTTGATGTTTCGAAAGCCCGTTACCAAAAACTCGTTTTGATGACCGATGCCGATGTCGATGGAGCCCACATTCGTACCCTTCTTTTAACCTTGATTTATCGTTATATGAAACCAATCCTAGAAGCTGGTTATGTTTATATTGCCCAACCACCAATCTATGGTGTCAAGGTTGGAAGCGAGATTAAAGAATACATCCAGCCAGGTGCAGATCAAGAAATCAAACTCCAAGAAGCTTTAGCCCGCCACAGTGAAGGACGTGCCAAACCGACTATTCAGCGATATAAGGGTCTGGGTGAAATGGATGACCACCAATTGTGGGAAACAACCATGGATCCCGAACATCGCTTAATGGCTAGAGTTTCTGTGGACGATGCTGCAGAAGCAGATAAAATCTTTGATATGTTGATGGGGGATCGAGTAGAGCCACGTCGTGAATTTATCGAAGAAAATGCCGTTTATAGCACACTTGATGTCTAAAAAATCGGGAGAAGTAGTTCCCTTGGTCTAAAAAATATGATATAATCGTTACGATTGTTTCAAGTAAAAAAGGAGTTTAATATGTCTGCTAGACTAGTAATTTATTTAATAATTGCAGTTGCAGTTTTATTGGTCATTGCCTATACTATCGCAATCTATGTCAGGAAGCGCAATGAAAGTAAATTAGCAATTTTAGAAGAAAAAAAAGAAGAGCTGTACAATCTTCCAGTTAATGATGAAGTTGAAGCTGTAAAGAATATGCATTTGATTGGACAAAGTCAGGTGACTTTCCGTGAATGGAATCAAAAATGGGTTGACCTATCTCTTAACTCTTTTGCTGATATCGAAAATAATCTTTTCGAGGCAGAAGGTTATAACAACTCATTCCGTTTTTTCAAGGCCAGTCATCAAATTGACCAAATCGAGAGCCAAATTACTTTGATTGAAGAAGATATTGCGGCAATTCGCAATGCCTTGGCAGATTTGGAGAAACAAGAGTCTAAAAATAGTGGACGTGTTCTTCATACCTTGGACTTGTTTGAAGAGTTGCAACACCGAGTTGCTGATCATTCTGAAGAATATGGTAAAGGTTTGTCTGAAATCGAAAAACAATTGGAAAATATCCAATCAGAGTTTTCTCAGTTTGTAACTTTAAACTCGTCTGGTGACCCAGTAGAAGCTGCTGTGATTTTGGATAATGCTGAAAATCATATCTTGGCTTTGACACATATTGTTGATCGTATACCAGCAGTTGTAACAACATTATCTAAAGAGCTACCTGATCAGTTGGAAGATTTAGAAGATGGCTACCGTAAGCTTTTAGATGCTAATTATCATTTTGCTGAAACGGATATCGAAGCTCGTTTCCAATTGCTTCATGAAGCTCTCAAGAAAAATCATGAGAATATTGCGCAACTAGAATTGGATAATGCCGAGTACGAAAATACTCAAATCCAAGAAGAGATTAATGCACTTTACGATATCTTTACAAGAGAAATTGCAGCACAGAAAGTGGTAGAAGGTTTAGTAGCAACACTTCCTACTTATCTGCAACATATGAAGGAAAATAATGCTTTATTGATAGAAGATATTGAGCGTTTGAGCAAGAACTATTTACTTTCTGAGTCAGATGCAAGTCATGTTCATAGATTGCAAGCTGAGTTAGAGTCTTTGGAAGAATCTGTATTAGAATTAACTTCAGAACAAGAGGAACATTCTGAGCCATATTCATTACTTGAAGAACGTTTGGAAAACTTACAAGCGACTTTGAAAGAAATTGAGGATGAACAAGTTGAACTTAGTCAACGTCTTGCTCAGATTGAAAAAGATGATATCAATGCACGTCAAAAGGCAAATGTATATGTTAATCGTCTCCATACCATCAAGAGATATATGGAAAAACGGAATCTTCCAGGTATTCCTCAGAATTTCTTACAGTTGTTCTTTACAGCAAGTAACCATACAGAAGAGTTAATGGCTGAACTTGAAGAAGCACAGGTCAATATCGAAGTTGTAAATCGCATGCTTGAGATTGCAACGAATGATATGGAAGCTTTAGAAACGGAAACTTATAATATTGTGCAGTATGCAACCTTGACAGAGCAACTCTTACAATATTCTAACCGTTACCGCTCATTTGATGAACGCATTCAAGAAGCCTTTAATGAAGCTTTGGACATTTTTGAGAAAGAATTTGATTATCACGCTTCATTTGACAAGATTTCTCAAGCATTGGAAGTGGCAGAACCTGGTGTAACCAACCGTTTTGTTACTTCATATGAAAAAACACGTGAGACAATTCGTTTCTAAAATAATAAAAAAGATTTGGTTTTGTGAGAAGCAGAACCAAATCTTTTTTATTATTTGTCTATAAAATCTTGTATGATAAGATCTCAAGATAAAAAATTGGAGACGATTTAAAAAGCAAGTCAGAACCTATGTTTGGTCTATAAGGTTCAATAGCTTTCTAATCTCTCCAAAATTTTATTTGATTGGAATCGAAATCCCAATTAATTTTTCTGAGTAGAGGGTTTTGATATTAGCCTCATCAATAGAGTCCTTATCAATTTTACGTTTCAAGAAAAACTCTTGGATGGCTTCGATTTCAGTTTCTCGAATAGCACGGTGTTTGTTTGAGATGAGGATTTCATAGTGAAGCGGAGCTTGGGTAAAAATAACATCAGTATTTCCTGCTGAGTAAACCTCAACAAGGGTTGCATCTGTACTTTCTAGCTGGCTTTTTACAAGTTGCGAATGTGAGTTTGTCGTATTGATAAGCTTCATAACATTTCCTCCGATTTTCTAATTCTATTATAGCACTTTTTAAATAAAGTAGCTTGATTTATACTCAATGAAAATCAAAGAGTAAACTAGGAAGCTAGCCGCAGGTTGCTCAAAACACAGTTTTGAGGTTGTAGATAAGACTGACGAAGTCAGTGACTATATCTACGGCAAGGCGAAGCTGACGTGGTTTGAAGAGATTTTCGAAGAGTATTAGTCAAGCTTATGCTGTTTTTTCCAAGATTGGATGGCCCATTTATGGCTACCACGTTTGAGATTTTCAATAGCCTCGTCAATAGGGAACCAGGCAATATGATTAAAGTCTTCTAGTGGTTTTTGAACTTCCTTGAAAGAGGTAGCTTCATAGAGGTAAGCAGGATTGTAGTAGTAGGTGTCACGGTGACGAGAGTAGAAATATTCGTCAGCTTGTCCGTAATAGGTACCAATTTCAGCAGTGAATCCAAGCTCTTCAATCAATTCACGTTTTAGGGCTTCCTGATGATTTTCCCCTGCTTCAATTTCGCCACCTGGTAAGAACCAAGCGCCATTAGGCGCTTGAACAAGAACAATTTGTTTTTGTTCAGCGTCAGGGATAACTGCATATACGCCATAGCGTGAAACATAGTCTGTATTTGCTTTCTTTTCTCCGAAAGTTGGGTTTGCCATTGAATTTTCCTCATTATCTAGTATTGTTATTATTATCATAATGGACAAAGGGCAAGCTGTCAAGAAATTACAGTTATTTTAGTCAAAAAGAAGCAGAAAAATTTCATTTTCTACTCCTTTTCTATAGTATTTATTTTTCTGTCTCAGAAGTTTTAACTTCTGCTTTTTTGGCAGATTTGATTTGAATCTTGCCCTTGCTGGTCATAACTGCCTTGAGGTCTTTTTCGATTGGATTTTCAAGGTAGTAGTCAGTGATAGCGTCCTCTATATAGTCTTGAATAGTACGACGGAGTGGGCGCGCCCCCATTTTTGGATCATAACCGAGGTCAACCAATTTTTCCTTGACTTTATCTGTCACATCGAGATGGATATTGTTGCTAGAGAGGCGCTTATTAACATCAGCTAGCATGAGCTCGACGATTTGAAGGAGATTATCCTTGCTGAGAGCTTTGAACTCGATGATGCCGTCAAAACGGTTCATAAATTCTGGGCTAAAGAAGTTGCCGAGTTCACCGAGAACTGAGTTGGTACGTCCTTCGCGAGCTGCCCCAAAACCAACGCTAGCTTCGGCCTTACCCGTACCTGCATTTGAAGTCATGATAATAATGGCATCCTTGAAGCTGACGGTACGTCCTTGCCCATCTGTCAAACGGCCATCGTCCAAGACTTGCAGGAACATATGCATGACATCTGGATGGGCTTTTTCTACTTCATCCAAGAGAATAAGAGAGTAGGGATTACGGCGGACTTTTTCAGTTAATTGTCCAGCTTCATCATAGCCAACATAACCTGGAGGGGCGCCGACTAACTTAGCCACGCTGTGTTTTTCCATGTATTCACTCATGTCAAAGCGAATCATGCTATCAGCAGAACCAAAAAGTTCAATGGCTAGTTGTTTGGAAAGCTCTGTCTTACCGACACCAGTTGGCCCAACGAAGAGGAAGCTTCCAATGGGGCGGTTAGGAGTACCAAGTCCAACACGATTACGGCGAATAGCCTTAGCAATCTTATCGACAGCATCGTCCTGTCCAATAACATGAGACTTGAGGTCTTCGGCTAGATGGATGAGTTGAGATTGTTCTTTCTCTTTTAAATCACCAACAGGGATATTTGTTTTCTGCTCGATAATGTGCTCAATTGTTTTCTCACTGATGATAGGAGTATCTTGGTCCGTAACCTTTTTCTTTTGCATTTCCTTATACTTGGCAATCTGGTCACGGAAGTAGGCAGCTTTTTCAAAATCTTCCTCTCGTGTAGCTTGAGATTTGAGATTTTCAGCCTCAATCAAGCGCTGATCAATCACTTTAGGATCTACAAAATTCAAGGTCAAGTTCATCTTAGAACCCGCTTCATCTAAGAGGTCAATGGCCTTGTCTGGCAAGAAGCGATCTTGGATGTAGCGATTGGAAAGAGTGGCAGCTGCTTCAATTGCAGCATCGGTATACTGAACGTGGTGGTAGTCTTCGTATTTCTTTTGAATCCCTTTGAGGATAGTGATTGTTTCTTCCACTGTTGGTTCATCGACCTTAACAGGCTGCATACGACGTTCTAGGGCAGCATCTTTTTCAATGATACGGTATTCATTGAGGGTAGTGGCACCGACCAGTTGCAGTTCCCCACGAGCAAGGGCTGGCTTGAGGATATTTCCTGCATCCATATTGCCATCGCCTGCAGAACCAGCACCGACAATTTCATGGATTTCATCGATAAAGAGAATGATGTCCTCACGTTTGCGAATTTCTTCCATGAGTTTTTGCATGCGTTCTTCAAATTGTCCACGGATACCCGTTCCTTGAACCAAGCTAACCACATCCAGACGGATGACTTGTTTACCTTGGAGTTTATGTGGAACATCACCATCGACGATTTTTTGAGCTAGACCTTCGACAACGGCAGTTTTTCCGACACCAGGTTCACCGATAAGAACAGGATTATTCTTGGTTCTACGATTGAGAATCTCGATGACACGGATAATCTCATCATCTCGCCCAATAACGGGGTCGATATCGCCACGACGAGCAATCTCAGTTACGTTGATACCAAATTCTTCCAGCAGGCCTTTTTCTTGGCTTGGAGGCGGAGTTTGAGCAGATCCACGATTTTGGGAGCCATAACCGCCGTTTCCACCGTAACCTCCACCTGATTGGGTTGGAGGAATAGGAGGAATATTGCTAGAAGGTCTGAAATTGTTTAGATCATTGAAGAAATCACCAAAGGGATCGAAGTCACGATTGTTTAAATCCGTCATGCCTTTAAAGAGACTGTTGTTAGGGTCAGTCTTGATAATCTTGTAACAGTTTTGACAGAGGTCAATTTGTTTTTGTTTTCCATTGAGATTGGTATAAAGATGAATTGTTGAGTCGTTAATTTTACAGTTTTGACAAAGCATACATCTACCTCATTTCTTTCTTTAGCCTGACCTGTCCAAAGGTCAAAAATAGTCAAATTTCTATACTCTCATTATAACAGGATTGGACTGTAAAGCAAGTAAAAAGATTGCAGCTTTGAGAAGTTGTTACTATGAAAATTTTTGTGAATTTGGACTATAAAAAAATCCTATTTGTGAGACAAAAAGGATTTTGGTTAGACATGCAGGGTTTAATCCCAGCTTGTTTTAGATTAGTAGAGAAGTTCGTAAATTTCCATTGCAATCAAGTCAATGCTGTCAAAAGTATAAGTTTCGCGAGCTTCTACATCACGAAGGGTAAAGATTGAACCGTTTTCTTCGTCGTGGCTGTATGCAACTTCTGCAACAACAACTCCTTCGCGTTCAAAATTACGTTTTAAATTTCCGCCGTCTTTTGCCATTGCTTCAAGGCGGTTGATGATTCTAACCAAATGTGATTCCATTTTGATTCTCCTTCATTTCTTATCGTTACTATTTTACCATAAAGGAGGCCAACTTGACTAGAAAAAACTAAGATTTCTCGCTAATTCTACTAGCTTAAAGTTTTTTTGAATAAATCGGATAAAAAGTTTGAATTTTAATTCAATACATGTTATAATCATACAGTATTCTATTTTAGAAAGCAGTGTGACTATGAATTTTTCTTTTTTACCTAAGTATTTACCTTATTTTAACTATGGGGCTGTTGTGACGGTTCTCATTTCTATCTGTGTTGTCTTTTTGGGAACCATTTTGGGTGTTGTCTTGGCTTTTGGGCAACGTTCAAAGTTTAAACCGCTTGTCTGGCTAGCCAACTTGTACGTTTGGATTTTCCGTGGGACACCGATGATGGTTCAGATTATGATTGCCTTTGCTCTTATGCATATCAATGCTCCGACTATTCAGGTTGGGATTTTGGGTGTTGATCTTTCTCGCTTGATTCCAGGGATTTTGATTATCTCTATGAACAGTGGTGCTTATGTTTCTGAGACTGTTCGTGCCGGGATTAATGCGGTGCCTAAGGGGCAGTTAGAGGCGGCTTATTCGCTAGGAATTCGTCCTAAAAATGCCATGCGTTATGTGATTTTGCCACAAGCTATCAAAAATATCTTGCCAGCATTGGGGAACGAATTTATCACCATTATCAAGGACAGCTCCCTCTTATCAGCTATTGGAGTCATGGAGTTGTGGAATGGGGCTACAACAGTTTCTACAACAACCTATCTACCTCTGACTCCACTTTTATTTGCAGCCTTTTACTATTTGATTATGACTTCTATTTTGACAGTGGCCTTGAAAGCTTTTGAAAAACGTATGGGACAAGGAGATAAGAAATAATGACAGAAACCTTGATAAAAATTGAAAATTTACATAAATCATTTGGAAAGAATGAAGTATTGAAGGGCATCAATCTCGAGATTAAACGTGGAGAAGTTGTTGTTATCATCGGTCCTTCAGGGAGCGGGAAATCTACCTTACTTCGCTCTATGAATTTGTTGGAAGAAGCAACTAAGGGGAAGGTTATCTTTGAGGGAGTCGATATTACGGACAAGAAGAATGACCTCTTTGCCATGCGTGAGAAGATGGGTATGGTTTTCCAACAATTTAACCTCTTTCCTAATATGACTGTGATGGAAAATATCACCTTGTCACCTATCAAGACCAAAGGTGAGAGCAAGGCAGTGGCTGAGAAGAGAGCCCAAGAGTTGTTGGAAAAAGTTGGTTTGCCAGATAAGGCAGATGCTTATCCACAGAGTCTGTCGGGTGGACAGCAACAACGGATTGCCATTGCGCGTGGTTTGGCTATGGAACCAGATGCTTTGCTCTTTGACGAGCCAACCTCAGCCTTGGACCCTGAAATGGTAGGAGAGGTACTGGCTGTTATGCAAGACCTTGCCAAATCAGGAATGACTATGGTTATCGTAACACATGAAATGGGATTTGCCCGTGAGGTGGCAGACCGTGTTATCTTTATGGCAGACGGTGTGGTTGTTGAAGACGGAACACCTGAACAGATTTTTGAACAAACCCAAGAACAACGGACTAAAGACTTCTTGAGTAAGGTTCTATAATCTATTTTGAAATTTGCAAGACAAGATTAGTGAAAAGCTCGACCAGAGCTTTTTCTTATAGTTTGAAACTATAGGATTGCCTAGAAAAGAAGTGTTAGAGGGTACTAGCAGTTTTTGGTATAATGGAAGATATTTGAAAGAAAAGAGAATTGATATGACACAGATTATTGATGGGAAAGCTTTAGCGGCCAAATTGCAGGGGCAGTTGGCTGAAAAGACTGCAAAACTAAAAGAAGAAACAGGTCTAGTGCCTGGTTTGGTAGTGATTTTGGTGGGGGACAATCCTGCCAGCCAAGTCTATGTTCGTAACAAGGAACGTTCTGCCCTTGCGGCTGGTTTCCGTAGCGAAGTAGTGAGAGTTCCAGAGACCATTACTCAAGAGGAGCTGTTAGATTTGATTGCTAAATACAATCAAGATCCAACTTGGCATGGAATTTTGGTCCAGTTGCCACTACCAAAACATATCGACGAAGAGGCAGTTTTATTAGCCATTGACCCAGAAAAGGATGTGGATGGTTTCCATCCTCTAAATATGGGGCGCCTTTGGTCTGGACATCCAGTTATGATTCCATCAACACCTGCAGGAATTATGGAGATGTTTCATGAATATGGGATTGACTTGGAAGGTAAAAATGCCGTTGTCATTGGTCGTTCAAATATCGTTGGAAAACCCATGGCCCAGCTTCTTTTGGCCAAAAATGCAACAGTGACCTTGACCCACTCACGCACCCATAATCTCGCTAAGGTTGCTGCAAAAGCAGATATTCTTGTGGTCGCAATCGGTCGTGCTAAGTTTGTGACTGCTGACTTTGTCAAAACAGGTGCGGTTGTCATTGACGTTGGGATGAACCGCGATGAAAATGGCAAGCTTTGTGGGGATGTTGATTATGAGGCGGTTGCACCACTTGCTAGTCATATCACGCCAGTTCCTGGAGGTGTTGGTCCTATGACCATTACTATGCTAATGGAGCAAACTTATCAAGCAGCACTTCGGACATTGGATAGCAAATAAAAGAAACATTCGCTGAAGAGAGTGTATTTTCTATAGCTATATCTAAAATGGCAGAAATGAATATTAAATTTTAGATATAAGATTACAAAAGGAGGTCTGCGCCTCCTTTTTGTTGTATAATAAATGCGAGAGGAAAAAACGATGAAAGTGATTGATCAAGCCTTACTAGAAAAAGTTATTATTGAACGTTCTCGTACAAGCCATAAAGGAGACTATGGCCGTCTGCTGTTGCTTGGTGGGACTTATCCTTATGGTGGTGCCATCATTATGGCTGCCTTGGCAGCTGTAAAAAGTGGCGCAGGATTGGTAACTGTTGGAACAGATAGAGAAAATATCCCTGCTCTACACAGCCATTTACCTGAGTCTATGGGCTTTTCTCTTCAAGACCGGCAATTGTTAAAGGAGCAGTTGGATAAGGCAGAGGTTGTCTTGATGGGCCCTGGTTTACGAGACGATACTTTTGGAGAAAATCTAGTAAAACAGGTCTTTGCTAGTCTAAGACAGAATCAGATTTTGCTTGTAGACGGAGGTGCCCTGACCATTCTTGCTAGAACAAGTTTGTCATTTCCATCTAACCAGCTTATCCTAACTCCCCACCAAAAAGAATGGGAAAAGCTGTCTGGTATTGCTATTGAAAAGCAAAACGAAGATGCAACGGCTAGTGCCCTAACTTCCTTCCCTCAAGGAACAATTTTGGTAGAGAAAGGTCCAACTACTCGTATTTGGCAAGCTGGTCAATCTGATTATTACCAGTTACAGGTTGGCGGTCCCTATCAGGCGACTGGGGGAATGGGAGATACTCTTGCTGGAATGATTGCAGGATTTGCAGGCCAATTTCGACAGGCCAGTCTCTACGAACGTGTGGCAGTAGCAACCCATCTTCATTCAGCCATAGCCCAAGAACTAGCTCAAAAACATTATGTGGTCTTGCCGACGGAAATCACTAATTGTCTTCCTAAAGTAATGAATAAAATATCTCAAAAAAGACTGGAATAAAATTCAATTTTAGGAGAAAACGAAGTAAATATTACCACAATAAAACGCATAATATCAAGTTTTTTAATACCTGATACTATGCGTTTTTGACTTAAAAGCCCTTTTGATCTGTTTCTATTTTGGAGCAATCTTTTGCTCAGTATGTTTTATAATTTCTCGTTGATAAATCGGATAAACTGATTCCACCAAACTTTTAAGAAGAAGGCTTTTTCAACTTTCTTTTCTGCTACCATTTCGAAACTAGGACGTTCTGTGGTAATGTAACCTTGACCAATCAAATCCTTGTCTTCATAAGTCAAATGGCCAACCACTGTTCCAGCTTCAAGTGGTGCTGGGATTGCTTTGGAATCAGGTGTGAATTGAATAGATTGGGAAGATTGATTCCCAACACGTTCAATTAGATAGATATCCTCTGGGGCAACTGCAGTGATCGTATCTTCTTTTCCATCTTGTACAGGGGTTTTGCTATCTTGATAGGCATCACCTTTTTGAACGATTTTGCGAAGTGTGAATGTAGAAGAAATATAATCCATTAGGGAAGATGTAGCTGTAAAACGAGCGTAAGGATTATTATCTTGATGGTCTGCATTCAAAACAACTGTGATAACCCTCATACCTTTTTCGACAGTAGTACCAACAAAAGACTCTCCAGCCTTATCTGTTGTTCCTGTTTTCAGTCCATCAAAACCACCACGGTAAGCAGGCATACCTTCTAACATGTAGTTGGTCGAATTGATTGTCATCCCCGCAAAAGTAGAAGATGGTTTTTTGGTGATTTCCAAGACTTGTGGGTACTTTTTGATGAGGTTACGAGCAACGATAGCAACATCATAAGCACTGAGCTTATTTTCATCATCTTTATTAGACCCTGGGTAAATATTATCTCCTAGAGTCTCGTTGTTAAGACCAGTTGTATTGACAACAGTGGCATCTTTGATTCCCCATTCTAAGAGTTTGGCACGCATCATATCGACGAAGTCTTTCTCTGAGCCAGCAATTTTCTCTGCTAGGGCAATAGCGGCACTGTTGGCACTAGATACCAGGGTTGCTTCAAGTAACTCTTCGACAGTATAATTACGGGCCTCCATAGGAACATTACTGGCTTCGGAATTTGTCGTTAATTGATAAGGATAATCAGAAATATCTACCGGTGTGGATAGTGTGATACTTCCATTTTCTAGAGCCTCATAGACAAGATAAACTGTAAGTAGTTTTGTAATAGAAGCAATTTCGACAGGTTGAGTTGCTTCTTTCTCATAGAGAATTTTACCAGTATTGGCCTCAACAGCAATCGCATGTTTAGCAGCAATATTAAAATCTTGGGCAGCAACAGTAGAAGCTGAGCCAATAACGGATAGGGCTAGTAGAGTTAAAATGATTTTTTTCATAGTAAGTTTATTCTAACATAAAGAAAAAAATATTCCCAGTTTCATGATAGAAGAAAGAAGCTTTTTTGAAAGTATGGTAAAATAGATAGATGGAGGTAGCTCATGTTTCGTAAGAATAAATTATTTTTTTGGACCAGTGAGATTTTATTAGTAACAATCATTTTTTATTTATGGAGAGAGATGGGGGCGATTATCACACCTTTTGTAAGCGTCGCAAACACCATCATGATTCCATTTTTATTGGGTGGCTTTTTATATTATTTGACCAATCCTATTGTAAATTTTTTACAAAAGTATTTCAAAATTAATCGTATCATTGGTATTCTACTAACCTTGTGTGCTTTGCTTTGGGGGCTTGTCATTGGGGTAGTGTATCTGTTACCGATTTTGGTCAATCAATTGACCAGCTTGATTGCGACTAGCCAGACTATCTATAGTCGTTTACAAGATTTGATTGTGGATTTATCTACTTATCCAGCCTTTCAAAATTTGGATATTCAAGCGACGATTCAACAATTAAATCTGTCCTATGTAGATATTCTACAAAATATCCTAAATAGTGTTACAAATAGTGTCGGAAGTGTTATATCAGCTCTCTTTAGTACCGTTTTGATTATTATTATGACCCCCGTGTTTTTGGTTTATTTTTTGTTAGATGGTAACAAATTTTTACCGATGCTTGAGCGCACTGTTTTAAAGAGAGATAAGTTGCATATTGTAGGTCTCTTAAAGAATTTGAATGCGACAATTGCTCGCTATATTAGTGGAGTCGCAATTGATGCGATTATTATCGGTTGTTTGGCCTTTATCGGATATAGCGTGATTGGTTTAAAATATGCTTTGGTCTTCGCCATCTTTTCAGGATTAGCCAATCTCATTCCTTATGTGGGACCAAGCATTGGCTTGATTCCGATGATTATTGCCAATGTCTTTACGGATCCTCATAGAATGCTGATTGCAGTTGTTTACATGCTAATCATTCAACAAGTGGATGGAAATATCCTTTACCCTCGAATCGTAGGTGGAGTAATGAAGGTTCATCCAATCACGATTTTGGTATTACTTTTGTTATCAAGTAATATCTATGGTGTTATTGGTATGATTGTCGCAGTACCAACCTATTCTATCTTGAAAGAAATTTCTAAGTTCTTATCACGTTTGTATGAAAATCATAAAACAATGAAAGAACGAGAAAGAGAATTAGCCAAGTAAAAGTCAGGAAATTCCTGATTTTTCTTTTTCTTTAGGTAAATTATAGGAGTAGAAGTGCCATTTAGATTAGCCGATTAAGAATAATTCACAAAAACTTTGTAAAACACTTGCAATTTAGCTGAAATTTGATAAAATAGTAAGGAAAGTTAGACTGTATTGCCTACTGTCTATCTATAAAATATATTTTATTGGAGGCTTTTACTCAAATGGCAAAAGAAAAATACGATCGTAGTAAACCACACGTTAACATTGGTACTATCGGACACGTTGACCACGGTAAAACTACCCTAACTGCAGCTATCACAACTGTTTTGGCACGTCGCTTGCCTTCATCAGTTAACCAACCTAAAGACTATGCGTCTATCGATGCTGCTCCAGAAGAACGCGAACGCGGTATCACAATCAACACTGCGCACGTTGAGTACGAAACTGAAAAACGTCACTACGCTCACATCGACGCTCCAGGACACGCGGACTACGTTAAAAACATGATCACTGGTGCCGCTCAAATGGACGGAGCTATCCTTGTAGTAGCTTCAACTGACGGACCAATGCCACAAACTCGTGAGCACATCCTTCTTTCACGTCAGGTTGGTGTTAAACACCTTATCGTCTTCATGAACAAAGTTGACTTGGTTGACGATGAAGAATTGCTTGAATTGGTTGAAATGGAAATCCGTGACCTATTGTCAGAATATGACTTCCCAGGTGACGATCTTCCAGTTATCCAAGGTTCAGCTCTTAAAGCCCTTGAAGGTGACACTAAATACGAAGATATCGTTATGGAATTGATGAACACAGTTGATGAGTACATCCCAGAACCAGAACGTGACACTGACAAACCATTGCTTCTTCCAGTCGAAGACGTATTCTCAATCACTGGACGTGGTACAGTTGCTTCAGGACGTATCGACCGTGGTATCGTTAAAGTCAACGACGAAATCGAAATCGTTGGTATCAAAGAAGAAACTCAAAAAGCAGTTGTTACTGGTGTTGAAATGTTCCGTAAACAACTTGACGAAGGTCTTGCCGGAGATAACGTAGGTGTCCTTCTTCGTGGTGTTCAACGTGATGAAATCGAACGTGGACAAGTTATCGCTAAACCAGGTTCAATCAACCCACACACTAAATTCAAAGGTGAAGTTTACATCCTTACTAAAGAAGAAGGTGGACGTCACACTCCATTCTTCAACAACTACCGTCCACAATTCTACTTCCGTACTACTGACGTTACAGGTTCAATCGAACTTCCAGCAGGTACTGAAATGGTAATGCCTGGTGATAACGTGACAATCGACGTTGAGTTGATCCACCCAATCGCCGTAGAACAAGGTACTACATTCTCTATCCGTGAGGGTGGACGTACTGTTGGTTCAGGTATGGTTACAGAAATCGAAGCTTAATTCGATTTAGTTCCCAGAAGAACAATTATTTAAGTCAGACACTAAAAGAGCCTGGGATAATAGTCTCTTGTCTCCAAAAAAAGCAACGGATTTGCCGTTGCTTTTTTGCATGGTTGCGATAGTCTTGGTAAAATA
>CAJNCJ010000014.1 GCA_905221235.1 bacterium
TTTGGTTTTCGGAACTTTGAAAACTTCAAAAAACGGATTTTTATCGCTCTGAATATCAAAAAAGAAAGGACAAATTTCGTCCTTTCTCGATCTTAGCTTTTCTTCAACCCACTACAGTTGACAATGAGCCGCTTTTCTTCAACCCACTACAGTTGACAAAGAGCCGGAAATCCTTACAGTTTGCGTTTAGACGTTTAAGACCTTGTCCAAGAAATCTTTCAGACGTGGGTGTTGCGGGTTATCAAAGATTTGGTCAGGTGTTCCGTCTTCTAGGAACTCGCCATCTGCAGTAAAGATAACGCGGTTGGCAACCTGACGAGCAAATCCCATCTCATGGGTTACGATGATCATGGTCATACCTTGTTCAGCCAATTCCTTCATAACGTTTAGTACGTCTCCAACCATCTCAGGGTCAAGGGCAGAAGTTGGTTCATCAAAGAGCATGATGTCTGGATTCATTGCTAGTCCACGAGCGATGGCCACACGTTGTTTTTGACCACCTGATAGGCTATCTGGGTTAGCATTAGCTTTATCTGCTAGCCCAACCTTGTCAAGCAACTCCATTCCCAATTTCTCAGCTTCTTCCTTAGTCATCAACTTGTGCTCAATAGGAGCAAAGGTGATATTGTCCAAAACAGACATATGTGGGAAAAGATTGAAGTGTTGGAACACCATTCCGATATTTTCACGGACGTGGTCAACGTTGGTTGTTTTTTCAGTTAAGTCATAACCGTTCACAGTGATGTGACCGCTCGTAACTTCTTCTAGAAGATTAAGGCTACGAAGGAAGGTTGACTTACCAGAACCTGAAGGACCGATGATACAAACAACATCTCCTTCATAGAACTTAGTTGTAATTCCTTTTAAAACTTCATTTTTTCCGTAGCTTTTGTGTAAATCATTTACATCAATTTTTAATTTTGCCATTAACGAATCCTCTTTTCTAAGCGTTTCGCTAGTTTAGTCAAAAGTGTGATAATTACAAGATAGAAGATAGCAAGGATTGCATACATCTTGAAACTTTGGTAGTTACGGGCAATGATAATCTTACCAGTTTGGAAGAGTTCAACCAAACCGATAGCAGATACGATAGTTGTATCTTTAAGAGCGATAACGAATTGGTTAACAAAGTTTGGCAACATCAATTTAGTTGCTTGTGGCAAGATAATCTTACGCATGGTTTTTCCATAAGAGATACCCAAGCTTCGGCTGGCTTCCATTTGTCCAACTGGAACGGCCTGAATACCACCACGAACGATTTCAGCTATATAGGCAGCTGCATTGAGAGATAGGGCAATAGTACCAGCTACAAAGTCGTTAATTGGACTTTGTTGGCCTGTGATAGACTCGATGAAGTTTGGAATTCCCCAGAAGATGAAGGCTGCAAGAATCATCAATGGAATACCACGGATAACGTCAACGAAAATCTCAGAGATCACACGAAGAGATTTGTATGGGCTAACGCTAAACATACCGAAGATAATCCCAATGACAATGGCAATAGCAAACGAGATAAGAGCTAGAGCAAGAGTGATGCCAAGACCGCTAAGGAGTTGTTTGTAGTTGTTTTGAAGCAAGCCCCAGATAGTTGTTTCATCAACAGTGCTTGTTGAAGTTGTTGATGATTCACTAGCTAGGTATTTGTCAAGAATCTTTTGGAATTCACCGTTTGCTTTAAGGTTTGCAAGTCCGTTATTGAACATTTCAATCAATTCTGGATTTGCACCTTTTTTAACAGCAAAGGCTGTTTCACCGATTGGTGTTCCAGCGATTGGAGTTTTCAATTTTTGTCCTTGGCTGATAGAATATTTGAGAACAGGCTCATCATCCATAACAGCATCAATGGCACCGGTGTTTAAACTGTCATACATTGATGAACCGTCAGCGAAGGTTTTGATTTTGTATCCGTATTTGCTTTGATTTTCAGTTAGGAAGGTTTGAGAAGCAGTTCCGTTTTTAACACCGACTGTCTTCCCTTTCAAATCTTTATAAGAAGCAATGGTGCTTGATTCTTTGACACCGAGGATTGTGTTTGCAGTGTAGTATGATTCTGAGAAGTCAAAAGTTGCCTTACGAGCATCTGTGACAGACATACCAGCAATGATACCATCTGCTTGACCAGCTTGGACAGCACTGATAGCGGCATCGAAACCAGGGTTGGTAATTTCAATTTCGAAACCTTGGTCTTTAGCGATGGCCTTAATCAATTCCATGTCAATACCAGTAAATTGGTTGCTTGAGTTTTGGAAAACAAAAGGTGCAAAAGAAGAATCGCTGGCAATGATGTATTTAGCTTTAACAGGAATAGCTTTTAAGCCTGCAAGAGTAGTTGTAGTTGGCACTGCTGAAGATGATGAAGCAGTCCATTTCTTGATGATTTTATCAAGACTACCATCTTTTTTCATTTCAGCCAAGGCTTGGTTAAATTCAGTGACTAGGTGCTCGTATTTGCTTCCTTTTTTAACACCGAAAGCAAAGCTACCTACAGCCTCGCCATCCATTTCAATATGGAGGTCTTGACCTTGGTTGATGGCATATTCTATAACAGGTTTGTCATCCATCATAGCATCGATGGCACCAGCACTCAAGCTGTTGTTCATCAAATCACTAGTGTCAAATGTTTTAATAGTAAAGCCGTATTTATCTTTAATCGTTTCTAGGAAACGTTGAGCGGCTGTTCCGTTTTTAACACCAACAGTTTTACCAGACAATTGGTCGTACTTGCTAATCTTGTGTGCCTTTGTAGTTGCAATGACAACTTTTGTATCATAGTAAGTATCAGACATGGTAAAGACTTTTTCACGTTCTTTCGTCTTTGTCATCCCTGCCATGATAGCGTCAGCTTGACCAGCTTGAACCGCATTGACCGCTGCGTCAAATCCAGGATAGGACATCTGAATGTTCCACCCTTTAATCTCAGCGACTTTGTTGATAATGTCAACATCAATCCCTTTATAAGTTTGATCTGAATCTTTAAACTCAAAAGGTGCATAGGCGGTATCAGATACAATCTTAATCGTCTCTGCTTTGGCAATACCTAATGAGAAAATTGGGAATAAAATTAGCAAAAATGCTAGAAATTTTTTCTTCATTTTTAGTCTCCTTTTCCGAATATTTTCCCATTATATCAGAAAAAGTAAAAAAAGGCAAATTTTTATATTTTTGTGTCAGAAAATATAACATTAAATTTTTCTTTTCTTTCTTGAATTGCTACTATAAAGTGCTATAATAATAGTATATAATAGAAGAAAAGAGGACGGAGATATGAAGAACAAAAGAATATTTAAAGACTTCCAAGCTTCCCAAATGCGGTTAAACCTCTACACAAGCCCCTTGTTAGCCTTTGTTTTTGTCTTCATAGGAGAGTTTGTGGCTTATACTCTGTATGGTATTAGTTTGTTAGCTCTCATAGGACTTGCTAGAAATTTTGGAGAAGCTGGTCAAAATCTTGCAACCTACTTGCAGACCTTGCAGCAGAGTTTGACGGATAAAACAGGTGATTTTCGTTTAATTTTAGAATTGCTGGCCTTTGGTTTTATTCTCAACACTGTGTTCAGATGGACTAGAAAAGTTGAGAAAAGACCTATTCGAACCTTGGGATTTTATAGAGAGAATTTCCTCAGCAATCTCTTTAAAGGATTTTGCCTAGGCCTGACACTTTTTCTTCTGACCTTATTAGGTTTAGTAGCCTTAGGGCAATATCGTTTTGAGTCTATTCACTTGAATCCTTATTCGCTTGCCTTTGTTGTCTTTACTATCCCATTTTGGATTTTACAGGGGACAGCAGAAGAAGTAGTGTCGCGTACTTGGCTCCTTCCTCAATTGGCTTCAAGAACCAATCTAAAACTAGCTGTTCTTATATCGAGCCTGTTCTTTACCCTGCTTCATGTGGGAAATTCTGGTCTAACACCACTATCTCTAGTGAATCTCTTCTTATTCGGAGTTGCCATGTCACTTTACCTCCTCAAAACAGATACAGTTTGGGGTGTAGCAGGTATTCATGGGGCTTGGAATTTTGCTCAGGGCAATCTCTTTGGGATTTTAGTTAGTGGTCAACCATCAGGAACGTCATTGATGACCTTTTTACCACAAGGCGATCAGAGCTGGCTATCAGGAGGATCTTTTGGGATTGAAGGTTCTATCATGACAAGTTTAGTCTTGCTACTGCTGATTGTCTATCTCGCTTACCAATTAAAGAAAGAAAATGAAAGGATGTGACTTCGGTCCGTCCTTTTCTTCGTGAAAATGCAACAAGTATGCTAAAATAGGAATAGCACATCGAGAGAGGATTCTTATGATTAACCGCATTACAGATAATCAATTTAAACTAGTATCAAAATATCAACCATCAGGAGACCAACCCCAAGCTATCGAGCAGTTGGTAGATAACATCGAGGGGGGAGAAAAAGCTCAGATTCTGATGGGGGCGACTGGTACAGGGAAGACCTATACCATGAGTCAGGTCATTTCCAAAGTCAATAAACCAACTCTGGTCATCGCCCACAATAAGACTCTGGCAGGACAGCTCTATGGGGAGTTTAAGGAATTTTTCCCTGAGAATGCTGTTGAGTACTTTGTATCTTACTATGATTATTACCAGCCCGAGGCCTATGTCCCTTCTAGTGATACCTATATTGAAAAGGACAGCTCTGTCAATGACGAGATTGACAAACTCCGCCACTCAGCGACTTCGGCTCTTTTGGAACGCAATGATGTCATTGTCGTGGCTTCGGTTTCTTGCATCTATGGTTTGGGTTCGCCCAAAGAATACGCCGACAGCGTCGTTAGTCTCCGTCCAGGTCTCGAAATTTCTCGTGATAAACTCTTAAATGACTTGGTCGATATTCAGTTTGAGCGCAATGACATTGATTTCCAACGCGGAAGATTCCGTGTGCGTGGGGATGTGGTGGAGATTTTTCCAGCTTCCCGTGATGAGCATGCCTTTCGAGTAGAATTTTTTGGAGACGAAATTGACCGTATTCGTGAGGTTGAGGCCCTGACTGGTCAGGTATTGGGCGAAGTGGATCATTTGGCGATTTTCCCAGCCACTCACTTTGTGACCAATGACGACCATATGGAAGTGGCCATTGCGAAAATTCAGACTGAGTTGGAAGAGCAGTTAGCTGTCTTTGAAAAGGAAGGTAAACTGTTAGAAGCCCAGCGGTTGAAACAGCGGACAGAGTATGATATCGAGATGTTGCGTGAGATGGGTTATACAAATGGGGTTGAAAACTACTCACGTCACATGGATGGACGTAGCGAAGGAGAGCCTCCTTATACGCTTCTTGACTTTTTCCCAGATGATTTCTTGATCATGATTGATGAAAGTCACATGACCATGGGACAGATTAAGGGAATGTACAATGGAGACCGCTCTCGTAAGGAAATGCTGGTTAATTATGGTTTTCGTTTGCCGTCTGCCTTGGACAATCGACCTTTACGCCGTGAGGAGTTTGAAAGTCATGTGCACCAGATTGTCTACGTTTCAGCGACACCTGGTGACTATGAAAATGAACAGACCGAGACAGTGATTGAGCAAATTATTCGTCCGACAGGTCTTTTGGACCCAGAGGTGGAAGTCCGTCCGACTATGGGACAGATTGATGACCTCTTAGGTGAAATTAATGCCCGTGTTGAAAAGAACGAGCGTACCTTTATCACAACCTTAACCAAGAAGATGGCAGAAGACTTGACCGACTACTTCAAGGAAATGGGCATCAAGGTCAAGTACATGCACTCGGATATCAAGACCTTGGAGCGGACGGAGATTATCCGTGACCTGCGCTTGGGCGTCTTTGACGTCTTGGTCGGAATCAATCTCCTCCGTGAAGGGATTGACGTTCCTGAAGTAAGCTTGGTTGCCATTCTCGATGCTGACAAGGAAGGTTTTCTTCGTAACGAGCGTGGCCTCATCCAGACCATTGGTCGTGCTGCCCGTAACAGTGAAGGTCATGTCATCATGTATGCTGACACGATGACTCAGTCTATGCAACGTGCCATCGATGAAACGGCACGTCGTCGCAAAATTCAGATGGCTTATAATGAAGAGCATGGTATCGTACCACAGACAATCAAGAAAGAAATCCGTGACTTGATTGCAGTGACCAAGGCAGTTGCCAAGGAAGAGGACAAGGAAGTCGACATCAACAGCCTCAACAAACAAGAACGTAAGGAACTAGTCAAGAAACTGGAAAAACAAATGCAAGAAGCCGTCGAAGTGCTTGACTTTGAACTAGCAGCTCAGATTCGTGATATGATGCTGGAAGTCAAGGCGTTGGATTAAGGAGGAGAAAAAATGTCCCGTTCCCAATTAAGCATTTTAACAAATATTTGTCTGATTGAAGACCTCGAAACCCAGCGCGTGGTTATGCAGTATCGCTCTCCTGAAAAGAATCGCTGGTCTGGTTATGCCTTTCCAGGAGGCCATGTAGAAAATGGCGAGTCTTTCGCAGAGTCTGTCATTCGTGAAATCTATGAAGAAACAGGTCTGACAATTCAAAATCCACAACTGGTCGGTATAAAGAACTGGCCTTTGGATACAGGAGAGCGCTACATTGTTTTTTGTTATAAGGCGACCGAGTTTACTGGAACTCTTCAATCTTCAGAAGAGGGAGAAGTTTCTTGGGTACAAAAAGACCAGATTCCAAATTTGGATCTGGCCTATGATATGTTACCCTTGATGGAGATGATGGAAGCTCCTGACAAGTCGGAGTTTTTCTACCGCCACCGTACAGAAGATGGCTGGGAGAAGGAAATCTTTTAGTCTTTTACTAAATAACCAAGCTGATCCAAGGCCTCCTCGATATAGTGGAGGTCTTGTTGTGTTTCGGCTTCGACTAGATGGTAGTGGATACCATCTGTTAATTCAGACAGAGGTCTAAAGTCTGAATGCTTGACTTGCTCTAGAAAATGTTGCACATCTCTGCGGCAAGACAGTTTCAGCAAAGTTTCAATTTCTCCATAAACAGGATGATCAATCAAGGTATTCTGAACACGCCCTCCATTATCTACGATAGCAAGGAGTTCTTGCCCGATTTCTTCAACTTCATGTTTAACTTTGAAAAGTTTGTGGACGTATGGATTGACATCAACTTGCTTATAGACGTAGCCACGATTGGTGGATAGGATAGGAGCGCCATCGGCTCTCAAAATTGCAATGTCTTGTACAATGACTTGTCGTGTGACATGAAAATGTTCAGCCAAACTTTGACCATTGATAGCTTTAGGAGCTTCTTTCAAGAGTTGGAGCAGGGCTTGTTTGCGATCTTTTGTCATAGTTTTTCCTTTTAACGGCGTTTTCGAAGCACTTTATAGACAGCTAGTGCTAATGTATAGTCTACCATACTATGGATAATTGTGCCAAATCCAACTAGCACAAAGAGAACATAAAACATATTTTCTACATTAGTACCGGAAGTTGCATAAAAAACGACACAAGCTAATACTTCAGCAAGGGCATGGACAAGCGCTAACACAAAGTTGAAAATCCAGGAAGCTTTTGGTTTATCTAGTGTATCGGGGAATTTTTGTAGGTAAATAGCCCCCAAAGTCCCAAAAAAAATATGGAAAAAAGCTCGAAAAACGATAACCATGGGATAGCCAGCCATCAAAAATCCAAAACTAGAGGCTAGGATGACAAAAACTGCCATCAAGGGCGATAAGAACATGGCAATAAAAATAGCGATGTGACTTCCTAAAGTATAGGAAGCAGGTGGAATAACGATCTTGAAAGGCATAACAATTGGAATCAAAATTGCAATAGCTGTTAAGAGGGCAGTCATTGTCATAAATTGTGTCTTTTTCCGTGTATTCATAAGAATCTCCTTTTTGACTGTATATACACTAGTATAGTATAACAAACAAGACAATAAAGCAAGGATTTACTTAAGTTTATAGGCCATTTTAAATTAAATATTGGTAAAGATTTCACTAAAAAGAAACTGTATAGAGCAAAATCTCCACCTTCAAGCTTGAAAGTGGAGATGTTTTTATTTTTTCAAAGTCTGTAGTCGTGGAACAATAGCTAGAGTAAGAACTGCGGAAATAACTAATTCAGCAATCGAATTTGTTGAGATAACAGTTGCTAGGAGTTTTTGGATATTACCATCAAAAACATTTCCAAAAAGGTAGAAAATTCCACCAAGTACAAAGACTGTATTGGTAAGTGAACCTAGGGCACCAGCTAAAATCAGACCAGTCTTGTTTTTCATTAGTTTATAGACTAAGTAAGGAGTCAAACCAATCAAAATACGTGGGACGATGGCAATGATAGCTGAGTAGATGTTTCCGTTTGGTACGAATGGTGAGAAGAGGTAGCTTGTTGGTAAAATTGTAATCGTGTTAACGGTCAAACTAAGTAGTCCCATCAAAAATCCAAGTGTAACCCCAACTCGTGGACCGTAAATAATGCTGGCAATAATGACAGGAATATGAACAATGGTCGGTTTGATTGGGAATGGAAAAAGGTTAAAGATAAGTGAGCTCAGAAAGTGTATCACGAGCATAGTTGCAAAAAAGATAGCAATGGGTGCAATATTAGAGCGTTTTTTCATCGAGAGTTTCCTTTATTCTTTCTAAAATAATTGTGAGGTCAGCTAAAGCTCCTCGTCCGTGGTCTCCACAAGCTAGTAGGGATTCCTTAGGAGCAATCAGCTGATAGCCGTAGCTTTCTAATGTTTTCAGATTAGCCTGAGTTGCCGGATGGTCATACATTTTTGTATTCATTGCTGGTGCGATGAGTTTGGGAATATGACTGGGCAGGGCTAGAGCTGTACTGGTTACCATGTTGTCCGCAAAGCCGTGGGCTAGTTTTGCCATAGTGTTAGCTGTTGCAGGTACCACGATAAATAAATCCGTTTCTTTACCAAGTTCGATATGATTAACCTGTTCAGGATAGGGTTCCTTCATGACATCCAGGTGGACGGAATTCTGTGAGAGTACCTGTAGTGTCAAAGGTTGGATAAACTCTGTAGCAGCCTGAGTCATTAAGACAGTGACTTGATGGCCTTGTTTTTTTAGAGAACTGACTAAATCTGCCGACTTGTAAGAGGCGATTGATCCCGTTACAGCCAAGAGAATATGTGCCATAGCTTTCCTTTCTAAGAATGATAGTTTTGAATTTTTTCAAGGAGGAGTTTTGCAATTTCTTCTTTAGTCTGGACTGTTTGAAGCTGATCTTTCTCAACAAAGATTGCTCGATGCTGGTTTGCTGAGATTTTAGTCAGATCATTTGCAATGATTAAGTCTGCTTGGTTCTTGATAAGACTTTTTCTGGCAATCTCGATGAGATAATCCTCAGAGACATCAACTAGCAGTTTGAAACCAATCAGATGAATAGCAGGATTCCACTCCTTGACTAGAGAGATGATTTTGGGAGTCTTTTTTAGGAACAAAACCTGAACCTCATCAGTTGAAGAAATCTTAGCTTGATGATTTTGCTTGCTTAAAAATTCTTCTAGATTGGAACTAGATTGAACTTCCTCCAGCCCTGTCATATAGATAGGAGTGTAGTCGGACACCGCCATTGAGTGAATCAAGACCTGATAATCCTGAACACGTTCTTGCATTTCAAGGAGAAGGTCCTTGGTATTGTTAATTTCTCGAATAGTTAGGTTGGGATGGGCTTCTGGCTTCAGAGCACGTTTTGTCATTATTAAACAAACTTCATGCCCTGCAGCAAGCAGGGTTTCTGTGATGATTTTCCCTAAGCGACCTGTAGAATGGTTAGTGATAGAGCGGACGCTATCGATAGCTTCACTGGTACCGCCCGATGTAACTAAAATTTTCATAGCACTATTGTACACAAAAATAAACGGTAAGTAAAATGAAAGTGATAAAATTTCGGTAAAAGAAAAGAATATAGTTTCAAACTATAAAGCCATATAAAATTTAAGAAAGGACTCTAAAAACCTTAAAAACAGGGATATTTACGAACGTTTAGAGAGTTTTCGGATGTTAAAAATCTTGTTTTGTGTTATAATGAATTATCATATAAGAGGTTAGAGGAGTTTTGAATGAAAACAGATATTGAAATCGCACAGAGTATTGAGTTGAAGCCAATCGTTGATGTTGTAGAGAAACTTGGTATTTCTTACGACGATTTGGAGTTGTACGGAAAGTACAAGGCTAAGCTCAGCTTTGATAAAATTCGTGCAGTTGAGAGCAATCCAGTTGGGAAATTGATCTTGGTTACTGCCATCAATCCAACACCTGCCGGTGAAGGAAAATCAACCATTACCATTGGTCTTGCGGATGCCTTGAATAAAATTGGCAAGAAAACCATGATCGCTATCCGCGAACCATCTCTTGGTCCTGTAATGGGGATTAAGGGTGGTGCTGCTGGTGGTGGTTACGCTCAAGTTCTGCCAATGGAAGACATCAATCTCCACTTTACGGGGGATATGCATGCCATTACGACTGCCAACAATGCGCTTTCTGCCTTGATTGACAACCACTTGCACCAAGGGAATGAGTTGGGAATTGACCAACGTCGTATCCTTTGGAAACGTGTTGTGGACTTGAATGATCGCGCCCTTCGTCATGTGACAGTTGGACTTGGTGGTCCTCTAAATGGTATCCCACGTGAGGATGGCTTTGACATTACCGTTGCTTCCGAAATCATGGCGATTCTTTGCTTGGCTACGGACATCGAGGACTTGAAACACCGTTTGGCTAATATCGTTATCGGTTATCGCTATGACCGTACACCTGTTTCTGTAGGTGATTTGCAGGTTGAAGGTGCCTTAGCTTTGATTTTGAAGGATGCGATTAAGCCGAACCTGGTTCAAACAATTTATGGTACACCTGCCTTTGTACACGGTGGTCCATTTGCCAATATCGCTCACGGATGTAACTCTGTCTTGGCAACGACAACAGCCCTTCACTTGGCTGATTACACAGTTACTGAAGCTGGTTTTGGTGCAGACCTTGGTGCTGAGAAATTCCTTGATATTAAGACACCAAACTTGCCAACATCTCCAGATGCAGTAGTTATTGTTGCAACCCTTCGTGCCCTTAAGATGAATGGTGGTGTGGCTAAAGACGCTTTGACAGAAGAAAACGTAGAAGCTGTTCGTGCCGGTTTTGCTAACTTGAAACGCCACGTAGAAAATATCCGTAAGTTTGGTATTCCAGCAGTTGTAGCGATTAACGAATTTGTATCTGATACAGAAGCAGAAATCGCAGCCTTGAAAGAACTCTGTGCTTCTATTGATGTGCCAGTTGAACTAGCAAGTGTCTGGGCTGATGGCGCAGAAGGAGGAGTAGCGCTTGCTGAAACTCTTGTCAAGACTATCGCTGAAAACCCATCTAACTATAAACGTTTGTATGACAATGACCTTTCTGTCCAAGAAAAGATTGAAAAGATTGTTACTGAAATCTACCGTGGTAGCAAAGTAAACTTTGAAAAGAAAGCTCAAACACAAATCGCTCAAATCGTTCAAAACGGTTGGGACAAATTGCCAATCTGTATGGCTAAAACTCAGTACAGCTTCTCAGATAATCCAAATGCACTTGGAGCACCTGAAAACTTTGAAATTACCATTCGTGAATTGGTACCAAAATTAGGTGCAGGCTTCATCGTTGCCTTAACTGGTGATGTCATGACTATGCCAGGACTTCCAAAACGACCAGCAGCCCTCAACATGGATGTTGAAAGCGATGGAACAGTATTAGGTTTGTTCTAGTATATTGAAATTGACTTCATACTCTCCGAAAATCAAATTCAAACCACGTCAGCTTCACCTTGCCGTACTCAAGTACAGCCTGCGGCTAGCTTCCTAGTTTGCACTTCGATTTTCATTGAGTAATAAATGAGTTTGGAAATACTATCCAAGCTCATTTTTTATCTAGATATAAGAAGTCGCCTTCTAGACGTAACCAGTCTAGGTAAAGATATTTTCCCTGAATTCTGATATAATAGAAATATTGACTTCAAGAGTAAGGAAGAGAAGATGAACGCATTATTAAATGGAATGAATGACCGTCAGGCTGAGGCGGTGCAAACGACAGAAGGTCCCTTGTTAATCATGGCGGGGGCTGGTTCTGGAAAGACCCGTGTTTTAACCCACCGTATTGCTTATCTGATTGATGAAAAGATGGTCAATCCATGGAATATCTTGGCCATTACCTTTACCAACAAGGCTGCGCGTGAGATGAAAGAGCGTGCTTATAGCCTCAATCCAGCTACTCAGGATTGTCTGATTGCAACCTTCCACTCCATGTGTGTTCGTATTTTGCGTCGCGATGCGGACCATATTGGCTACAACCGTAATTTTACAATTGTCGATCCTGGTGAACAGCGAACGCTCATGAAACGGATTCTCAAGCAGTTGAACTTGGATCCTAAAAAATGGAATGAACGAACTATTTTGGGAACCATTTCCAATGCTAAGAATGATCTGATTGATGATGTAGCTTATGCTGCCCAAGCTGGCGATATGTACACGCAAATCGTGGCCCAGTGTTATACAGCCTATCAGAAAGAGCTTCGTCAGTCGGAGTCGGTTGACTTTGATGATTTGATTATGCTGACCTTACGTCTCTTTGATCAAAATCCTGATGTCTTGACCTACTACCAGCAGAAGTTTCAGTACATCCATGTTGATGAGTACCAAGATACCAACCACGCTCAGTACCAATTGGTCAAACTCTTGGCTTCCCGTTTTAAAAATATCTGTGTGGTTGGGGATGCGGACCAGTCTATCTACGGTTGGCGTGGTGCTGATATGCAGAATATTTTGGACTTTGAAAAGGATTACCCCCAAGCCAAGGTTGTTTTGTTGGAGGAGAATTATCGTTCAACAAAAACTATTCTCCAAGCGGCCAACGAGGTCATTAAAAACAACAAAAACCGCCGTCCTAAGAATCTCTGGACCCAAAATGCGGATGGAGAGCAAATCGTTTACTATCGTGCCAATGATGAGCTAGATGAGGCTGTATTTGTAGCCAGAACTATCGATGAGCTTGGTCGGAGTCAAAACTTCCTTCACAAGGATTTTGCAGTTCTTTATCGTACTAATGCGCAGTCCCGTACTATTGAGGAAGCCTTGCTCAAGTCAAATATCCCTTATACAATGGTCGGAGGAACCAAGTTCTACAGCCGTAAGGAAATTCGCGATATTATCGCTTACCTCAACCTCATTGCTAATTTGAGTGACAATATCAGCTTTGAGCGTATTATCAACGAACCGAAACGTGGAATTGGCCCAGGTACGGTCGAGAAAATCCGTGACTTTGCGAATATGCAAGATATGTCCATGCTAGATGCTTCTGCAAACATCATGTTGTCTGGTATCAAGGGTAAGGCAGCTCAGTCTATCTGGGATTTTGCCAATATGATTCTAGATTTACGAGAGCAGCTGGACCACTTAAGCATTACTGAGTTGGTTGAGGCTGTCCTAGAAAAAACAGGTTACGTTGATATTCTTAATGCCCAAGCAACTCTGGAAAGTAAGGCTCGGGTTGAAAATATCGAAGAGTTCCTTTCTGTGACGAAGAACTTTGATGACACCTCTGATGTGTCAGAAGAGGAAACTGGTCTGGACAAACTGAGTCGTTTCTTAAATGACTTGGCCTTGATTGCCGACACAGATTCAGGTAGTCAGGAGACATCAGAAGTGACCTTGATGACCCTGCATGCTGCTAAGGGTCTTGAGTTTCCAGTTGTATTTTTGATTGGTATGGAAGAAAATGTCTTTCCGCTTAGCCGTGCGGCTGAAGATCAAGATGAATTAGAAGAAGAACGCCGTTTGGCCTATGTAGGAATTACGCGTGCAGAGAAAATTCTCTATCTGACAAATGCCAATTCGCGCCTGCTTTTTGGTCGTACCAACTACAACCGTCCGACTCGTTTTATTAACGAAATCAGTTCAGACTTGCTTGAGTATCAAGGTCTGGCTCGTCCAGCAAATACAAGCTTTAAAGCATCATATAGTAGTGGTGGCCTTGCCTTCGGTCAAGGTATGAGTTTGGCTCAAGCTCTTCAAGAACGGAAACGCAATGCTGCACCAAAATCTATCCAGTCAAGCGGTCTCCCATTTGGTCAATTTACAGCTGGAGCAAAATCAGCGTCTAGTGAAGCAAATTGGTCTATTGGTGACATTGCTCTCCACAAAAAATGGGGAGAGGGAACTGTTCTGGAAGTTTCAGGTAGCGGTGCAACTCAGGAATTGAAAATCAATTTCCCAGAAGTAGGTTTGAAAAAACTTTTAGCCAGTGTGGCTCCAATTGAGAAAAAAATCTAATTTTCCATCCTTCTCACGAATAATAAAGTGAGGAGGATTTTTATGTATAGTATTTCATTCCAAGAAGATTCACTATTACCAAGAGAAAGGCTTGCAAAAGAAGGAGTTGAAGCGCTCAGTAATCAAGAGTTGCTAGCTATTTTACTCAGGACAGGAACACGGCAAGCCAGTGTTTTTGAAATTGCCCAGAAAGTTTTGAACAACCTTTCAAGCCTAACGGATTTGAAAAAAATGACCCTGCAGGAATTGCAGAGTCTGTCTGGTATCGGGCGCGTTAAGGCCATAGAATTACAAGCCATGATTGAACTGGGGCATCGTATTCATAAACACGAAACCCTTGAGATGGAAAGTATTCTCAGTAGCCAAAAGTTGGCCAAGAAGATGCAGCAGGAATTGGGGGATAAAAAACAAGAGCACCTGGTGGCGCTCTATCTCAATACTCAAAATCAAATCATCCATCAACAGACCATTTTTATCGGCTCAGCTACTCGTAGTATCGCAGAACCACGAGAGATTCTTCACTATGCTATCAAGCATATGGCGACTTCACTCATCTTGGTCCACAATCATCCTTCAGGAGCGGTAGCCCCTAGCCGAAATGATAATCAGGTTACAAAACTTGTAAAAGAAGCTTGCGAACTGATGGGAATTGTCCTCTTGGACCATTTGATTGTCTCTCATTCTAATTACTTTAGTTATCGTGAAAAGACAGATTTAATCTAAAGTTCATTAACGACATAGTCAAAGAGGTTTTTATCTTTGGGACGATTTTCAAAAAGAAATTCTGGATGCCATTGGACACCGAGAAAGGCGACATCATCCGTACTCATGACAGCCTCAATGATACCATCTTTAGGATCATGAGCTGCAATCTTTAAGTTAGGTGCTAAATCCTTGATGCTCTGGTGGTGGAAGGAGTTGATATGGGAGATTTCTCCATAGATTTCTCGGAGAACGGTATTTGGTTCTGTCACTAAGCGTTGGGTTGTGTACTCGGCGGAACAATCCTGCCAGTGATCTTCGATATCTTGATACAAAGTTCCACCCATGGCAACGTTAAAGAGTTGTGTTCCACGGCAGACAGAAAAAATTGGCTTTTTCTGTTTAATAGCTTCCTTGATGAGGGCCAGTTCGAAGATATCTCTTTGAAGGTGGTAGTCATCGCTATCAATGGTTTTTGGTTCACCATAGAATTTTGGATCAACATTTTGTCCACCTGACAAGATGAGCTTGTCAACCATACTGATATAGTGGCAGGCCATTTCTTGATCACCAATCGGTAGGATGATGGGAATCCCTCCAGCGTCTTTAACGCCTTCAACAAAGCCTTTTGCTGCGTAGCTCATCATGATGTCATCATCTGGATGAGTTTTTTCGTTTCCTGTAATCCCTATAACTGGTTTTTTCATAAAATGATTTTCGCTTTCTAATCCTCTTTTCGCATGAAGTAGAGGAGGGTTTGGAGTTCACTTGTCAAATCAACATACTGAACGACCACATCTTTTGGTAAATGCAGATGGACTGGTGAAAAACTAAGAATTCCTTTCACGCCAGCATCAACCAAGAGATTGGCAACTTCTTGTGACTTAACGCTGGGAACGGTCAGGATAGCAGTCTTCACATCGGCATCCTTGATTTTATCCTTGATTTGAGAAATTCCGTAAATGGGAATCCCATCAGGAGTTTGGCTACCGACTTCAGGATGGTCATCAAGGTCAAAGGCCATGATAATCTTCATCTTGTTACGCTCGTGGAAGCGGTAGTGGAGAAGGGCATGGCCCATATTTCCAATACCTACCAGCATGACATTGGTAATAGAGTTATCATTGAGCAAATCGGCAAAAAATGTCATCAGTTTTTTGACATCATAGCCAAAACCACGGCGACCTAGTTCACCAAAATAGGAAAAATCACGACGTACGGTCGCGGAATCAATACCGATAGCCTCTGCAATTTGCTTAGAGTTGGCACGTTCAATCTTTTCTGCATGAAATCTTTTAAAAATTCGATAGTAGAGAGAGAGTCTTTTCGCTGTAGCTTTTGGAATAGCAGACTGTTTATCTTTCACAAAATCACAACCTTTCTATTCTTCTATTTTATAGAAACATTGTGAAAAAATCAACAAAAACAAGAAAAAACTAAGAAAAATCTTAGTTTTGATGTAAAAAATCTGCATGTGATAGAAAACGGTAGAGGTCTCCTACCAGTCCTTGGTAAACTTCCTGCCCTTTAAAGGTCAAAGAAGTCACATAAAGTGTATCTGGTAGGGTCACACATCCTGACAAAGCCAGCATGAGAGCCTCATAATCTTCATACTTGAGAGTCCGCTCTACATGATAGTTATCCTTATAGGTCAGTTCAAACATTTCGGCTCTATCTTTCTGATTTTGTAAAGACACCACGTTCTACCAAGCTATCCATGAGGAAGTAGAATTTTTCCTGATGAATGTGGTGGTCTTCTGATTTGAAAATATCAACTAGACGTAGCCCAAACTTGTCAGTGATATTGATTTTAGCACCTGTAAGTTCCTTGTTAATGATGATTTTGAGTTGGAAGCCCTCACCACTGTTTGGAACCTTTTCAAGTAGGCGAGTCAGTTCATAGTTACCAACCTTAGTCTCAAAAAAGGTGTTGTCCTTAAGGGTGAATTTTTTAACAGAAGGGCTAAGAGTGTAGTCGTAACGACAATTTTTTAACTGAATGATTTTTTCAAATGCCATAAGGCTAACCTCCGATAATTTCTTTTAAGGTTTTTGCGAGGGTATGTAGGTCTTCAACAGTATTTTGTGGCGACAAACTGATACGAACGGATTCCTTCAGACGTTCTGAATTTGCTCCGTACATAGCTTCAAGAACATGGCTGGATTGTACAATGCCTGCCGTACAGGCTGAGCCAGTAGAGATTGAAATTCCAGCTAAATCTAGACGAAGGAGTAAGAGGTCATTTTTCTGGCCAGGAAATCCAATATTGAGAACATAAGGGAGATGGTGTTCGCCTCTATTCAGGTAATATTGAACTCCCTCTAGCTCTGCCAGAAAAGCAGTTTCTAAATTTTGTACATGTTGAAAATGTTCTTCTTGTTTTTCTAGGTCTTCTTTTAGGGCTGCAACCATGCCTACGATGGCAGCTAAATTTTCAGTTCCTGCACGTTTTTTCTGTTCTTGGTCTCCGCCATGTAGATAGGAATCAAAATTCATGCTAGATGCGTAGAGAAAGCCGATTCCCTTAGGGCCATGGAACTTGTGGGCAGAAGCAGTGAGAAAATCAATGCCCAATTCTTCTGGGTGTATAGGGATTTTACCAATAGCCTGAACTGCATCGACATGATAGACGGCTGGGTGTTGCTTGAGTATTTGGCCAATTTCAGCAATGGGTAGTAGGTTTCCTGTCTCATTATTGGCAAACATGGTAGAAACCAAAATCGTATCATCACGTAAGGATTCTTGGATTTGCTGGGCCGTGATCTCTTGATTTTCTGGTTGGATAATGGTTGCTTCAAAACCAAAGTGTTGAACCAAGTAATCAATCGTTTCAAGGACAGCATGGTGCTCAATAGCAGTTGTGATGATATGTTTTCCTTGTTCTTGGTGACGAAGGCAGTAGCCAATGATGGCAGTATTGTTGCCCTCTGTTCCTCCAGCAGTGAAAAAGATATGTTGAGGTTTTGTCTCCAGTAACTGGGCTAGTTCCTGACGGGCTTCTCGCAAGAGTTTACCAGCTTGACGACCATGACCATGAATACTAGAAGGGTTTCCGTGGGTTTCTTGCATAACCTTGGTCATCGCTGAAATAGCAACTGCTGACATGGGAGTCGTTGCAGCATTGTCCAAATAAATCAAAGGATCACCTTATTTCTTTTTGTTGTAGGCAAAGAGTGGGCTGACTGGTTTTCTTTCGTGGATACGGACGATAGCATCACCAATTAACTCACTAGCAGTGATGTAGCATACGTTTTTAGGAGTTTTTTCTTTTGTTGCTACTGAATCAGTCACAAGAATTTCTTTAATCTTAGTATTGTCAAGAAGTTCAGCAGCTCCTTCGACGAAGAGACCATGACTAGAAACAGCATAAATTTCTGTAGCTCCTTCACGTTCAACGATTTTAGCAGCTTCAGAGAAGGTACGCCCTGTATTTAAAATATCGTCAATCAAGATAGCTTTTTTACCTTCAACATCACCGATAATATAACCTTCGTTACGAGTTGCATCGTCTTGAGGGTAGTCGATAATGGCGATAGGAGCATCAAGATACTCAGCCAAGCTACGAGCACGTTTGACACCTGAATTTTTAGGGCTAACGACAACAACATCTGAACCAAGTAGGCCCTTATCGCAGTAATGTTTTGCAAATAGGGGAACTGTGTAGAGGTTATCGACAGGAATATCAAAGAAACCTTGCACCTGAACAGCATGTAAATCAAGCGTAAGGACACGGTCAACTCCAGCCTTAACCAGCATATTAGCAACTAGTTTAGCTGTAAGTGGCTCACGAGGTGAAGCAATGCGGTCTTGACGTGCATAGCCAAAATATGGAAGGACAACGTTGATACTGTGGGCACTTGCACGCACACAAGCGTCGACCATGATCAACAATTCCATTAGGTGGTTGTTAACAGGGAAACTTGTTGATTGGATGATGTAAACATCATAACCACGGACACTTTCTTCGATATTCACTTGGATTTCTCCGTCTGAAAATTGACGTGATGATAATTTTCCAAGTGGGACACCAACAGCTTGTGCAATTTTCTGTGCAATCTCTTGGTTAGAGTTGAGTGCGAAAAGTTTCATGTTTTTTCTATCTGACATTATAGACCGTCCTCTGTAAACTTTTTAAATCCTAGCTATATCTGCCTAGCCTATATGAACTTGGATTTTTGTATTTTATCTTTTCTATTTTACCAAAAAATAGAGATTATTTCAGCTATTTTTCATGCTTTTGACAAATCGAACCAATTTTGAAGGAGCTTTTTGATAAGCAATCTGATTTTCATCTAAAAATTGCTGGAAATCCTGTTTGCCTTGCTCGTGATTTTCTACTTCAAGCTCTAATTCGTAATCTGTAATATCAAAGTACTGACTCTCATCTAGTGCCATGAGGCCAATAGCTGTTTGCATTTCATAGCGAAGCGTTGTTAGACAACCAAGGACCTGCCATTTTTTACTTTGGATACCATGTTTAGCCAATTCATCCAGCACCAGTCCCTGAGGAAGTTCTTCCTTGCTCAGATAATCTTCAGCATCTTTTAGTTGCAATTTTTGGTTGTATTCCATGTTTCCAACACTTTGCGGGACTTTGAGAGTCAATTCCGCCCAGTCTTCAAAGGTTCGAATACGCATAGCGACTTTCTTTTCTCGTAGTTCAAAATCAGGCGTGTCGATGTAGTAATTTTTTTGAAGAACAGGAGTGACACCTGTGAACTGCTCTTTTAGACGATCATATTCATCTTTTTTCAAGAGTGTTTTCAATTCAATTTCTAAATGTTTCATTTTTCTTACCTTTTCTTTATCGTTGAAAGCGGATTTATGATATAATAGCTTTGTATTTATTGTATATAAATCTGGAGAAAAAATCAAAGATATTTTTGAAGGATAATATGAGAACAAGGGAGAATATATGACCTTAGAATGGGAAGAATTTCTAGATCCTTACATTCAAGCTGTTGGTGAGTTAAAGATTAAACTTCGTGGTATTCGTAAGCAATATCGTAAGCAAAATAAGCATTCTCCGATTGAGTTTGTGACTGGTCGGGTCAAGCCAATTGAGAGTATAAAAGAAAAAATGGCCCGTCGTGGCATTACTTATGCGACCTTGGAGCATGATTTGCAGGATATTGCTGGTTTACGTGTGATGGTTCAGTTTGTAGATGACGTCAAGGAAGTAGTGGAAATTTTGCACAAGCGTCAGGACATGCGAATCATACAGGAACGAGATTACATTACTCATCGAAAATCCTCAGGCTATCGTTCTTACCATGTGGTAGTTGAATATTCGGTTGATACCATAAATGGAGCCAAGACCATTTTAGCGGAAATTCAAATTCGTACCTTGGCCATGAATTTCTGGGCAACAATAGAACATTCTCTCAACTACAAGTACCAAGGGGATTTCCCAGAGGAGATTAAGAAGCGACTGGAAATTACAGCTAAGATTGCCCATCAGTTGGATGAAGAAATGGGTAAAATTCGTGATGATATCCAAGAAGCCCAGGCTCTTTTTGATCCTTTGAGTAGAAAATTAAATGACGGTGTAGGAAACAGTGACGATACAGATGAAGAATACAGGTAAACGAATTGATCTGATAGCTAATAGAAAACCACAGAGTCAAAGGGTTTTGTATGAATTGCGAGATCGTTTGAAGAGAAATCAGTTTATACTCAATGATACCAATCCGGATATTGTCATCTCCATAGGTGGGGATGGCATGCTCTTGTCGGCTTTTCATAAGTACGAAAACCAACTTGATAAGGTCCGTTTTATCGGTGTTCATACTGGACATTTGGGCTTCTATACAGACTATCGTGATTTTGAGTTGGATAAGCTAGTGACTAATTTGCAGCTAGATACCGGAGCAAGAGTCTCTTACCCTGTTCTAAATGTGAAGGTTTTTCTTGGAAATGGAGAGGTCAAGATTTTTCGTGCCCTCAACGAAGCCAGCATCCGCAGGTCTGATCGAACCATGGTGGCAGATATTGTCATCAATGGTGTTCCCTTTGAACGTTTTCGCGGAGATGGGCTAACAGTTTCGACACCGACTGGTAGTACAGCCTATAACAAGTCTCTTGGGGGTGCAGTTTTACACCCTACCATTGAGGCTCTTCAGTTGACGGAAATTGCCAGCCTTAATAATCGTGTCTATCGAACGCTGGGTTCGTCCATTATTGTTCCAAAGAAGGATAAGATTGAACTTATTCCAACAAGAAACGATTACCATACCATTTCGGTTGACAATAGCGTTTATTCTTTCCGTAATATTGAGCGAATTGAGTATCAAATCGACCATCATAAGATTCACTTTGTCGCATCACCTAGCCACACCAGTTTCTGGAATCGTGTTAAGGATGCATTTATCGGCGAGGTGGACGAATGAGGTTTGAATTTATCGCAGATGAACATGTCAAGGTTAAGACCTTCTTAAAAAAGCACGAGGTTTCTAAGGGGCTGCTAGCTAAGATTAAGTTTCGTGGTGGAGCTATTCTGGTCAATGACCAACCACAAAATGCAACGTATCTATTGGATATTGGAGACCGAGTTGTCATTGATATTCCTGCTGAGGAAGGTTTTGAAACTCTAGAAGCTATCGAGCGTCCACTGGATATTCTCTATGAGGATGACCATTTTCTAGTTTTGAATAAACCCTATGGAGTGGCTTCTATTCCTAGTGTCAACCATTCCAATACCATTGCCAATTTTATCAAGGGTTACTATGTCAAGCAAAATTACGAAAATCAGCAGGTTCACATTGTGACTAGACTTGATAGAGACACTTCTGGCTTGATGCTCTTTGCCAAGCACGGCTATGCCCATGCACGATTAGACAAGCAGTTGCAGAAAAAGTCCATTGAAAAACGCTACTTTGCCCTCGTTAAGGGAGATGGATATTTAGAGCCTGAAGGAGAAATTATTGCTCCGATTGCGCGTGATGAAGACTCCATTATTACTAGAAGAGTGGCTAAAGGTGGAAAGTATGCCCATACATCCTACAAGATTGTAGCTTCTTATGGAAATATTCACTTGGTAGATATTCGCCTGCATACTGGACGTACCCACCAAATCCGAGTCCATTTTTCTCATATCGGTTTTCCTTTGTTGGGAGATGATTTGTATGGCGGTAGTCTGGACGATGGCATCCAACGTCAGGCCTTGCATTGCCATTACCTATCCTTTTATCATCCATTTCTAGAGCAGGACTTGCAGTTAGAAAGTCCCTTGCCGGATGATTTCAGCAACCTTATTACCCAGTTATCAACTAATACTCTATAAAAAATGTTTCAGAGTATAATTATTATCTTAAAGGAGAAAACTCATGGAAGTTTTTGAAAGTCTCAAAGCCAACCTTGTTGGTAAAAATGCTCGTATCGTTCTGCCTGAAGGGGAAGAGCCACGTATTCTTCAAGCGACAAAACGCTTGGTAAAAGAAACAGAAGTAATTCCTGTTTTGCTTGGAAATCCTGAAAAAATTAAAATTTATCTTGAAATTGAAGGAATCATGGATGGTTATGAGGTCATCGACCCTCAAAATTATCCTCAATTTGAAGAAATGGTCACTGCCTTGCTGGAGCGTCGTAAGGGTAAAATGACTGAAGAAGAAGCGCGCAAGGTTTTGGTTGAAGATGTCAACTACTTTGGTGTTATGTTGGTATACTTGGGCTTGGTTGACGGAATGGTATCAGGTGCGATTCACTCAACTGCTTCAACAGTTCGCCCAGCCCTTCAAATTATCAAAACACGTCCAAATGTAACGCGTACTTCAGGTGCCTTCCTCATGGTTCGTGGTACGGAACGTTATCTATTTGGTGACTGTGCTATCAATATTAATCCAGATGCAGAAGCCTTAGCTGAAATTGCGATCAACTCAGCAATTACAGCTAAGATGTTTGGAATCGAGCCTAAAATTGCCATGCTAAGCTATTCTACTAAAGGTTCAGGATTTGGAGAAAGCGTTGATAAGGTTGTTGAAGCAACTAAAATTGCTCACGACTTGCGCCCTGACCTTGAAATCGATGGTGAGTTGCAATTTGATGCGGCCTTTGTTCCAGAAACTGCAGCTCTGAAAGCTCCTGGAAGTACAGTAGCTGGTCAAGCAAATGTCTTCATCTTCCCAGGTATCGAGGCAGGAAATATCGGCTACAAGATGGCCGAACGTCTTGGTGGCTTTGCGGCCGTAGGACCTGTTTTACAAGGTTTGAATAAGCCAGTTAACGACCTTTCTCGTGGATGTAATGCAGATGATGTTTACAAGTTGACCCTCATCACAGCAGCTCAAGCTGTTCATCAATAAAGAGAAGTGCTACTAAATAATTCGTATTTATAATCAAAAAACGCATAGTATCAGTACAGAAACCTTGATACTATGCGTTTTATTGTGTGAAGATTTACTTCATTTTCTCTTAAAATTGAGTTTTTGCCCAGCCTATTTTTAGTCTTTATAAGCTACGATACCAATGATGGTATCAACTGCACGTTCCATAGTCTGAAGGCTGACGTATTCAAAACGTCCATGCATATTTTCTCCTCCCGCAAAGATATTAGGGGTCGGGATTCCCATAAAGGAAATCTTAGAGCCGTCTGTCCCGCCGCGAATTGGTTCAATAATAGGCGTGATACCTAAATCTTCCATAACGGCCTTAGCAATGGCAATTGGAGTCATATCTTTTTCAATGACTTCTTTCATATTGTAGTACTGATCTGTTAAGTTTAGGGTGACACGGTCGCTACCAAGTTCTTGATTCATCTTATTAGCGATAGACTGCATAGCTGCTTTACGCGCTTCAAAGGCATCTTTTTCAAAATCGCGAATGATGTAGCTTGCACGCGCCTCCTCAACGCTTCCAGTCACATCCATAAGATGATAGAAACCTTGGTAACCTTCTGTTAACTCAGGCCGGTCATTTTCTGGAAGTTGATTGTGAAAATCAATTGCTAGCTGAAGTGCGTTGACCATCTGACCTTTGGCAGTACCAGGGTGGACATTTCGTCCTTGGAAATGCAATTCAGCTCCAGCTGCTGAGAAGGTCTCGTACTGAAGCTCACCTAATGGACCACCATCAACTGTGTAGGCAAAGTCAACATCAAAATCATCTGCATCAAATTTATTAGCACCAACACCGATTTCTTCATCTGGACCAAAACCAACACGAATCTCACAGTGTTTGATTTCAGGGTGAGCAGTCAGATATTCAATGGCTGTCATAATCTCAGCAATACCAGACTTATCATCGGCTCCTAGCAAGGTTGTTCCGTCGGTTGTGATGAGCGTTTGTCCTGGATATTTTTCAAGACTCTTAAAGTCAGCTGGATCGAGTTTAAAACCAGAATTCCCTAGTTCAATTACTCCCCCATCATAGTTTTCAATCACCTGCGGATCAACACCTTCGGCATTAAAATCAGCAGTATCCATGTGGGAGATGAAGCCAATTTTACGTGTTAAAGATGGATCATTGGCTGGCAAGGTCCCAATCGCAAAACCATTTGGAAGGTAGTAGACATTTTGCAGACCAACACGTTTCATTTCTGGGATAAGGATATTGGTTGCGAAATCAACCTGACTCTGTGTACTTGGAGTAGTAGTTGAGTGTTCATCAGAGCGCGTGTTGACCTTAACGTAGGTTAAAAAGCGGTCCAAGAGATTTGGATAAGTCATAAAAAACTCCTTTTGAATTCATTTTTTCCATTGTATCATAGAAAGAAAAGAAAAACAAAAGACAGAAGTTAGGGAAATTCCCTATGTTAGCGTTTACTTATTAATGGATAAATGATAAAATAAACTTGATCAAAATATCACAAGGAAGCAGTTATGAAAAAAGCAATTTTAATGATGACATTCGGTTCGCCAGAAGAGATTACCTTTGAAGGTGTGGCTGATTTTTTCACAAATATTCGTCGTGGAGTGAGACCTCAAGACCACGAGATTCAAACACTCTATGATAATTATGTACTTATTGGAGGTACGCCTCTGCAAAGAATTACCCGTGAAGAGGTTGCCTTAGTAGAAGCTAAACTGGGGAATGAGTATAGTGTTTATTTTGCTAATAAGTTTTCTAGACCTTTTATCCCAGATGTGATTGGTCAAATGGAAGCAGACGGTATTGAGCAGTGTATTTGCTTGATTTTAGAACCTCATTATTCTTTTTACTCTGTCATGGGTTATGAGAAATTTTTAGAAAGCAAGCAAATTCAATTTTTGGTTATTAAGGACTGGTATCAAGAAGAAGCGCTCTTAAACTATTGGGTGGATGAAATTGCTAAGATTTTAAAAGAAGAAGTAAAGCAGGATAGCTTTAAAGTCATCTTTTCAGCCCATAGTGTGCCTATTTTTGCCTTGGATTTTGGTGACCCATATATTGACCAAATTTTCGAAAATAGCAAGCTAGTCGCTGAAAAACTAGGACTGAGTTCAGAACAATATACCAACACTTGGCAGAGTGAAAGTGATATCGGGATTCCATGGATTAAGCCAGATGTTTTGGAGTATCTCAGAGAACAGACAGAACATCCAGACCATTATATTTTTGTTCCTATCAGCTTCATTAGCGAGCATATTGAAGTCTTGTTTGATAATGATGTGGAATGTTATGACTTATGTCAGGAATTTGGTGTAAACTACCATCGTCCACCAATGCCAAATACAGATTCTCGTTTGATTGATGCCTTGGTTAATACAGTCAGAGCTAATGAGGACAAAGAGTTTAAGGAATTTCTCCCAGAAGAAGAAACCTTTGATGAGTTAGTTCCTTCAGACGAGACGAAAAACATTTTGGCTGAATCTCAAGATTTGCAAATGCCAGAATTTGTGAAAAAATTGATTGAGAAAAAAGGTCGGGAAAATGTTAAGATGCCTTATTTGATCAAGAAAATGCTTGAGAAAGCAGGCAAGTTACCAAAAGAGTAAAGAAAAAGGATTTAGCTTTTGCGCTAGATCCTTTTAATCGATTATTTTTTCTCAAGAAGGGCTTTGATTTCTTGAAGTACTTCCAACTCAGTTGGACCAGCTGGAGCTTCCTCAGCAGCTTCTTCTTTCTTAGTAAGGTTTTGAGCTTTTTCCATTGCTTTAATCACAAAGAATAGTACAGTACCAACTACAAGGAAGTTGATAACACCACTCAAGAAGTTACCGTAAGCAACACCATTCCATGAAAGTTCAGCAATACGTTCGATTTTTGCAGCTTTCAAAGCAGGATTCAATAGAAGTGGAGTGATGATATCGTTAACGAATGAAGTTACGATAGCACCAAAAGCAGAGGCAATGATCACACCGACAGCAAGGTCAACAACATTACCACGAAGCAAAAATGCTTTAAGATCTTTTAACATTTTCATAATTTCCTTTCAAAAAAAAGTTTATAATTCATTATATATTAATAAAGAAAAGCTTGCAAGATATATGCTCAGAAATTTTATTTTTTAAAAATAAAAACCTTACTAAAAATATAATTAAGAATAATTATCAATATTTGAGCAAGTATTGTTTCGATTGCATTGATTTTGTCAAGATTACCGTTTACGAACTGACCAATAATATTAGGAAACTGGGTTACAAATAGAAAAGTAAGGAGTAAATCTAACAGAAAAGTAGAAAGGCGTGCAATCGAAAATTTCACTAAACGTCTTGGCCAATTCTGTCTAGACTGCTTAAATACAATCTTATCATTTGTGATAAAGGCAAAGAGGATACCAATAATATTTGCCAGGCCAGTAGCAAGGAGTTCTTGATGACTTAGTTGATAAATAACTAGTCGTGAGAGAATCGAAACTAGAGTTGTTGCAAGGCCAAAAAAGAGATAGGCTAAGATTTCATTGTTAAAAAATTTTTGAATAGGAATTTTCATGGTTTAAGTATAGCATAAAGCAGGCTATTGTGCTATACTAGTAAGGTTGAATAAAGCAACCCTTGGTGCTTAGCTTCTTTCACCAAGCATATTACACGCGGATCACCCGCTAAAGGAGAAAAGATGAAAAAATTAACTATTCGTGATGTTGCAGATATTGCAATCGTTGCTGCTATCTATGTCGTTTTGACTGTCACACCGCCCTTAAATGCTATCAGCTATGGTGCTTATCAGTTCCGTATTTCAGAAATGATGAACTTTATGGCTTTTTACAATCCTAAGTACATCATCGGAGTTACCATCGGTTGTATGATTGCTAATTTCTTTAGCTTCGGACTGCTAGATGTCTTTGTTGGTGGTGGATCAACCTTGGTATTCCTCAGTCTAGGTGTATGGCTTTTTGCAAAATACAGCAAAGATTACCTCTTTAATGGATTGATTCGAAAAGATCATTTCTTCTTTTCAATCCTCTTTTCAATTTCCATGTTTACCATCGCTGCAGAGTTGAATATTGTAGCGCAATTACCATTTTTCCTTACTTGGTTTACAACAGGAGTTGGTGAATTTGCCTCATTGATTATTGGAGCGATTATTATTGGTAAAATTGGTCGTCGAATCGATTTAAGTAAATAGAACAAGACAAGCTGGGTGACTCTTACCTGGCTTTTTCTTATGGAAAATTTCTAAGGAAACTTGACAAGTTTTTCTAACTATAGTATACTTTTTAAGTAAGCTGATTTAGCTCAGTTGGCAGAGCGCATCCATGGTAAGGATGAGGTCGCCGGTTCAATCCCGGCAATTAGCATTAAATAGACAGAAAAGCCCTTGATTTACAAGGTTTTTTTGTTATGTCTGCCCCAAATTTTTCAAAGATACTTCTTATGCACCTGTGTAAATAAAACTAATACTCAATGAAAATCAAAGAACAAACTAGGAAGCTAGCCGCAGGTTGCTCAAAGCACTGCTTTGGGGGTGCAGATAGAACTGACGAAGTCAGCTCAAAACATGTTTTTGAGGTTGTAGATGAAACTGACGAAGTCAATAACCATACATACGGTAAGGCGACGCTGACGAAGTTTGAAGAAGTATAAAGAGTTTCGTCAGTTGACAAAAGTGATTCTCTTTAGTAGAATAGTAGATGCGATGAGTCGATAGGTAGTCTTCGGGCTACTATTGAGCATAAGGAGGTCATAACGCAGGAGCGGACCTTGATGAGTTGTGTGAACCTGCTCATCACATGAAGATGCCTCTTAGTCCCTGGTCTAACGACTGGGGATTTTTATTTTCCAAAAAATGATGAAAAAGCTTTGCAATTCATGGAAAAAGTAGTATAATACATCTATTATAGAAATTTTTAGAAAATTCCGAAAGAGGTTATTTATGGGATATACAGTTGCTGTAGTCGGCGCGACAGGTGCTGTCGGTGCTCAAATGATAAAAATGTTGGAAGAATCAACACTTCCAATCGATAAAATCCGTTTACTTGCTTCTGCACGTTCAGCAGGCAAGACTTTGAAATTTAAAGATCAAGATATTACGATTGAAGAAACGACTGAAACAGCTTTTGAAGGAGTTGACATTGCTCTCTTTTCAGCAGGTGGTTCGACATCAGCTAAGTATGCACCATACGCAGTGAAAGCTGGAGCGGTAGTAGTAGATAACACATCTTATTTCCGTCAAAATCCAGACGTACCATTGGTTGTCCCAGAGGTCAATGCTCACGCACTTGATGCTCACAACGGGATTATTGCTTGCCCTAACTGTTCAACAATCCAAATGATGGTGGCTCTTGAGCCAGTTCGTCAAAAATGGGGCTTAGATCGTATCATCGTTTCAACTTACCAGGCTGTTTCAGGTGCTGGTATGGGTGCGATTCTTGAAACACAACGTGAACTTCGTGAAGTGTTGAATGATGGTGTGAAACCACGTGATTTGCATGCGGAAATTTTGCCTTCAGGTGGTGACAAGAAACACTATCCTATCGCCTTCAACGCTCTTCCACAAATTGATGTCTTCACTGACAATGATTACACTTACGAAGAGATGAAGATGACTAAGGAAACTAAGAAAATCATGGAAGATGATAGCATTGCAGTATCTGCAACATGTGTGCGTATTCCAGTCTTGTCAGCTCACTCTGAGTCTGTTTACATCGAAACAAAAGAAGTGGCTCCAATCGAAGAAGTCAAAGCAGCTATCGCAGCCTTCCCAGGGGCTGTTCTTGAAGATGATGTAGCTCATCAAATCTATCCGCAAGCCATCAATGCAGTTGGTTCACGTGATACCTTTGTTGGTCGTATCCGTAAAGACTTGGATGCAGAAAAAGGAATTCACATGTGGGTTGTTTCAGATAACCTTCTCAAAGGTGCTGCTTGGAACTCAGTTCAGATTGCAGAAACTCTTCACGAGCGTGGATTGGTTCGTCCAACAGCTGAATTGAAATTTGAATTAAAATAGTCATATCGTTTAGGAGTTCAGATGAACTCCTTCTTTGAAATAGAGAGGTGTTTTCATGTCTTATCAAGATTTAAAAGAGTGTAAAATCATCACGGCCTTCATTACCCCCTTCCATGAGGATGGTTCCATCAATTTTGATGCCATTCCAGCCTTGATTGAGCATTTATTGGCCCATCACACAGACGGAATTCTTTTAGCTGGAACGACTGCTGAGAGTCCAACTTTGACCCACGATGAGGAGTTGGAACTCTTTGCGGCTGTACAAAAGATTGTCAATGGACGTGTTCCTTTGATTGCAGGTGTAGGTACTAATGATACACGAGACTCAATCGAATTTGTCAAAGAAGTAGCAGAATTTGGTGGTTTCGCAGCTGGACTTGCTATCGTACCTTACTACAACAAGCCTTCTCAAGAAGGAATGTATCAGCACTTTAAGGCGATTGCAGATGCTTCTGACTTACCTATTATCATCTATAACATTCCAGGTCGTGTGGTTGTCGAATTAACTCCAGAAACCATGCTTCGTTTGGCTGACCATCCAAATATCATTGGTGTCAAAGAATGTACGAGCTTGGCAAATATGGCTTACTTGATTGAACACAAGCCAGAAGAGTTCTTGGTCTATACTGGTGAGGATGGAGATGCTTTCCATGCCATGAATCTTGGTGCGGACGGGGTTATTTCTGTTGCATCTCATACAAATGGGGATGAGATGCACGAGATGTTCACTGCCATTGCAGAAAGCGATATGAAAAAAGCAGCGGCTATTCAGCGTAAATTCATTCCTAAAGTCAATGCCCTCTTCTCTTATCCAAGTCCTGCTCCTGTTAAGGCAGTTCTGAACTATATGGGATTTGAAGCTGGACCAACTCGTCTACCTCTTGTTCCAGCACCAGAAGAAGATGCAAAACGCATTATCAAGGTTGTTGTTGATGGCGACTACGAAGCAACTAAGGCAACTGTAACAGGTGTTTTAAGACCAGATTACTAATAAATACAATAAAATCCATGACCGAACGATCATGGATTTTTCTTATTTTCCTAAACAGAATTGGCTAAAGAGTTGGGTAATGAGTTCATCTGGAGCAGCATCCCCTGTGATTTCTCCGAGGATTTCCCAAGTACGGGTCAAGTCAACTTGAAGTAAATCAACTGGCATTCCTAGTTCAAGACCTTCATTAACAGCTTGTAGACTTTCAACTGCCTTCTCAATCAAGGAAATGTGACGGGCGTTAGATAGATAAGTAGCATCTTGCTCAACCAAACCAGCATTTTCAAAGAAGAGGTCATTAATGCGTTCTTCAATCTTATCGATATTTTGGTTTTTAAGGACTGAAATACGGATGACATCTTCAGGTAGTTCTGAAGTTTCAATTGCTTCAGGAAGATCAGTTTTGTTAAGCAGAATAATGCGATTAGTCTCTTGACTGATTTCTAAGAGTTGGCTATCTTGGGCGGTCAGTGGTTCACTGGCATTTAGCACTAGAAGAACCAAATCAGCTTCCTTAAGGGCTTTTTTCGAACGCTCAACACCGATTTGTTCCACAATGTCATCTGTTTCACGAATTCCAGCTGTATCAATCAATTTGAGAGGGACACCGTTGATATTGACATATTCTTCGATGACATCACGGGTGGTTCCAGCAATGTCTGTAACGATAGCCTTGTCTTCACGCAAGAGGTTGTTGAGGAGGCTAGATTTTCCAACGTTAGGGCGTCCGATGATAGCAGTTGAAATTCCCTCACGAAGAATTTTACCGCGACGTGCTGTTCGAAGGAGGTTGGTTAGCAATTGCTCAAACTCCATAGTTTTCTCGCGAACTACGGCAGTAGTAGCTTCCTCAACATCGTCATACTCAGGATAGTCAATATTAACCTCGACTTGGGCAAGTGTATTGAGGATTTCTTGACGGGTATTGTTAATGAGGTCAGAAAGGGAGCCGTCTAATTGCTTAACTGCAATGTTCATAGCCTTGTCTGTCTTGGCACGGATGATATCCATTACCGCTTCAGCCTGTGTCAAATCCACACGGCCGTTTAGAAAGGCGCGCTTGGTAAATTCACCGGGTTCTGCCAACCGAGCTCCTTCACGGATAGCCAGTTGGAGAATCTCATTGGTCACCGCAATCCCACCGTGGGTGTTAATCTCGATAATATCCTCACGAGTGAAGGTTTTTGGAGACTTCATAGCTCCAACCATAACCTCGTCCATGACCTTACCAGTAAGAGGATCAACAATGTGACCATAGTTGAGCGTGTGGCTAGCAACCTGACTCAAGTCTTTTCCTTTAAAAATCTTTTGCGCAATCGCAAAACTATCTGTTCCGCTCAAGCGGACAATACCAATGGCTCCTTCACCTAATGGAGTCGAGATAGCAGCGATGGTATCAAATTCACGTGTAATCATAATGTTTCCTTTAATTGCTCTTTTCTTGGAATATTCCGAGTTTCTTTTCAAATTGTAACAAATTTAGGCTATTTCTTCAATGGATGCTACTTGGAGATTGAAAAAGCCTAAGCATTTCTGCTTAAGCTAGCTTATTTAGTGCGCATTTCCCCTTGTGGGAAGTAAGTTCCTTCTGGCATGTCGTTGATGATGACATGGACAGCAGATTGAGGGGCTCCAGTGTTACGGACAACAGCTTCCGTTACTTCCTTAGCAAGAGCTTTCTTTTGCTCGAGCGTGCGTCCTTCAAATAAATCGATGCGTACAAATGGCATAATAGCTTCCTCCACTAGTTTTGATTTCTTCTATTTTACCACATTTTGCCGTTTAAAGCTTAAGAAAATTATGATATACTAGAATGTAGCAAAAATTTAGAAATGGACGTGAAGCAAGAAACATGGCACAGTTGTATTATCGTTATGGGACCATGAACTCTGGTAAGACCATTGAGATTCTCAAGGTGGCCTATAACTATGAGGAGCAAGGAAAAGGTGTTGTCATTATGACCTCGGCTCTGGATACGCGTGACGGTGTTGGCTATGTGTCGAGTCGAATTGGCATGAAACGCCCAGCCATTGCGATTGAGGAAACGACGGATATCTTCGGCTATATTCGAGACCTACCAGAAAAAACTTACTGTGTGTTGGTCGATGAGGCCCAGTTTCTCAAGCGTCACCATGTTTACGACCTGGCTCGTGTTGTGGACGAGTTAGACATACCTGTCATGGCTTTTGGTTTGAAAAATGACTTTCGCAATGAATTGTTCGAAGGTTCCAAATATCTCTTGCTCTTAGCAGACAAGATTGACGAAATCAAGACCATCTGTCAGTACTGCAAGAAAAAGGCGACCATGGTCTTGCGTACACAGGATGGACTGCCCGTTTATGATGGAGAGCAGATCCAGATCGGTGGAAATGAAACCTATATCTCGGTTTGCCGTAAACATTATTTTGCGCCAATGATATCATCTAATAAGGAGCAAAGCTATGACAATTGAACTAAGAGATGTTACAATGGGAAATTATTTTGATGTTTTGAATTTGGATGTCAAGGAATATCAAAAACAATTCATTGCAACCAACGCAATTAGTTTAGCTGAAGCATACGTCTACACTAAAAATGGAGATTTTGTAGCTCCATTGGCAGTTTATGATAATGATGTAATCATAGGTTTTGTGATGATAGCTTATGATAAAAAGATCGGAATTAGTAGTGGAAATTATTTACTATTTCGTTTTATGATTGATAAGAATTTTCAAAATCAAGGATATTTTAAACCAATAATGGATAATGTGCTAGACTATGTTCGGACAGCACCAGCAGGTTTAGCCAATAAACTTTGGTTGTCTTATGAACCAGAAAATGAACATGCAAGATCTTGTTACCTCAGTTATGGATTTAAAGAAACTGGGGAAATATTTGAGAACGAAGTAGTAGCAGTCTATGATTTAACAATTGAGAAATAAGGAGAAAAAATGAACATCTATGATCAACTACAAGCTGTAGAAGACCGTTATGAAGAATTAGGAGAATTGCTGAGTGACCCGGATGTGGTCTCAGACACCAAGCGTTTCATGGAGCTTTCGAAAGAAGAGGCTTCTACTCGTGATACGGTGACAGCCTACCGTGAGTACAAACAAGTCCTTCAAAATATCGTTGACGCTGAAGAAATGATTAAGGAATCAGGTGGAGATGCGGACTTGGAAGAAATGGCCAAGCAAGAGCTCAAAGATGCCAAGGCTGAAAAAGAAGAATACGAAGAAAAACTGAAAATCTTGCTCCTTCCAAAGGATCCGAACGATGACAAGAATATCATCCTAGAAATCCGTGGAGCAGCTGGTGGAGATGAAGCAGCACTTTTCGCAGGTGATCTCCTAACCATGTACCAAAAGTATGCTGAAGCTCAAGGATGGCGCTTTGAAGTTATGGAAGCTTCTATGAACGGTGTCGGCGGTTTTAAAGAAGTGGTTGCTATGGTTTCTGGTCAGTCTGTATACTCTAAACTCAAGTACGAATCAGGTGCCCACCGAGTTCAACGTGTTCCTGTGACAGAAAGCCAAGGCCGTGTCCATACCTCGACAGCGACAGTTCTTGTTATGCCTGAAGTGGAAGAAGTAGAGTACGATATCGATCCTAAAGACCTTCGTGTTGATATCTACCACGCATCTGGTGCTGGTGGACAGAACGTCAATAAGGTTGCGACTGCCGTTCGTATCGTTCACTTACCAACCAATATTAAGGTTGAGATGCAGGAAGAACGTACCCAGCAGAAAAACCGTGAGAAAGCTATGAAAATCATCCGTGCGCGTGTTGCTGACCACTTTGCCCAGATTGCACAAGATGAACAAGACGCTGAGCGTAAGTCTACTATCGGTACTGGTGACCGTTCAGAACGTATCCGTACCTATAACTTCCCACAAAATCGTGTCACAGATCACCGTATCGGCTTGACCCTCCAAAAACTAGATACCATCTTGTCTGGAAAATTGGATGAAGTTGTGGATGCTTTGGTGCTCTATGACCAAACACAAAAATTAGAAGAATTAAACAAATAATGAAATTAGCTCAATTATTTTCAGATTTTGAAGAAGAGTTGATAAGACAAGGAGAGGAAGCTGAAAGCCTCTCTTTTGTCTATCGTAGCCTGAAAAATCTCTCTTTTACTGACTTCGTCTTTGCTCTTCAGCAGGAAGTGACGGAAGAGGAAGAAGTTTTTGTTAAAGGAATTTTCCAACAGTTAGTAGCTCATAAACCGGCACAGTATATCATTGGACAGGTAGATTTTTATGGAATGCAGTTAAAAGTTGATGAGCGGGTTTTGATTCCTCGTCCAGAGACAGAGGAGTTGGTTGAGCTTATCCTTGCTGAAAATCCTGAGACGAATCTTTCAGTTCTGGATATTGGAACAGGTAGTGGAGCTATTGCTCTCGCCTTAGCAAAAAACAGACCAAATTGGTCAGTGACAGCAGCGGATATTTCCCAAGATGCTTTAGATTTAGCTAGCGAAAATGCTAAAAATCAAAATCTTCAAATATTTTTAAAAAAATCTGACTGTTTTACAGAAATTTCTGAAAAATATGATATAATTGTTTCCAATCCACCCTATATCTCTCGTGAAGATGAGTCAGAGGTCGGTTTGAATGTCTTGCATTCGGAGCCTCATCTAGCTCTCTTTGCAGATGAGGATGGCCTAGCTATTTACCGTAGAATTGCGGAAGATGCAAAAGACTATCTAAAAGATGGTGGTAAGATTTACCTTGAAATTGGATACAAGCAAGGTCAAAGTGTTCCTGAACTTTTTAGGAAATATCTTCCCGAAAAGCGAGTAAGAACACTCAAGGACCAATTTGGTCAAGATAGGATGGTTGTAGTTGATGATGGACAGGATTAGACAAGAATTGGAAAATGGTGGAGCTGTCGTTCTGCCTACAGAGACAGTTTACGGTCTTTTTGCCCAGGCTCTAGACGAAAAAGCAGTTGATCATGTTTACCAGCTCAAACGTCGCCCTAGAGACAAGGCACTCAATCTTAATGTTGCCTCTCTAGAGGACATTTTGCATTTTTCAAAGAATCAGCCAATTTATCTGCAAAAACTTGTAGAGACCTTTTTACCAGGTCCCTTGACCATTATCCTTGAAGCCAATGACCGAGTTCCCTATTGGGTCAATTCTGGTCTTGCAACGGTGGGATTTAGGATGCCCAGTCACCCCATTACACTCGATTTAATTAGGGAGACGGGGCCCTTGATTGGGCCGTCTGCCAATATCTCAGGTCAGGCAAGTGGCGTGACCTTTGATCAAATTCTGAAGGATTTTGACCAAGAGGTTCTGGGTCTAGAAGACGATGATTTTCTAACTGGACAGGATTCAACTATTTTGGACTTGTCTAGAGACAAGGTGAAAATCTTACGCCAAGGGGCGATTAAGCGAGAAGATATTCTTGCTCGGTTGCCAGAGATTTCTTTTGGGGAGGAATGAGATGCTAAGAGATTTAAGAGAAACTGATGTGAAAGCCATTTGTAAAATTAACCAAGAAGCCTTAGGCTATTCTTTTAGTCCAGAGGAAACAGCTAGTCAACTAGCTAGATTATCTCAGGATTCACATCATTTCCTACTTGCTTATGAGGATGCGGCTAGTCATGTACTACTTGGATATGTCCATGCTGAGGTCTATGAATCACTTTATTCTAAAGCAGGATTTAATATTTTAGCCTTAGCAGTTTCACCTCAAGCGCAAGGGCAAGGTATCGGTAAAAGATTACTAAATGGGTTGGAGGAAGAAGCAAAAAGACGTGGTTATGGGTTTATCCGCTTAAACTCTGCCGAACATCGTCTGGGAGCTCATGCATTTTATGAAAAAGTTGGTTATACTTGTGATAAAATGCAGAAACGGTTTATTCGCATCCTATAGTTTATTTTCTTAGACTAAAGGACCTGTCACACAATAAAGGAGAAGACCTATGATTTTTGACAAAGATGATTTTAAAGCATATGATGCTGATCTCTGGAATGCTATTGCCAAAGAAGAAGAACGCCAACAAAACAATATCGAGTTGATTGCTTCGGAAAACGTAGTTTCCAAGGCTGTTATGGCAGCTCAAGGGTCTATCTTGACGAATAAATACGCCGAAGGCTACCCAGGACGCCGTTACTATGGTGGAACTGATGTGGTAGACGTGGTAGAAAGTCTAGCTATTGAACGTGCAAAAGAAATTTTTGGTGCTAAATTTGCCAATGTCCAACCTCACTCAGGAAGCCAAGCCAACTGTGCGGCCTATATGGCCTTGATTGAGCCAGGTGATACCGTTATGGGGATGGATTTGGCAGCAGGTGGACACTTGACCCACGGGGCTCCTGTTAGCTTCTCAGGTCAAACCTACAACTTTGTTTCTTACAGTGTTGACCCTGAAACGGAACTCTTGGATTTTGATGCTATCTTGAAACAAGCCCAAGAAGTAAAACCAAAATTGATCGTAGCAGGTGCTTCAGCCTATTCTCAAATTATCGACTTTTCAAAATTCCGTGAAATTGCTGATGCTGTTGGCGCTAAGCTCATGGTAGATATGGCTCATATCGCTGGTTTGGTTGCAGCTGGTCTTCACCCAAGCCCAGTGCCATACGCTCATATCACGACAACAACGACCCACAAAACCCTTCGTGGCCCTCGTGGTGGTTTGATTTTAACCAATGATGAAGAACTAGCTAAGAAAATCAATTCAGCAATTTTCCCAGGTATTCAAGGTGGTCCTTTGGAACATGTTGTTGCAGCTAAGGCAGTTTCTTTCAAAGAAGTTTTGGATCCAGCTTTCAAGGAATATGCTGCTAATGTTATCAAAAACAGCAAGGCTATGGCGGATGTCTTCTTGCAAGATTCTGATTTCCGTATCATTTCTGGTGGGACTGAAAATCACCTCTTCCTTGTTGATGTGACTAAGGTTGTAGAAAACGGAAAAGTTGCTCAAAACTTACTGGATGAAGTCAATATTACCCTAAATAAAAACTCAATCCCTTACGAAACCTTATCACCGTTTAAGACAAGTGGTATTCGTATCGGATCTGCAGCCATTACTGCACGTGGATTTGGTGAAGAAGAGAGTCGCAAAGTGGCTGAACTTATCATTAAAACCCTTAAAAATGCAGAAAATGAAGCTGTCTTAGAAGAAGTGAGAAGTGAAGTCAAAGCATTGACAGATGCCTTCCCATTATACGAGGACTAAAATTTTTATGGACATTTATATTAAGAAAGCCATTATCCATCAGTTCAGTCCGGATGATACCGAGCTGTTCTTAGCGGATAAGTTTCTCAATATCACTCCAAAAATCGAAGAATACCTACGTAAAAAAATTGAACGTGTGTATTCAGATGAAGCCAAGACTGGGATTTTCGAAGAAGAAAATCCCTTCTTCAATCACATCACAGACGATTTGTTGGAGACATCAGTAACACTGGCTAATCTCTGGAAAGAAGAGTTCAGTATTTCTGAAAACCTCAAGACCAATGACTTGATTTTTGTGCAATTTTCTAAAGAAGGCGTGGAGCACTTCGCTTTCTTGCGAATTGCCCTGCGGGAGACCTTGACCCACCTTGGAGGAGAAGTTGATAATCCAATCAAGCTAACTCAGAATAACCTGCCTGGATTTGGAACGGGTGCTGATGAGGCCTTGGTGGTTAATCTTCAAAGTCGTAAGTACCATCTGATTGAAAAACGAATCAAGTACAACGGGACTTTTTTGAACTATTTTTCAGATAATCTCCTAGCCGTCGCCCCTAAGATTTCTCCCAAGAAATCCATCAAGGAACTAGAAAAAACAGCCCAGAGAATTGCTGAGACTTTTAACACAGATGATTTTCAATTTCAATCCAAGGTAAAATCTGCTATTTTTAATAATCTAGAAGAAAGCAATGAATTGTCACCTGAGAAATTGGCTAATGACCTTTTTGACAATAATCTAACGGCTCGCTTAAGCTTTATTGACCAAGTCAAAGAAGCCGTACCAGAGCCAGTTCAGTTTGATGAAATTGATGCCAGTCGCCAATTAAAGAAATTTGAAAACCAAAAACTCTCCTTGTCAAATGGAATTGAGCTCATTGTTCCCAATAACGTCTATCAAGACGCAGAATCGGTCGAGTTTATCCAAAATGACAATGGAACTTACTCTATCTTAATCAAAAATATCGAGGATATTCAAAGTAAATAATGTTTAAACGAATTCGAAGAGTGCTTGTACTAGCAGTCTTCCTTTTTGCTGGCTATAAAGCTTACTGCATGCACCAAGATGTCAAGCAAGTCATGACCTATCAACCCATGGTGCGCGAAATCTTGAGTGAAAAAGACACCCCAGCAAACGAAGAGCTCGTGCTCGCTATGATTTATACTGAAACAAAAGGAAAAGAAGGCGACGTTATGCAGTCTAGTGAGTCTGCAAGTGGTTCAACCAATACCATCAATGATAATGCCTCTAGCATTCGACAAGGTGTGCAAACTCTGACAGACAATCTCTATCTGGCCCAAAAGAAGGACGTTGATGTCTGGACGGCTGTGCAAGCCTATAATTTTGGGCCTGCCTATATCGATTTTATTGCCCAAAATGGCAAGGAAAATACCCTAGCACTGGCCAAACAGTACTCCCGTGATACGGTTGCTCCCTTGCTGGGTAATACCACTGGAAAGACTTATAGTTATATTCACCCTATTTCTATTTTTCACGGTGCTGAACTTTATGTAAATGGGGGAAACTATTATTATTCTAGACAAGTGCAACTCAACCTTTACATCATCAAATGTTTCACTCTCTTTTCGACATCTGGCTAGTCCAGGTGTTTTTGTTATAAGTTTTCTTTAAGATAGATATATTACTCTAGAAAGGTAAAGGAGGAAATTCCCTATGAGAAAGAAACTCTTTCTGACCAGTGCTGCGGTCTTGTGGGCAGTAACAGCTATGAATAGTGTCCATGCAGCAACTGATGTGCAAAAAGTTATCGATGAAACCTATGTTCAACCTGAATATGTTCTAGGTTCTTCACTATCTGAAGACCAAAAAAATCAAACTTTAAAAAAATTAGGCTATAATGCCTCAACAGACACCAAAGAACTCAAGACTATGACGCCTGATGTCTATTCTAAAATCATGAATGTGGCAAATGACTCTAGCTTACAACTGTATTCATCAGCCAAGATTCAAAAGCTGGGAGACAAGTCGCCACTTGAGGTCAAGATTGAAACACCAGAAAATATCACTAAGGTGACCCAGGATATGTACCGAAATGCAGCCGTAACCTTGGGAGTGGAACATGCCAAAATCACTGTAGCAGCCCCTATTCCAGTTACAGGAGAGAGTGCTTTAGCAGGAATTTATTATTCGCTAGAGGCTAATGGAGCTAAGGTACCGCAAGCCAATAAAGACTTGGCTCAAGAAGAGCTGAAGGCTTTGTCAGATATCAATGCTGAAAACAAGGACAAGTCAGGTTATGATGCTAATAAATTAAACGTTGCCCTAGCCGATATCAAGTCAGGACTCGCCAAAGCTAAAGAAAGCAAGGGAAATCTGACAGAGGAAGATGTCCGTAAAATCGTTGAAGATACCTTAAAAAATTATAAACTCGATCAGGTGATAACAGGAAACCAGATCAATATCATCATCAATTTTGCTTTGAATCTCTCAAAGAGTGATATCCTCAGCAATACAGACTTCACTAAAACCCTAAATGACCTTAAACAAAGTATTGTTTCACAAGCTGGCGACAGTTTTAAAAATATCAACCTTAACTTTGATGCTGATAAGGCACTAGAAGAAGGTGGTAACTTCTTAAGCTCCCTCTGGCAAGCCCTTGTCAACTTCTTCAAGAGTTTTGGTTCTTAATACTCTTCGAAAATCTCTTCAAACCACGTCAACGTCGCCTTGTGGTACTCAAGTACAGCCTGTGGCTAGTTTCCTAGTTTGCTCTTTGATTTTCATTGAGTATAAGCTATTACAAAAAGGTAGTCAGATTTTTTAGAAAATCATTTTATAAATATTCACAAATCTCCTATATTTATGGTAAAATAGAATCATCATTTTATTTTGGAGTCAAAGATGAATATATTTAGAACAAAAAATGTTAGTTTAGATAAAACGGAGATGCATAGGCATTTGAAGTTATGGGATTTGATTTTGCTGGGTATTGGAGCCATGGTAGGGACAGGTGTCTTTACAATCACAGGTACTGCAGCCGCAACTCTAGCTGGTCCAGCCCTAGTGATATCAATCGTCATTTCTGCCTTGTGTGTGGGATTATCAGCCCTCTTCTTTGCGGAATTTGCCTCGCGAGTACCTGCTACAGGTGGTGCCTACAGTTATCTCTATGCTATCTTAGGAGAATTCCCAGCTTGGTTGGCTGGTTGGTTAACCATGATGGAGTTCATGACAGCCATATCAGGCGTAGCTTCGGGTTGGGCAGCTTATTTTAAAGGCTTACTCTCTCAATACGGGATAGCCCTTCCTCAGGCTTTAAATGGTACCTTTAATCCTCAAGAAGGGACATTTGTTGATTTATTGCCTATTCTTGTTTTGTTCTTGGTGACCTCACTTGTTTTACTCAATGCTAAAGCAGCCTTACGCTTTAATTCAATTCTAGTTATTTTGAAATTTTCCGCTTTAGCTCTCTTTATTTTGGTGGGAATTTGGCATATCAAGCTTGATAATTGGAGCAATTTTGCTCCTTATGGTTTTGGACAAATCTATGGTGCTAGTACTGGTATTATGGCTGGTGCGTCCTTAATGTTCTTTGGATTTTTGGGATTTGAATCCATCTCTATGGCTGTAGATGAAGTCAAGACTCCTCAAAAAAATATTCCGAGAGGGATTGTCTTATCGCTTTCTATCGTAACCATTCTTTATGCCTTGGTGACGCTTGTCTTGACTGGTGTGGTTCACTATAGTCATCTAAATGTAGACGATGCTGTTGCCTTTGCCCTTCGTAGTGTTGGGATTAGTTGGGCAGCCAACTATGTGTCATTGGTGGCTATCTTGACCTTGATTACAGTTTGTATTTCAATGACCTATGCCCTATCGCGTATGATTTACAGTTTAGCGCGTGACGGATTGATGCCTGCCGCCTTTAAAGAACTAACGAAGACTAGCAAGGTACCAAAGAATGCTACTATCTTGACGGGTCTAGCCTCAGCGGTAGCTGCAGGAATATTCCCACTAGCTAGTATCGCAGCCTTCTTAAATATTTGTACCCTGTCTTACCTGATCATGCTGGCTTATGGGCTGATTCGCTTACGGAAAGAAAAAGGAATGCCCAAAGCTGGAGAATTTAAAACACCATTGGTACCTTTGTTACCAATTTTATCAATCATCATTTGTTTATCCTTTATGTTGCAGTATAATATGGAAACCTGGATTGCTTTCCTAGTTGCATTGTTAGTAGGAAGTATGATTTATTTCACTTATGGTTATAAGCATTCTACCATAGAAGAATAAAGTGAGAATCTGTTGAGTTGTTGACACTCAGCAGATTTTTATATGTGAAAGAAATTTCAATTTTTTTCTTAAAATAGCTTGACAGATTAAATTTTTAGGAGTAGAATATTTACCAGTTAATTAAACAGTTAAGGAGTTATCCATGAAGAAACAAAGTTTATTTTTAGTATTGTTAAGTATCTTTCTTTTGTGTTTAGGTGCTTGTGGTCAAAAGGAAAGCCAGACAGGGAAAGGGATGAAAATTGTGACTAGTTTTTATCCTATCTACGCTATGGTAAAGGAAGTATCTGGTGACTTGAATGATGTTCGGATGATTCAGTCAAGTAGTGGGATTCACTCCTTTGAACCTTCAGCAAATGATATCGCGGCCATCTATGATGCAGATGTCTTTGTTTACCATTCGCATACGCTCGAATCTTGGGCAGGAAGTCTGGATCCAAATCTAAAAAAATCTAAAGTGAAGGTTTTAGAGGCTTCAGAGGGAATGACTTTAGACCGCGTTCCAGGACTAGAAGATGTGGAAGCAGGGGATGGAGTTGATGAAAAAACGCTCTATGATCCTCACACTTGGCTAGATCCTGAGAAAGCTGGCGAAGAAGCGCAAATTATCGCTGATAAACTTTCAGAGGTGGATAGTGAGCATAAAGAAACTTACCAGAAAAATGCGCAAGCCTTTATCAAAAAAGCTCAAGAATTGACTAAGAAATTCCAGCCTAAATTTGAAAAAGCGACTCAGAAAACATTTGTAACACAACATACAGCCTTTTCTTATCTAGCGAAGAGATTTGGACTTAATCAACTTGGTATTGCAGGCATCTCTCCTGAACAAGAACCAAGTCCAAGACAACTAACAGAAATTCAGGAATTTGTTAAAACCTATAAGGTTAAAACGATTTTTACAGAAAGTAATGCTTCTTCAAAAGTAGCTGAAACTCTTGTCAAATCAACAGGTGTGGGGCTTAAAACTCTGAATCCTTTAGAGGCAGACCCACAAAATGACAAGACCTATTTAGAAAATCTTGAAGAAAATATGAGTGTTCTAGCAGAAGAATTAAAGTGAGATAAGAATGAAAATCAATAAAAAATATGTAGTGGGTTCAGTGGCAGTTCTTGCCCTAAGTGTTTGTTCCTATGAGCTTGGTCGCTACCAAGCCGGACAAGTTAAGAAAGA
>CAJNCJ010000015.1 GCA_905221235.1 bacterium
TAACCTTCAACTCCATTCAAACGTCTCACACTAACTTCCACCATAGCGGAACTTAATCTGAAACGCTTTCAGATGAGGGGATTTTGTGCGCTCTTTTTTTCGATTTATTTTGGCTACAAAAGCGATGAAATCAAGCATGATTAAAACCAGTGGAACTTACCCTGACACGGATTTCCACTGGTTTTTAGGATTTTTATCAGACTAACTTCCACTTGGATTAGCAGTGGAACTTAGTTTGGGAATTTACCTAATTTTTAATAGGTTGTCACGGTAAAACATGAAAAAGAGGGCTCTATTCGAGTCCCTCTGTAAATTAATCTGCATAAATATATGTTACAAAACCTGACGACGTAGTTGTCGGATTGAACCACCCACGATGATTTCCAAGCGTGCGATTACCAGCATAATTTGATTCTGACACTTGGATACGTGTTGTTGATTCTACAGCAGTGACTACCGCTACGTGTCCATAGCCACCATCATTCCAACATGCAATCGCACCAACTTGAGGTGTTGAACCTGTACGGAATCCTGCAGCAGCTGCACTTGTAGCCCACTGTGCTCCATTACCCCAATAGTCTCCAGCCCAAGGTGCTAATGTTTTAACTCCCCATGTACATTCTCCAATTGGATAACTTGAAGCATTTGTACTGTATGTTGGGCGTTGTTTGACTGCCACAGGAGTATATGTTGTTGATTCCGAAGAAGCTACAGCTTGAACCTGTGCTGCAAAAGTTGTATTTCCAGAAGCGACTACTGTTTGTTGTTGACTTACTTGTTTTGCCTTGTAAGCTGCTTCTGCCTCTGCTGCTGCTTTTGCTGCCGCTTCTGCTTCTGCTTTTTTCTCTAGCAAACTTGCTTTTTCATCCTCTGCTGTCGCTTTTTCAGCAGCAAGATTTAATTCTGCAGCCTTCAACTCAGCTTGTTTCGTTGTTAGAGCTTGTGCATCATCAGACAATTTCTGTTGATTTGCAATAACTGTATTAATTGCGTCATTGTTTGCCACTTGCTTCTCAGAAATTGCTTTTTTATCTGCTTTTTGTTGTTCCAACATTTTGTTGTTAGCAGATACGATTTCATTCATTGCTGCAACACGTGAAATAGCTTCTGTAATTGATTTTGAGTTTACAATTGTATTGATGTAGCTAGTTGCAGCTCCATTTGTTTGAGCACTACGAGCTTGTTTTTCCAAAGAATCATTGCGAGATACAATGTTTTTAGAAAGTTCTGTAATCTCACTCTCAAGTTTTTTGGATTCTGCTTGTAATCTATCATTTTCAGCTTGCAAGTTAGATTGTTCAGCTTGAATAGCTGATACTTGCTCCTGAATTTGATCAACTTGTTTTTGGGCTTCTTGTTGTTGTGCTGTTAAGTTACTAATTTTATTATCTTGAGCAGCAATTTTGTCATCAGTCGTTTCTGCATGCGCAGTTGTTAAAACAGCTACTTGAGAAACCATTACTGTACTTAATAAAAGTGACGCTAAGATTTTTTTCTTCATAATTACGTAGATACTCCTTCTTTTAAAGACAATACTAGTATACCAAAAAAAGGCCTAATGAATATTACGCCTTTGTTACATTTTTGTTTCTTTCTCATAGATAATATTTTTCAAAAATAAACTGAAAAATAAGCATCCACACAAGATTTAAAATCATGGATGGTACTAGGCTATAAACGATAAAAATCGGCAGACTATCTACAGTTAAACCTACCACTAATGCAAAGAGATAAGTTCCCATATCAAATAGAAAACTCATAACAATCATAGCCAAGATTCTTGTCCAACGATTCAACAAAATAACACTATTCAATTTATGAAGAAACGCTCCCAATAAGATAAATAAGAGAGTTGCAATCCCTATTAGATGGAAAAAGTAAACATCGTAAACCAAGCCTATCACAAAACAATAGACTAGGTAGAGATACTCTGATACTTCTATCGTCTCAAATAAGAGAAATAGAAAAAGAAAATGACTAGCCAAATGTACATGGGGGAAAAATGAGCCCAGAAGCTGGCTAATATGGGCGTCAATTAGAACCAAGAAAGGTAGCAATAAAAACACTCCAACCCGCTTTAACTGTCTCATTATGAATTCCCCACTAATTCTATCACATCCACATTATGAGTATCTGCACTCAATTTAACAGTTACTTCTCGTGTCAAATAGTCTGTACTATGCGTTGTGGCAACCACTTCACCAACAGGAATATCCGCAACGTTAAAGTTTCCTAATCCACCCGTTGTCACCTTATCACCTGTACTAATATCGCTATTGCTATTTAATTGGCTAATTTTAAGAACTTCATTTTCCTTGTCATAGCCAACAATAATTCCATAAATTGTAGTAGAACCATGTTGAATTTTAACAGAAATCTTATCAGCATTTTCCGTATTTGTTAGAAGGTTGACCATGGTAGAGTTCTCCTCTACTTTTGAAACGCTCCCAATCAAACCACCATTTGCAATAGCTAACATGTTATCTGAAGCTCCTTTTGATTTGCCTACATCTAAGGTCAATTCCTGTTTCCAAGATACTGGAGAACGCATAATAACATCTGCTGCTAAAGTCTTTGTGGCTTGCAATTTAGACTTCATATCAAGCAATTGGCGCAGTTGTTCATTTTCCGTCTTTAAACTTTCCGCCTCATTTGATTTAACTTCTAATTGGTAAATCTGTTTCTTCAAACTTTCATTTTCATTATATGTTCGTGTCAAATGTGCCAAATCTGATTTGACAGAATCAAACCACTGAAAAGGTTTTTGCACAACTCTATCAACCAATGAAATTCCATCTCCTAATTTTGTCACCATTGTACTTGAATAAGTCGTAGCTAAGAGAGCTGAGACAAGCAGAACAGTGACAAAAACAATAATGACATATTTTGATTTTTTAAAACGGTTCATATCCCTACCTTTATATCAAAAACTGTTATAGTAACTTTTTTATTGATTCCTGAAATCTACTAAGATTTTAAGAAAAATAAACAACAACCAAGTACGAGAATAACAAGAATTGCTAGCGTATCCTTTCGAGTCCATTTCAATTGTCTGTATTGACTTCTGCCTTTTCCACCCTGATAACCACGCGCTTCCATGGCGATAGCCAAGGAATCTGCACGTTTTAAACTTGTCGCAAAAAGAGGAATCAAAATAGGAATCATAGCCTTTACTTTTTGAACAATACTTCCTTCTCCAAAATCCACTCCACGCGCTTTCTGCGCATTCATAATCCGCGTCGTATCATCCATCAATGTTGGGACAAAACGTAGACTCATGGACAGCATCAATCCAATTTCATGAACTGGAACTCTCACACGTTTTAAAGGCGCTAACAAAGCTTCGACAGCTGAGGCCAAACTTAAGGGCATGGTCGTTAAGGTTAACAAAGTTGAAAAGAAAATGATCAATACAAAGCGACAAAAAATAATTCCAGCTTGTTGCAAAGCATAATCCGTGATTCTCACAAACGAAAACTCAAATAAAACATTCCCACTAGAAATGAAAAACAGTTGAAAAATAGTTGTGAAGGCAATCAAGAAAAACATAGATTTCAAGCCCTGAACAAAAAATGAAAGAGATACTCCTGACAAGGCAATAAATATCCCTGTCGCTATAAAAAGAATCAGATTCGTCAAGGGATTATTAGCCCAAAAAACGATCAAAATCAGTAGCATCATAGCAAGTAATTTGCTACGTGGATCCAACCGGTGAACAATCGAATCCCCTGGGATATAACGCCCCAAAATCATACTATCCATTTAGCGACTCCTTGAACTCCTCTATCTTAATCGGTAATCGTTTAAATGAAACGCCTCTATTAGCCAACCGTTTACAAAAGGCCGTAATTTTAGGTACTCCCAACTGCACTTCTTCCATAAAGACAACATCTTGAAAGACATCACTCGGTCTACCAAACTTAACTAAACGTCCCTTTTCCATCACATATACTTGATTCGCATATTCAGCAACATCATCCATCAAATGCGTTACCAAAACAATAGTCATCCCTGACTGGTGGAGTTTTTTGAACAAATTCATCAATTCTTTTCTACCTAGAGGATCTAGGCCTGCTGTGGGCTCATCTAAAACTAATATAGCTGGCTCCATGGCCAGTATGCCTGCAATGGCGACACGTCTCATTTGTCCACCTGATAGCTCAAACGGACTACGATCAAAAAGTGATTCATCAATTCCAACCAGAGCCAGTTTTTCACGCGCAGTCTGCTCCGCATCTTCTTCAGAAACTCCAAAATTTTGTGGTCCAAAAGCAACGTCTTTCAATACTGTTTCTTCAAAAATCTGATTTTCAGCAAACTGAAATACTAAGCCAACCTGTTTTCTAATTTGACGAATATCTTTATTTTTAGAAGTCGAGGTGATTAAGGTATCAAAAACCCGCACACTCCCTTGGCTTGGCACCAATAAACCATTTAAGAGTTGTAAAATAGTTGATTTACCACTACCTGTGTGGCCAATTAAAGCCGTATAAGAACCATCTTTAATCGTCAAAGAAACATCCGACAAAGCTGTTGACGCTAAGGGAGTCCCTTCTTGATACGTAAAACTCACATTTTCTAGAGCAATTCCCATAGCTTATCCTCTAGCTCACTTTCTGTCAAATAATTTTCAGGCAAATCATAGCCATTCTGGCTCAAAGAATTTTTTAATTGATTGGCAAAAGGATCGTCTAATCCAATTTGATCTAAATCATTTCGAGAGAAAAGTTCTCTAGGGCTACTAGTTGATTCAATTTCCCCTTTTTTCATGACCAATACGCGATCACTCATGGCAACTTCTTCCAAATCATGTGTAATGGAAATGACCGTCATATCATAGTCTTTTCGAATCCCTTTTACTGTCTCAATAAGTTCTCTACGACCCTCAGGATCCAACATACTCGTTGCTTCATCTAGGATTAAAATAGCTGGTCTTAGGGCTACAACACCTGCAATAGCCACACGTTGCTTTTGGCCACCCGATAGACGCGCCGGCTCTCTCTTTTTAAAATCCAACATGCCAACCAAATCCAGAGCTTCTTCCACTCTCTTTTTCATTTCTTGACGAGAAAGTCCTTGATTTTCCAAACCAAAGGCAACATCATCTTCAACAGTCGCTCCAACAAATTGATTATCTGGATTTTGAAAAACCATACCGATTTGACTACGTATGTTCCAAACATTTTCCTCAGTCAACCGTTGGCCATCGATTACAATATCTCCAGATTCTGCTTCCAGTAAGCCATCAATTAAGCGGACAGTCGTTGATTTACCACTACCATTGTGCCCTACAATCGAAAGCCATTCTCCACGTTTCACGTGAAACGTAATATCCTTCACATCGTAGTATTTCTGATTTTCTTTATAGCGAAAAGAAAGATTTTTTACATCAATTATTGATTTCATTTCGAACCAAATGTCCCTTTAAATACATAGGCACTACCCTTGAAATAGTCATAGCCAGAGTAGATAGTGAAAAATAAGGCTACATAAAGTAGAACTTGACCAATCAAAGTCCAATGTAATAGCAAGAAAATAATGGCAAACATCTGACTGAAAGTTTTAATTTTTCCAGGCATTGCCGCTGCTAAAACTGTTCCTCCAGTTTCAACCAGTAAAAGCCTTAAACCTGTCACAGCCAACTCTCGACAGATAATCACTGCAACAATCCAAGCCGGAGCCATACCTAACTCAATCAGCATAATAAAAGCCGACATAACTAAGAGCTTATCCGCCATAGGATCTGCAAATTTACCAAAATTACTGACCACATTCCATTTACGAGCTAAATATCCATCTAAGTAGTCTGTGATACTGGCAATCGCAAAGATAATAGCTGCTACTATATGACTCTCTATCGAATTTCCTACTGTTAAAATAAAGATAAAAATAGGTATAAAAAGAATTCGACCTATTGTTAAGAGATTTGGAATTTGTTCTTTTTTCATTTGTTTTTCCTTAATTTTTAGTAAAGGTTACAGTGATTTGTCCAGTCTGCGCTGTTAACTTCGATAAATCAACAGTCTGATTATCTACTGTCAAAGTAACACCTTTTACAACACCTAACGTAATTGTTACAGGACTTTTAGTTGAAACGGTTGCTTCCGCACTTTTCTTCTCTGGCGATAAGGTTACACCGCCATCAAGTTCGCTTTCTGAAACGCTAACCCAACTTGTAACATCTGAAACTGCCAATTGCAATTTAACTGTTTCCTTACTTGTCTTATAAGCGATTTCTACATGATTTCCTTCACCTGATACACTTATAGCTGATTCTACACTAGAAGAACTGCTAGATGAACTACTACTTGAAGAGTGGGGAACAGAGCTAGTTGAACTTATTGAACTTGTTGATTGAACCACACTGTAATTAGAAAGAGAAGGCCCCTCTGGTTGAGTTTGAATATAGTTCCAAACATAATAGGTCACAAAAATTAGAATCGATAAGGCAAAAAGGATAAAATAAAATAAAGGTAAAAAGGATGTTTTTTTCTTATTTTTCTTACTTGAACGTCTGCGCCCTGTCAACTCGTCTTCATCAACATCTACTTCCTCATAAGTAATCATACTCCCAGAATCATAAGCATCCAAAACAATTTGGTCATCTAACTCAACAGCCCATGCATATTTTCTCAAGAAAGAGCGTGTGTAAAAAGGACTTGGAAGTTGATCGAAATCGTCTGCTTCCATTGCTTCCAACATATCTAACTGGATGTCTGTCTTTTTCTGCAATTCATCTAAACTCAATCCCTGATTGATTCTAGCTAATCGTAAAACCTCACCAATTGTTTTTTTCCTCATACTTGTCATCCCTTCTTTCTAGTGTCTATTATGATAGGTTACTACGATGGGAATATTGTAAAATCAACTATATCCCCTTCATCTATTAAGTGATGCCCTGCTTCAAGGACATCCTCTAAAGTAATTTCCTGTAAAATCTTTGGTAAATCAAAAATTGTCTCACCATGTTCAAAAGCATCATATTGTGTTGCAATAAATTCAAGAGAGTTCATGCTACTAAAAAATTCTCCAAACATCTCTCTTTTGATAATATCTAAATGATCCTCTGTAATATCCAAATCCTTTGTAAAATTACGAATGGCCTTCCTAAACTGATGAGATAAAGCAACTGGCTCTTTCGTATCCATTGTCAACATAACAAAATGAAAACGACTTGTTACTTCAATTTCAAGAGATAAGGAAGCATCTATTTTACCTGATTCATATAACTTTTGAAAACGATCCGAAGTCCAACCAAACATCATTGCAAACAATAATTTTAATAAAATATGATGTCGATAGCAATCCGCCTCAGCAACTTCTCGATTACCTCTAATCCCAATCGCTAGTTTGGGAGAAGATACTTCCATTCTCATACTGTCTGTTGACTTCACATCTTGTAAAAGCAACTTTTCTTTTGATACTTCCTGAAAATCTGAATCTTTCAGTTCTTTTCTTTCAAAATAGTCCTGTACTCGCTCCACATCAAAATTACCAACTAAAAACAGAGACATGTTTACAGTTTTGTAAAATCTTGTAAAATTTTCTTGCAAATTAGTTAGATTGATTTGGGAAATGGACTCCTCACTTCCAACTATATCCGTTGCTAAAGGTGTACCAGGATACAAATTCGCTAAAGTTGAAAAGAATAAACACGAATCTGGATCATCTTGATACATTTCTCGTTCCTGCTGGATAATATCCTGCTCTCCTAAAATGGAAGCTTCAGTAAAGTGTGCTGATGTTACCAATTCATCAAGTAAATCTAAGTTCTCTAAGAGATAATCCGTCGATGAAAAAAGATAGTTTGTTTTTGTAAAGCTTGTAAAGGCATTGCTGTCTGCACCTAGACTCGTAAAAGCCGACATCAAATCGCTTGAATCTTCTCTCTCAAATAATTTATGTTCAAGAAAATGAGCAATTCCTGCAGGATATTGTTTTACATCTCCGTCAACTCCTGTAACAAGCGTATCTACCGAGCCAAACTGTACAATTACACTCCCGTAAACCTCTTTAAATTCCTTTTTAGGTAGAAGAGCTACTGTCAATCCGTTTGCCAAACGAGTTCGATAAACCATTTCTTTTACAGCTGGATAGTATTTTTCTTCAAAAACAACCTTTGTCATTCTATTCCTTCCATAAAGTAAATTGCTTGTAGCTTCACATTATTAGCTGCTCTACAAATAGCATCTTTGTCAATTTGTTCAAGCTTTTCAATCCAACTTTTAAAGTCTGCTGAAGATTTTCCAAGTAAGGCATTTTGATAAGCACGTTCAATCAATGAACCTTGATTATCTTGAGAAAGCAACAAAGATCGATGAATCATTTCCTTGGTCTGCTCTAACTCAAGATCTGTAAAATAACCTTTTTTTAAATCAAGCAGTTGATTATTCATCATTTTTCGAGCCTGATTCCGATTTTCTCGATCAATACCAGCATACATCCTCAAAAATCCACTAAATAAATCAAGCTGACTTGAAATGGTATAAGCTAATCCAGCATTTTCACGGACATTTGTAAAGAGCTTAGAATGAGCAAATCCACCCAGTAAACCATTCATTACAATCATAGGTAAATGTTGCTCATCACCATATTCAGCAGAGCAATGATAGCCCAACTCTAAAATAGACTGTCCCACATTTTTCCGAACCATGCCTTCCTGAAGGACATTGGAATAAGGTTGATAATACTGAACCTTTACATTACCTTCTCGACCTTTAAAACCAAATGATTCTAATACATTTAGAATTTCAACCTCATTAAAATCACCTAGGAAAAAGAAATCTATTCGATCATTGGCCAAAAATTCTTGGAAACAAGAATAAGAACTTTGTGGAGTTTCAGCTAAAATACGATTTCGTAAATCATTATATTCCAATTGGAGACGTTCATCATGAAAAAATAATTTATCTAATTCTTTATGCGCAAAATAAAAAGAATCATCCATATCAGCTGCTAAACTTGCTAGCAATTGCTTTTTCTCAATTTCAAATAAGGCCGAATCAAACCCATTATCAACTACAACGGGTGAAAAAAGAGTTTCTTTTACTAGTTCCAAAACCTGTGAAGTTAACACATTTTTCTTACTTAAAAACTCATCACGAACATATGTGAATGTCAATTCTACAATGTGGCTTTGCCCTCTTCTGAAACAATTGGTTGACATATCTGTACCGTATAGACTGGCCAAGTGTTTCCTCAAATTTTGAGAAGTAGGGTACAGCTGGTTAGCAGTCTCTAGCATACTCGCACTCAACATGCGACCTGCAATCGTATCAAGAGATAATGGAGCGGTAAAACGCACGGTGATTTTGTTCGTTTTAAACTTCTTTGATTGGATAAAATGTGTTGAAATTCCATGCACTAACTCCATGATTTACCTCCTTATATACAGACTTCTATTATATCACGAAAACCTGAAATTTTCTTGTTCTCTGTAACACTTTTGAAATAAAAATCGCTTACATTACTCCTTGTTTCTATCACCATTTTTAGGAAAATATGGTATAATACCAAAGATTGAGGTGAATTATGGAATACAAATTATTTGAAGAATTTATTACCCTCCAAGCGCTACTCAAAGAACTTGGAATTACACATAGCGGAGGAGCTATCAAATCATTTCTCTCAGAACATTCTGTTTACTTTAATGGGGAATTAGAAAGTCGTCGTGGTAAAAAACTTCGTATTGGCGATAAAGTTGACATCCCTGACATGGACATTGACATCTTGTTGACACAACCTACTTCTGAAGAACAAGATGAATACCAAGCTGATAAAGTTGAAAAAGAACGAATCGCTAAACTTGTCAAAGAGATGAATAAGGGAGTTAAAAAAGACAAATCTAAACCTGCTTCATCACCTAAAAGCAAACAAGCTCCACGATTCCCTGGTAGATAATCATGTGGCTACAAAACCTATCTCTCAAGACTTTTCGTAATTACAAAGAGACAAAAATAGACTTTAATCCTAAATTGAATGTCTTTTTGGGACGTAATGCACAAGGAAAAACAAATATGCTAGAGGCTATCTATTTTTTAGCCTTAACGCGTAGTCATCGAACTCGAACAGATAAAAATCTCATTCATTTTGATGAGGAACAACTTCATCTTTCAGGTCTCGTTCAGAAAAAAACTGGATCCATTCCCCTAGAAATCGAACTAACACAAAAAGGCCGTGTGACAAAAGTTAATCATTTAAAACAAGCACGCCTTTCAGATTATGTAGGACACATGAATGTTGTCTTATTTGCTCCTGAAGATTTACAACTAATTAAAGGAGCACCTTCGGTTCGACGAAAATTCATTGATATGGAACTTGGACAAATCAAGCCAATCTATTTATCTGACTTAACCAATTATAACCACATCCTAAAACAAAGAAACACTTACCTAAAATCAGCTCAAAAAATAGATGAAACCTTCCTTTCAGTATTGGATGATCAGCTAGTTGATTATGGATGTCGTGTAATGAATCACCGCTTAGATTTCATAAAAAAACTAGAATCATTTGGGCGTAAGAAACATTTTGAACTCTCAAATCAGATTGAAGAGTTGTCAATATCCTATCAATCTTCTGTCAATATAACTGACAAAGAAGACTTATCCGAATCTTTCAAAATTGCTTTAGAAAAAAGTAGATCCAGAGATTTATTTAAAAAGAATACTGGCGTCGGTCCTCATCGAGATGATATTTCTTTTTATATAAATGGGATGGATGCTAGTTTCGGAAGTCAAGGCCAACATCGTAGTGTCGTCCTGTCTATAAAATTAGCAGAAATCGAGTTAATGGAAAGTATTACTACAGAATCTCCGATATTATTACTTGACGATGTCATGAGTGAACTTGACAACACTAGACAGTTAAAATTATTAGAAACGATTTCTCAGTCAATCCAAACCTTTATCACAACAACAAGCTTAGACCATCTTCAAAATCTACCAGAAAACCTAAGTATCTTCACTATTCAGGGTGGTAAAGTTGCTGTAAACGAATGTTGACAACATTGTAAAAGAACTCCTGTTTTCACGGGAGTTCTCTTTATTTCTTTTACATAGAATAATTTGGTGCCTCATTAGTAATTTGTACATCATGAGGATGGCTTTCTTTCAAACCAGCACCAGACATTTCAATAAATTGAGCATTGTCATGTAACTCTTTAAGGTTAGCTGCACCACAGTAACCCATACCAGAGCGAATACCACCAATCATTTGGAAGACGATATCAGCTGCCGCTCCTTTATAAGCAACACGACCTTCAATTCCTTCTGGAACAAGTTTATTTGCTTCATTGACAGAACCTTGGAAGTAACGATCGCTTGAACCTTTCTTCATTGCTGCAATTGATCCCATACCACGGTAAGTCTTGAATTTACGTCCTTGGAAGATTTCAGTTTCACCTGGTGCTTCGTCTGTTCCAGCAAACATTGATCCAAGCATAACTGCATTTCCACCAGCAGCAAGAGCTTTTACAATATCTCCAGAATACTTGATTCCACCGTCAGCAATGATAGTTTTACCATATTCACGCGCAACAGATGCAGCATCATAGATAGCTGTTACTTGTGGAACACCAACACCTGCAATTACACGAGTAGTACAGATAGAACCTGGTCCAATACCAACCTTGACAACGTCTACACCTGCTTCGTAAAGTGCGCGCGCTCCCTCAGCAGTAGCAATATTTCCAGCAATCAAAGTACGATCTGGGAAGTGAGCACGAATCTCAGCAATTTTACGCAAGACACCTGCAGAATGACCATGTGCAGTATCAATAACAATCGCATCCGCTCCTGCCTCAAAAAGTGCCTCTGCACGTTCAAAGGTATCTGAAGTAACACCTACTGCACCTGCAACTAAGAGACGACCAAACTCATCTTTAGCAGCATTTGGAAACTCAATAACTTTTTCAATATCTTTGATAGTAATCAAACCAGAAAGACGACCTTCTTCATCTACCAAAGGAAGTTTTTCAATACGGTGTTCTTGAAGAATACTCTCAGCTGTTGCAAGATCTGTCCCAACAGGAGCAGTAACAAGATTTTCACTAGTCATATGGTTTGAAATTGGTTGATTATAATCTGAAATAAAACGAAGATCTCGGTTTGTCAAAATACCAACCAATTTACGATTTTCAAGTGTTTCAACAACTGGAACACCACTGATACGGTAACGTCCCATAAGCTCATCAGCTTCAGCAATTGTATGTTCAGGCGTCAAGAAGAAGGGATCAATAATAACTCCATTTTCAGAACGTTTTACCTTGCGAACCTCGTCTGCTTGTTGAGCAATTGACATGTTTTTATGGATAACTCCGAGACCACCTGCACGAGCAATAGCAATAGCCATTTGACTCTCTGTAACTGTGTCCATAGCAGCGGTAATAATTGGGATATTTAAAGTCAAATTATCTGCCAATTTAGTTGTTAAATCTGCATCGTTAGGCAACACATGACTTTCAGCTGGAATAAGCAATACATCATCAAAGGTAAAACCTTTTTTCAAAAATTTAGTGTCCCAATTAGACATTCGAAGTTTCCTCTTTTCTTTCTTTTTGAGCTTGACTCTTTTTATATTGTATCTATCATACCATTCTATAAAAATTTGTCAAATGTTACAGGAGTAAATAAAAAACTATCTTTTCTTCGAGATAGAAATGATAGTTTCTTGTAAAAATAAACTTAGTTAAAGTAATGAAGTCCCATTGCTCCTTTAACCTCAGATAGGGTTTGACCTGCAACTTCACGCGCTCTTTCACTACCTTTTTGAAGCATATTATAAACTTCTCCCATATCCTTAGCAAATTCGATACGGCGCTCACGAATAGGACCAAGTTCACGTTCTAATATTTCAAGTAAATAACGCTTGGTCTTCACATCACCAAGACCACCTCGTTGATAATGTTCTTTCATATCAGCAATTTCTTGAGCATCTTCTGGACGACCAAAAACATCTAGATAATGGAAAACCATATTTCCTTCAATCTTACCTGGATCTTCCACTCGAATATGATCTGGATCTGTATACATACTCATTACTTTTTTACGTAAAGTATCCACATCATCAGCTAAATAAATACCGTTATTGAGTGATTTAGACATTTTAGCATTTCCATCTAAACCAGGCAAACGACCTGCTCTTTCATTTTCTGGATAAATACCTTCCGGTTCCACCAAGACATCACAGTTGTATGCATTGTTAAAAGAACGAACAATCTCGCGAGTTTGCTCAATCATTGGTTTCTGATCTGTCCCAACAGGAACATAATTGGCCTTAAAGGCTGTGATGTCAGCCGCTTGAGCGATTGGATAGACCAAGAATCCTGTCGGAATACTTTCTCCAAACCCTTTCTGAGCAATCTCTGTTTTTACTGTCGGATTTCGTTCCAAACGTGCTAATGACACCAAATTCATATAATACATAGACAACTCAGCTAATTCTGGAATTTGGCTTTGAATAAAGATAGTTGATTTACTTGGGTCCAATCCAACTGCAAGATAATCCAAAGCCACATTTCCGATAGACTCTACAATTGTTTGAGGGTCTTTAGCATGATCTGTCAAGGCTTGTTGGTCAGCCAAGAACACAAACATATCATACTTACCCTCTTCCTGTAATAATACTCGATTTTTGAGACTTCCAACATAATGTCCAATATGCAATTTTCCTGTTGGACGGTCTCCTGTTAAAATAATGGGTTTAGTCATTTTGTTCTCCTTCGATATAGTCCCTTCAATTATAGCATTTTTTTAATGAAATAACCGCAATTTATCAAAATAAATCAACCTTGCTATTTACTGCTTTTTGTAAAGAGAGTTGTAAACATAATTTACACAAAATTGACAGATAAAAATTTGAATATTTCCGTATTTTCTAGTAGAATAAATATATTACACATATAGGAGAAAAACATTGCTTACAGTATCTGATGTTTCACTACGTTTTAGTGATCGCAAACTTTTTGATGATGTCAATATCAAATTTACAGAAGGAAATACTTATGGATTAATCGGTGCTAATGGTGCCGGAAAATCAACCTTTTTAAAAATTTTAGCTGGAGATATCGAACCTACTACTGGTCACATCTCTCTTGGTCCAGATGAGCGTCTCTCTGTTCTCCGTCAAAATCACTTTGACTATGAAGATGAACGTGCCATTGATGTCGTTATCATGGGAAATGAAAAACTTTATAGCATCATGAAAGAGAAAGATGCCATCTACATGAAGGAAGATTTCTCAGACGAAGATGGAGTGCGTGCTGCCGAACTTGAAGGAGAGTTTGCCGAGCTTGGAGGTTGGGAAGCAGAAAGTGAAGCCTCTCAACTACTTCAAAACCTAAATATTCCAGAAGAATTACACTATCAAAATATGAGCGAATTGGCCAATGGTGAGAAAGTAAAGGTTCTCCTCGCCAAAGCACTTTTTGGTAAACCAGATGTTCTTCTATTGGACGAGCCGACCAACGGTTTGGACATCCAATCAATTACATGGTTAGAAGATTTCTTGATTGACTTTGATAACACCGTTATCGTTGTATCCCATGACCGTCACTTCTTGAATAAAGTATGTACTCACATGGCTGACCTTGACTTTGGAAAAATCAAACTCTATGTCGGAAACTATGACTTCTGGAAGGAATCTTCTGAACTCGCTGCTAAATTGCTAGCAGACCGTAATGCCAAAGCAGAAGAAAAAATTAAGCAATTGCAAGAATTCGTTGCTCGTTTCTCTGCCAATGCTTCTAAATCAAGACAAGCAACCTCACGTAAGAAAATGCTTGACAAGATTGAGCTAGAAGAGATTGTTCCATCTAGTCGTAAATATCCATTTATCAACTTTAAAGCGGAGCGTGAAATTGGTAATGATCTCTTGACAGTAGAAAATCTAACTGTAAAGATTGATGGTGAGACTATTTTAGATAATATCAGCTTTATCTTACGTCCAGGTGATAAGACAGCTCTTATTGGACAGAATGACATCCAAACGACTGCATTAATTCGTGCAATCATGGGAGACATTGACTATGAAGGAACTGTCAAGTGGGGAGTTACAACTAGTCAATCTTACCTGCCAAAAGATAACTCAGCTGATTTCGCAGGGGGAGAATCAATCCTTGACTGGTTGCGTCAATTCGCAAGTAAAGAAGAAGATGACAATACTTTCCTACGCGGTTTCCTTGGTCGTATGCTCTTCTCTGGAGATGAAGTTAACAAACCTGTAAACGTCTTATCAGGGGGAGAAAAAGTCCGTGTCATGCTTTCAAAACTCATGCTCTTGAAATCAAATGTGCTTGTCCTCGATGATCCAACCAATCACTTGGACTTGGAATCTATCTCAAGCTTGAATGATGGATTGAAAAACTTTAAAGAATCAATCATCTTTGCCAGTCATGACCACGAGTTTATTCAAACTTTGGCTAACCATATCATTGTCTTGTCTAAAAATGGCGTCATCGATCGTATCGATGAAACCTACGATGAATTCCTAGAAAATGCAGAAGTACAAGCAAAAGTTAAAGAACTTTGGAAAGACTAAATAAAACTTCAAAACTCAGTTGGGTTAACCAGCTGGGTTTTCTAACATTTTATGAGGTAACATGAAATTATTTTTTAAAACATATTGGAACTATTTTGTTTCTTTCATCATTCCTGTATTGATTATGACAGGAGTATATCTATCTCAAGGTATCTACTGGAATAGCGATACATCCCCACTATTAGGAGATGGCTTTCATCAATACGTTATTTTTGATATAGCTTTACGAAATATCCTACATGGAAATGGTAGTCTGTTTTACACCTTTACAAGTGGCCTCGGATTAAATTTCTATGCCCTATCTAGTTATTACTTGGGTAGTTTCCTTTCACCACTAGTTTACTTTTTTAATCTGTCAAATATGCCAGATGCTGTCTATCTGACAACTCTCTTAAAATTTGGATTGATTGGTCTGTCAACCTTCTTTAGTCTAAATAGATTATTTAAAAATATTCCGAAATCTTTAAAACTAGCCTTATCTACTTCCTATGCTCTGATGAGTTTCACTGTTAGTCAACTAGAGATAAAAACCTGGCTGGATGTTTTTATCTTGATTCCTTTAATTATAACTGGTTTACACCTACTTATAACTGAAAAGAAATCCTCATTATACTTTACAAGTCTGTCAATCTTATTTATCCAAAACTATTATTTTGGCTATATGACAGCATTGTTTCTTGTTTTCTGGTATCTCTGCCAAATTTCTTGGGACTTTAAAATCCGAAAATCATCTTTTCTTGATTTCATAATCACCTCCTTTTTAGCTGGTATGGCTAGTTTGATTATGACTCTTCCCACTCTGTTTGATTTACAGAAACATGGGGAAAAATTGACTGAAGTTACAAAGTTTCAAACTGAAAGTAGCTGGTATCTTGATCTCTTTGCTAAGCAATTCATTGGTTCCTTTGACACAACAAAGTATGGGGCCATCCCAATGATTTTTGTTGGACTACTTCCCTTTATTTTGACCATTTTATTTTTTACACTGAAATCTATTAAGTTTCACGTGAAACTTATCTATGCAATCTTCTTTACATTTCTAATTGCAAGCTTTTATATAGAAGCGCTTGATTTATTTTGGCAAGGCATGCATACTCCAAACATGTTTTTACATCGCTATGCTTGGATTTTCTCTACCTTGTTAATTTACACAGCAGCGGAAGTCTTAAATCGTCTGAGAGAAATTAAAATCTGGAACTTTTTAGTTTCGCTTTTTCTTGTAGTAACAGAATTTTTAGCTACCATCTATCTAAAATCGCATTATTCTTTTTTAACAAATTTGAATATTCTGCTTACTCTTGAATTTTTGATTGTCTATTCTCTTTTACTCCTTGCAGTTATCAAAAAGTTTATCTCTGTAAACCTATTTGCCATTCTAATCTCTTTATTTATAATGGTTGAAATAAGTTTAAATGCTTCATCTCAAATGGACGGAATTACTAAGGAATGGGGATTTGCTTCTCGAAGTGCATATAGTCGAGATATCCCAGCTATAGAATCTTTCTCGACATATATTGGGAATTCATTTACTCGTACTGAGAAACTAGAGACTCAGACAGGAAATGACAGTATGAAATTTAACTACAATGGAATCTCTCAATTTTCATCTGTTCGAAATCGTTCAGCAAGCTCTACTTTGGATAAACTTGGCTTTAAATCCTCTGGGACCAATCTCAATCTCCGTTATGCAAATAATAGTATTTTGGCTGATAGTTTATTTGGCATCCAGTATAATATCTCAGACAGTCCTATTGATAAGTATGGTTTCCAAGATATCTATCAAAAAGATCATCTTATCCTATATGAAAATCAATACTCTCTTCCGATTGCATTTGCTAGTCAATCTGTTTACAATGATGTCAAGTTCACTGAACATACTTTAGATAATCAGGCCTCGTTTTTAAATCAACTTGCTGACGTCAATTTTGATTATTTTTCTCCAATACCCTATCAAAAAACAGAGAATACTGATGATTTGATTAGTGTCACAAGTTCTTCAAATGAGGATGCAGCACTCCAGTATCAAATTGAAGTGCCAGAAAACAGTCAAGTTTATCTTTCTTTCACAAACCTTCACTTTTCTAATGACAAACAAAAAAAGGTTGACATTCTTGTAAATGGGGAAAAGAAAACTTTTACAACTGATAATGTCTTCTCCTTCTTTAATCTAGGTTATACAAAAGAGACAAAAACTTTCAATATTAATGTTAGTTTCCCTGGAAATTCACAAGTATCATTTGAATCTCCTACCTTCTACCGTTTAGATACCAAAACTTTAACTGAGGCAATTCAAAAAATTAAAGAACAACCTGTAACAGTATCAACTTCTAAAAATAAGGTTTTTGCTACATATGATGTCAAACAAGATACGTCTATTTTCTTCACTATTCCTTATGACAAAGGTTGGTCTGCCTACCAAGATGGGAAGAAAATAGAAATTAAACAAGCTCAAACTGGTTTTATAAAAGTTGATGTTCCTAAGGGAAAAGGAACTATTACACTTTCCTTTATTCCCAATGGTTTTGTTATTGGAGCAATCTGTTCCTTTACTTCTCTTTTACTATTTGGAATCTATAATCACAAACGAAAGTCATCTAAGACATAAAAAAATCGACCAGTTGGTCGATTTTTTTAATCTTCTTCCATTTTCTTAGGTCGATAGGCTAGCATACCTAAACCAGTAAATAGAGCTAATATCACAGCAAGGAAAATGACTTGATGATGAATATTTCCTGTCATAGAGATTGTTTGTCGTAATCCCGAAACTGAATAACTCATTGGTAACCAAGGATTAATAGCTCTAAAGAAATCATTTGTCAAGGCAAGTGGATAGGTACCTGCACTTGATGCTAACTGTAATAAAAGCAAAATAAGAGAGAAGAAAGCTCCTATACGGCTATTCCATGTTGTTAAAGCAGTTACCATGGACATGAATACTAAACTTGTTAGGATAATGAGAATAAATGTTCTCATTTCATGATTTGCAGTTAGACCAATAAGATGAACTCCTCCATATACCAAAATTCCTGCTAAAACAGCTATAATACCATTTATTTCAGCTCGAGATTTCAACCAAGCCCAACGACTCTCCGGATGACGTCCTGAAGGCAACTTCGCAAAGATCATATTCGTTGATATTGCTGCAACAAAAAGAGCAACTGATATCATATAAGGAGCCATTGCAATTCCATTTACAGGAACTTGGTCATTGTCAGTTTTGGAGAGACTGAGAGGATTTGACAAAATCTCTGCATTTTTAGATTCTGTTGATGCTGACTTGAGTTGATCACTAGCATTACTTAGTCCTTGTCCTAAAGAAGCAACTCCTGCCTGTAAATCTTCCAATCCAGAAGTTAACTTTGTTCCACCTTCTGCAAGCTTCCCAGATCCATCTGCCAATTTATTAGCTCCATTCTCTAATTGAGAAGCACCTGAAAGTAACTGACTGGATTTGTCTGCTAATTGACCAGATCCTGATTGTAATTTATCAACTCCTGCCATTAATTCTTGACTCTTTTGATTCAATTGGTTAGAGCCAGTTGATAATTTTTCAATACCAGATACTAATTCTGGAGTTTTTTCAGCTAATTGACCAACTCCTGCTGTCAAGCTAGAAGATTTTTGTGTCAAGGTGTTTGAGCCTGAAACTAGTTGATCCAAACTACCTGTCAAGGTGGAATTCTTTTCACTTAGTTGACTTGCGCCCTGAGAAACTTTATCAACACCTGCAGTATATGCATTTACACCTGATGCAATCGACTGACTGGCAGGAACTAATTTACTCGTCACTGCTCCCTGTATTTCTGTTAATCCACTTGACAATCCTGTCAAAGAAGTAGAAGCAAGCGGTAATACTTGATTAGCTTTATCTTTTAATGTTGAAAGATTAGAAGATTGATTTTGTAAGTTTTTTAAACCTCCCTGTAAACCTTGTACTAAAGCTATAATTGACTGAGCCGATTGAATACTATCAGTCGAATTTTGAGATACAGAAGCACTTATCTCATCTTGTTGCTCACTTGTCAAGGATTGATAAGCTGCTGTCGATTGAATATTTGCTAATGTAGTTGCTTTTTCAGACTGAGCACTTGCTAACATTTGATTAGAAAGAGAAGCTATACTTGATAAAACAGAAGACAATTGTTTTGTATCTCCAACATCAATATTTTGAATGGCTTTATTTAACTGATTTAGACCAGAAGATAATTGATTAATTTGATCTTTTTTCCCAGACGAAGCATCTAACTTACTAGAAAGTTGTTGAATCCCTTCACTTAATTGCTCCACCCCCATTCGAAGTGTAGCTGATTGATTAGATAACTGATTCGCACCTGTTGCAAGATTTCCCACTCCGTTTGTATAGGCACTAACACCAGATGAAAATTGATTAAGACCAGTATTGAGCTGAGAAACACCGCCAGTATAGGATTCTACACCAGTATATAATTGATTGATTCCTCTTACTAATTCAGGACTTTTAGAAGATAATTGACCTAATCCCCTATCTAATTGACTCACTGCACCAGTATATGTAAGCAATCCACTATTAAAATTCCCTAAGCCAAGATGAAGTTGTTCAACACCAGAGACATAAGAGGATAATCCTTTAGTAAACTGCTCCGTTCCATTTGAAAATGTTAAACTTGAAGCTGCTAAAGAGTGTAGGTTAGTAGTCAATGTTTGACTACCTGTCACTAACTGATTCGCTCCATCAGTTAATTTTTCACTACCAGAAGCCGCTTGACTCATACCATCCTTTAATTCGATCATCTTATCAAATAAGGCTTTAGTATAGGTCTCGGTTACATTGGTAGAAACATTCTGCTTCAATTGTGTCATCGCAGAATCGCTCATCTTGCTAGCAATAAAACTATGACCACTTGAAGTCTGATAATCGATTTGCATTTGCTCTGGATGATCCGTTAAAATCGAAGCTGCTTTTTCAGATAAATCACTTGGTAAAGTCACTACCATATAGTAATTGCCAGCTTCCAATCCCTTCTTTCCTTCCTCTTCATCTACGAAATGAAAATCTAAAGTTTTATTTTCTTTTAAATTGGACACCATGTCTTTTCCTATAGCCATGCTATTACCATTATAGGAGGCTTCTTTATCATGATTGACAACTGCCACAGGTAAGTCAGACAATCGACCATATGGATCCCACATTGATGACAAAAATATGATATTGTACAGAGCTGGAATAAGAGAAATCCCTATCATGACAATAATAAAGGTTGGTTTTTTAAAAATTGCTTTCCATTCTTTAAACATATCTTCTCCTTTTTTAAACATATTGTCTAAAATTTTGATATAATAGATTATACATTAAAAAATCTAAATTACAAGATAAAAAATCCATTTTTAGACATATAGTCTAATTTGTTTACAAGGAGGAAGTATGCAAGAAAGTAACAAACGCTTAAAAACAAAGCGAACTATTGAAAATGCTATGGTACAACTACTGATGGAACAACCATTTGATCAAATTTCTACTGTCAAGTTAGCAGAAAAAGCCGGAATTAGTCGTTCCAGCTTCTATACTCACTATAAAGATAAGTATGATATGATCGAGCACTATCAAAGCAAGCTATTTCATACATTTGAATATATTTTTCAAAAACATGCTCATCACAAAAGAGATGCTATTTTAGAAGTATTTGAATATCTAGAGTCAGAACCACTTCTGGCTGCCCTTCTTTCTGAAAATGGGACCAAAGAAATCCAAAATTTCTTACGAAATAAACTTCATATCATGCTCAGTACAGATTTACAAAAGCGATTTATGCAACTGAATCTTAATACCACTGAATTAGAATATAGTAGCATCTATCTAACTCACGCACTTTTTGGTGTCTGCCAAACTTGGATTGCACATGGAAAAAAAGAAAGTCCTCAAGAAATAACAGACTTCCTCATGAAGATGCTTGGTGATACGAATTGATGCAAAAAAGGGAACAACACTATGTTCCCTTTTATCTATACTCCGCCAGTAGGACTCGAACCTACGACATCATGATTAACAGTCATGCGCTACTACCAACTGAGCTATGGCGGATAAAATAGTCCGTACGGGATTCGAACCCGTGTTACCGCCGTGAAAAGGCGGTGTCTTAACCCCTTGACCAACGGACCTTCTATCTGTAGCAGATATAACCATTATATCAATTTCTTACTAATTGTCAATCACTTTTGAGATTTTTTCTCTAAAATATCTTTCAATTTTCTAATTTTTAACCTTGAAATAGGACAGCGATGATCTTCATAGAAAACAACTTCTAGATTCTTTCGGTCAATTTCTCTAATATTGCCTATATTTACCAAAAATGACTTATGAGGAGAATAAAATCGCTGAGTATGTTTGTCCTTTTCCTGAATATCTGTCATGGTACCGTAAAACTCTTTGGCAAAATTCTTACCAATAATGCGTAATTTATGAGAGACACCTGTCGTTTCAATATACAAAATATCATGGTAAGGAATTTTTAAATCATTTCCCTTGTAATTGTAATCAAAATAATCTACAACATCTTCATTTTCAAGCAACATACTCTTCGTGTAGAATATATTTTGCTCAATTCTCTTCTTAAACATCTCATCATTGATATCCTTATCAACAAAATCTAGGGCTGATACCTGGTATTTATAGGTTAGAGTCGCAAACTCTGATCGACTGGTGATAAAGACGATAATAGCGTAAGGATTGTAATGACGAATGAGCTGAGCAACCTCAAATCCTTTTTTCTCAATTCCATGAATATCGATATCTAGGAAATAAAGCTGATTTACTTCATCATTTTCAATGTATTCTTCAAATTCACGGACTTTTCCTGTTGTCTTGTATGATATTGGAATATTCGATTCTTTCGAAATTTCATCCAATATTCTCTCTAGTCTCACTTGATGTTCAATAACATCCTCTAAAATTAAAACTTTCATTCAAATTCCCTCTTAAATCTAATAATTTGTCTAAATGTACTGCCTTCCATCTCTGTTTCTAAAATAATATTGTTGTACTTATCTAGTAGTTCTTTCACATTATTTAATCCTACCCCGCGATTTCTTCCCTTAGTAGAGAACCCTAAAGCAAATAGATCTCCTGAAGGAGTCATCGTCATTTTACATGAATTCTGAATCACAATAACTGTTTCAGTTTCCATCTTAATAACTGCTACTTCCATCTGCTTTTTATAACTATCAGCCGATCCTTCAACAGCATTGTTCAATAAAACGCTCATGATACGAACCAAATCCAATAGTTCAATTGGAAGCTTGGTAATCGTATCTTTTACTTCCAGTGTAAACTCTACACCATTATTTCGAGCATAGACAATGGACTGAGCAACCAAACTTCGTAAAGCTGAGTCTTCTATGTTGTTCAAATCAAAGTAAGTGTACTTATCTGAACGCAGTTTATGATTGGCTTTGACCAAAACTTCATTGTAAATTCTGTCAATTTCCTGTAAATCACCACTGTCAATTGCCATCTGCATGCTGACAAGCATACCAGCATAGTCATGTCGAAAACCACGAATTTCATTATACAGACCGACAATTTCATCTGTATAATTCTGTAAATGTTTCTGTTCAAATTTCTTCTGCTTCAACGCAATCTCTTTCTCCATTTGTTCTTTATGAGAATTCATTGCAAAGAAGGTCAAAAATAGAGAGATAAAGACAATAGATGACAAAATACTTCCAAAACTATTCAAATGTTTAATCGTACTTACCATATCAGAAACGAAAGATACAATATGTAGCAATAGTAAAGCAAAAAATACTTTTTTCAAGAAAGGATAAAGGTAGTCCTTGTCAAAATAGATTAGTTCCAAATGGAAATAATGAATGATTTTTAAGACAACAAAATAGGTTAACACCGTTACAACGAAAAAGAATGGGTAATAATGTTGTAAAACAAAATTGTCCCCTGTTATAGAGGAGAAAGTTACGGACAGAAAGTTATGAGTGCTCTCATATAAAAGAGATAGTAGTAAACTTAGAAATAGTCCTCTATCCCTCTCATACTGTTTAATCCATCGAAAATAGGAATATAAGCCCAAAGGAAGTAAAAATGTTGCAGTCCCTAACCCATCCAAATTTAGAAGATAAAAGGAAAGTTCAAGTACTACTTCTACTAGTAATGTATAAGCACCAAAAACGTATAGCTCTTTTCTATTTATTTGACCTTTACAAATTAAATGGTAACTGTAACTAATAATTAAAAAATGACCAATAACTGTCCCAAATCCAAGTAAATTCATTACTCTTTCTCCTTATTTCATTACTTTTTTCGTTGGAAAAGAAAATCAAGGATGAGGTCTGAAACTCTACTTTCCCCACCTTGAATCTCCTGCAAGTCTTTTTCCTTCAAGGCTACAAACTGTTCCAATTTAACTGTGTTTTTCATAATAAAATCTCCTAAAATGTTTTTTTCTTGTAAGCTAACTTACAAAAACCATTATACAAAATGGAATTTCATTTTAGATAAAATTCTCTCAACTGTCATTTTTTTCTCCCCAAGTGTACTTTTTTAAGAAAAAAGCCGGGAAAATTCCCAGCTTTGCTACTATATTGATCCCAGCAGGATTCGAACCTGCGACCGTTCGCTTAGAAGGCGAATGCTCTATCCAGCTGAGCTATGAGACCTAACACAATTATTCTACCAAAAAATCAATTAAAAGTCAATTTTCTATTTATGATAGGGCGAGCCCTGCTGAATCGTAAAAGCCCGATAGATTTGTTCAACAAGGACTAGTCTCATTAACTGATGGGGCAAAGTTAGACGGCCAAAACTGACAGAAAGATTGGCTCTCTTTTTTACATCCTGTGCTAATCCCAGACTCCCTCCAATAATAAATGTAAGAGTAGAAAATCCTTTTATAGAAGCTTCTTCTAATTGTTTACTAAATTCTTCTGAGGAGAAAGTTTTCCCTTCAATAGCTAACGCAATAACAAAATCACGATCACCAACTTTTGATAAAATTCTCTGACCTTCTATTTCTAAAATCTTTTGATTTTCTGACTCACTAGCCCTATCTGGTGTTTTTTCATCTGCCAGCTCAATCATTTCAAACTTAGCAAATCGAGCAATTCGTTTTGAATACTCTGCGATACCATCTTTTAAATACTTTTCTTTCAGTTTCCCAACTGTTACAACTTTAATTTTCATGACTCTATTCTAACATATTCTTTATTTTTTCACATCTTATTCACAAAATAAAAGGTTAATTTTAACCGAGAAAACCACAGATTTTTGAAAGTTATCCACAATCTGTGAAAAACTTTTGTGTTTAAGTTATAATTAAGCTAGTCAGTTTATACTTTCAATAATTCAAAAATATGGAGGCAAATATGAAACATCTAAAAACATTTTACAAAAAATGGTTTCAATTATTAGTCGTTATCGTCATTAGCTTTTTTAGTGGAGCCTTGGGTAGTTTTTCAATAGCTCAACTAACTCAAAAAAGTAGTGTAAGCAACTCTAACAACAATAGCACCATTACACAGACTGCCTATAAGAACGAAAATTCAACAACACAGGCTGTTAACAAAGTAAAAGATGCTGTTGTTTCAGTTATTACTTATTCAGCAAACAGACAAAATAGCGTATTTGGAAATGATGATACTGATACAGATTCTCAGCAAATCTCTAGTGAAGGATCTGGGGTTATTTATAAAAAGAATGATAAAGAAGCTTATATTGTCACCAATAATCACGTTATAAATGGCGCCAGCAAAGTAGATATTCGTTTGTCAGATGGAACTAAAGTACCCGGAGAAATCGTCGGAGCAGATACTTTCTCTGATATTGCTGTCGTCAAAATCTCTTCAGAAAAAGTGACAACAGTAGCTGAGTTTGGTGATTCTAGCAAGTTAACCGTAGGAGAAACTGCTATTGCCATCGGTAGCCCGTTAGGTTCTGAATATGCAAATACTGTTACTCAAGGTATCGTATCTAGTCTCAATCGAAATGTATCCTTAAAATCTGAAGATGGACAAGCCATTTCTACAAAAGCCATCCAAACTGATACTGCTATTAACCCAGGTAACTCTGGTGGCCCACTGATCAATATTCAAGGACAGGTTATCGGAATTACCTCAAGTAAAATTGCCACAAATGGAGGAACATCTGTAGAAGGCCTTGGTTTCGCAATTCCTGCGAATGACGCTATCAATATTATTGAACAGTTAGAAAAGAACGGAAAAGTTACGCGTCCAGCTTTGGGAATCCAAATGATCAATCTCTCAAATATTAATACAAGTGATATTAGAAGACTCAATATTCCAAGCAGTGTAACATCTGGTGTAGTTGTTCGTTCTGTACAAAGTAATATGCCTGCCAATGGTCACCTTGAAAAATACGATGTTATTACCAAAGTAGATGACAAAGAGATTGCTTCATCAACAGACTTACAAAGCGCTCTTTACAACCATTCTATCGGAGACACCATTAAGATAACTTACTATCGTAACGGTAAAGAAGAAACTACATCTATTAAACTTGACAAGAGTTCAGGTGATTTAGAATCTTAATTGACATCTATGTAAAGAAAACTTTACATAAGAGAAAAGATATGTTAGTGTAGAATCATGGAAAAATTTGAAATGATTTCTATCACGGATATACAAAAAAATCCCTATCAACCTCGAAAAGAATTTGATGGAGAAAAACTACATGAACTAGCACAGTCTATCAAAGAAAATGGGGTCATTCAACCGATTATTGTTCGTCAATCTCCTGTTATTGGTTATGAAATCCTGGCAGGAGAGAGACGCTATCGGGCTTCACTTTTAGCTGGTCTAACCTCTATCCCAGCTGTTGTTAAACAACTTTCAGACCAAGAGATGATGGTCCAGTCCATCATTGAAAATTTACAGAGAGAAAATTTAAATCCAATAGAAGAAGCACGCGCCTATGAATCTCTCGTAGAGAAAGGATTTACCCATGCTGAAATTGCAGATAAAATGGGCAAGTCTCGTCCTTACATCAGCAACTCCATTCGTTTGCTCTCCTTGCCAGAACAGATTATCTCAGAAGTAGAAAATGGCAAACTATCACAAGCCCATGCGCGTTCGCTAGTTGGGTTGAATAAGGAACAACAAGACTATTTCTTTCAACGAATTATAGAAGAAGACATTTCTGTAAGGAAGTTAGAAGCTCTTCTGACAGATAAAAAACAAAAGAAACAGCAAAAAACTGATCATTTCATACAAAATGAAGAAGAACAGTTAAAAAAACTACTCGGATTAGATGTAGAAATCAAACTGTCTAAAAAAGACAGTGGAAAAATCATTATTTCTTTTTCAAATCAAGAAGAATACAGTAGAATTATCAACAGCCTGAAATAAGGCTGTTCTTTTATTTTTTTATCTCACAAGGTTATCCACTATTTTTTTCGATAAAAAGCTTAATAAATCAATAGTTTCTGATTTTATCCCCAACCTGTGGATAAAACTTTATAACATTGTGGATTATTTTTCACAGCTTGTGGAAAATTCTTGCTATCTATGGTAAAATAAGTCTAGCATTAAACTTTTAAACAAGTAGTAAAGGAGGAGAACGGATTGAAAGAAAAACAATTTTGGAATCGTATCTTAGAATTTGCGCAAGAAAGACTAACTCGATCCATGTATGATTTCTATGCTATTCAAGCTGAACTCATCAAGGTAGAGGAAAATGTTGCCACTATATTTTTACCACGATCTGAGATGGAAATGGTCTGGGAAAAACAACTAAAAGATATTATTGTAGTAGCTGGTTTTGAGATTTATGATGCTGAAATAACTCCCCACTATATTTTCACTAAACCTCAAGACACGACTATCTCACAAGTTGAAGAAGCTACAAATTCAACTCTTTATGACTATAGTCCAAAGTTAGCATCTATTCCTTATTCGGAGACTGGATTAAAAGAGAAGTATACCTTTGATAATTTTATCCAAGGGGATGGAAATGTTTGGGCTGTATCAGCCGCTTTAGCTGTCTCTGAAGATTTGGCTCTGACCTATAATCCTCTTTTTATCTATGGAGGACCGGGACTTGGTAAGACTCACTTATTAAACGCCATTGGAAATGAAATTCTAAAAAATATTCCGAATGCGCGTGTTAAATATATCCCTGCTGAAAGTTTTATTAATGACTTTCTTGACCACCTAAGACTTGGGGAAATGGAAAAGTTTAAAAAGACCTATCGTAGTCTTGATCTTTTGTTAATCGATGATATCCAGTCACTTAGCGGAAAAAAAGTCGCAACTCAGGAAGAATTTTTCAATACCTTTAACGCCCTTCATGACAAGCAAAAACAGATTGTCCTAACGAGTGACCGAAGTCCAAAACATCTAGAAGGGCTCGAGGAGAGGCTTGTCACGCGTTTTAGTTGGGGATTGACACAAACTATCACCCCCCCTGACTTTGAAACACGTATTGCCATTTTACAAAGTAAAACGGAACATTTAGGCTACAATTTCCAAAGTGACACTCTAGAATACCTAGCTGGGCAATTTGATTCAAATGTTCGAGACCTTGAGGGGGCAATCAATGACATCACTTTAATTGCCAGAGTAAAAAAAATCAAGGATATCACTATTGATATTGCTGCAGAAGCTATTAGAGCTCGCAAACAAGATGTTAGCCAAATGCTCGTCATCCCAATTGACAAAATCCAAAATGAAGTTGGTAACTTTTATGGTGTTAGCGTCAAAGAAATGAAGGGAAGCAGACGCCTTCAAAATATTGTTTTGGCTCGTCAAGTAGCCATGTATTTATCTAGAGAACTGACAGATAATAGTCTTCCAAAAATTGGGAAGGAATTTGGAGGAAAAGATCATACAACAGTCATTCATGCACATGCAAAAATTAAATCTTTGATTGATGAAGACGATAATTTACGTTTAGAAATTGAATCAATCAAAAAGAAAATAAAATAACTTGTGGATAACTTTCGCTTTTTTATCTTTTTTATCCACATTTTTTAAACAAGCCAAAAATCTTGATATGACTTACTTTAAGTCTGTTTTCCACAGATTTCACAGACTCTATTATTACTATTATCTTTCTAATACTAAAAATAAATAAAGGAGAATCCATGATTCATTTTTCAATTAATAAAAATTTATTTCTACAAGCCTTAAATACAACTAAAAGAGCTATTAGCTCTAAAAATGCCATCCCTATTTTATCAACTGTCAAAATTGACGTAACCAATGAAGGTGTTACTTTAATTGGTTCAAATGGTCAAATTTCAATTGAAAATTTTATTTCTCAAAAAAATGAAGATGCTGGTTTGTTAATTACTTCTCTAGGTTCAATCCTTCTTGAAGCTTCTTTCTTCATCAATGTGGTATCTAGTCTACCTGATGTGACTCTTGATTTTAAAGAAATTGAACAAAATCAAATTGTTTTAACCAGCGGCAAATCAGAAATTACCCTAAAAGGAAAAGATAGCGAACAATATCCACGAATCCAAGAAATTTCAGCTAGTACTCCTTTAGTTCTTGAAACAAAATTACTCAAGAAAATTATCAATGAAACAGCTTTTGCGGCAAGTACACAAGAAAGTCGTCCAATTTTGACAGGTGTTCATTTTGTATTGAGCCAACACAAGGAGCTAAAAACAGTTGCGACAGACTCTCATCGTCTAAGCCAGAAAAAATTAACGCTGGAGAAAAATAGTGATGATTTTGATGTCGTAATTCCTAGCCGTTCTTTACGCGAATTTTCAGCGGTATTTACAGATGATATTGAAACTATAGAGATTTTCTTTTCCAACAATCAAATCCTCTTTAGAAGCGAAAATATTAGCTTCTACACACGTCTGTTAGAAGGTAACTATCCTGATACAGATCGTTTGATTCCAACAGACTTTAACACTACAATTACTTTTGATGTTGTAAACTTGCGTCAGTCAATGGAACGTGCTCGTCTTTTATCAAGTGCGACTCAAAATGGTACTGTGAAGCTTGAAATTAAAGGTGGTATTGTTAGCGCCCATGTTCATTCTCCAGAAGTTGGTAAAGTAAACGAAGAAATCGATACAGAGCAGGTTACTGGTGAAGATTTGACCATTAGTTTCAACCCAACTTATTTGATTGATTCTCTTAAAGCTTTAAATAGCGAAAAGGTGACTATTAGCTTTATCTCAGCTGTTCGTCCATTTACTCTTGTGCCAGCAGACACTGATGAAGATTTTATGCAGCTTATCACCCCAGTTCGTACAAATTAAGTTAAAGAGGTTGAGCCTAGCTCGCCTCTTTTATGATATAATCGAAAAAGAAAAGGAGAGTAGTATGTATCAAGTTGGAAATTTTGTTGAAATGAAAAAACCACACGCTTGTATAATCAAGTCAACAGGTAAAAAAGCCAATCGTTGGGAAATTACGCGTGTAGGAGCAGATATCAAAATCAAATGTAGTAATTGTGACCATGTTGTCATGATGGGGCGCTATGATTTTGATCGAAAAATGAATAAAATTATTGACTAAGAACCCTTAGTTAGAGGGTTAGCAAGTTTTCCCTTTTTGTGTTATAATATTAGGGATTGAAATGAAAACGGAGAATGAAAAAATATGGCTTTAACAGCAGGTATCGTTGGTTTGCCAAACGTTGGTAAATCAACACTATTTAATGCAATTACAAAAGCAGGAGCAGAGGCAGCAAACTACCCATTTGCGACTATTGATCCAAATGTTGGAATGGTGGAAGTTCCAGATGAACGCCTACAAAAACTAACTGAAATGATCACTCCTAAAAAGACAGTGCCAACAACATTTGAATTTACAGATATTGCAGGGATTGTAAAAGGAGCTTCAAAAGGAGAAGGGCTAGGGAATAAATTCTTGGCTAATATTCGTGAAGTAGATGCGATTGTTCACGTAGTTCGTGCTTTTGATGATGAAAATGTGATGCGCGAGCAAGGACGTGAAGATGCCTTTGTGGATCCACTTGCAGATATTGATACGATTAACCTAGAGTTGATTCTTGCTGACTTAGAATCAGTGAACAAACGATATGCGCGTGTAGAAAAGATGGCACGTACGCAAAAAGATAAAGAATCAGTAGCAGAATTCAATGTTCTTCAAAAGATTAAACCAGTTCTTGAAGATGGGAAATCAGCTCGTACAATCGAATTTACAGATGAAGAACAAAAGGTTGTCAAAGGTCTCTTCCTTTTGACGACTAAACCAGTTCTTTATGTAGCGAATGTAGATGAGGATGTAGTTTCAGATCCAGATTCTATCGACTATGTCAAACAAATTCGTGAATTTGCAGCGACAGAAAATGCTGAAGTAGTCGTTATTTCTGCGCGTGCTGAGGAAGAAATTTCTGAGTTAGACGAAGAAGACAAGCAAGAGTTTCTTGAAGCTCTTGGTTTGACAGAATCAGGCGTTGACAAGTTGACTCGAGCTGCTTACCATTTGCTTGGATTGGGAACTTACTTCACAGCTGGTGAAAAAGAAGTTCGCGCTTGGACCTTCAAACGTGGTATGAAGGCTCCTCAAGCAGCTGGTATTATCCACTCAGACTTTGAAAAAGGCTTTATTCGTGCAGTAACCATGTCATATGAGGATCTAGTGAAATACGGATCTGAAAAGGCCGTAAAAGAAGCTGGCCGCTTGCGTGAAGAAGGAAAAGAATATATCGTTCAAGATGGCGATATCATGGAATTCCGCTTTAATGTCTAAGAAATTTAATAAATAGTGTCAATTAGGTTGGAAAAAAATTCCAACCCTTTTGGCTTTTGAAAGGAAAAATAAATGACCAAATTACTTGTAGGCTTGGGCAATCCAGGGGATAAATATTTTGAAACAAAACACAATGTTGGTTTTATGTTGATTGACCAACTAGCGAAGAAACAGAATGTCACTTTTACACACGATAAGATATTTCAAGCTGACCTAGCATCTTTTTTTCTTAATGGCGAAAAAATTTATCTGGTCAAACCAACGACCTTTATGAATGAAAGTGGAAAAGCAGTTCATGCTTTATTAACTTACTATGGTTTGGATATTGAAGATTTACTCATCATTTACGATGATCTTGACATGGAAGTTGGAAAGATTCGTTTAAGAGCAAAGGGCTCCGCAGGTGGTCATAATGGTATCAAGTCTATTATTCAACATATAGGGACTCAGATATTTAATCGTGTTAAGATTGGAATCGGAAGACCTAAAAATGGTATGTCAGTTGTTCACCATGTTTTGAGTACCTTTGATAAGGATGATTATATTGGTATTTTACAGTCTATTGACAAGGTTGACGAAGCTGTAAATGATTATTTACAAGAGAAAAACTTTGAGAAAACAATGCAGAGGTATAACGGATAAATGGGGACCTTATTAGATTTATTCTCAGAAAATGATCAGATTAAAAAATGGCATCAAAATCTGACAGATAAGAAAAGACAACTAATACTAGGTTTATCAACGTCTACTAAGGCTCTTGCAATTGCAAGTAGTCTAGAAAAAGAAGATAAGATTGTGTTATTGACGTCAACTTATGGAGAAGCAGAAGGAATTGTTAGTGATCTTATCTCTATCTTGGGTGAGGAACTTGTCTATCCATTTTTGGTAGATGACTCCCCCATGGTCGAGTTCTTGATGTCTTCACAAGAAAAAATCATTTCACGGGTTGAGGCATTGCGTTTTTTGACTGATTCATCTAAGAAAGGGATTTTGGTTTGTAATATCGCAGCAAGTCGATTGATTTTGCCGTCTCCGAATGTATTCAAAGATAGTATTGTAAAAATATCAGTTGGTGAAGAATATGACCAACACTTGCTTACCCATCAGTTAAAGGAAATAGGATATCGAAAAGTTACTCAAGTACAGACCCAAGGAGAATTTAGTCTTCGAGGAGATATTTTAGATATTTTTGAAATATCCCAGTTAGAACCTTGCCGAATTGAGTTTTTTGGTGATGAAGTAGATGGAATTCGTACTTTTGAAGTCGAAACACAATTATCGAAAGAAAATCGGACAGAACTCACCATCTTTCCAGCTAGCGACATGATTTTGAAAGAAAAGGATTATCAACGAGGTCATTCAGCTTTAGAAAAGCAAATTTCAAAAACTCTATCGCCGATTCTGAAATCCTACCTAGAAGAAATTCTTTCAAGTTTTTATCAAAAACAAACGCATGCAGATTCTCGGAAATTTTTATCTTTGTGTTATGAGAAATCATGGACTGTCTTTGATTATATTAAAAAAGATACGCCCATATTCTTTGATGATTATCAGAAATTGATGAATCAGTATGAAGTCTTTGAAAGAGAATTAGCGCAATACTTTACAGAAGAGTTACAGAATAGTAAAGCATTTTCTGAGATGCAGTATTTTGCTGATACTGAGCAAATCTATAAAAAACAAAGTCCAGTGACCTTTTTTTCTAATCTGCAAAAGGGGTTAGGAAATCTCAAGTTTGATCACATTTATCAATTTAATCAATATCCCATGCAGGAATTTTTCAATCAATTTTCTTTTCTAAAAGAAGAAATTGAACGATACAAAAAAATGAATTACACCATTATTCTGCAGTCTAGCAATTCAATGGGAAGTAAAACATTGGAGGATGTTTTAGAGGAGTATCAGATTAAATTGGATTCCAGAGATAAGTCAATTATCTGTAAAGAATCTGTAAACTTAATCGAGGGTAATCTCAGACATGGTTTTCATTTTGTAGATGAAAAGATTTTATTGATAACTGAACATGAGATTTTTCAAAAGAAATTGAAACGCCGTTTTCGAAGACAACATGTTTCGAATGCGGAGCGATTAAAAGATTATAATGAACTTGAAAAAGGCGATTACGTTGTTCACCATATCCATGGGATTGGTCAATATCTAGGGATTGAAACAATTGAAATCAAAGGGATTCACCGTGATTATGTCAGCGTCAAATACCAAAATGGTGATCAAATCTCTATCCCAGTAGAACAGATTCATCTACTGTCTAAATATGTTTCAAGTGATGGTAAAGCGCCAAAACTTAATAAATTAAATGATGGTCATTTTAAGAAGGCTAAGCAAAAAGTTAAGAATCAGGTAGAGGATATAGCAGACGATTTAATCAAACTCTATTCTGAACGTAGTCAGTTGAAGGGCTTTGCTTTCTCAGCTGATAATGAAGAGCAAGATGCTTTTGATGATGCTTTTCCTTATGTTGAAACGGATGATCAACTTCGTAGTATTGAGGAAATTAAGAGGGATATGCAGGATTCTCATCCCATGGATCGACTTTTAGTTGGAGATGTTGGTTTTGGGAAGACTGAAGTTGCAATGCGTGCAGCTTTTAAGGCAGTCAATGATAACAAACAGGTGGTCGTCCTAGTTCCGACGACGGTTTTAGCTCAACAGCACTATACGAATTTTAAGGAACGATTTCAAAATTTTGCAGTTAATATTGATGTGTTGAGTCGCTTTAGAAGTAAAAAAGAGCAGACTGAAACACTTGAAAAATTGAAAAACGGCCAAGTTGATATTTTAATTGGAACACATCGTGTTCTGTCAAAAGATGTTGTGTTTTCTGATTTGGGATTGATGATTATTGATGAAGAACAACGATTTGGTGTCAAGCATAAGGAAACTTTGAAAGAGTTAAAGAAACAAGTGGATGTCCTAACCTTGACAGCTACGCCAATCCCTCGTACCCTTCATATGTCTATGCTGGGAATCAGAGATTTGTCTGTTATTGAAACTCCTCCAACAAATCGTTATCCAGTGCAAACCTATGTTTTAGAAAAGAATGATAGTGTCATTCGTGATGCTGTCTTACGTGAAATGGAGCGTGGAGGTCAAGTTTACTATCTTTACAACAAAGTTGACACAATTGATCAGAAGGTTTCAGAATTACAGGAGTTAATTCCAGAGGCTTCGATTGGTTATGTTCATGGTCGCATGAGTGAAATCCAGTTGGAAAATACTCTATTAGACTTTATTGAGGGACAATACGATATCTTGGTGACAACTACCATTATTGAGACAGGGGTGGACATTCCAAATGCCAATACTTTATTTATTGAAAATGCAGATCATATGGGCTTGTCAACCTTGTATCAATTAAGAGGAAGAGTCGGTCGTAGTAATCGGATTGCTTATGCTTATCTCATGTATCGTCCAGAAAAATCAATCAGTGAAGTCTCTGAGAAGAGATTAGAAGCAATCAAAGGATTTACAGAATTGGGCTCAGGATTTAAGATTGCGATGCGAGATCTTTCAATTCGTGGAGCAGGAAATCTCCTAGGAAAATCCCAGTCTGGTTTCATTGATTCTGTTGGTTTTGAATTGTATTCGCAGTTACTAGAGGAAGCTATTGCTAAACGAAACGGGAATGCTAACACAAGAACCAAAGGGAATGCCGAATTGATTTTACAAATTGATGCTTATCTTCCTGATACTTATATTTCTGATCAACGACATAAGATTGAAATTTACAAGAAAATTCGTCAAATTGACAACCGTGTCAATTATGAAGAGTTACAAGAAGAGCTGATGGACCGCTTTGGAGAATACCCAGATGTGGTAGCCTATCTTTTAGAGATTGGTTTGGTTAAGTCATATTTGGACAAGGTCTTTGTCCAACGTGTGGAAAGAAAAGATAATAAAATTACAGTTCAATTTGAAAAAGTCACTCAACGACTGTTTTTAGCTCAAGATTATTTTAAAGCTTTATCCGCAACGAACTTAAAAGCAGCCATAGCTGATAATGAAGGAGCAATGGAGCTTGTATTTGATGTCCGAAATAAGAAAGATTATGAAATTTTAGAAGGTCTGATAATTTTTGGAGAAAGTTTATTAGAGATAAAAGAGTCGAAGGAAGAAAATGCCATTTGATATTTTTCTTCTATAAAATAGATAAAAATGGTACAATAATAAGTTGAGGTAATATAGATGAGATTAGACAAATATTTAAAAGTATCACGAATTATCAAGCGTCGTACAGTCGCAAAAGAAGTAGCAGATAAAGGAAGAATCAAGGTGAATGGGATTTTGGCCAAAAGTTCAACGGACTTGAAAGTTAATGACCAAGTTGAAATTCGCTTTGGCAATAAGTTGCTACTTGTAAAAGTACTAGAGATGAAAGATAGTACGAAAAAAGAAGATGCAGCAGGCATGTATGAAATTATCAGTGAAACACGGGTAGAAGAAAATGTCTAAGAATATTGTACAATTAAACAATTCTTTTATCCAAAATGAATACCAACGTCGTCGCTACCTGATGAAAGAACGACAAAAACGGAATCGTTTTATGGGGTGGGTATTGATTTTGATTATGTTGTTATTTATTTTGCCAACTTTTAATTTAGCGCATAGCTATCAGCAATTACTCCAAAGACGTCAGCAATTAGCAGACTTGCAAACTCAGTATCAAACTTTGAGTGATGAAAAGGATAAGGAGACAGCATTTGCTACAAAGTTGAAAGACGAGGATTATGCTGCCAAATATACACGAGCGAAGTACTATTATTCTAAATCGAGGGAAATAGTTTATACGATTCCTGACTTGCTTCAAAGGTGATAAAATGGAAAATTTATTAAACGTAATTGAGCAATTTTTGAGTTTATCAGATGAAAAACTGGAAGAGTTGGCTGATAAAAATCAATTATTGCGTTTACAAGAAGAAAAGGAAAGGAAGAATGCGTAAATTCTTAATTATTTTGTTGCTACCGAGTTTTTTGACCATTTCAAAAGTTGTTAGCACAGAAAAAGAAGTCGTCTATACTTCGAAAGAAATTTATTACCTTTCACAATCTGACTTTGGTATTTATTTTAGAGAAAAGCTAAATTCTCCTATGGTTTATGGAGAAGTTCCTGTTTATGCGAATGAAGATTTAGTTGTAGAATCTGGAAAATTAACTCCAAAAACAAGTTTCCAAATAACTGAGTGGCGCTTAAATAAACAAGGAATTCCAGTATTTAAGTTATCCAACCATCAATTTATAGCTGCAGACAAACGATTTTTATATGACCAGTCAGAGGTAACTCCTACAATAAAAAAAGTATGGTTAGAATCTGACTTTAAATTGTATAACAGTCCTTATGATTTAAAAGAGGTAAAATCATCCTTATCAGCTTATTCGCAGGTATCAATCGATAAGACCATGTTTGTAGAAGGAAAAGAATTTCTACATATTGATCAGGCTGGATGGGTAGATAAGGAATCAACTTCTGAAGAAGATAATCGGATGGGTAAAGTCCAAGAAATGTTATCTGAAAAATATCAAAAAGATTCTTTCTCTATTTATGTTAAGCAACTGACTACTGGAAAAGAAGCAGGTATCAATCAAGATGAAAAGATGTATGCGGCTAGTGTTTTAAAACTCCCTTATCTCTACTATACGCAAGAAAAAATAAATGAGGGTCTGTATCAGTTAGATACGACTGTAAAATACGTATCAGCAGTTAATGATTTTCCAGGTTCTTATAAACCAGAGGGAAGTGGTAGTCTTCCTAAAAAAGAGGATAATAAAGAATATTCTCTCAAGGACTTAATCACAAAAGTATCTAAAGAATCTGATAATGTAGCTCATAACATATTGGGATATTACATTTCAAATCAATCAGATGCAACATTTAAGTCCAAGATGTCTGCTATTATGGGAGATGATTGGGATCCAAAAGAAAAATTGATTTCTTCTAAAATGGCTGGAAAAGTCATGGAAGCTATTTATAATCAAAATGGATTTGTATTGGAGTCTTTGACTAAAACAGATTTTGATAATCAGCGAATTGCCAAAGGTGTTTCTGTGAAAGTAGCTCATAAAATTGGGGATGCGGACGAATTTAAGCATGATACGGGTGTTGTCTATGCAGATTCTCCATTCATTCTTTCTATTTTCACTAAGGATTCTGATTATGATACGATTTCTCAGATAGCCAAAGATGTTTATGAGGTTCTAAAATGAGGGAACAAGATTTTTTAAATCATTTTCTCAAGAAGGGATATTTCAAAAAGCATGCTAAGGTGGTGCTAGCTCTTTCTGGTGGATTAGATTCTATGTTTCTATTTAAGGTATTGTCTACTTATCAAAAAGAGTTAGAAATTGAATTGATTTTAGCTCATGTTAATCATAAGCAGAGAATTGAATCAGATTGGGAAGAGAAGGAATTAAGGAAGTTAGCTGTTGAAGCTGGACTTCCTATTTATGTCAGCAATTTTTCAGGAGAATTTTCAGAAACGCGTGCACGAAATTTTCGTTATGATTTTTTTCAAGAGGTCATGAAAAAGACAGGTGCGACAGCCTTAGTCACTGCACACCATGCTGATGACCAGGTGGAAACGATTTTGATGCGTTTGATTCGAGGGACTCGTTTGCGCTATCTATCAGGAATTAAGGAGAAGCAAGTAGTTGGGGATATAGAAATCATTCGCCCCTTCTTGCATTTTCAGAAAAAAGATTTTCCACCCATTTTTCACTTTGAAGATACATCAAACCAGGAAAATTATTATTTTCGCAATCGTATTCGAAACTCTTATTTACCAGAAGTAGAAAAAGAAAATCCTAGATTTAGAGATGCAATCTTAAGCATCGGCAATGAAATTTTAGATTATGACCTAGCTATATCTGAATTATCTAACAATATTGATGTGGAAAATTTAGAGCAGTTATTTTCTTATTCTGAGTCAACACAAAGAGTTTTACTCCAAACTTATCTGAATCGTTTTCCAGATTTGAATCTTACAAAAGCTCAGTTTGATGAAGTTCGGCAGATTTTAAAATCTAAAAGCCAGTATCGTCATCCGCTTAAAAATGGCTATGAATTGATAAAAGAGTATCAACAGTTTCAGATTTGTAAAATCAGTCCGCAGGCTGATGAAAAGGAAGATGAACTTGTGTTACACTATCAAAATCAGGTATTTTATAAAGGATATTTATTTTCCTTTGGACTTCCTTTAGAAGGTGAATCAATTCAACAAATACCTGTTTCACGCGAAACATCCATACACATTCGTCATCGAAAACCTGGAGATGTTTTGATTCAAAATGGGCATAGAAAAAAACTCAGACGTCTATTTATTGATTTGAAAATCCCTATGGAAAAGAGAAAATCTGCTCTTATTATTGAGCAATTTGGTGAAATTATCTCAATTTTGGGAATTGCGACCAGTAATTTGAGTAAAAACACGAAAAATGATATAATGAACACTGTACTTTATATAGAAAAAATAGATAGGTAAAAAAATGTTAGAAAACGATATTAAAAAAATCCTCGTTTCACACGATGAAATTACAGAAGCTGCTAAAAAATTAGGTGCTCAACTTACTAAAGACTATGCAGGAAAAAATCCAATTTTAGTTGGGATTTTAAAAGGATCTATTCCTTTTATGGCTGAATTAGTCAAACATATTGATACACATATTGAAATGGACTTCATGATGGTTTCTAGCTACCATGGTGGAACAGCAAGTAGCGGTGTGATCAATATTAAACAAGATGTGACTCAAGATATCAAAGGAAGACATGTTCTATTTGTAGAGGATATCATCGATACAGGTCAAACTTTGAAGAATTTACGAGATATGTTTATTGAAAGAGAAGCTGCTTCTGTTAAAATTGCCACCCTGTTGGATAAACCAGAGGGACGTGTTGTAGCAATTGAGGCAGACTATACCTGCTTTACGATTCCAAATGAGTTTGTAGTAGGTTATGGTTTAGATTACAAAGAAAATTATCGTAACCTTCCTTATGTTGGAGTATTGAAAGAAGAAGTGTATTCAAATTAGAAGGAACAATTTTTAATGAAAAAACAAAATAATGGTTTAATTAAAAATCCTTTTCTATGGTTATTACTTATTTTTCTCCTAGTTACAGGTTATCAGTATTTTAGTACAGGTAGTGTTGCAGGGAAAAGTGAGCAAATAAATTATACAGAATTGGTAAAAGAAATTACCGATGACAATGTAAAAGAATTAACTTACCAACCAAATGGTAGTGTTATCGAAGTTTCGGGTGTCTATAAAAATCCTAAAACAAGTAAAGAAGAAACAGGTATCCAGTTCTTTTCTCCTTCTGCTACAACAGTAGAGAAATTTTCAAGTATTATTCTTCCTTCAGATACTACAGTATCAGAATTGCAAAAACTTGCTTCTGACCATAAAGCGGAAGTAACTATTAAGCATGAAAGTTCAAGTGGTATGTGGATTAATATTCTTGTATCCATTGTGCCATTCGGTATTCTATTCTTCTTCCTATTCTCTATGATGGGAAATATGGGAGGAAATAATAGCCGTAATCCAATGAGTTTTGGACGTAGTAAGGCCAAAGCCGCAAATAAAGAAGATATTAAAGTAAGATTTTCAGATGTTGCTGGAGCTGAGGAAGAAAAACAAGAACTAGTTGAAGTTGTTGAATTCTTAAAAGATCCAAAACGATTTACAAAACTTGGAGCCCGTATTCCAGCAGGTGTTCTTTTGGAGGGACCTCCGGGAACAGGTAAAACTTTGCTTGCTAAGGCAGTAGCCGGAGAAGCTGGTGTTCCATTCTTTAGTATCTCAGGTTCTGACTTTGTAGAAATGTTTGTCGGAGTTGGAGCTAGTCGTGTTCGCTCTCTTTTTGAGGATGCCAAAAAAGCAGCACCAGCTATCATCTTTATCGATGAAATTGATGCTGTTGGACGTCAACGTGGAGTCGGTCTCGGCGGAGGTAATGACGAACGTGAACAAACCTTGAACCAACTCTTGATTGAGATGGATGGTTTTGAGGGAAATGAAGGAATTATCGTCATCGCTGCTACAAACCGTTCAGATGTACTTGATCCTGCCCTTTTGCGTCCAGGACGTTTTGATAGAAAAGTATTGGTTGGCCGTCCTGATGTTAAAGGTCGCGAAGCAATCTTGAAGGTTCATGCTAAGAATAAGCCCTTAGCAGAAGATGTTGATTTGAAATTAGTGGCACAACAAACTCCAGGTTTTGTTGGTGCTGATTTAGAGAATGTATTGAATGAGGCGGCTCTAGTTGCTGCTCGTCGCAATAAATCGATAATTGATGCTTCAGATATTGATGAGGCAGAAGATAGAGTTATTGCTGGTCCTTCTAAGAAAGATAAGACAGTTTCACAAAAAGAACGTGAATTGGTTGCCTACCATGAGGCTGGACATACCATTGTTGGTCTAGTCTTATCGAATGCCCGCGTTGTCCATAAGGTTACTATTGTACCACGTGGCCGTGCAGGTGGTTACATGATTGCACTTCCTAAGGAAGATCAAATGCTTCTATCCAAAGAAGATATGAAAGAGCAATTGGCTGGTTTAATGGGTGGACGTGTAGCTGAAGAAATTATCTTTAATGTCCAAACTACAGGGGCTTCAAACGACTTTGAACAGGCGACACAAATGGCGCGTGCAATGGTTACAGAGTACGGGATGAGTGAAAAACTTGGTCCGGTACAATATGAGGGTAATCATGCTATGTTTGGAGCACAAAGCCCTCAAAAATCAATTTCAGAACAAACAGCTTATGAAATTGACGAAGAGGTTCGTTCATTATTGAATGAAGCACGAAATAAAGCTGCTGAAATTATTCAGTCAAATCGTGAAACTCACAAGTTGATTGCAGAAGCATTATTGAAATACGAAACATTGGATAGTACACAAATTAAATCTCTTTACGAAACAGGAAAGATGCCTGAAGCAGTAGAAGAGGAATCTCATGCACTATCTTATGATGAAGTAAAGTCAAAAATGAATGATGAGAAATAACCCTGAGAGAGGCAAGCCCTCTCTTTTTTTGTGCAGTTGAGGCTGTAAAGGGTGCAGAATGGATGAAATGGACCCAATTAGCTTCTTGATTTGTTAGACTGTATCTAGAGAGGGGGAAGCTTATGCTTAAAGAATTGTATAAAGAAGTGCAGGGGACTGTATATAAGTGTAGAAATGAATATTACCTTCATTTGTGGGAGCTATCGGATTGGGATCAAGAGGGAATGATCTGCTTACATGAATTGATCAGTAGAGAAGAAGGTTTGGTAGAAGATATCCCTCGTTTAAGGAAATATTTCAAAACCAAGTTCCGAAATCGAATTTTAGATTATCTCCGTAAACAAGAAAGCCAGAAGCGTAGATATGATAAAGAGGTTTATGAAGAAGTGGGTGAGATAAGTCATCGTATAAGTGAGGGAGGACTCTGGCTGGATGATTACTATCTCTTTCATGAAACACTAAGAGATTATAGAAACAAACAAAGTAAAGAGAAACAAGAAGAGTTAGAACGCGTCTTAAGAGATGAACGCTTCCGAGGGCGTCAAAGAGTGCTAAAAGACTTACGTATTGTGTTTAAAGAGTTTGACATCCGTACTCATTAGGAATTCATGCAAAAAAAATGAAAAAAATTAGAAAAAGATGTTGACAAAAAATAAAAAGTCGGTATAATAGTAAGAGTTGAAAGTAACAACTCTGGTCCGTTGGTCAAGGGGTTAAGACACCGCCTTTTCACGGCGGTAACACGGGTTCGAATCCCGTACGGACTATGGTA
>CAJNCJ010000016.1 GCA_905221235.1 bacterium
CGAACACAGAAGTTAAGCCCTAGAACGCCGGAAGTAGTTGGGGGTTGCCCCCTGTGAGATATGGAAGTCGCTTAGCTCTAGGGAGTTTAGCTCAGCTGGGAGAGCATCTGCCTTACAAGCAGAGGGTCAGCGGTTCGATCCCGTTAACTCCCAAAGGTCCCGTAGTGTAGCGGTTATCACGTCGCCCTGTCACGGCGAAGATCGCGGGTTCGATTCCCGTCGGGACCGTTTAAGATAACGCAAGTTATTTTAGACTCGTTAGCTCAGTTGGTAGAGCAATTGACTTTTAATCAATGGGTCACTGGTTCGAGCCCAGTACGGGTCATATATGCGGGTTTGGCGGAATTGGCAGACGCACCAGATTTAGGATCTGGCGCTTAACGGCGTGGGGGTTCAAGTCCCTTAACCCGCATTAAGATATAATAAATGAGCCGGCTTAGCTCAGTTGGTAGAGCATCTGATTTGTAATCAGAGGGTCGCGTGTTCAAGTCATGTAGCCGGCATTTTTAGATAGAAGAAAACAGTGCGAACGTAGTTCAGTGGTAGAACATCACCTTGCCAAGGTGGGGGTCGCGGGTTCGAATCCCGTCGTTCGCTTAGAGAGGCCGGGGTGGCGGAACTGGCAGACGCACAGGACTTAAAATCCTGCGATTGGTAACGATCGTACCGGTTCGATTCCGGTCCTCGGCATAATATAATGAGCACCCTTAGCTCAACTGGATAGAGTACCTGACTACGAATCAGGCGGTTAGAGGTTCGACTCCTCTAGGGTGCATTTTTCTATTTAACTCGGGAAGTAGCTCAGCTTGGTAGAGTACTTGGTTTGGGACCAAGGTGTCGCAGGTTCGAATCCTGTCTTCCCGATTCATTACAGAGATACGTAAACGTATCTTTTTTATTTTAACTAGATATTATATACATTAAGAGAGAATCAGTTTGCTTCTCTCTTTTTTTGGCTCTATAATATTTGTAGTGGGGATATTATGTAGCCTATTTTTGTGTAGAAAAAAGTCCCATATGACCTATAATGAAAAGTGACAAAACAACTCATTAGAAAGATTCATATGGAACAATTACGTTTTATCACAAAACAACTCGATATCAAAGACTCAAACATCAAAATTCTAGACATCATCAATAAGGATACACACAAGGAAATCATCGCCAAACTGGATTATGAGCCTCCATCGTGTCCTAACTGTGGAAGTCAAATGAAGAAATATGACTTTCAAAAATCGTCTAAAATTCCTTTAAAATCAGCGTATACTTTTTGTTTCCTACCTTGTTTAATAATACTGTAGTTAATTATACACATTGAAATTTAATAGATTTTATAACTCTTATATATTTTTAAGAAAGCAATAGAAGAGTTTTGTTCAACTTATAATATATGTGTTTGTATGATAAAAGTTTCTGTTAATAGGATTTTAAATAAGTATTAGTTTACGTTATAGTATGAATTGGATTTCATATCATTTTGAAGGAAATAATTATAGATTCTTTTCTACTTAGTGTTTTCTTGTGTAATGTTTCTTGCTTATTTTGAACAGAATTTTTTATGACATTTGTCATATTTCCTAGTGACAGAAGCATCTAGCTCCTCTAACTTCAAAGAGCTATAATTGAAGTATGAAATGGAGGAAGAAGAGAAAGGAAGAAGAGATGAGAAATAAAATGATTATAGCAGTGAGTTTAGTAGCAGCAGGAGTTATGACCTATCTCATGTTCTCAGGATTGGATGAAGATTTCTATCATTTTCCTTGGGAGCTATTTGCAGGATTTGGAATGATGTCCTGGCTTATCCGAGAAGGTTTGAAATTAGTCAGTGATGTGAAAAAGGAGTTTGAAAAATGAAAAAAGCGTTTCTCTATCTTTTTATTGGACTATCACTAGTGGTATGGTTGGTAGAAATGTTTACAGGTTGGTTTGATCAAGCCTTCCTTCACCAATTCATCCGTGGTTCCTGGGGACTAGGATTTATGATTTTTATCGCCTTTCCTATGGGAAAGGAGTGGCTGAAAGGAGAATATCATGAACATGATTAAGGTAGAAAGCCTAAATAAAAACATCAAGGGCAAGGCTATTTTGAAGGATATTTCCTTTGAGGTAGCAGAGGGCGAATGCGTCGCCTTAATTGGTCCAAATGGTGCCGGAAAGACAACACTCTTAGATTGTTTGATTGGAGATAAGCTAGTCACCAGCGGTCAAGTATCCATCCAAGGCTTGCCAGTGACGAGTTCTCAGTTAGACTATATTAGAGGCTACCTCCCTCAAGAAAATGTCATCGTTCAGAAATTAAAGGTTAAAGAGTTGATTGCTTTCTTTCAAAGCATTTATCCAAATCCCTTGAACAACCAGGAAATCGATCAACTATTGCAGTTTGACAAGCAACAAAAAGAACAATTAGCAGAAAAATTGTCAGGTGGGCAAAAGCGTCTCTTTTCATTTGTCTTGACCTTGATTGGTCGACCAAAGCTTGTCTTTTTAGATGAGCCAACTGCGGCCATGGATACTTCAACCCGTCAACGTTTTTGGGAAATTGTCCAAGACTTAAAAGCGCAGGGGGTCACCATTCTCTATTCGTCTCATTATATTGAAGAGGTAGAGCATACAGCTGACCGGATTTTGGTTTTAAATAAGGGAGAATTGATTCGTGATACGACGCCTCTAGCTATGCGTAGTGAGGAGATTGAAAAGCATTTTATCCTTCCTCTGGCATACAAGGAAATTGTTGAGCAGTCTAACTTGGTTGAAAACTGGGTACAAAAACAAGATGCTCTGCAAGTAGTTACACGTGAAGCGGATGCTTTTTGGCAACTGTTAGTGCAAGCAGGATGTAGGATTCAAGAAATTGAAGTCAATAATCGTAGCTTGCTAGATACAATCTTTGAAGAAACACAAAAGGGAGATGACTAAGATGAAACGATGGATCGCACTAAACAAGATAGAATTTCTATTGACCAAACGACAATTAGTCTATTATCTATTATCCGTAGGGATGCCGACAGCCTTCTATTTATTCTTTTCAGGTATGTACCAGGATACACCAGATGGGCCAGCAAATTTTATGCGCGACTACCTCATCTCTATGACAGCTTTTTCTATGATGTCAACAGCCATGTTTTCATTCCCAGCTGTCTTACATACCGACAAGATCAACAACTGGCAGAAAACATTACGTCATAGCCCTGTAAATATGGTAGAATATTATCTATCAAAGATAACAAGTATGCTGGTTGATTATTTGGTTTCAATTCTGGTTGTTTTTACAGTTGGGCATTTTGTAAGAGGTGTGGATATGCCTTTAGCAAGCTGGGTTGGTGCTGCGATTTTGCTTATTTTGGGAAGTATTGCCTTTGTAGCACTTGGCTTGACCTTGACTCTCTTACCAACTAGTCAGCTGATGTCTGTCGTGGGCAATCTTCTTTATCTAGGATTGGCTGTTTTAGGCGGACTCTGGATGCCCATCTCTTTATTTCCAGACTGGATGCAAGCAATCGGAAAGTGCCTACCAACTTATCAGTTGATGGAGTTGCTCAAGACCTTCTTAAACGAGGGTAGCATCAATTTATCAGCCACAGTTTATCTACTTGTTTTTTCAACAGTTTTGTTTGGTTTGACCATTTACCTTCAAGGTCATAAGGAGAATACTTAATGCTTGAAAGACTGAAAAGCATACACTATATGTTTTGGGCCAGTTTGATTTTTATGGTTTTTCCCATCGTTCCTGTAGTGACTGGGGAGCTTCCTAGCTGGCATTTGTTGATTGACATTCTGTTTGTCTTGGCTTACTTAGGTGTTTTAACCACCAAGAGTCAGCGTTTATCCTGGATCTGTTGGGTGATTATGCTAGCCTATGTAGCTGGGAATACTGCCTTTGTTGGTGTAAATTATATCTGGTTCTTCTTTTTCCTTGCCAATCTCTTAATTTATCATTTCGGCGTACGTAGTTTTAATTCTTTACATGTCCGGACTTTTCTCCTTGCTCAATTCCTTGTTGTGGGGCAACTTTTGATTTTTCAGGAAGTTGAAGTTGAGTTTTTAGTCTATCTGCTTGGAATTATCACTTTTATCGATTTAATGACTTTTGGCTTGGTTCGGATTCGTATTGTGGAGGATTTGAAAGAAGCTCAGGCTAAGCAAAATGCCCAGATAAATCTATTGCTTGCTGAAAATGAACGTAGTCGTATCGGTCAGGATTTGCATGATAGTCTGGGACACACTTTTGCTATGCTGAGTGTCAAGACAGATTTAGCCTTGCAGTTATTTCAGATGGAGGCTTATCCACAGGTGGAAAAGGAATTAAGAGAAATACAGCAAATTAGCAAAGAATCAATGCGTGAAGTGCGAACCATTGTGGAAAATCTTAAGTCTAGAACTTTGACATCCGAACTAGAGACTGTGAAAAAGATGTTAGAAATTGCTGGAATTGAGGTGGAAACGGATAACCAACTAGATACTGTTAGCCTAACTCAGAAATTGGAGTCAACGGCTTCCATGATTTTGCTTGAGTTAGTAACCAATATCATCAAACATGCTCGAGCGTCTAAAGCTTACTTAAAATTAGAACGGACAGAGAAGGAACTCATTCTAACAGTAAGTGATGATGGCTGTGGCTTCGCTTCTATAAAAGGAGATGAGCTCCATACAGTCCGAGATCGTGTCCTTCCATTTTCGGGAGAGGTAAATGTGATTAGTCAGAAACAACCGACAGAAGTTCAGGTTCGACTACCTTATAAGGAGAGAAAGTAGATGAAAGTGTTAGTCGCAGAAGATCAAAGTATGTTGCGAGATGCCATGTGCCAGTTGCTCACGCTTCAACCGGGTGTAGAGTCTGTCTTTCAAGTCAAGAATGGGCAAGAAGCAATCCAACTATTAGAAAAGGAGTCTGTAGATATCGCCATCCTTGACGTAGAAATGCCTGTTAAGACAGGTCTTGAAGTGCTGGAGTGGATACGATCAGAAAAGCTAGAAACAAAGGTGGTTGTGGTAACGACCTTCAAGCGCCCAGGGTACTTTGAACGTGCGGTTAAGGCTGGAGTAGATGCTTATGTATTAAAAGAAAGAAGCATTGCAGACCTCATGCATACCTTGCACACTGTCCTCGAAGGAGGCAAGGAGTATTCGCCTGAATTGATGGAAGTGGTGATGACGCATCCCAATCCGTTGACAGAACAAGAGATTGCTGTTTTAGAGGGAATTGCTCAGGGCTTATCCAATCAAGAAATTGCGGATCAACTTTATTTATCAAACGGAACCGTCCGAAACTATGTCACCAATATTCTTTCTAAATTAGATGCTGGTAATCGAACAGAGGCAGCTAATATCGCGAAAGAATCTGGTTGGTTGTGATGATATAATATTTTTTAAACATTATGTGCTAAAATTGATGGGATTGAATGGAACAATACTAACTTTAGGAGTGTGGGATTCCTCCTTTTTATTTTTTGGAGGAGCACTACAAAAGAGCTAAAATTAACAATAAAAAAGAAAAATATCTTGACAAGCAATGGAAAATTTTGTTACAATAATAGACGGTACTTTTTACTTTTGGTCTCTCAAGAGTGTACAGGGACGTGCTGACAAATGTTGCAAAAGTACACACAGATGATAGCTGTCACCAAGTGTATCATCACCAAAAATAAAAAAACACAGGAGAATGTAGATGCCTACAATTAACCAATTGGTTCGCAAACCGCGTAAATCAAAAGTAGAAAAATCTAAATCACCAGCTTTGAACGTTGGTTACAACAGTCATAAAAAAGTTCAAACAAACGTTTCTTCACCACAAAAACGTGGTGTTGCAACTCGTGTTGGAACAATGACACCTAAAAAACCTAACTCAGCCCTTCGTAAATTCGCTCGTGTACGTTTGAGCAACCTTATCGAAGTTACTGCCTACATCCCAGGTATCGGACACAACTTGCAAGAGCACAGCGTGGTTCTTCTTCGTGGTGGACGTGTAAAAGACCTTCCAGGGGTACGTTACCATATCGTCCGTGGTGCACTTGATACTGCAGGTGTTAACGATCGTAAACAAGGCCGTTCTAAATACGGTACTAAACGTCCAAAAGCATAAGAAAGGGGATAAAGAGAAATGAGTCGTAAAAATAGAGCTCCAAAACGTGACGTATTGCCAGATCCGCTTTACAATTCACAACTAGTTACTCGTCTTATCAACCGCGTTATGCTTGATGGTAAACGTGGTACAGCTGCTTCAATCGTTTACGGTGCTTTTGAGCAAATCAAAGAAGCTACTGGAAACGATGCACTTGAAGTATTTGAAACAGCTATGGAAAACATCATGCCTGTACTTGAAGTACGTGCACGTCGTGTTGGTGGTTCTAACTACCAAGTCCCAGTTGAAGTTCGTCCAGAACGTCGTACAACACTTGGACTTCGTTGGTTGGTAACAATCGCTCGTCTTCGTGGTGAACACACAATGCAAGACCGTCTTGCAAAAGAAATCTTGGATGCTGCTAACAACACTGGTGCAGCTGTTAAGAAACGTGAAGACACTCACCGTATGGCTGAAGCTAACCGTGCATTCGCACACTTCCGTTGGTAAGATAGGATGCGAAAGCGTTAAGAAAGTCCCAGAGAAAATAGGGAATCGAAGCAGGTTGCGATTGCAACCAATGAGATTCATCTTTTTCTCCAGACTTTTCGCTTGAGCTCAACTAAATCATGATGCTAGGAACGGTAAGGATGCAAGGTGAAAATAGGAAACTGACGCAGTATTCGACGAATACAAGGAAGTTTATCTTTTTCACACAGCATCCCGTTCCGGCTCAAATCGGCTAATTAACTTTAGCCCGAGTTCAATTCAACTTGTAAATCTACAAGTTGAAACCAACAATAGCATGAAAACATTGAGAACGGGTAGGTCCTGCCTATCCGTTTTTATTAAAATCGTGTTATAATAGAATAGAAATCAAAAATAAATAGGAGAAACAAACCTCATGGCACGCGAATTTTCACTTGAAAAAACTCGTAATATCGGTATCATGGCTCACGTCGATGCTGGTAAAACAACAACTACTGAGCGTATTCTTTACTACACTGGTAAAATCCACAAAATCGGTGAAACTCACGAAGGTGCGTCACAAATGGACTGGATGGAGCAAGAGCAAGAGCGTGGTATCACTATCACATCTGCTGCGACAACAGCTCAATGGAACAACCACCGCGTAAACATCATCGACACACCAGGACACGTGGACTTCACAATCGAAGTACAACGTTCTCTTCGTGTATTGGATGGTGCGGTTACCGTTCTTGACTCACAATCAGGTGTTGAGCCTCAAACTGAAACAGTTTGGCGTCAAGCAACTGAGTATGGAGTTCCACGTATCGTATTTGCTAACAAAATGGACAAAATCGGTGCTGACTTCCTTTACTCTGTGAGCACACTTCATGATCGTCTTCAAGCAAATGCACACCCAATCCAATTGCCAATCGGTTCTGAAGATGACTTCCGTGGTATCATCGACTTGATCAAGATGAAAGCTGAAATCTATACTAACGACCTTGGTACAGATATCCTTGAAGAAGACATCCCAGCTGAATACCTTGACCAAGCTCAAGAATACCGTGAAAAATTGATCGAAGCAGTTGCTGAAACTGACGAAGAATTGATGATGAAATACCTCGAAGGTGAAGAAATCACTAACGAAGAATTGAAAGCTGGTATCCGTAAAGCGACTATCAACGTTGAATTCTTCCCAGTATTGTGTGGTTCTGCCTTCAAGAACAAAGGTGTTCAATTGATGCTTGATGCGGTTATTGACTACCTTCCAAGCCCACTTGATATCCCAGCAATCAAAGGTATTAACCCAGATACAGACGCTGAAGAAACTCGTCCAGCATCTGATGATGAGCCATTTGCAGCTCTTGCTTTCAAGATCATGACTGACCCATTCGTAGGTCGTTTGACATTCTTCCGTGTTTACTCAGGTGTTCTTCAATCAGGTTCATACGTATTGAACACTTCTAAAGGTAAACGTGAACGTATCGGACGTATCCTTCAAATGCACGCTAACAGCCGTCAAGAAATCGACACTGTTTACTCAGGTGATATCGCTGCTGCCGTTGGTTTGAAAGATACTACAACTGGTGACTCATTGACAGATGAAAAAGCTAAAATCATTCTTGAGTCAATCAACGTTCCAGAACCAGTTATCCAATTGATGGTTGAGCCAAAATCTAAAGCTGACCAAGACAAGATGGGTATCGCTCTTCAAAAATTGGCTGAAGAAGATCCAACATTCCGCGTTGAAACAAACGTTGAAACTGGTGAAACAGTTATCTCTGGTATGGGTGAGCTTCACCTTGACGTCCTTGTTGACCGTATGCGTCGTGAGTTCAAAGTTGAAGCAAACGTAGGTGCTCCTCAAGTATCTTACCGTGAAACATTCCGCGCTTCTACTCAAGCACGTGGATTCTTCAAACGTCAATCTGGTGGTAAAGGTCAATTCGGTGATGTATGGATTGAATTTACTCCAAACGAAGAAGGTAAAGGATTCGAATTCGAAAACGCAATCGTCGGTGGTGTGGTTCCTCGTGAATTTATCCCAGCGGTTGAAAAAGGTTTGGTAGAATCTATGGCTAACGGTGTTCTTGCAGGTTACCCAATGGTTGACGTTAAAGCTAAGCTTTACGATGGTTCATACCACGATGTCGACTCATCTGAAACTGCCTTCAAGATTGCGGCTTCACTTGCCCTTAAAGAAGCTGCTAAATCAGCACAACCAGCTATCCTTGAGCCAATGATGCTTGTAACAATCACTGTTCCAGAAGAAAACCTTGGTGATGTTATGGGGCACGTAACTGCTCGTCGTGGACGTGTAGATGGTATGGAAGCACATGGTAACAGCCAAATCGTTCGTGCTTACGTTCCACTTGCTGAAATGTTCGGTTACGCAACAGTTCTTCGTTCTGCATCTCAAGGACGTGGTACATTCATGATGGTATTTGACCACTACGAAGATGTACCTAAGTCAGTACAAGAAGAAATCATTAAGAAAAACAAAGGTGAAGACTAATCAGTCCTCACTCTAGAAGGAAGTCACTTAGTGGCTTCCTTTTGTCTTTAGAAAACACCTCTAAGTATGGTAAAATAGTAGAAGAATAATGTGAGGAAAATGAATGTCAAATAGTTTTGAAATTTTGATGAATCAACTGGGGATGTCTGCTGAAATGAGACAGGATCCTGCTTTATTACAGGCTGATATTGAGCGAGTTGTGGTTCATAAAATTAGTAAGGTATGGGAGTTTCATTTCGTATTTTCTAATATTTTACCGATTGAAATCTTTTTAGAATTAAAGAAAGGTTTGAGCGAAGAATTTTCTAAGACAGGCAATAAAGCTGTTTTCGAAATCAAGGCTCGGTCTCAAGAATTTTCAAATCAGCTCTTGCAGTCCTACTATAGGGAGGCTTTCTCTGAAGGCCCATGTGCTAGCCAAGGTTTTAAGTCCCTTTATCAGAATTTGCGAGTTCGTGCGGAGGGTAATCAGCTATTTATTGAAGGTTCTGAGGCGATTGATAAGGAACACTTTAAGAAAAATCACCTTCCTAATTTAGCTAAACAACTTGAAAAATTTGGCTTTCCAACTTTTACTTGTCAAGTAGAGAAAAATGATGTGCTGACCCAAGAGCAGGAAGAGGCCTTTCATGCTGAAAATGAGCAGATTGTTCAAGCGGCCAATGAGGAAGCACTCCGTGCTATGGAACAACTAGAACAGATGGCACCACCTCCAGCTGAAGAGAAACCAGCCTTTGATTTTCAAGCTAAAAAAGCTGCAGCTAAACCTAAGTTGGACAAGGCGGAGATTACTCCTATGATTGAAGTGACGACGGAGGAAAATCGTCTGGTCTTTGAAGGGGTTGTGTTTGATGTGGAGCAAAAAGTGACCAGAACAGGGCGTGTTTTGATCAACTTTAAAATGACAGACTACACTTCCAGTTTTTCTATGCAAAAGTGGGTTAAGAACGAGGAAGAGGCTCAGAAATTTGATCTAATTAAGAAAAATTCTTGGCTCCGAGTTCGTGGGAATGTAGAGATGAATAACTTCACACGAGATTTGACTATGAATGTGCAGGATGTGCAGGAAGTTGTTCACTATGAGCGGAAGGATTTGATGCCAGAAGGTGAGCTCCGGGTTGAGTTTCATGCTCATACTAATATGTCGACTATGGATGCACTACCCGAGGTAGAAGAGATCGTTGCGACAGCTGCTAAATGGGGACACAAGGCAGTTGCAATCACCGACCATGGAAATGTTCAATCCTTCCCACACGGCTATAAGGCTGCTAAGAAAGCGGGGATCCAGCTAATCTATGGAATGGAAGCCAATATCGTGGAGGACCGTGTCCCTATCGTCTATAACGAAGTGGAGATGGACTTGTCAGAAGCAACCTATGTGGTCTTTGACGTGGAAACGACGGGGCTTTCAGCCATCTATAATGATTTGATTCAGGTTGCGGCCTCTAAGATGTACAAGGGGAATGTTATTGCTGAATTTGATGAATTTATTAATCCCGGGCATCCCTTATCAGCTTTTACTACTGAGTTGACTGGAATTACAGATGACCATGTCAAAAATGCCAAGCCACTGGGACAAGTTTTGCAAGAATTCCAAGAATTTTGTAAAGATACGGTACTAGTTGCCCACAATGCGACCTTTGACGTTGGCTTTATGAATGCCAATTATGAGCGTCATGGTCTTCCTAAAATTAGCCAGCCAGTTATTGATACACTTGAGTTTGCTAGAAACCTCTATCCTGAGTATAAACGTCATGGTTTGGGACCTTTGACCAAGCGTTTTGGTGTGGCTTTGGAACATCACCACATGGCCAACTACGATGCGGAAGCTACTGGTCGTCTGCTCTTTATTTTTATCAAAGAAGTAGCAGAAAAACATGGTGTGACGGATTTAGCTAGACTTAACATTGATTTGATTAGTCCAGATTCTTATAAAAAAGCTCGGATCAAGCATGCGACTATTTATGTCAAGAATCAGATAGGTTTAAAAAATATCTTTAAGCTGGTTTCATTGTCTAATACCAAGTACTTTGAAGGGGTGCCACGAATTCCGAGAACGGTTTTAGATGCCCATCGGGAAGGTTTGATTTTAGGTTCAGCTTGCTCGGAGGGTGAAGTTTTTGATGCAGTCGTTTCCCAGGGCGTGGATGCGGCGGTTGAGGTGGCCAAGTATTATGACTTTATCGAGGTTATGCCACCTGCTATCTATGCTCCCTTGATTGCCAAGGAGCAGTTTAAAGATATGGAGGAGCTCCAGACTATTATCAGGAGTTTGATAGAGGTGGGAGACCGTCTTGGTAAGCCTGTTCTGGCTACGGGGAATGTCCACTATATCGAACCAGAAGAAGAGATTTACCGTGAAATTATCGTCCGTAGTTTGGGCCAGGGGGCTATGATTAACCGAACTATCGGTCATGGCGAACATGCCCAACCAGCACCACTTCCCAAGGCTCATTTTAGAACGACCAATGAAATGTTGGATGAATTTGCCTTCTTGGGAGAGGAATTAGCTCGCAAATTGGTTATTGAAAACACCAATGCCTTGGCAGAAATCTTTGAACCCGTTGAGGTCGTTAAGCGTGACTTGTATACGCCTTTCATTGACAAGGCTGAAGAAACGGTCGCTGAATTGACCTACAAGAAAGCTTTTGAGATTTATGGAAATCCGCTGCCAGATATCGTTGATTTGCGGATTGAAAAAGAACTAACCTCTATTCTGGGGAATGGATTTGCTGTGATTTATCTGGCTTCCCAGATGCTGGTGCAACGTTCCAATGAACGGGGCTACTTGGTTGGTTCTCGTGGGTCTGTTGGGTCCAGTTTTGTTGCGACCATGATTGGGATTACAGAGGTCAATCCTCTCTCTCCTCACTATGTCTGTGGTCAGTGTCAGTACAGTGAGTTTATCACCGATGGTTCTTACGGTTCAGGATTTGATATGCCCAATAAGGACTGTCCTAAATGTGGTCACAAACTAAGTAAAAACGGACAGGATATTCCTTTCGAGACCTTCCTTGGTTTTGATGGGGATAAGGTTCCCGATATTGACTTGAACTTCTCGGGAGAAGACCAGCCTAGCGCCCACTTGGATGTGCGTGATATCTTTGGTGAGGAATATGCCTTCCGTGCAGGAACGGTTGGTACGGTGGCTGCCAAGACTGCCTATGGATTTGTCAAGGGTTACGAGAGAGATTATGGCAAGTTTTATCGTGATGCAGAGGTGGAACGCCTCGCTCAAGGTGCAGCTGGTGTCAAGCGGACAACGGGACAACACCCGGGGGGGATCGTTGTTATTCCTAACTACATGGATATTTACGACTTTACGCCTGTCCAGTATCCAGCAGATGACGTGACTGCTGAATGGCAGACCACTCACTTTAACTTCCATGATATCGACGAGAACGTCCTCAAACTCGATGTACTGGGACATGATGATCCGACCATGATTCGAAAACTTCAGGACTTGTCTGGTATTGACCCTAATGAAATTCCTATGGATGACGAAGGTGTAATGGCCCTCTTTTCTGGGACGGCTGTGTTAGGGGTAACACCTGAGCAAATCGGAACGCCTACGGGCATGCTGGGGATTCCAGAGTTTGGAACTAACTTTGTCCGAGGGATGGTCGATGAAACCCATCCGACGACCTTTGCAGAATTGCTTCAGCTGTCTGGTTTGTCCCACGGTACCGATGTGTGGTTGGGAAATGCCCAAGATTTGATCAAGCAAGGGATTGCTGACCTATCGACTGTTATCGGTTGTCGGGACGACATCATGGTTTACCTCATGCATGCGGGTCTCGAGCCTAAGATGGCCTTTACCATCATGGAACGGGTACGTAAGGGCTTGTGGCTCAAGATTTCCGAAGAGGAGCGAAATGGCTACATCGAAGCCATGAAGGCCAATAAGGTGCCAGAGTGGTATATCGAGTCCTGTGGGAAAATTAAGTACATGTTCCCTAAAGCCCATGCGGCAGCCTACGTTATGATGGCCTTGCGTGTGGCCTACTTCAAGGTTCACCATCCTATTTATTACTACTGTGCTTACTTCTCAATCCGTGCTAAGGCTTTTGATATCAAGACCATGGGGGCGGGCTTGGATGCTATCAAGCGCAGAATGGAAGAAATCTCTGAAAAACGGAAGAACAATGAAGCCTCTAATGTGGAAATTGATCTTTATACAACTCTTGAGATTGTCAATGAGATGTGGGAACGTGGTTTCAAGTTTGGAAAACTCGATCTCTACCGTAGTCAGGCGACAGAGTTCCTCATCGATGGGGATACCCTCATTCCACCATTTGTAGCAATGGATGGTCTGGGAGAGAACGTTGCTAAGCAGTTGGTACGAGCGCGTGAAGAGGGAGAATTCCTCTCCAAAACAGAACTACGAAAACGCGGTGGACTCTCATCTACCTTGGTTGAAAAGATGGATGAAATGGGGATTCTGGGTAATATGCCAGAGGATAACCAGCTCAGTTTGTTTGATGAGTTGTTTTAAAAAAATAACAGACGGACAAATATTGTCCATCTGTTTTGTTATACTATAAGTATAAAAGAAAAAGAGGTTTAAACGATGAATAATACCGGATTAGATAACAAATATCAATTTGAAAATTTTGTAGAAAAAGATGGTAATGCTTTAGCAAAGAAAGAAGCCTTAGAAGTAGTAAAGAACTTAGGCTTAAAATACAATCCATTTTATATTTATGGGGAATCGGGTTCAGGAAAAACACATCTCCTTCAAGCAATTGGAAATAAGGTTCTTGAGAACAATCCAGAAAAGCGAGTAAAATATATTTCTGCCGAAAACTTATTAGAAAATGAGCTAGAAATACAAAAAGTTAGAGGTGAGGAGTTGGATCTTCTACTAGTAGATGATATTCAGGTATTGGGAGAAAAAGATGATATGATTCAAGAAAAATTTTTCAACCTCTTTAATTCTTTCTTTGGTAGGAAAACGCAAATTGTTTTATCCGGTAATTCTGAACCAGATCAGTTGAAAAATGTTCAATCTCGTTTAATTGTGTGTTTTAAGTGGGGAATGACAGCGTGTCTAACATCGCTTGAAGATTAATAAAAAGGATTTTAGATGAATGATCAAGAGAGACTACTAACAATCTTTTTACGTTTACAGTTTGGGACTCCGTTAGGAAAAAAGCAACTGGCTCAGGAATTTGAGGTTAGCGAAAAGACGATACAGAGAGATTTTTCGCTACTCCGTGATATTTTATCTAGTAACACCAGTTATAGTGGAGATTTGCTTTATAATCGTAAGACGAATAAGTATTGTTTAGTAAGTAAGTCAGTTTTTAATAAAAAGGATATTCTCGTTATTTCAAAGATTTTATTGGAAAATCGAGCACTGAACAGACCAGAAATTGCTAGCTTACTAAATAATTTACTGGTCTTGGTTCCCCGTGCTGATCAGAAAGAAATTGAGCAGATCATTGGCAGCGAAAAGCTTAACTATGCTCCCTTAACGGATCAACAAAATAGAATAGAGAAAATTTGGAATTTATCAGAAGCTATTTTACATGAACAGGTTCTAGATATTATCTATCAAAAACCTTATTCTGAATCTTCTAAGAAGCAGACTGTTTTGCCAGTCTCTCTTTACTATGATAATCATTATTTCTATCTGGTTGTTTACCAGTTGAAACATGCTACTTATATTACTTTAAGAGTAGACCGTATCCAGTCATGGTATCTTAGTGGTATAGAGAAACCTTCTATTTCTTATCGAGATAAATTTAGAGATGGCGACATTCGTAACGAGAGAGTGGATGCTTTTATCGGGAAGAAAATCAGTATTGAAATCGAGTATTTGTACGATCCGACGATTGTGATGGATCAATTTCCAAATGCAAAAATAGTTGGGAAAAATGGCGGCTGGACTCATTTTCAGTTTGAAAGTCAGCATACACCGGGTCTTAAACGCTGGTTGCTGGGACAAGGGGAAGCAGTTACTGTTTTGTCTCCTCGGATTTTAGTAGAGGATATGAAGCGAACAGTTCAAGAAATGATAGATAAATATAAATGAGGATAAAATGAGCATTCAATTTACTTCTAAAAAGGTTGGAGAACTACTGAAAGAAGGGAAATTGCGGATTCCTTCTTATCAAAGACCTTATAAATGGAACAGAAAACATATTCGTAATCTTTTTTATGATTTACGAGATGCTATGGGGAAAAAGGAATATCAGATAGGATCCGTTATCCTGCATGAAAATGAACATGAAAATGAAGGACACTTAGATATTGTCGATGGACAGCAACGGCTAATTTCAATTTCCTTGTTTCTTCATTTATTAGATGATTTAGAGAATTATAAGGGTGCTAATCAACTGTTGAGTGCTGAATTTGGAGAGTTATCTTGCTATCATGCGAGTGAAAATTATAATGAGTGGAAAAATTTGACTCAATTAGTTGGGGAAAATCAGGCAAAAGATATTTGCAACTTTTTATTGGAAAACTGTGCTGTCTCTGTAATTACTATGCCCCAAGAACGATTATCAGAAGCCTTTCAGTTATTTGATTCTCAGAATAATCGTGGAAAATCTCTAGAACCTCATGATTTGCTCAAAGCCTATCATCTTCGTAAGCAAGATTCCGAAGATGAAAGAATTGTTGAAAAGTGGGAGCAATTTGTAGAGGATAAAGATTTAAGTCTCAAAGAGTTATTTGATAAACATCTTTTTCGTATGAGACGTTGGTCGCGGGGAGAGACAGGATTAACAAACAAGCGTTATGGTTCTTATCTCCGTTTTACAGAGGATTTTATTGACGATTTTAAAGGCGTTGATTTGAATCAGAACTTTCCATATCTAGAATTGTATCGTCATATTGAAAATTTTCCTATGTCAATTACTATGCCAATCATTGATGGAAGTAAATTTTTTGAGTATATTGAATCTGCTCATGAAACTATTAGAGTTCATAAAAATTTTTTAAATAAACAGTTAGGGGTCTCTAATGAGTCAGAGGAGGAAGAAAAAAATGTAGCTTACCCAGAAGGTATGTTGAACATTTACAATAGCTCAAAAGGACGCTACCTCAAGTGTCACAATATATTCTTAAATATTTGTTCACTTTTTGCAGATAGATTTGGAAAAGATGAGTTATCAAAGGAGATAGTAGAGACCTTGTTTATTTGGTCTTATTACCCTCGGGTTAAGTCTAAAGCCATATATGATGCAACGGTAGGGAAATACGCTGCTGGTGGAAGTTTTAGACAAAAAGAGGTTCAAAAGCTATTTCAACTTTTATCTCATGCTGTCACTCCGAATGATTTTATGGTCAAGATAGATAGAGAATTATTTGAAAATTATACTGTGGACAAGATTATAGAAGAGGAAAAAAATAAATGGTAGAAACACATATAAGCTTATCAGTTAATCGTTTGTTAAATGAAGATACCTATGCTATCCCTCTTTATCAGAGAAATTTTGCTTGGACTTATGATGAAATTGAGCAGTTATTGAACGACGTAGCAGATGCTTTTCAAGAAAATAGAGACAATTATAATTATTATATTGGAACATTAGTCGTTAATAAAGAGAATGACATTTTCAAAATCATAGATGGGCAACAACGAACAACAGCCCTTAATTTGATTGCCTTAGCTTTGAAGCATGAGTTTGGTTTTGATAGATTGAAGGCTGTCAATCTTACCTTCCCAGCTCGGAAGAAATCAAATGAGAATATTCAAAAGCTATTTACCAAGCAAAAAATTTCAGAGTGCGATGAAAATGAGCTGACTAGAGGTTATGGATATGCTAAAGACGCATTGAAAAAAGTGCTAGAGGAGCGCCAGTTTAATCCTCAGTCTTTCGTTGATTATCTTTTTGAGAATGTCATCATTTTTCGGAGTGTACTTCCTGAGGATTTAGATTTGAATCTTTATTTTGAACGTTTCAACTCTCGAGGCGAACAACTAGAGGCTCATGAGATTCTTAAGGCACAAATGATGTCTAAATTTGGTGAAGATCAAGAAATGGCACAAAAATTTGCGAGAATTTGGGACGCCTGTGCAGAATTTGATAAGCCGGTAATCAATGCATTTACAAAAAAAGCAAAGAAAAAGCATCATGATGGAGAAAGAGAAAAAATCTTTCCTTTGAATTGGATTAAAGGAAATAATTATCAGAATAGCTTTCTTTTAAATATTGATAAGTCCTTAAGTCAAATAGAAGTTCAGTCAACTAATAAGAAATCTCTATTGTCTAGTATAGAAAATAAAGAATCTACAAGAGTTAAAGTAATATCAGATACGAATGAAGTGGAAAAATACAGAACGATTATAAACTTTGAAACATTTTTATATTTCGTTTATTATATAACATTTGGTAATGTATCTCCTTCTGATATACAGCTAGATGACAAGAAATTATTAGAAACATTTGAAAATGTAACTAGTGTTAATACAAATTTAGAGGATGTTACATTATTTATTAGAAATTTATTGAAATTAAAATTTATATTTGATAATTTGATCGTACGAATGTCACAAGAGACTAATAATAGAAGACAAGAAAATGATTGGTTTCTACAGAAAGTTTATCGGAATGATTATAATAATAAAACTGGAGGAGATTTATTTGTTCAATATTATCATGATAAAAATTCTTTTGAAAAGTTCAATGATGATATTTTAATGCTCCAATCTATGTTTGCTGTGACCTTTACTGCTAATCGTGATAGTCGTTGGTTATATGAAATCTTGCAATTCCTCTTTAACCATATTGAAGAGTTAAATCAAACAGAATTTGCTAGTCAGTTTAAGGATTTTCTTGAGAAAATGGCAGTGAGATATGCTGAGGAAAGTTTGTTTGACAAGGATGGAAATATCAAAAGATATGGTGCCATTCGTGTTTATGATTTCAATTTTATAGATTATATTTTATGGAAAAATTGTTCGGATTTAAAAGGAAAGTATTCGAGCGTTGAATTTGAAGATTTTAAGTTTACATATCGTCGTTCCATAGAGCACTGGTTTCCACAACATCCAAATAGTGATGAAATATTTGAAGAGATTGATGATAAATTTTTGCACTCCTTCGGGAATCTTTGTATCATTACAGATAGTCAGAATTCGAAGTTTGGAAATTTAGTTCCAATTGCAAAGTATAATCAATGGCAAGATATATTTTATCGTCAAAGTTTAAAATTACAGATGATGGCAGAGATAACTTCTAAAAAAGATTCTGGTTGGGGTCCGAAACAAATAACAGAACTGGAAAAAGAGATCTTGACTAGGGTAAATGATTTTATAGAAAGCAAGTCATCAGAGCAACGATAATCATCTATTTAAAGAGGCTAATGTATATCCAATAGATTTACATTAGCCTTCTTTTTTGTTAAAATAATAAATAGAAAGAGGGTGAGAGTATGTCAAAGACGAGCATGAGCATCCGTTTGGATAGTGAGGTTAAGGAGCAGGCCCAACAGGTGTTTAGTAATCTGGGAATGGATATGACAACGGCTATCAATATTTTCCTTCGTCAGGCTATTCAATATCAGGGATTACCTTTCGATGTCAGACTAGACGAGAATCGGAGGTTGCTTGAGGTATTAACGGATTTAGACCAAAATCGTAATATGAGCCAACCCTTTGAATCAGTCTCTGACTTGATGGAGGATTTGCGTGCTTAAGATTCGTTATCATAAATAGTTTAAAAAAGATTTTAAGTTGGCTATGAAGCGTGGTTTGAGGGCAGAATTATTAGAAGAAGTTTTAAATTTTCTTGTTCAAGAAAAAGATCTTCCTGCTAGATATCGTGATCATCAATTGACGGCATCTAAGCATTTTCAAGGAGTTCGTGAATGCCATATCCAGCCAGATTGGCTTTTGGTTTATAAAGTAGACAAGGAAGAATTGATTTTAAACTTGCTTAGGACAGGCAGTCATAGTCATTTGTTTTAATAAATTTTAAGGGGGTTCTCATGAAACTTAGAATCTTTGCGGAAGATAAACCTGCTGAAAAGGTTTTTGACTATCAGTTAGAGCTGGCAGATGAAACAATTATTCTATCGACAGCACTCTTGTCAGGTGCTATTGCTTTGGCAGGATTATTTTCTGCTTTGAAAGAAAAATAAAAATAGAAAAGGACAAATAAAATGGTTTTACCAAATTTTAAAGAAAATCTAGAAAAATATGCGAAATTATTGGTTGCGAACGGAATCAACGTGCAACCTGGTCACACTTTGGCTCTCTCTATCGACGTGGAGCAACGTGAGTTGGCTCACTTAATCGTCAAAGAAGCTTATGCCTTGGGGGCGCATGAGGTGATCGTTCAGTGGACAGATGATGTCATCAACCGCGAGAAATTCCTCCACGCACCGATGGAACGTTTGGACAATGTGCCAGAATACAAGATTGCTGAGATGAACTATCTCTTGGAGAACAAGGCTAGCCGTCTTGGGGTACGTTCTTCTGACCCAGGTGCCTTGAACGGTGTGGATGCTGACAAGCTTTCAGCTTCTGCTAAAGCTATGGGACTTGCCATGAAACCAATGCGTATCGCAACGCAATCCAATAAGGTTAGCTGGACTGTAGCAGCCGCTGCTGGACTTGAGTGGGCTAAGAAAGTCTTTCCAAATGCTGCGAGCGACGAAGAGGCAGTTGATCTCCTTTGGGACCAAATCTTCAAAACTTGCCGTGTCTACGAAGCAGATCCTGTTAAGGCTTGGGAAGAGCATGCAGCCATCCTCAAGAGTAAGGCTGATATGCTTAATAAAGAACAATTTTCAGCCCTTCATTACACAGCACCAGGAACTGATTTGACACTTGGCTTGCCGAAGAACCACGTTTGGGAATCAGCTGGTGCTATCAATGCGCAAGGAGAAGGATTCTTGCCAAATATGCCGACAGAAGAAGTCTTCACAGCGCCAGACTTCCGCCGTGCAGATGGTTATGTCACTTCTACAAAACCACTTAGCTACAACGGAAATATCATCGAAGGCATTAAAGTAACCTTCAAGGATGGTCAAATCGTGGATATCACTGCTGAGAAGGGTGATCAGGTCATGAAAGACCTTGTCTTTGAAAATGCGGGTGCGCGTGCCTTGGGTGAATGTGCCTTGGTACCAGATCCAAGCCCAATTTCTCAGTCAGGCATTACCTTCTTCAACACCCTTTTCGATGAAAATGCATCAAACCACTTGGCTATCGGTGCAGCCTATGCGACTAGCGTCGTTGGTGGAGCAGATATGAGCGAAGAAGAACTTGAAGCTGCGGGACTTAACCGTTCAGATGTTCACGTGGACTTTATGATTGGTTCTAATCAGATGGATATCGATGGTATCCGTGAGGATGGGACACGTGTACCTCTCTTCCGTAACGGAGATTGGGCAAATTAAGGAGATAATATGTTAGGAAGTATGTTCGTTGGTCTCCTAGTGGGATTTTTAGCAGGTACTCTGACCAATCGTGGAGAGCGAATGGGATGTTTTGGGAAAATGTTCCTAGGCTGGATTGGTGCCTTTCTGGGGCACTTGCTCTTTGGAACTTGGGGGCCAGTTTTATCAGGAACAGCTATTATCCCAGCGATTTTAGGAGCCATGATTGTCTTAGCAATTTTCTGGAGACGAGGAAGTTAATTGCTTAAATCTGATACTCAATGAAAATCAAAGAGCAAACTAGGAAACTAGCCGCAGGTTGCTCAAAGCACTGCTTTGAGGTTGTAAATAAGACTGACGAAGTCAGCTCAAAACACTGTTTTGAGGTTGTAGATAGAACTGACGAAGTCAGTTACATATATCTACGGCAAGGCGACGTTGACGCGGTTTGAAGAGATTTTTGAAGAGTATGAAACGAAAAGGAGGTTGATCATTGTACCAGCCTCTTTTTGATATGATATAATAGTTCTATGAGATTAGATAAATTTTTAGTTGCCTGCGCTGTGGGAAGTCGGACTGAGGTCAAAAACTTGCTCAAGGCTGGGCGCGTGACGGTAAATGGTAAAAAAGAAAAATCAGCTAAATTGCAGATTGATGAAAAAATAGATGAGATTCGCTTTGACGGGCAAGTGTTGGAGTATGAAGAGTTTGTCTACTACATGATGAACAAGCCCCAAGGAGTTATTTCAGCGACTGAGGATCCCAAGCACAGAACCGTGTTGGACTTGCTGGATGATATTGCTCGGACCAAGGAGGTTTTTCCAGTAGGGCGCTTGGATATTGATACGCATGGTCTTCTACTCTTGACCAATGATGGTCAGCTTGCCCATGATCTTCTTTCACCCAAGCGTCATGTGGATAAGACTTATCTGGCACAGGTTAAGGGAATTATGACCCAAGAAGATGTGGAGACATTTGCTAAGGGCATTCCTCTCAAAGACTTTACCTGTCAGCCTGCTAGACTGGAGATTATTTCTATAAATACAGAAAAGAATCAAAGCCGAATCCGTGTGACCATTGCAGAAGGGAAGTTCCATCAGGTCAAGCGTATGGTGGGCTACTGTGGTAAGGAAGTAGTAGACTTGCAACGTTTGACTATGGGAACTATAGTATTGGATGAGAACTTGCAGCGAGGAGAATGGCGTCGCTTGACCAAGGAGGAGTTAGAAGCTCTCCTTGCGAATATTGCCTAATTTGATTTATATTCGAAAAGGTGAGGGAGAATATCCTTGCCTTTTATGTTTTTCAGTTGCTTACTTTGTGAAAAGAGTTATAATAGACTGTAGAATAAAAGGAGGACTCTATGAACGCGATTCAAGAATCATTTACTGATAAACTATTTGCCAACTATGAAGCAAATGTAAAATACCAAGCGATTGAAAATGCTGCCAGCCACAACGGAATTTTTGCAGCTCTAGAACGTCGCCAAAGCCATGTAGACAACACACCTGTTTTCTCATTGGATTTGACCAAGGACAAGGTTACTAACCAGAAAGCATCTGGACGTTGCTGGATGTTTGCGGCCCTCAACACCTTCCGTCACAAACTCATCTCGCAATACAAATTGGAAAACTTTGAGTTGTCACAGGCCCACACTTTCTTCTGGGACAAGTATGAGAAATCAAACTGGTTCTTGGAGCAAGTCATTGCGACTGCAGACCAAGACTTGACGAGCCGTAAGGTTAAATTCCTACTTCAAACACCTCAACAAGATGGCGGTCAATGGGATATGGTCGTTTCTCTCTTTGAGAAATACGGTGTCGTGCCTAAGTCAGTTTACCCTGAGTCTGTTTCATCTAGTAGCAGTCGTGAGCTAAATGCAATCCTTAACAAGTTGCTTCGTCAAGATGCTCAAATCTTGCGTGACTTGCTCGCTTCTGGCGCAGACCAAGCGACTGTTCAAGCTAAGAAAGAAGACCTTTTGCAAGAAATCTTTAACTTTCTTGCTATGTCTTTAGGACTTCCACCACGTAAATTTGATTTTGCTTATCGCGATAAGGATAACAACTACCAAAGTGAAAAGGGCATCACACCACAAGAATTTTACAAGAAATATGTTAATCTTCCTCTAGAAGACTACGTTTCTGTTATCAATGCTCCAACTGCTGACAAACCTTACGGAAAATCTTACACAGTTGAGATGTTAGGAAATGTAGTTGGTAGCCGTGCGGTTCGTTACCTCAACGTTCCAATGGAGCGCTTGAAAGAATTAGCGATTGCTCAAATGCAAGCAGGTGAGACTGTTTGGTTTGGTTCTGATGTCGGTCAGCTCAGCAACCGCAAAGCTGGAATCCTTGCGACAGATGTTTATGACTTCGAATCAAGCATGGACATTCAATTAACTCAAGACAAGGCTGGACGTTTGGACTACAGCGAAAGCTTGATGACCCACGCCATGGTCTTGACAGGTGTTGATTTGGATGAAAATGGCAAATCAACCAAGTGGAAGGTTGAAAACTCATGGGGAGACAAGGTTGGTACCGATGGTTACTTTGTTGCCTCAGACGCTTGGATGGACGAATACACTTACCAAATCGTTGTTCGCAAAGAATTGCTGACAGCAGAAGAACAAGCTGCCTATGAAGCAGAACCAATTGTACTCGCACCTTGGGATCCAATGGGAGCCTTGGCAGAATAATACTCTTCGAAAATCTCTTCAAACCACGTCAGCTTCGCCTTGCCGTATGTATGATTACTGACTTCGTCAGTTTCATCTGCAACCTCAAAACAGTGTTTTGAGCTGACTTCGTCAGTTCTATCTACAAACCTCAAAGCAGTGCTTTGAGCAGCTTTCGGCAAGCTTCCTAGTTTGCTCTCTGATTTTTATTGAGTATAAAAACATAGAAAAAAGGAATCAGGTTTAGAACCTGATTCCTTTTAAGTTGTTTGATTACATGATGTGAAGAACATGTGCCACAATACCCACTGCGAAGAGTGCAAGGATAATAGTGATTGGAGATACTTTTTTCTTAAGCAAGTACATGCAAAGGAAAGTAAGGAGTAGTCCTGATAGTCCAGGAATCAACATATCCAAGTTTTGTTGGAAAGTAGTAACTTTTTCAGGTGTTTGAGACAATCCTTGTCCTACTTGTGCGAATGCTTCTTGGATACCTTTAGATCCTTCTGGCAATTTATCCCAATGGATATAAGCTTTTTCATCTAGTTGAACTTTGGCAACATCGAAAGCAAATTTAATATTTACCCAACGTTGAACAAGGACAGCAAGAATGAACATACCAAGGATAGAAGCTCCTTTAGTGATGTCTTGAAGGATACCGCCAGACATATCTTTAGTGATTTCTGATCCAGCCTTGTATCCAATCTCTTGTGTATACCACAAGAATGACATACGAATCAAGTTCCAAAGAACGAAGAAGAGGATTGGACCTAAGATATTACCAGTAAGGGCAAGTGAAGCACCGAGTGATCCAAGGATTGGGCGTACTGTAAACCAGAATACTGGGTCACCGATACCAGCAAGAGGTCCCATCATACCGATTTTAACCCCTTGGATAGCAGCGTCATCAATTTCAACACCGTTAGCACGTTCTTCTTCAAGTGCAAGAGTAACCCCCATGATTGGAGCGGCTACGTATGGGTGAGTGTTGAAGAACTCAAGATGGCGCTCAAGAGCAGCGACTTGATCTTCTTTTTTAGTGTAGAGTTTTTTAAGAGCTGGAATTAATGAGTAAGCCCAACCCAAGTTTTGCATACGTTCATAGTTCCAAGAACCTTGTAAGAAAGTTGAGCGCCACCAAACTTTTTTACGATCTGATTTAGTTAATTGAAGTTTTTCAGTCATGATGTTTTCAGTCCTTTCTTATCTTAGTAGTCTTCTAGGATATCGCCGATTGGGTCGTTAGAAGTTGCGGCTCCTCCGCCACCATTTCCACCAGTTTTAGAAAGGTGAAGGTAGATAAGAGCGATAGCAACACCGATAGCACCAAATCCGATTAGAGTAATATCTGACACGGCAGCAAGCACGAAACCGATAGCGAAGAATGGCCATACTTCACGAGTTGCCATCATGTTGATAACCATAGCGTAACCAACGGCAACGACCATACCACCACCGATAGCCATACCATCTTTAAGCCAATCAGGCATAGTATTTAGAATGCTTTGTACGGTTTCAGTTGGTACCATTAGAAGGAGTGCTGCAGGGACTGCAATACGAAGACCTTGAAGAAGAAGTGCGACAAAGTGAGCACGTTCAACTGCTTTAAAGTCACCTTTTTTAGCAGAAGCATCAGCAGTGTGAACCAATCCGACAGAGAGTGTACGGACAATCATAGTCAAGAATAGACCAGCAACTGCAAGAGGGATAGCAACCGCTTGGGCAACACCGATACCTGTCTTAGTAAAGTCGCCACCAAGAACCATGATAATGGCAGCAGCAACAGAAGCAAGAGCAGCGTCAGGAGCTACGGCAGCTCCGATGTTAGCCCAACCAAGGGCGATCATTTGAAGAGAACCACCAAGGATAATCCCTGCTTCAAGGTTACCAGTAACAAGACCTATAAGGGTACAAGCTACGATTGGTTGATGGAATTGGAACTGGTCGAGGATACCTTCAAGACCTGCTAGGAAGGCTACAACGACTACTAAAACCATAGAAATAATAGACATCTTTAAAATCCTTTCATAAAATCGATTATTGCACGTTTGCTTTGTTGATCAAGTCAAACAAATCTTTTTTCGTGTCGTTTGGTACTTTACGTACGTCAAATTCAACACCAAGGTCACGCATTTTTTCAAATGTAGCAACGTCTTCTTTATCCATAGACAAAACGTTGTTAACCATTGTTTTACCAGTTGAGTGAGCCATTGATCCAACATTAAGAGTTTTGATTGGCACGCCACCTTCGATAGCACGAAGGGCATCTTGAGGTGTTTCAAACAAGATAAGGGCATGTGTTCCTCCGAAGCGAGGATCTTTCGCAACGTCGATTAGTTTTTGGATAGGAACAACGTTTGCTTTCACTTTACCTGGAGCTGCTTGTTTAATCAATTCTTTACGTAATTCGTCTTTAGCTACATTATCTGAAGCAACGATGATACGGTCAGCTTTTGAATCTGGAGTCCAAGCAGTTGCAACTTGACCGTGAAGTAGACGAGTGTCTAGACGGGCAAGGTTGATTTTGAGTTTCCCATCTCCGATAACAGTTCCTTCTGGAATCGCAGCCTGGGCAACTGGAGCAACTGCAGCGCTTGCTACTTCCTCAACTGGGTTTAGCTCTTCTGGAAGAGCCTTGATGCCATCTTTGGCTTCTTTAATGATATTCGCAGCGACTTTTTCTACACCTGCAGCAGCGTCCATAAGGCGCTCTGTATAGGCTTGAATTAACATCGGTAAGTTAAGTCCTGTGATGATGGCAAACTTACGCTCAGGATTTTCTCCCATCACGCGGCTAGCTTGGTTAAATGGAGATCCACTCCAAAGGTCAGCCAGAACTAGAACCTCATCTTCTGCGTCAAATGCAGCAACAGCGTTATTAAACTTAGCGTATAAATCATCAGGACCTTCATTTGGCATAAAGGTTACAACTTGAACCTTTTCTTGTTCACCAAAAATCATAGAACCTGACTGATGAATACCCGCAGCAAATTCGCCGTGGCTCGCAATAATGATTCCGATACTCATTATTGTCATTCCTCCTTTTTGTTGTTTCAGTTTTCTTTTAAGAAAACTTTAAGACTTTTTAAGTATAAACCGTTTTCATCTAAAAATCAACTATTTATCATAAAATAATTAAAAAGATTACATCTGAAAATATTGATATATTGAGTTTTAGAGAAGTTTTTTTGAACCCATATTTAAAAATTTAATATAAAAAAGTTGGAAGCGTATTCCAACTTTTAAAATAGGTTTCTAATAGATTAGTGGGTGAAGTCGAGTACCATACGTCCTTGGATTTGACCTTTTTCCATTTCGTCGAAAATGGCTACCGCATCTTCTACTGGACGTTTTTGAACAACTGGAACTACTAAACCTTCTGCACCGAATTGGAAGGCTTCTTCCAAGTCTTTACGAGTTCCGACAAGAGAACCGATGACTTGGATTCCATCTAGAACTGTTTTGACGATGCTGAGTTCCATCATTTCAGAAGGAAGACCAACAGCGACGACGCGACCACCAGCACGAACGGAGTCAACAGCCTGGTTGAAGGCAACTTTAGATACAGCAGTTACGACAGCTGAATGAGCTCCACCATCAGTTTTTTCCTTGATGAGTCCAGGTACATCGTCAACTTCTAGTCCGTTAATAACGATATCCGCACCGACTTCTTTTGCAAGGGCAAGTTTGTCGTTGTTGATATCAACCGCGATGACATGAGCATTGAATACTTTTTTAGCGTATTGAACAGCTAGGTTACCAAGTCCACCAGCACCGTAAAGAACAACCCATTGGCCTGGTTCAACTTTGGCCTCTTTAATAGCTTTATAGGTTGTTACACCAGCACATGTGATAGAAGAAGCTTGGGCTGGATCAAGTCCGTCAGGAACTTTAACAGCATAGTCTGCAGTTACGATACATTGTTCAGCCATACCACCATCTACTGAGTAGCCAGCATTTTTCACTGTACGGCAAAGAGTTTCACGGCCAGTTGTACAGTATTCGCAAGTACCACATCCTTCAAAGAACCAAGCAACGCTGACGCGGTCGCCGACTTTAAGACTTTTAACATCAGGAGCGATTTCTTTAACGATACCAACACCTTCGTGTCCTAGGACACGTCCTGGTACTTGACCAAAGTCACCGTGGGCAACGTGGAGGTCAGTGTGGCAAACACCACAGTATTCAATCTCTACAAGTGCTTCTCCAGTTTCAAGTGGACGGAGTACTTTTTCTTCAACAGCAACACCAGTGCTTTCTGGATTTACAACAACAGCTTTCATAGCTATCCTCCTTGATATTGGCCGAGAACAGGGACAACAGGACTGGATTGATTATGTTTCAACAGAGTCGAGTGTGACGAGCTCTCTTGTATTTATATGTGAATTATATCACAAAAGAAAGTCTTTTCCAAGGTTTTGGAGGTAAAAAATAGAACAATCGATTAACTGGTTGATGAGACTGTGAAAAGAGCACAAAGACCAGCTCGTAAGCTGGTCAGTAGAGGCTATAAGAATAAATCTTGCAGGGTTTTGGCAACCCCGTCTTGGTCATTTGTTAAGGAAATTTGCTCATCCGCATAAGGTAGTAGCTCTGGATTGGCATTTTTCATGGCATAACCCTTCCCAGCAAAAGCGAGCATTTCGGTATCATTGTGTTCATCACCAAAGGCAATCAAATCTTTTTTGTCACGATTCATTACCTTGAGCAAGTAGTCCAAAGCAAAGGCCTTATTGACACCTTTTGGGGTACACTCAAGGATATTGAGCGGACCACCCCAAGTATTGATAGACAGTTGATGCTGGTAGAAGGCGTTCATTTCTTTTGCCAAGGCATATTTGTCACTGGCTCTGGTCTGTAACAGAATACAGTTAGGATCCTTGGTTACTAATTCAGGCTGGAATTGATCTTCAGGTTGGAAAGCTTCTACACCAAATAGTTTGGGATTGGCAATTTCTTCATTAGGATTTGTAATGTAGAATTTTTTACGATATTCTCCAGCGATAAAATCGGCTTGAATGTCCTCTGAACGTCGAACCATGTCTAAAAGATATTTTTTGTCTACGGTCAAACACTTTTCAAAGTCCCAAACTTGGTCTGGTAAATGAGTGAGGGAGCCGTTGAAATTAATCATAGGAGTGTCTAGGCCAAGCTCGCGGTAGAAATCTTTTGACATACGGTAGGGGCGACCTGTCGTAATAATAACCTGATGCCCTTTTTCAGCAACTTTTTTAATGGTTTTTTTGGTAAAGTCAGAAATTTGACTGTCTGAGTTGAGCAGGGTTCCATCCAGGTCAACTGCAATAATTTTCTTCGTCATAGGGACCTTTCTAGTGTCTTTTCAGATAATATGTCTACTATTATAACAAAAAGCAGGCAGAAAAGCAGATTCGAAACCAAAAATGAAATTTCATCAAATTCTTAAATAAATCAAACAAAGATATTGAAAAAGTGAATGATAAATGATATAATTCTATTATTGTTCGTAAAAATTAAAAGGAGATTGATAATGGACAAATTATTTAAACTAAAAGAGAACGGTACAGACGTTCGTACAGAGGTTCTCGCTGGTTTAACAACTTTCTTTGCAATGAGCTATATTCTCTTTGTAAACCCACAAATTCTTTCGCAAACAGGAATGCCTGCTCAGGGTGTCTTCCTTGCAACGATTATCGGTGCAGTAGCTGGTACCTTGATGATGGCCTTCTATGCTAACCTGCCATACGCTCAAGCGCCAGGTATGGGACTCAATGCCTTCTTTACCTTTACAGTCGTATTTGGACTTGGTTATTCATGGCAAGAAGCCTTGGCTATGGTCTTCATTTGTGGGGTCATCTCATTGATTATTACCTTGACAAATGTTCGTAAAATGATCATTGAATCGATTCCAAATGCTCTTCGCTCAGCTATTTCAGCTGGTATCGGTGTCTTTCTTGCCTACGTGGGAATTAAGAATGCTGGACTTTTGAAATTCTCTATTGATCCAGGAAATTACACGGTTGCAGGAGAAGGGGCTGACAAGGCTCAAGCAGCGATTACAGCAAATGCTTCAGCTGTTCCAGGATTGGTCAGCTTTAATAATCCTGCTGTTTTGGTGGCTCTTGCAGGACTTGCTATCACAATCTTCTTTGTCATTAAAGGGATTAAAGGGGGAATTATCCTCTCTATCTTGACAACAACTGTTCTTGCTATTGCAGTTGGTTTGGTAGATTTGTCTAGTATCGACTTTGCTAATAACCATGTTGGTGCAGCCTTTGAAGACTTGAAGACAGTCTTTGGTGCAGCTCTTGGTTCAGAAGGTTTGGGAGCTTTGATTTCAGATACAGCTCGCTTGCCTGAAACTCTGATGGCCATTCTTGCCTTCTCATTGACAGATATTTTTGACACGATTGGTACCTTGATCGGTACAGGTGAGAAAGTTGGTATCGTAGCGACAAATGGTGAAAATCACCAATCAGCTAAGTTGGATAAGGCTCTTTACTCTGACTTGATTGGTACTTCAATTGGTGCCATCGCTGGTACTTCGAACGTAACGACTTATGTTGAGTCTGCTGCTGGTATTGGTGCAGGTGGACGTACTGGTTTGACAGCCTTGGTTGTAGCTATCTGTTTTGCGATCTCAAGCTTCTTTAGCCCACTTCTAGCGATTGTACCAACAGCCGCTACAGCTCCAATCTTGATTATCGTTGGGATTATGATGTTGGCTAGCTTGAAAAATATCCATTGGGACGATATGTCTGAAGCAGTTCCTGCCTTCTTCACATCTATCTTTATGGGATTCAGCTACTCTATCACTCAAGGGATTGCAGTTGGTTTCTTGACTTACACTTTGACTAAGCTTGTCAAAGGTCAAGCTAAAGATGTTCATGTCATGATTTGGATTTTGGATGCCTTGTTTATCCTGAACTACATCAGCATGGCACTATAAATGCTATAATATAAAAAGGGGTTCTCCCCTTTTTATATTATAGTTACTTGAAAATTGCTTCAAACTAGGTAGGTGATTTTGATTGAATGGTAGGAGTATGATTGATGATAAAAAAGAATATTTGGGGTGAAGTATTAAACCGGGGGAAGTGGTTAATAATCTTTCTAGTAGGGCTTTTGTTTTCTCAGTTTCCTTTAGCCCTAGCAACTTTTCTAACTAGCAGAAAATTTCCACTGCTTCAAACGGGACTATTAGTAGGGGCCTTATCTCTTGTAGTTTTAACTGTATTTATAATAGGTGCTAGGAAAACACAGTTGGCTAGTTTTGGTTTATCATTTTTCAAGGCTAAGGATTTGGCTAGATTGGCCTTAAGCTATCTAGTGATTCTTGCCTTTAATATTCTTGGTGTGGTCTTACTGCATTTGATGAATGAAACAACAACCAGCAATCAATCAAATATTAATGATTTGATCCAGAATAGTTCCTTAATTTCCAGTTTTTTCTTACTGGTTCTAATAGCTCCTATTTGTGAGGAGATTTTATGTCGAGGTATAATTCCTAAAAAGATTTTTAGAGGAAATGAAAATTTGGGATACATAATAGGTGCAATTGTATTTGCTTTGCTGCATCTACCAACAAATCTGCCTTCTCTTTTAATCTATGGTGGCATGTCATCGGTTTTAACGTGGACTGTCTATAAAACCCAACGTTTAGAAATGTCTATCTTACTTCATATGATTGTTAACGGAGTAGTCTTTTGCTTGTTTGCACTTGTGATTATTGTTAGTAGAACCTTTGGTGTGCCTATTTAAGGTTCTCTACTTTAAAAGTTAAGGGCAATATTTTAAAAATGGGAGAAATGGTTCTGCTAAATGGAAGCAATTTTTCTTGAGGGAGAAATTGCCTCCTTCAACTGTGAAAAAGATGAATGCAATCGTGTCCATCTTTTTCTTTTTATGGTAAAATAGAGAAATAATATGGTGAAAAGCCTTGAGGGAGTGATCGATATGTCAAGTAAAGCCAATCATGCAAAGACAGCTATTTGCGGAATTATCAATGTAACCCCAGACTCCTTTTCGGACGGTGGTCAATTTTTTGCTCTTGAGCAAGCACTCCAGCAGGCTCGTAAATTGATAGCAGAAGGGGCTAGTATGCTAGATATCGGAGGGGAATCGACTCGGCCGGGAAGAAGTAGCTATGTTGAGATAGAAGAGGAAATCCAGCGTGTTGTTCCAGTGATCAAAGCGATTCGCAAGGAAAGTGATGTCCTTATTTCTATCGATACTTGGAAGAGTCAGGTAGCAGAGGCTGCTTTGGCTGCTGGTGCCAATCTAGTCAATGATATCACTGGTCTAATGGGTGATGAAAAAATGGCCCATGTGGTTGCTAAGGCTGGAGCGAAAGTAGTCATTATGTTTAATCCAGTCATGGCTCGACCTCAGCATCCTAGCTCACTCATCTTTCCTCATTTTGGCTTTGGTCAAGCTTTTACAGAGGAAGAGTTAGGTGACTTTGAAAAAATGCCAATCGAAGAATTGATGGAGGCTTTCTTTGAACGAGCACTAGCGAGAGCAGAGGAAGCTGGTATTGCACCAGAAAATATCCTGTTGGATCCAGGAATCGGCTTTGGTCTGACCAAGAAAGAAAATCTGCTTCTTTTACGGGATCTGGATAAACTACATCAGAAAGGCTATCCAATCTTTCTTGGAGTTTCGCGCAAGCGGTTTGTCATCAATATTCTTGAAGAAAGTGGTTTTGAAGTCAATCCTGAGACAGAACTTGGTTTCCGCAATCGGGACACAGTTTCGGCTCATGTAACTAGTATTGCTGCAAGACAGGGTGTAGAAGTGGTGCGCGTGCATGACGTAGCTAGTCACAGGATGGCAGTTGAAATTGCCTCCGCCATTCGTCTGGCTGATGAAGCGGAAAATCTAGATTTAAAACAATATAAATAAGATGAAAGAAATTGAAAACAATCAGTGGATTGCCAACTACCGGACGGACCAACCGCATTTTGGCTTGGAACGCATGGTGGAACTATTAGCCTTGCGTGGCAATCCCCATCTCAAACTCAAGGTCATCCATATCGGAGGAACCAATGGCAAGGGTTCAACCATTGCTTTTTTGAAAAATATGTTGGAAAAGCTAGGGCTGAGAGTTGGGGTATTCAGCTCGCCCTATCTCATTCATTATACGGATCAGATTAGCATCAATGGGGAATCTATCCCAGAAGCGAGACTAGAAGCTCTCATGGCAGACTATCAGACTTTGCTTGAGGGGGAATCGGCTGTCAATTTGCAGGGGACAACCGAGTTTGAGTTCATCACAGCCATAGCCTATGACTACTTTGCCTCAGAGCAAGTAGATGTGGCCATTATGGAAGTGGGCATGGGTGGACTTTTGGATAGTACCAATGTCTGCCAGCCTATTCTAACAGGCATCACGACTATTGGACTGGACCATGTAGCCCTACTTGGTGACACCTTGGAAGCCATAGCAGAGCAGAAGTCTGGTATTATCAAACAAGGAATTCCCTTGGTGACAGGTCGTATTGCTCCAGAAGCTTTGGCTGTCATTGACGCTATTGCAGAAGCTAAAAATGCGCTGAGACTTGCCTATGGGAAAGATTATCAAGTTAGTCATCAAGAGAGTGTGGTAACGGGTGAAATCTTTGATTATACCAGTTCTGTCAGACAAGGTCGCTTCCAGACTAGCCTGCTTGGTTTGCACCAGATAGAGAATGCTGGGATGGCCATAGCTTTACTTGATACTTTTTGTAAAGAAGATGGTCGAGAGCTAGCAAGCAATGACTTGATTGCTCAAGCCTTGGAAGAAACAAGTTGGGCAGGGCGTCTGGAGGTCGTGTCAAGGGAACCCTTGATGATTTTGGATGGAGCCCACAATCCTCACGCTATCAAGGCTTTATTAGCCACATTGCAAGAACGCTTTGCGGATTACCATAAGGAAATTCTCTTTACTTGTATCAAAACCAAGGCCTTGGAGGATATGTTGGACTTGTTGGAGCAAATCCCAGATACCGAGCTTACCCTGACACATTTTGACGATAGTCGGGCGACTGATGAAAACGTGTTGAAAGAGGCAGCCAAGTCTAGAAATCTCAGCTACCAAGGTTGGCAGGATTTTCTAGAGCAGAAATTGACAGATAAAAAAGAAGAGAAAAAAACAGTTAGGATTGTCACTGGTTCCTTGTATTTCTTGAGCCAAGTGAGGGCCTATCTGATGGAGAGGAAGAACGAAAATGGATACACAAAAGATTGAAGCAGCTGTAAAAATGATTATCGAGGCTGTAGGAGAGGACGTTAATCGCGAGGGCTTGCAGGAAACACCTGCTCGTGTAGCCCGTATGTACCAAGAGATTTTTTCAGGTCTTGGTCAAACAGCGGAGGAACATTTGTCAAAATCCTTTGAGATTATTGACGATAATATGGTGGTAGAAAAGGATATCTTTTTCCATACCATGTGTGAACACCACTTCTTGCCATTTTATGGTAAAGCGCACATTGCTTATATTCCAGATGGTCGTGTGGCAGGTTTGTCTAAGCTAGCCCGTACGGTTGAAGTTTATTCGAAAAAACCACAAATTCAAGAACGTTTGAATATCGAAGTAGCCGATGCCTTGATGGACTATCTGGGTGCTAAAGGAGCCTTTGTTGTCATTGAGGCAGAGCATATGTGTATGAGCATGCGTGGTGTCAGAAAACCAGGCACTGCAACCTTGACGACAGTAGCTCGTGGTCTATTTGAAACAGATAAGGACCTTCGAGATCAAGCTTATCGTTTAATGGGACTATAAAAAGAATCCGCTTTGGGCGGATTTTTCTAGAAAGGAATCATTATGGATCAACTGCAGATTAAGGATTTGGAAATTTTTGCCTATCATGGTCTTTTTCCTAGTGAGAAAGAATTGGGGCAGAAGTTTGTTATTTCCGCAATCCTATCCTATGATATGACCAAGGCGGCGACAGATTTGGATTTAACAGCCTCTGTCCATTACGGAGAATTGTGCCAGCAGTGGACGGCTTGGTTTCAGGAAACAACTGAGAACTTGATTGAAACGGTAGCCTACAAACTGGTAGAACGTACCTTTGAGACCTATCCTCTTGTTCAAGAAATTAAGCTGGAACTGAAAAAGCCTTGGGCGCCGGTTCATTTGCCACTAGAAACTTGCTCAGTGACCATTCATCGTCGCAAGCAACGAGCCTTTATCGCCCTAGGAAGCAATATGGGAGATAAACAAGCGAATTTGGAGCAAGCCATTGAGAACATGCGAAATCGAGGTATCCATATTCTCAAAGAGTCCAGTGTATTGACGACGGAGCCTTGGGGTGGTGTGGAGCAAGATAGCTTTGCTAATCAAGTGGTTGAAGTAGAAACCTGGTTGCCTGCTCCAGTGCTATTAGAGACCTTGTTAGCCATTGAGTCAGAGATGGGGCGGGTGAGAGAAGTACATTGGGGCCCTCGTTTGATTGATTTGGACTTGCTCTTTGTGGAGGACCAGGTCCTTTATACAGATGACCTTATTTTGCCCCATCCTTACATAGCAGAACGCCTTTTTGTTCTTGAGTCTCTACAAGAAATTGCGCCTCATTTTATCCATCCGACATTAAAGCAACCTATTCGCAGCTTGTATGATGCTTTGAAAAAATAGAAAAAACTCTAGTTTTCAGTCACTTGCAACTGAAGGCCAGAGTTTTTAAAATAGGTCATTTTCTTCTGGGAGGAGGATAGTCTCTCTACCGTCCATGTCTAAAACCAAGACTCTCGGGGGATAAAGAGGGTCAAAAGGATGGTTAAAATCAAAATCAATGGCTGTAGGGAGGTGTTGACTTGAGAAGTGGAAGGTAATCTTTCCTTGGTTATTAAGCAATTGAAACTCGAGTTCTTCTTCCAATTCAAAGACATTTTTTAAGAAATGGTCGATGATATATCAAAAAGAGTCAATGACATCATCAGGCAAGCTGGTAACAATGCCAAAACTAGCCGACCGCATCTGGGTATTGGTAAAAGCCATATCTCTGCCCCCTTTCTTTCCCTTATCATACAGCAAATAGGATTAAAAATCAAGAAAAGGTGATTTTTTCTTCATAAACATAGCTTTCTATGAAATTTTTTTCAAACAATCTTCAAAAAATACTTGAAAGTGTTTACAAATAGTGATAGAATGGAATAAGTAGAAACATGAAAACGAAATTTTCATACCGTCTCTTTTTAGAGTCTCGTGAGGTATGATATAGAAAGGAAATGGAATGAATACAGACGATACAGTAACGATTTATGATGTCGCCCGTGAAGCAGGGGTTTCAATGGCGACGGTTAGCCGTGTAGTCAATGGCAATAAGAATGTAAAAGAGAACACTCGTAAAAAAGTGCTTGAGGTAATTGATCGTTTGGATTACCGTCCAAATGCCGTGGCGCGTGGTCTTGCAAGTAAAAAGACAACCACTGTCGGTGTGGTGATCCCCAATATTACCAATGGTTATTTCTCAACGCTTGCTAAAGGGATTGACGATATCGCTGAAATGTACAAGTATAATATTGTCCTTGCCAATAGTGATGAGGATGATGACAAGGAAGTTTCAGTTGTCAATACCCTGTTTTCTAAGCAAGTGGATGGTATTATCTTTATGGGCTACCACTTGACTGAAAAAATTCGTTCAGAGTTTTCTCGTTCTCGAACACCAGTTGTTCTTGCAGGAACTGTGGATGTAGAACATCAGCTTCCAAGTGTCAATATTGACTACAAACAAGCAACGATTGATGCAGTGACCTACCTTGCTAAAGAAAATGAGCGCATTGCTTTCGTTAGCGGTCCACTAGTGGATGATATCAATGGTAAGGTTCGTTTGGTTGGCTACAAGGAAGCCTTGAAAAAAGCAGGGATTTCTTATAGCGAAGGCTTGGTATTTGAGTCTAAATACACTTATGAAGACGGTTATGCCTTGGCAGAACGCTTGATTTCATCAAACGCAACTGCAGCAGTTGTAACAGGTGATGAGTTGGCAGCAGGTGTCTTGAACGGCCTTGCTGATAAGGGTGTATCTGTGCCAGAAGAGTTTGAAATCATTACTAGTGATGATTCACAAATCTCACGCTTTACCCGTCCAAACTTGACAACTATTGCCCAACCTCTTTATGACCTTGGCGCCATTAGTATGCGTATGTTGACTAAGATTATGCACAAGGAAGAGTTGGAAGAACGTGAAGTTCTCTTACCTCATGGTTTGACAGAACGTCGCTCAACACGAAAACGTAAATAGAAAAAATCAGGGAATCGTGCAGATTTCCTGATTTGTTTTTAGAGAAGAGTATTATCCTTCCATATAGTCTTTCAAAGCCTGTCCTGTTAGTCCGGCATTGAGGGCAATGAGGAGTTTCAAACGGGCTTTTTGGGCGTTGAGTTCTTTAACAAAGAAAACGCCTGATTTTTGCAACTGTACGCCTCCACCCTGGTAGGCATAAACAGGTTCGGCAATACCGTTAAAGCATCGTGATACCAGAGCGACTGGGATTTCTTTTTGCATAAGGCTTTCTAATTTTTGAGCCGTTTCTTTGGGAATATTACCAGCTCCGAAGGCTTGGATAATCAAACCGTCCAATTGTTCCAAATCCAGCATATCAATCAGCTCATCTGTCATACCAGCATAAGCAGAGATGATAGGGACTAATCCTTGTATGTGATCAAGGTCAAAGCGAACACGGGGCTCAGCTGTTTTGAAGTAGAGGATTTCTTGTTTCATAATCAGACCAAGTGGCCCGTGTGTTGGAGTCTGGAAGGTGCTGACGTTGGTTGTATGCGTTTTGGTAACATACTTGGCAGCGTGTATTTCATCGTTCATGACGACTAAAACCCCTTTGTCAGCAGCCTTGTCATCGCTAGCCACCCTTAAAGCACTCAGATAGTTATAAACACCGTCACTACCGAGTTCGTTGGAGCTGCGCATGGCACCTGTTAGAACGATAGGCATATGGGGGACTTCCATGGTATCAAGGAAATAGGCTGTTTCCTCTAAAGTATCGGTCCCGTGTGTGATCACCACTCCATCGTAGTTATCTGCTTCCTCTTTGATTTTTTGGTAGAGAGCCAGCATATGCTTGGGTTTGATATGGGGGCTTGGCAGGTTAAAAAAGTCCAAGGCGTGGACTTGGATTCCTTCGAGGGGATTGGACACATGGTTCATGGGATTATCTGAACTCGTCACAACAGCGCCAGAAGCATCGGCCTGCATGGAAATAGTTCCGCCCGTATGTAAAACAAGGATTTTCTTAGGCATGATTTACTCACTCTTTCTGAAATATGGTATAATCATTGTATCACAAAAGGGGAGATTGGGATAGGATGGAAGTCAAAGCGGTTTTTTTTGATATCGATGGAACCTTGGTCAACGATCGCAAGAGTGTTTTGAAATCCACTAAGGACGCGATTAAGATTGTCAAAGAACAAGGGGTGCTTGTCGGTGTAGCGACAGGACGAGGGCCTTTTTTTGTTAAGGAATTGATGGACGATTTGGATTTGGACTTTGCGGTAACCTACAATGGCCAGTATATCTTTACTAAAGACAGAGTCTTGTTCACGAGTCCTATTTCCAAGTTACATTTGCGTCAGCTAATTAGCTATGCTAAAAAAGAGGGCAAGGAGATTGCTCTAGGGACCAAGGATGCCATGTTGGGTTCCAAAATCATGTCCTTTGGTTTGGGTTCTTTTTCCCAACGAATCAGTCGCTTCGTTCCCTCTGTTTTAACTCGGACAGTGAGTCATTCCTTTAATCGTATGGTCAGCAAGGTTGTTCCCCAAAAGGAAGAAGACCTGCTTCATCTGATGAATCAGCCTATCTACCAAGTTTTGATGCTGATGACACCGGAAGAATCTGAGAAGGCGGCAGCTGATTTTGAAGACTTGAAATTGACATGTAGCAATCCTTTTGCAGCGGATGTCATCAATCAAGGAAACTCTAAATTGGAAGGTATTCGCCGAGTTGGGAAAGAATATGGTTTTGATCTAAACCAAGTCATGGCCTTTGGTGACTCAGATAACGACCTAGAAATGCTTGCAGGTGTTGGTATGTCGGTCGCTATGGGAAATGGTAGTAGCAGTGTCAAGGAAGTTGCCAAGCATATCACGGCCAGCAATCAGCAAGATGGAATCCACAAGGCCTTGGAACATTTCGGTGTTCTAGCTTCAGAAAAAGTTTTTGTCAGCCGTGACTATCATTTCAATAAGGTCAAGACCTTCCACCATATGATGGATGAACGGACACAAGAAGAACCGCGGGCTTGGGATTTAGAAGGTGCAACCCATAGGGCTGGCTTTAAAATAGAAGAATTGGTTGAGTTTGTTCGAGCTGCTAGTTCTTCGGAAGAGGACTTTGGCCAAGCTCTATCGCAACTTCATCAGGCCCTTGATAAGGCAGCAGATAAGGTAGCCAAGAAGACACCTGCCCAGCAAGACTTGGTAGGGCAAGTGGATGCCTTGATTGACACGCTTTACTTTACCTACGGTAGTTTTGTCTTGATGGGGGTGGACCCAGAACGTATTTTTGACATTGTCCATCAGGCCAATATGGGGAAAATTTTCCCAGATGGCAAGGCCCATTTTGATCCAGTGACCCACAAAATCTTAAAACCAGATGATTGGGAAGAAAAATACGCTCCAGAACCTGCTATTAAAAAGGAACTGCAGCGCCAGCTCAAGGCTTATGAACGACATAAAGAGAGAAATAATACTCAATGAAAATCAAAGAGCAAACTAGGAAACTAGCCGCAGGCTGCTCAAAGCACTGCTTTGAGGTTGTAGATGAAACTGACGAAGTCAGCTCAAAACACTGTTTTGAGGTTGCAAATGAAACTGACGAAGTCAGTAACCATACCTACGGCAAGGCGACGTTGACGTGGTTTGAAGAGATTTTCGAAGAGTATAAATAGTAAACAAAAAGGGCTCTATAATATTTGTAGTGGGTAAATCCCCTATAGATATTATGGAGCCTATTTTTGTGTAGAAAAAAAGTCCCAT
>CAJNCJ010000017.1 GCA_905221235.1 bacterium
TGGAATGTCTTTCTTATCCTTCGTTCCTTTGTCTGAAGGGTTAATTTCTTTGCCTTCTTCATTCACATAACTTGTTACGACTTGACGGTATACATGCGTTGTATTGCCTTTTTCGTCTTTCTTAGTTTCTTTGAAGATGTACTCTGGAATGTCTTTCTTATCCTTCGTTCCTTTGTCTGAAGGGCTGATTTCTTTGCCTTCTTCATTCACATAACTTGTTACGACTTGACGGTATACATGCGTTGTATTGCCTTTTTCGTCTTTCTTAGTTTCTTTGAAGATGTACTCTGGAATGTCTTTCTTATCCTTCGTTCCTTTGTCTGAAGGGTTAATTTCTTTGCCTTCTTCATTCACATAACTTGTTATGACTTGACGGTATACATGCGTTGTATTGCCTTTTTCGTCTTTCTTAGTTTCTTTGAAGATGTACTCTGGAATATCTTTCTTATCCTTCGTTCCTTTGTCTGAAGGGTTAATTTCTTTGCCTTCTTCATTCACATAACTTGTTATGACTTGACGGTAAATATACTCAACTATTGTAACTCCTTTATTGACTTTTCCTACTTCAGGAGCTGATGTTTCAGATTTTTTCACGAATTCATAAACATCACCATTGGTAGTTGTGATCGTTTCTGGTTTTAAGTCTGGTGTGTTTGTGTTGTACTCTTTACCTGTTGGACTTTGAGTTTCAGCTTTGACACTTGTCTTACCTTCAATCTCATTTCCTTCAGTATCTATATAACTTACTATTACATCACCTTTTTGTAACTCGTACTCATAAACGACTTCTTGTTTCGCTTCTGTTACTTTACCTGTTTCTGTAGCTGAACCTTCTTTTAGTCCATTATTTGTTTTAACTAATTCATAGACTAAGCCGTCTTTTGTGAGGGTGTTTTCTTTCGTTGCAGTGTAGTCACTTCCTACTTGTCCATTTGTTACTAATGTTACTGGATCTTTTAGGTTTGTTTCTGTGCCTGCAATGACATATTTCACTTCGACATTTCCACCTACTTTTGGTGCGTACTCATAAACGACTTCTTGTTTCGCTTCTGTTACTTTACCTGTTTCTGTAGCTGAACCTTCTTTTAGTCCATTATTGGTTTTAACTAATTCATAGACTAAGCCGTCTTTTGTGAGGGTGTTTTCTTTCGTTGCAGTGTAGTCACTTCCTACTTGTCCATTTGTTACTAATGTTACTGGATCTTTTAGGTTTGTTTCTGTCCCTGCAATGACATATTTCACTTCGACGTTTCCACCTACTTTTGGTGCGTACTCATAAACGACTTCTTGTTTCGCTTCTGTTACTTTACCTGTTTCTGTAGCTGATGTAGCTTTATGTCCTTTATATACATAAACTTTCCCATCAGTAGCTGTTAATTCTTCTCCTGCTTGTGGTGCTGTTGAAGTATAGCTTTTTCCGACTTTTAATCCCTTAGCAACATCTGTTGCTGGTTTTAATTCAGTTGTTGTACCTTCGATAACGTATTTTGCTACTACATCTCCACCAACTGGTACAAGTCGCTCATAGTATACATTTTCAACAATATTACCATTATTAAGGACTTCAGGTGTAATTCTTACTTCATCAATTGCCGCTTTAGCAATATATTGATCATTAACTTTTACTTCTGGTTTTTCCCATTCTGAAGGTGTTGGAGAAGTTACAGACTCCCATTTAGCATTTGCTGGAATTTCCCAATCTTCTTCTACAACACGTCCTGTTTTTTCTCCAGTATATACTTTTCTTGATACTGTTACTTTTTGGATTACTGGACTAGAAATGATATTACCTTCATTATTTTTTTCAATATAATTAATAGTTCTTGTAATCTCTTTAGTTTCTACTTTCACATTAGCCTGATCATATAGATATGTAACTTTCTTAGTTACCTGTCTTTCATAAGTTCCTGTTTCTGGAGCAGAATCTGGTTGAACTTCGATAAAAATATAGTCGTGCACAGCATACCATTTATTTACAAAACCTTTAAGAATTGGTTCTTTAGTTGTAGCATAAGGCTGTCCTTCAAAACCTCTAGTTTTTGGGAACTCTTTTAAGAGCTCACCATCTACAGTTTTATAGTACACTTCTAGTTTTCCACGAACATCTTCTGTTCTTAATCCTACAACATTTGATTCTAACCAAGTATCTTTTCCATCTTTTAGAAAAATTTGAGAAGTACTTTGCACATAGTTTGGATTATTCTGATCGACACGTAGATTAAAGTGATGTTTAAAGGCATGCTCTTTTGTTACAGTATAATTATCCTTAAACACATATTTAACGGCAGTAACATCTTTCCAATTTGTGATTTGATTAGCAGGCACATATGTTCCAGTAGTTTTGTCAGTAGCAGTTGATGTTGTATAAAATACATCATATTCGTCTGAATCATCAACTATTGGACCTTCTAAATAGGTTAGAGCTTCTGTCTTAGGTATTAATACTACTGCTTCTTTTACTTTTTGAGGTATATCTGTTAAATTTTCAATTTGTGGTGATAAGACAACTTCTTGTCCATTCTTAACATCAATGATTCCTCGAACACCTGTAGTCCCAGGTTTAGCAATTGTTAAAGAAGTTGAATATTCAGCAACGTTATTAATTGTAACGTTAATATTTGCTTTTGAAATAGATAAACCTGGTGCGTGATTTTCAACAAAATTAGCATTAATAGAATTGTCATTACCTACTAACGTTTCAGAGTCACTATTCCATACTAAATAAGATTCAATCCCATAAGTTCCAGCTTCAACTTGTCCATTATTTTCAACTTCAAAAGTCAAGGCTGTAGGACTATATAATCCACCTTTAAGCCATCCATCTTTATTTAAATCATATTTAGTAAGACCTAAATTTTTTGAATCAAAGATGTAAGCACGTTTCCCTGTTCCGTTATAATTTTCGATAATTTTAGTTGGATTTACCGTGTCATAAGATTCTTTTAATTTATCATACGTTCCTTGTGCATCACGCCCATTTGCTCCACCAAAATGTAATACGTATTTCGATAATAAACGATTATCTGCTGCTAATCTAAAGTCTTTCAACGGTAACTTTGGATCCGCTAATAACATAACACTTGTTTTAGTAATATTTGGATCTAATTTATTTAAATCGTAAGTCTTAACTCCATTTTTATCTGTCTCTGCTAAAGAAAAATAATCTGGTGCTGAATACGTTACGGCAATAGGAATTGTTTTACCTCTTGTTAACTGATCTTTAGTTAAAGTTTGACTCCCTATTTGATTCATATCTAATGATAATTTTGTTGGAGTTTTGACATGCCATGCAGGATCACCACTACCCGTAGCAGGACGTTCCATAGCTATAGCACTCTCTATTGTATTATCTGATGTAAACCCTTGCGCTATTTTATTGTCATAGCGTTGAATTGTTTTATCTTGGGCTTTTTCCTTCCATGTACCAACAGTTACTCCAAGTCTTGATTCTAATCCAGTTATTGTTTTAGAAGTCGAATTGTATTTTTGAAATTCATCTACTATACCCGGATGTTTTAGGATTAAATGCTCATATTTCTTTTCAGGATTAATTTCGATAGTATCATATAATTCATTAATTGAAGTATATTCTTTCAATAATTCAGCTTGGTTATCTTTAGTTACTCCGTATAATTTAAAATTCTCTTTTAAATTCCCGTCTAACTGTTCTCTGTAATAACCTCTAACTGCTTTTGAACCATCAGCTTTTATTTCATTTGTATATACTCTATTTAACTGGAATTTTGTAAAGTAATTTCCTTCTTGATCTTTTGGAATAAAATAGTTTATATACTGACTTGGTAAGAATGCACCGTCACCTTTTAGTTTATTAGATGGTACATAAAATCTAGCGTTAAACGTATCTTCATTACTTGCATTTGAAAATAATCGTTGATTAGTTTCAGGGTAAATTCTTGTATCCAGCTCTTTAATAGCGGGTATTCCATCTCCAAGATAAAATCTAAATCCATCTGGATTTTCTAATGTCTGAGTAAATGTAGAACCATCAGGTCTGTGCCCAACTGCTTTATAAACGATATTAGCATTGAATCCTTTAGTAGAATTTGTTTCAATTACTCTTTTAATAGCTTCCGGTGTATTAAAAGCACCTTCTTTTACCTTCAGGATTGGTCCACCATAAAGTAAACTTTGATCAATACCTTTCTTTTCATCTGGATGTAAGGTTAAAACTCCATTTTCTAATGTCCAAAACTTATTGTTTTTAACATTTGTTGGATCTAATTCTAAGAAATCTGGAATTCCACTAATCGTATAATCATAACTTGTTAAACGTCCATTACCATTTTGATTCGTTTCTTCGTTATTGAAGAAACTCTGATCACTCATAATAAATGGTAATTTAAATGTACTTCCTTCAATCGGCTTGAAAGTCCCATTCGAAACAAATCCCATTTTAAATTCCGGTAACGGTGCACCAAACTGATCGACCATATTTTTTACAGTTTTAGGTCTCGTATCTTTTTCTCTATATAAAATTTCTGACAAATAGTCAAAAGTAGCTATAGCTGACTTCGTTGATAAAGTTTCTCCACCTGCTATGAAATCTGTAGTAACTGATAATGCATCACCTTTTGATGGAGCATTTTTTATAGAAGTACCAACATATAATTTTAATAAACTTTCAGCAACAGTTCCACCACTCATAGGATTTAAATTTAAATCATAAACATAATCTGTAGTAGTTGATAAATCATCTACACTTTTTACAAATGATGAATTTGCAAATTCCGGTTTTTTAGTAGAGTGTAGAAAAGCCTTTGGAATAGTTACACGTACTTTACCATCTGTAACTGTTTCAGTTGAAGAAGCTGAGTAAGTAATCGCCATATTAATGACACGTTCACCGTCACCATTATTTGCAACTGGAATTTGTTTTTCTGTTGGTCCATTTGAATTATCAAAATGAATTGACCCTGTCAAAGCTTGATCTGTTACTCCATTACGGAAACCAGTTCCTTCTTCCATCTTTTTGCCATTACGACTATCTTGATTTTTATTTTCTTTAGACGTTTCTTCAGCTTTAATGGATTTTAAAACACTAGTTAATGAACTAACTTCTTTTGCTTTTTTATCAGCTCCTGACTGTGTTGCATCCAATGCACTTAAATATTGCTTAGCTTCTGCAACTAGTTTTTCAGCATTTTGGATTTGAGAAGCTTGTTTTTTATTTCCTCGGATACGTTCAATTTGAGCTTCCAAATCTGCTAGTTTTTCTTGCAAAAGAGATAAATCGACAGATGGTTTTGTCTCAGTTGCTTCTGCAGTGTTAGTATGTGCTGAAACTGCTGAAGCTTGTTCTGTATCTTTTTCATTTTCTTTTACAAGTGTCGCTGGCTCAGCTGACTTTTCTAGCCCTGCATTTGATTTTGGTTGCTCAGCTAACTCTGCTTTTGTTTCACTATCTGCTTTTGGCTCAGAGACAGTTCCTGCTTGCGTATTTTCTTGAGCTTGGTTTAGTCCCGTATCAGCATCCTTCTGTACTACCGCTTCAGTGGTTTCAGTAGCAGAGGCTGCTTCTACCGTATCTACATTGTAACCAAACAAAAATCCTGCCCCGATTAAGACACTCGCAGCACCAACTTTTAATTTTTTAATCGAATATTTTTCGTATCTATTTCCACAAAAATAACGATGATCTTTTTGTTGTCTCGACAATTTAAACATATGTTTACCACCTTATATATATATATATATATGTGTGTGTATACGCTTACGTACAAATATACTATTACTAAATTATATCACATTTAAGGTAACTTTGAAGATATTTGCTTATAAATTTCATTAGAAAATATGCCATTCTAAAACATTTTTTCGTACAAGTATAAATTTATATAAATATTTCCATTATCCTACCTCCAACTTTCTTTTTCATTACTTTTATGGTAAAATGAAGAGTAATAATATTTATTAAAGAGGTAAAAACATGATTGAAGCAAGCAAATTGAAAGCTGGTATGACATTTGAAACTGCAGACGGAAAATTGATCCGCGTTTTGGAAGCTAGCCACCACAAACCAGGTAAAGGGAACACAATCATGCGTATGAAATTGCGTGATGTCCGTACTGGTTCTACTTTTGACACAAGCTACCGTCCAGAAGAAAAATTCGAACAAGCTATTATCGAAACTGTTCCAGCTCAATACTTGTACAAAATGGATGAAACTGCCTACTTCATGAACACTGAAACTTACGACCAATACGAAATCCCAGTCGTAAACGTTGAAAATGAATTGCTTTACATCCTTGAAAACTCTGATGTGAAAATCCAATTCTACGGAACTGAAGTAATCGGTGTAACTGTACCAACTACTGTTGAATTGACAGTTGCTGAAACACAACCATCTATCAAAGGTGCTACTGTTACAGGTTCTGGTAAACCAGCAACTATGGAAACTGGACTTGTTGTTAACGTTCCAGACTTCATTGAAGCTGGACAAAAATTGATCATCAACACTGCAGAAGGAACTTACGTTTCTCGTGCCTAATCTCTAGAAAGAGGTCATTCTATGGGAACTGAAGAACAATTTGGCGAAATCGTTATCGCTCCACGTGTACTTGAAAAAATCATTGCCATCGCAACTGCTAAAGTTGATGGTGTCCATTCATTTTCAAATAAATCCGTATCTGATACCCTATCAAAACTCTCTCTTGGTCGTGGCGTCTACTTAAAAGAAAGCAACGAAGAACTAACTGCTGACATCTATCTCTACCTAGAGTACGGTGTGAAAGTACCAAAAGTTGCTCTTACTATTCAAAAAGCGGTCAAAGATGCTGTCCATGATATGGCTGATGTGGAACTTTCTGCTGTCAATATCCATGTTACAGGAATTGTTCCAGACAAAACACCTAAACCAGAGTTGAAAGATCTATTTAACGAGGACTTCCTCAATGACTAGTCCATTATTAGAATCTAGACGCGAACTTCGTAAATGCGCTTTTCAAGCTCTTATGAGCCTTGAATTCGACACAGATATGGAAACAGCTTGTCGCTTTGCCTACACACATGATCGTGAAGATGAAGATGTGCAAATCCCTGCCTTTCTTCTAAACTTGGTTTCTGGTGTTCAAGCTCAAAAAGACGAGTTGGATAAACAAATCAACCAGCACCTCAAGTCAGGCTGGACAGTTGAACGCTTGACCTTGGTCGAAAAAAACTTACTACGCTTGGGTATCTTTGAAATCACATCATTTGATACACCTCAGCTAGTAGCAGTCAATGAAGCCATTGAACTCGCCAAGAATTTTTCGGATCAAAAATCAGCCCGCTTTATCAACGGACTGCTTAGTCAATTTGTAACTGAAGAAAATGAATAATCAAAAAGGTGTTTGGTCTTCCAAGCACTTTTTGTTGTGTCCTCGACACAGAGAACCACATAAAAACTAGAACTGACTGCCAGTTCTAGTTTTTGTATTAGTATTTTCTAAATCGTTGGTAACGTTCTTCCAACAACTCTTCTAGCGGTTTTTGTGAAAGTAGGGCTAGCTCCGTTTGGAGTTCTTCCTTTACACTCTTAATCAGTTCTTTACTAGAAAGTCCTGCTTCAGAAATCACCTTATCCACCACGTCCATTTCTAACAGTTCATGCGAAGTGATTTTCATCAGTTCTGCTGCTTCCATGGCACGACTGCCGTCCTTCCATAGAATGGAAGCAAAGCCTTCTGGGCTTAGAATGGCATAGATAGAATTTTCCAGCATCCAGACTCGGTCTGCGACTGCTAGAGCCAGAGCCCCACCTGAACCACCTTCACCGATAATGATAGCGATAATCGGAACTTTCAAGTCACTCATTTCCATGAGATTGCGAGCGATGGCTTCCCCCTGTCCACGTTCTTCCGCTCCCACACCCGGATAGGCACCTGCTGTATTGATAAAGGTCACCACTGGACGGCCAAACTTTTCAGCCTGTTTCATCAAACGTAGTGCCTTGCGGTAGCCTTCTGGATGCGGTTGTCCAAAATTCCGTTTGAGGTTGTCTTGTAAACTCTTGCCTTTTTGGATACCAACCACTGTTACAGCTTGTTCTCCAAGCCAGCCGATACCACCAACAACTGCACCATCATCTCGAAAAGAACGGTCACCATGTAACTGGATAAATTCATCAAAAATGCCTGTCGCAAAGTCCAAGGTTGTCAAGCGACTCTGCTCACGCGCTTCTCTGACTATTTTTGCAATATTCATCTTGGACTCCCTCCATGCAATCTGACCAGGCTAGCAATGGTATCTTGCAAGTCTCTTCTTTTGACAATAGCATCCACAAAGCCATGTTCCAATAGGAATTCTGCCTTTTGGAAATCCTCAGGCAAGCTTTCACGAACCGTATTTTCAATCACACGACGCCCAGCAAAACCAACCAAACTCTGTGGTTCAGCCAGAATGATATCGCCTTCCATAGCGAAAGAAGCTGTCACACCACCAGTCGTTGGATCTGTCAAAATGGTCAAGTAAAAGAGGCCAGCATTTGAATGACGTTTAACTGCTGCAGAAATCTTTGCCATCTGCATGAGACTCATGATTCCTTCCTGCATACGGGCTCCACCAGATGCTGTGAAAAGAACAACTGGCAATTTTTCAACAGTCGCATACTCAAATAATCGAGTGATTTTTTCCCCTACAACCGTACCCATAGATGCCATGATAAAGTTAGAATCCATAATTCCAAGAGCCACAGTCTGACCTTTTATAAGAGCTGTTCCTGTCACAACGGCTTCATCCAGACCTGTTTTTTCACGCATAGTTGCCAGTTTCTTTTGATAACCAGGGAAATGCAAGGGATCCTTGCTTTCAATCCCTGTAAACAATTCCTTGAAGGTTCCCATATCAATCGTCAAAGCCAAGCGTTCTTGGGCAGAAATACGAAAGGTATAGCTACAGTGTGGACAGATACGCTCACTTCCCAAATCCTTCTGGTAGATGGTATGCTTACAACCCGGACACTGGGAGAATAATTCATCTGGAACCTCTGGCTTGGCTTGAGGCTTTTCCCTAACCGAACGATTGGGATTGATTCGAATATACTTATCTTTTTTACTAAATAGAGCCATTGATTCCCCTTTTCGGTTTAAACTCTTGAAGTCATTTTATTCTTTTTCTTGATATTTGGGTAAGAAGGTTTCCATCAAGAAAGAAGTATCGTAATCTCCAGCAATAACATTGCGATCTGAAATGAGGTCAAGCTGGAAATCTGCATTGGTCTGTACCCCTTCAATCTCTAATTCATAGAGGGCACGTTGCATTTTCATCAAGGCATCAAAACGATTTTCGCCGTGTACGATGATTTTAGCAATCATACTATCATAATAAGGCGGAATGGTATATCCTGGATAAACTGCTGAATCCACGCGCAAGCCGACTCCTCCACTTGGGAGATAGAGATTGGTAATCTTACCTGGACTTGGAGCAAAGTTGAAGGCTGGATTTTCTGCATTGATCCGACACTCGATAGCATGGCCACGTAGGACAATATCTTCTTGCTTAACAGATAGAGGCTGACCCGCCGCAATGCGAATCTGTTCCTTAACAATATCCACACCTGAAACAAACTCTGTAACAGGATGTTCTACTTGTACACGAGTATTCATTTCCATGAAGTAGAAGTTGCTACTTGCTTCATCAAGCAGAAACTCAATGGTTCCTGCATTCTCATAGCCAACAAACTCTGCCGCTCGAACAGCAGCAGCACCAATTTCATTGCGTAGCGTTTTTCCGATTGCAATCGAAGGGCTTTCTTCTAAAACCTTTTGATTATTCCGTTGAAGAGAACAATCCCGTTCCCCCAAGTGAATCACATTTCCGTGTTCATCTCCTAGAATTTGAACCTCGATGTGGCGAGCTGGATAAATAACCCGTTCTATATACATAGCACCATTGCCATAATTGGCCTTGGCTTCGCTAGAGGCAGTTTCAAAGGCTGAAACGAGGTCTTCTGGTTTTTCAACCTTACGAATCCCTTTACCACCACCACCTGCTGAAGCCTTGAGCATCACAGGATAGCCAATTTTTTCAGCAACAATCAAGGCTTCCTCAGAGTTATGCACTTCTCCATCTGAACCTGGAATGACAGGTACACCAGCTTTAATCATCTGAGCACGCGCATTGATCTTGTCTCCCATCATATCCATAACATGACCAGATGGACCGATAAACTTGATTCCCACCTCTTCGCACATGGTTGCAAATTTGGAATTTTCACTTAGAAATCCAAAACCGGGGTGAATGGCTTCTGCTTCAGTCAAAACTGCAGCTGATAGAACCGCATTAATATTGAGATAAGACTCTGTTGCTTTCCCAGGACCAATACAAACAGCTTCATCTGCCAAAAGCGTATGAAGGGCTTCCTTATCAGCAGTTGAATAAACCGCTACCGTCGCAATCCCCAATTCACGCGCCGCACGGATAATACGGACCGCAATTTCACCACGATTGGCAATTAAAATTTTTCGAAACATGGAGAACCTCCTTAGTTCCCAATTGCAAAGGTTAGAGTACCACTAGCTGCAAGCTTGCCATCCACTTCAGCTTTGGCTTCAACCACGGCAATGGTGCCACGACGTTTTACAAAAGTCGCTGTCATAACCAATTGGTCGCCTGGTACAACTTGCTTCTTAAACTTAACCTTGTCCATACCAGCATAAAAGACTAGTTTCCCTTTATTTTCAGGCTTAGACAACTCCAAAACACCAGCTGTTTGCGCCAAGGCTTCCATAATCAGAACGCCTGGCATAACTGGATATTGAGGAAAATGGCCGTTAAAGAAGGGCTCATTGATGGTCACATTTTTGATGGCAACAATGGTATCCTCGCTCACTTCCAAGACACGGTCCACTAGGAGCATAGGATAACGGTGGGGAAGAGCTTCTTTGATTCCTTGAATATCGATCATTTGATACGTACCAATCCTTTACCAAACTCAACCATTTCTTCGTTAGAAACGAGAATTTCCGTTACCACACCATCCTTAAGAGCTGGGATTTCATTCATGACTTTCATAGCTTCGATAATTACCAATGTTTGGCCTTTTTTAACACTATCACCAACTGAAACGAAAGCAGGTTTATCTGGACCAGCAGCCAAGTAAGCCACCCCAACAAGTGGGCTCTCTACAACATCTCCCTCAGCAGCCACACTTGTTTCAGCTGACGCTGGAACTTCTTCTGTTACAGGCTCTGCTGAAGCAGATGTAGGAGTCGCTGGACTTGGTGTTGCTAGAACGGGCGCTGGTGCGACTGGAGCTGCAACTTCAGGTACAAGTCTAGCTTCATTCTTGCTAAACTGTAACTCATCCGTCCCATTTTTATAAGAAAATTCTCTCAAACTTGACTGGTCAAATTGGGCCATCAAGTCTTTAATATCGTTTAAATTCATACTTATTTATTCTCCCAACGTTTGAAAGCAAGAACGGCATTGTGGCCACCAAAACCAAAGGTATTTGAAATAGCGTATGGAATTTCTTGCTCCAAGCCTTGTCCATAAACGACATTGGCTTCTATATAATCTGATACTTCACTTGTTCCAGCTGTCATTGGTACAAAGTTATGACGCATGGCTTCGATGGTGACAATAGCTTCTACTGCACCTGCAGCGCCTAGCAAATGGCCCGTGAAGGACTTGGTTGATGACACAGGTACTTCCTTACCAAGAACAGCTACGATAGCTCCACTTTCTCCTTTTTCGTTAGCAGGAGTTGACGTTCCGTGAGCATTGACATAGGCTACTTGCTCTGGAGAAATCTCAGCTTCTTCCAAGGCTAGTTTGATGGCCTTGATAGCTCCCTGACCTTCTGGATGTGGTGAAGTCATATGGTAGGCATCACAGGTATTTCCGTAACCAACCACTTCAGCAAGGATCGTTGCCCCACGTTTTTCAGCGTGTTCAAGACTTTCAAGAACCAACATCCCTGAACCTTCACCCATAACAAAACCATTGCGATCCTTATCAAATGGAATGGAAGCACGACTTGGATCCTCTGTAGTTGATAGAGCAGTTAGGGCTTGGAAACCAGCAATAGCAAAAGGTGTAATAGAAGCTTCCGAACCACCTACCAACATAACATCTTGGAAACCAAACTTAATTGAGCGGAAGGCATCCCCAATCGCGTCATTTGATGAAGCGCAGGCAGTATTGATGGATTTACAAACACCGTTTGCTCCAAAACGCATAGCAACATTTCCTGATGCCATATTTGGCAAGGCCTTTGGAAGGGTCAATGGTTTCACACGTTTCGGACCTTTTTCGTTGAGACGAAGCACTTGATCTTCAATTTCCTTGATTCCACCAATACCAGAGGCAACGATAACACCAAAACGATCCTTGTCAATAGCCTCTACATCCAGATTGGCATGGTTGACAGCCTCTTGGGCTGCATATAAGGCATATAAAGAGTAGTTATCAAAACGGTTGGTATCTTTCTTTACAAAGTATTTATCAAAAGGAAAATCTTGGATTTCTGCTGCATTATGCACATCAAAGTCACTATGATCAAATTTTGTAATTGGACCAATTCCGATTTTTCCACTTGTCAAGCTATTCCAAAATTCTTCTGGTGTATTTCCGATTGGAGATATCACTCCATAACCTGTTACTACTACACGATTTAGTTTCATCTTTTTTACCTCTAGCTTCTGCTACATACTGAGGCCGCCATCAATGGCAACCACTTGACCAGTTAGATAATCTTGGCCTGCTAAAAATACTGTTAAATCTGCAACCTGCTCTGCCTGCCCAAATTCTTTCATAGGAATTTGCGCCAGCATGGCATCTTTTACCTTGTCTGATAGAACAGCTGTCATATCGGACTCAATCATTCCAGGTGCGATAGCATTGACTCTGATATTGCGATTGGCCACTTCACGCGCCACAGACTTGGTAAAACCAATCAAACCAGCCTTAGAAGCAGCATAGTTAGCTTGACCAATATTTCCCATCAAACCAACAACACTAGACATATTAATGATAGCACCTTCTCTGGCTTTCATCATCGGTTTCAAGACTGATTGTGTCATGTTAAAGGCACCAGTCAGATTCACTTTAAGCACTTTTTCAAAATCTACTTCTGTCATCTTGAGCATCAGGGTATCTTGGGTAATTCCAGCATTGTTGACCAAAACATCTACTGAACCCAGCTCTGCAATAGCTTGATCAACCATACGCTTAGCGTCTGCAAAATCCGACACATCCCCTGAAATGGGAATCACCTTGACACCATAGTCTGCAAAGTCAGCGAGCAATTCTTCTGAGATAGACCCACGACTGTTTAAGACAATATTGGCTCCCGCTTGAGCAAACTTGTGGGCGATGGCAAGACCAATACCACGACTCGAACCTGTAATAAAGATATTTTTATTTTTTAGTTGCATTCTTTTCTCCTGTGTCCTCTTGCATTTATGGAAGAAGGGATTCCTCGTTTTCTAGCAAGGTTTCCAAACTAGCCTGATCTTCAACAGTGACTAGTTTAGCTGTCTTATCAATTTTTTTGACAAAACCTGACAAGACTTTCCCCGGTCCGATCTCGATAAAGTTGGTTACGCCTGCTTCTTGCATAACTGCAATACTTTCATAGAAACGAACTGGTTCCTTGACCTGACGCGTCAAAAGTTGAGCAATGTCTTCTTTTTGCATCACAGTAGCTTCTGTATTACCGACTAGGGGACAAGTAAAATCTGAAAAACTTACTTGAGCTAGAGTTTCAGCTAGTTTCTGGCTAGCAGGCTCAAGGAGAGCGGTATGAAAGGGACCTGACACCTTGAGAGGAATCAAGCGTTTGGCACCTACTTCTTGCAAGAGTTCAACAGCTCTGTCAACCGCAACCACTTCTCCACCAATGACGATTTGTGCAGGTGTATTATAGTTGGCTGGGGTAACCACTCCAAGTTCAGAAGCTTTTCGACAGACTTCTTCAATAACCTCTACTGGCGTATTGAGTACTGCCACCATCTTGCCAGATCCAGCAGGAGCCGCTTCTTCCATATAGGCTCCACGCTGAGCTACCAAGGCAACCGCATCTTCAAAATTCAAGGCACCACTAGCCACCAAGGCAGAGTATTCTCCAAGGGACAAACCAGCAACCATATCAGGCTGATATCCCTTTTCTTGCAATAAACGGTATATAGCAACTGAAGTCGCTAGAATGGCTGGTTGGGTATAGCGAGTCTGATTGAGTTTTTCTTCTTCTGTATCAATGAGATGACGCAAATCATAACCAAGAACCTGACTCGCTTGATCAATCGTTTCTTTGACAATCGGATACTGATCATAGAGATCCCGTCCCATACCTAGATACTGGGCACCTTGGCCAGCAAATAAAAAGGCTGTTTTAGTCATTTCTTACAACTCCTGCCCAACGAGAGGCTTCTTCTTGAATTTTCTTAGCAGCTCCGTAGTACAAATCTTTTAGGATTTCTTCAGCTGTTTCTTCTTTGGAAACAAGCCCCGCAATTTGACCTGCCATGACAGATCCGCCATCCACATCCCCGTGAACAACTGCTTTGGCTAGGGCACCTGCTCCCATTTGTTCAAAAATTTCTAAATCAGGATTTTCCTGTTTAAAGGCATCTTTCTCAGCTTTTTCAAAATCACGAGTCAATTGATTTTTAATAGCACGAACAGCATGTCCAAAGTGTTGGGCTGAAATCGTAGTATCAATATCTCTAGCTTTTAAAATCTTGGCCTTATAATTTGGATGGGCATTAGACTCTTTTGCAACGACAAAACGTGTTCCAACCTGAACAGCCTCTGCACCTAGCATAAAGCCAGCAGCAGCACCTTCACCATCCGCAATCCCTCCTGCAGCAATAACAGGAATAGATACAGCTGCAGCTACCTGGCGTACCAAGGTCATGGTTGTTAATTTACCGATATGTCCCCCAGCTTCCATTCCTTCTGCAATAACAGCGTCCGCACCGATTTTTTCCATGCGTTTAGCTAGGGCAACACTTGGTACAACAGGAATAACTGTAATGCCAGCTTCATGGAAGCGTTCCATGTATTTACCAGGATTTCCTGCCCCTGTTGTAACAACCTTAACACCTTCCTCGATAACGAGATCTACAATATCTTCCACAAAAGGAGATAAAAGCATGATGTTGACACCAAAGGGTTTATCCGTCAATGATTTGATTTTATCAATATTTGCCTTGACAACTTCTTTAGGGGCATTTCCCCCACCGATAATGCCTAGTCCTCCAGCCTTGGAAACAGCCCCTGCCAAATCACCATCAGCAACCCAGGCCATTCCTCCTTGGAAAATAGGATAATCAATGTTCAATAATTCTGTAATACGCGTTTTCATAGTGCCTCCATCATTTCTTGCTTACGTAATAGTTCGATACTGTCATAATTTGAAAATCAAACTATTGCCTAAACAAGAGGGAGCGGGTTTCCCTACTCCTTCTATTTGTATTCTGCTTATTTTGTTTGCTCTTCAACGTAGGCAACCAAGTCACCAACTGTTTTCAAGTCATCTTCTGCTTCGATTTGGATATCAAAAGCATCTTCAATTTCTGAGATTACTTGGAACAAGTCCAATGAATCTGCATCCAAGTCATCAAAAGTTGATTCAAGTGTTACTTCTGATGCGTCTTTTCCAAGTTCTTCAACGATAATTTCTTGTACTTTTTCAAATACTGCCATGATAGGACTCCTTTAAAATAAATAGTTTTTTATAACAATGTGTTCACCACATGATTACCTAAATTGTAAGAATGAGCGTGCCCCATGTCAAGCCTCCACCGAAGCCTGATAGAAGAACAGTCTGGCTACCATCTAAAGGGATGAGACCTTGTTCTACACACTCTGAAAGTAAAATCGGGATACTGGCTGCACTGGTATTTCCATACTCCATCATATTGGCTGGAAGTTTAGCTCGGTCGACACCGATTTTTTTAGCCATCTTATCCAAGATACGGTCATTGGCCTGATGAAGTAGCAGATAATCCAAGTCTATCGCCTCTATAGGAGACTCATCAATAGTCTGTTTGATAGACTTGGCTACATCTCGAATGGCAAAATCAAAGACCGCGCGCCCATCCATCTTCAAAAATGAATCTGCATTTTCTTGATCTGAAAATGGCGAATGCAAGCCTGAATGTCCATAGGTCAGACACTCACTACGACTCCCATCGCTATTGAGACTCTCAGCCAAGAAATGCTCTTGCTCGCTAGCTTCTAGCAAGACTCCACCAGCACCATCTCCAAACAAAACAGCTGTTGATCGGTCTGACCAATCGACTGCTTTGGAGAGGGTTTCACTACCAATCACCAAGCCTTTTTGAAAGCGACCAGAAGCGATAAACTTTTCAGCAGTTGAAAGAGCAAATACAAATCCACTACAAGCAGCTGTTAGGTCAAAAGCAAAGGCCTTATTGGCACCAATATTAGCTTGGACACGAGCAGCTGTAGAGGGCATCATCGAATCTGGAGTAATGGTAGCTAGGATGATAAAATCCAGCTCTTCCCCTGTGATTCCAGCTTTTGTCATCAGTTTCTTAGCAACTTCTGTAGCCAAATCACTGGTAGATTCTGTTCTTGAAATATGCCTTTGTCGTATTCCCGTCCGACTTGAAATCCACTCATCATTGGTATCCATAATCTGGGCCAAATCATGATTTGTAACCACTTGCTCTGGCACATAATGAGCAACCTGGCTTATTTTTGCAAAAGCCATTATTTCAAATCCTCCAAAAATTGATAAAGTTTAGTCAAACCTTTGCTCATGACTTCAGTTTCTTCCTTGCTCATACCTTCGATAATATTTTCGACCATGGCCTTGTGGAAACGTTTATGTAGTCTATGAACCAAGCGACCTTTCTTTGTCAAATGCAGATGTACCACACGACGATCCTGCTCTGAGCGAATGCGTTCAATGTAACCCTTGCGTTCAAGATTATTCAAACTCGTCGTAACCGTCCCAAGAGTCACCATCAACTCTTTTGACACTTGACTTGGTGTCACGTCTGGGAATTTTCCAATTACATCGATTGTATGGACTTCTTTGATGGAGATATCTTTGAAACGACTACCCCTCAAGCTAACTTCCTCGATAACGAGGACATTGTTAAATATAGATGTTAAATATTCATTAATTCGTTGGTAGTCCAATCTCTTTTCCCTCCTTTTCAAAAAACTTTCACAATCAAAACATTTGACAAAAGAATTATATCAAACTTCAAAGAATGGTGCAAGTATTTTCTTATTTTCCAGTAAATTTCGGTCTTCTTCTCTCCGAATGAGCCCGCACTCCCTCTTTGAAATCCTCTGTTTGGGCCAAGGATTCCTGTAGGTTCAATTCTAAAGCAGCATAATCTTGCCAGTCTTTGAATTGGCTCTTCCAAACCAACTTCTTGATAGCTGCATAAGAATTAGCTGACCCGCGTCTCAATTTTTTAAGAAGCTGTTCTCTCGTCTTTTCAAGTTTATCAGCTTCACAAACGCGGTAAACCAGCCCCCATTCTAAAGCTTTTTCTGAGGTCAAAGCCTCACCTGTCATGGCTAATTGAGTAGCACGCGTCACACCGATACTTCGGCTTAAGAGATGAATCCCACCTGCATCCGGAGCCAAACCAACACCAACAAAGGCTTGGATAAACTTAGCCTTATCCGTTGCAAGACAGAAATCTGCAGCAACAGCCATATTGGCTGCGGCACCTGCAACAGCCCCATCAACCTCCATCAAAACAGGTTTAGCTATTTGCTTGATTTTATAGGAAATAGTATTGACCAATTCTGCGATTTTCGTCAATGATGGAATATCATCCTCATCCACTGCTCGCTTCATCTCTACCAAATCTCCCCCAACTGAGAAGACCTTTCCCTTGGCATTAATTAAGATAAAATGCACAGCCGGATCCTCTTCTGCCAGAGTCAGCGCTTCTAAAATCTCCTCACACATAGGAATATGAAAGCCATTTGCAACCTCAGGACGGTTCAAGGTAAGGATTGCCAAATCCTCTTCAAGCTGATAAATAATATGTTCCATCTGGGCTCCTTTTTGTTTACTAAGAGTTTTAAATTATTTTATTTTCAAAGTATATCTTTTTTAAAACTTGAAAGCAAGAAAAAATCGTCTAAAAGTGTCTCTGCCGATAAGAAAAGCTCCCTTTACTCTAGAAAGCATCTTATTTTCTTCATTGAAAAAAGGCTTTCTTTCTGCTATAATCGTATAAAATACTTACTTTAGGAGTTCTTATGAAAGTTGTTAAATTTGGAGGTAGCTCACTTGCCTCTGCTGGTCAATTAGAAAAAGTTTTAAACATCGTCAAAAGCGATCCTGAGCGCCGTTTTGTAGTTGTTTCTGCACCTGGAAAACGCAATGCCGAAGATACTAAGGTTACGGATGCCTTGATTAAATACTACCGCGACTATGTTGCTGGTAACGATATTAGCAAGAGCCAAAGCTGGATTATCGACCGCTATGCTGCTATGGTTAGTGAATTGGGACTGAAACCTGCTGTTTTAGAAAAAATCTCTAAAAGTATTCGTGCCTTAGCCACTCTTCCTATCGAAGAAAATGAATTTCTCTATGATACCTTCCTAGCAGCCGGTGAAAATAACAATGCTAAATTGATTGCTGCCTACTTTAACCAAAATGGTATCGATGCACGCTATGTGCACCCTAGAGAAGCTGGTATTGTAGTCACAAGTGAACCTGGTCACGCTCGCATCATTCCATCAAGTTATGACAAGATTGAGGAATTGACAAATTCCAATGAAGTCCTTGTCATTCCTGGTTTCTTTGGTGTTACTAAGGAAAATCAAATCTGTACTTTCTCACGTGGAGGTTCAGACATTACTGGTTCTATCATTGCTGCTGGTGTTAAGGCAGACCTCTATGAAAACTTTACGGACGTTGATGGTATCTTTGCGGCTCACCCAGGAATTATTCACCAACCACACTCGATTCCTGAGTTAACCTATCGTGAAATGCGTGAGTTGGCCTATGCAGGTTTCTCAGTCCTTCATGACGAAGCCCTTCTTCCTGCCTACCGCGGAAAAATCCCTCTCGTTATCAAAAATACAAACAACCCTGATCATCCAGGTACTCGTATCGTTCTAAAACACAGTAGTGACAAGTTCCCAGTTGTGGGAATTGCTGGTGATTCAGGCTTTGTCAGCATCAACATGTCTAAATACCTCATGAACCGCGAGGTTGGATTTGGACGCAAGGTTCTTCAAATCCTTGAAGATCTTAATATCGGTTGGGAACATATGCCAACAGGTATCGACGATCTTTCAATCATCCTCCGTTCTCGCGAACTAACTCCTATCAAGGAAGAAGAAATCCTTCGTCAGTTGGTTCAAAAGGCTGAAGTAGACCATGCAGAAATCGAACACGACCTTTCAATCATTATGATTGTTGGAGAAAAGATGAAGAGCCATATCGGAGTAACTGCTACTGCGACACGTGCTCTATCTGAAAACAAGATCAACATCCAGATGATGTCTCAAGGTTCTAGCGAGGTTTCTATCATGTTTGTTGTTCATAAGGACCAAGAGAAAGCAGCTATTAAAGCCCTCTACAGTGCCTTTTTTGGTGAAAGCAAGGAAGACTAAGCATGGCTCAATCTCTTAACAAAACAGTGCTTCTCAATACAACAGGCACCTCCTACCTCTCTATAGCTGGGAAAGTGGGAAAATTCCTTGTTGGGGATCAGGCTCTGGAATTTTACCCAGATGTCAACGTTGAACAATTTATCCAGATTCCTTGGAGCCATATCAACCAAATTGGAGCTAATGTTACTGGTCGCAAAATCAGTCGCCACTTCGAAGTCTTTACAGACAGAGGAAAATTCCTCTTTGCTTCAAAAGACTCGGGTGCCATTCTCAAAATTGCTCGCGAAAAACTGGGCAATGACAAGGTTGTCAAACTTCCAACCCTGATTCAAACCATTAGTCAAAAATTTAAAAATCTATTTGCAAAAAAGTAGAAACTTTAGTATAATCATAGCAACGGATAAGTAGGTTATCTTCTTCTTTCAGAAAGTCTGCGGGTGCTGCGAGCAGATAGGAGGGATAAGTGAAATTCTACCGTTAGTAACAATTACATACACAATCAAGTGCACACCTGTGAAGTTGGATGGAACCGTGGCCCTGCCACTCCAACGCTTTGTCAGGTGTGCTTTTTTCATAAAGGAGTTCTTATGTTAGATATCAAACGTATTCGTACAGACTTTGATGCTGTCGCAGAAAAATTAGCTACACGTGGTGTAGATGCTGCTGTCTTGAATGAGATGAAAGAAATCGATGCTAAACGTCGTGACATCTTGGTCAAGGTTGAAACTTTAAAAGCAGAACGTAACACAGTTTCTGCTGAGATTGCCCAAGCCAAACGCAACAAGGAAAATGCAGATGACAAGATTGCTGCCATGCAAACCCTATCTGCTGAAGTCAAAGCCTTGGATGCCGAATTAGCAGACATCGATACCAAATTGACAGAATTTACAACGACTCTTCCAAACATCCCAGCTGATAGTGTTCCTATCGGAGCTGATGAAGATGATAATGTAGAAGTTCGCCGTTGGGGTACTCCGCGCGAATTTGACTTCGAACCTAAAGCTCACTGGGATCTGGGTGAAGACTTAGGTATTCTTGACTGGGAACGCGGGGGTAAAGTAACCGGCGCTCGCTTTCTTTTCTATAAAGGTCTCGGTGCTCGTTTGGAACGTGCTATCTACAACTTTATGTTGGATGAGCATGGGAAAGAAGGCTATACTGAAGTCATCACACCTTACATGGTTAACCACGATTCTATGTTTGGTACGGGTCAATATCCAAAATTCAAAGAAGATACTTTTGAACTCAGCGACAGCAATTATGTCCTTATTCCTACAGCTGAAGTTCCTCTAACAAACTATTACCGTGATGAAATCCTTGACGGAAAGGACCTACCAATCTACTTCACTGCTATGAGCCCATCATTCCGTTCTGAGGCTGGTTCTGCTGGTCGTGATACACGTGGCTTGATTCGTTTGCACCAATTCCACAAGGTTGAAATGGTTAAATTTGCCAAACCAGAAGAATCTTACGAAGAATTGGAAAAAATGACAGCCAACGCTGAAAATATCCTTCAAAAACTTAACCTTCCATACCGTGTCGTTGCGCTCTCTACTGGAGATATGGGCTTCTCAGCTGCTAAGACTTACGACTTGGAAGTTTGGATTCCAGCGCAAAATACCTACCGTGAAATCTCAAGCTGTTCAAACACAGAAGATTTCCAAGCCCGTCGTGCCCAAATCCGTTATCGTGATGAAGCAGATGGCAAGGTGAAACTCCTTCACACCTTGAACGGTTCTGGACTTGCAGTTGGACGTACAGTGGCTGCTATTCTTGAAAACTATCAAAATGAAGATGGTTCTGTAACAATCCCTGAAGCACTTCGTCCATACATGGGTGGAGCTGAAGTTATCAAACCATAAAAAATAAGGTTTAGCTATTTCTAGCTAGACCTTTTTTCTTAACCAAATCAGATAAGCGCCTAATACAAAGAATAAAATAGTTAGGCATATAACGGTTTCAGCCACTACCAGATAATCCAGAAATGGAAGTTTCAAGATTCCCTGAGCCATCTTGAGCGAGGTAGCCGTGATAATAGTTGGGAAGGTGAGGGCTGAGAAGGCTGGTTGAAAGCCTTGTTTTAAAATATTGGGCAGGCGAGTTAAAGCAAAGAAAAAGAAGGATTGAGAAGCCAAAATCATGACGATTAAGAGCCAAGTCGGTAGGTTGGCTCCTCCAACTCGAACTAGAGAAGCCAAGAGTAGAGAGAAGGGAGCACAGTAGATTCCTTCTTGTCCAAGCATGGCTAGTGGGAGCGGATGTTTCTTTAAATCACTATAAATAAGGGGATAAAGATAGAAGGTCAAGAGAAAACCAAAACTCAGGGTCGCATAGGCAATCTCGATAATGCCTACCAGTGGATAAGTCAAGGCTGCCACTGCTATTCCCACATAGAGAACCGTCCAGCTAGGAGTGGAATGAACCCTCCGACCAGGACAGGCAAATTTGATGGTGAATCCAGCAATCAGGGCCAAATCCAAGAGAAATGAAAACCACCAGAGCCCTTGCGCTACTATAGGAAAATGAGGGAACACACAAAAGACATAAGTCGATAAAATCATTCCAGCCATGGGAAAGGTTGCCATTCCTGACAAAAGAGGGGGCTTGGTCAATTCTTGCTTGGTTTCTTCCCAATTAAGCAGATGAAAGATAAAAAAGTAAATCCACAAAATCAAACCAGTCAAACTAAATACCTGTGACAGAACTGGCAACATATCTAAAACGAGATTTCCAGCTCCTGCCAAACCTAGCAAACAACCTGAAAATACTAAGGGGAGTTTTTTCATCCTAACCTCCAATAATCATGTTAATTTCAGTATAGCATAAAAGCGCTTAAATGAGGGATTAAAAAAACGAAGTCCGTTGATTTCAGACTTCATTTTTTACTCAGATATGAATTATGCATAAGGTTGCAATTCTGGATTAATTGGTGTATTGGCTAGGTTATTGGCATAGTTACAAAGACTTGCTAGACTGACACCAAGAACCACATCCAAGGCATTTTGTTGCGTGTAGCCAGCTTCTAAAAACTCAGACAAAGCTTCATCTCCTACACGACCTTTGGTATTGATAACCGCCAAGGTAAACTTAGCTAGGGTGTCCAATTTAGGATCTGTTTCAATTGGAGTGCGATTACGAAGGGCTTGAAGCAGGTTATCATTCATCTGAATTTGTTTGATTGAAAAGGCTGTGTGACCTGCTACGCAGAAGGCACAACCATTAGTTACGGCTGCTGTGATTTGCACCACTTCACGTTCAACAGGTGTCAGGCTGTTGCGACGGTTGATAGCTCCAACAGTACGGTAAGCCTCTAGTGCAGTAGGAGCATTAGCCAAGAGGCCGATTAGGTTGGGAATATAGCCATTGTTATCTTTTTCTACTGTTTCAAGAACTTCTTTCACTTCTGCTGGTGCTGATTCTACTGTATGGATTGCAAATGTTGTCATCATAAAACCTCTTTTCATTTTGTTGAAACCTAGTCTATCACAGATTCTATACCTTGTATAATATATATTTTAAATTGCACTGATAAAAATTCTTTATGAAAGTAAAAAAACCACACAATCTGTGTGATTTCATTATTTATTAAAATACTTTTTAGTTTCAGCGATAACGACTGGTGACAAGACTAAGAGGGCAATCAAGTTTGGCAGAGCCATCAAGGCATTTACAATATCAGCGATAATCCAAACCATATCCAACTCGATAAATCCTCCCAGCAAGACCATGAGTACAAAAACCACACGGTAGAGCCAGATAAAACGAACCCCAAAGAGAAACTCGAAACAACGTTCTCCATAGTAGTTCCAACCTAGAATCGTTGTAAAGGCAAAAAGTACAAGGAAGATGGTCAAAAGGGCAGATCCAAAGTGTGAAAAGACCATTGAAAAAGCTGACTGAGTCAAGGCAACTCCATTCAAATCACCACTCCAAACCCCAGTTACCAAGATGGTCAGACCTGTCAAGGTACAGATAATGAGAGTATCAATAAAGGTTCCTGTCATGGAAATCAAGCCTTGCTCTACCGGTTCATTTGTCTTAGCAGCCGCAGCTGCAATGGGAGCAGAACCCAGACCAGATTCGTTTGAAAACACACCACGCGCCACACCATTTTGAATAGCCATCCGAATGCTAGCACCGGCAAAACCACCCACCGCAGCAACTGGACTAAAAGCTGATGTCAAGATTAGAGTGATTGTAGCAGGGAGTTTCCCGATATTAAAGAAAATAACTGTAAGAGTTCCCAAAATATAGATGATGGCCATAAAAGGAACAACAGTAGTTGAAATCTTTGAAATAGACTTGAGTCCGCCAAAGACTGCAATCGCTACAAATACAGACAAGACAAGAGCAGTGATAGCTGGCGAAATAGCCGTGGTATTTTGGATAGATTCTGTAATCGAGTTGACTTGGGCGAAGGTCCCGATTCCCAACAAAGCTACTAGCACACCTGCCAGGGCAAAGAAGATGGCAAGTGGTCGCCACTTTTCTCCCATCCCTAGAAGGATATAGTGCATTGGGCCTCCAGCTACTGCACCATGGTCGTCCTTGGTGCGGTATTTAATCGCCAAGAGTCCTTCCGCATACTTGGTAGCCATTCCAAAGAAAGCAGCCATCCACATCCAAAAGAGAGCTCCTGGTCCACCGACCTTGATAGCCGTCGCCACTCCGATAATATTTCCCGTACCAACTGTCGCTGCTAGGGCTGTACATAAAGCCGCAAAGCTGGATACATCACCATGCCCCTTATCCTTGGTAAAAATAAGCTGGAAAGCCTTGGACAGACGTAAAACTTGTAAAAGCCCCAAACGAGCAGTGAGGTAAATTCCTGTTCCGACCAATAAAATCAAGAGGGGAGGTCCCCAAGCAAAAGCATCGATTGATTTAAGCAATTCTAACATTTCCTTCTCCTATCTTTTCAACCCCAAAAGAAAGAGCACATGCAAGATACATGTACTCTGGAATGCTTAGATAAATGCTAAAAAGCGGTCTATCCTAGCTCTGTCCTTTTACCTGAGAGTTTGAGCAGTTGCCTGCCTTGCCCCTTCGGTGCCTTTACGGTCTCTCCAGAGTTCCGTCCATTTACAGTCATGGAAAATCAAACGATTTCCCACTTCTATTAAACTTCATTCGGTGTTGGTATTTAATTGATTCTTATTTTACAAAAAATGTTGGCTTTTGTCAATGTGTTTATTAGTAAAAATTAGTTCAACAGTTTTTACTTTATGAATTCCGAAATATTTCTTATCCTTTAAAAGTCACAATAGTCGCACCACTGCCTCCAGCATTTTGTGGGGCATAGCCGAAACTCTTGATATGCTTGTTTCTTTGTAGGTATTTGGTGACTCCTTCACGGATGACACCTGTTCCGATACCATGGATAATATCGACTTGGGCCATATTATTGAGCAGGGCTTGGTCGATAAAGGCATCTAGCTCATTCATAGCCTCTTCATAACGTTTGCCTCGAAGATCCAGTCTTGCTTGTGGGCCTCGGCCAGAAGTTCGTTTCACGACATTGACCTGTTTCTTCTTAACTTGCTTTTCTTGCTGGGCTTGAACAAGGTCAAATTCTTTCTCTTCCAAGGTCATCTTGATTAAACCAACTTGGGCTTCCCAGCGACCATCCTTGAGTTGACTGGTCAAGGTACCACGCTGTCCATAACTGAGAACCACGATATCATCTCCCACCTTTGGAGCTCGTTTTTTCTTGGCCTTTTGAAGGACCTTGTTTTTAGACAAATCTACTTTTTCAGGAGCCAATTTTTTCAACTTGGCCTTGGCTTCAATGATTTCATGAGGTTTGAGTTGAGATTTACTATGGAGATTCTTGAGAATCTGGTCACTTTCACTGAGAGCCATGTCCACAATCTCGGCAGCCTGTTCACGCGCCTTGTTGAGCTCAGTTTCTTTTTCACGATTGAGTTCGTTGTAGAGCTTTTTAAGAGCTCGGTTCATCTTAAGGTTTTCTTGTTCGACTTCACGGATATTGTCCAAGCGTTTGCGACTTTCCAGCGTCTGCTCTTCTAGTTGTTCAATGATACGATTGACATCATTATCTTGGTTGACCTGCTGGCTGGCATCTCCTACGATGACATCTGACAAGCCCAGACGTTTGGCAATTTCAAAGGCATTGCTTCGGCCAGGCACGCCCTGCATAAAGCGATAGGTCGGGCGAAGAGTCGCAGTATCAAACTCCATACTGGCATTTTGCACAAAGGCTGTCTCGATACCATAGGCCTTGAGTTCGGGATAGTGGGTAGTCGCCATGGTCTTGACTTGACGCAGGCGAAGGTCCTCTAGAATTGCCATAGCAAGGGCGGCCCCTTCTTGAGGATCTGTACCAGCCCCCAACTCATCCAAGAGTAAAAGTGAATGTTGATTGACCTTGCCAAGAATATCCACGATATTGGTCATGTGGCTAGAGAAGGTAGACAAGCTCTGTTCAATAGATTGCTCATCTCCAATATCGGCAAAGATTTCTTCAAAAATACCCACACGACTTCCCTTGTCTGCTAAAATCGGTAAACCAGACTGGGCCATAACCTGTGTCAAGCCCAGAGTTTTGAGCATGATGGTCTTACCACCTGTATTGGGACCTGTGATAACAATGGCTGTTAAATCTTGACCAAAATGGACATCATTTGCGACGGCATTTTTGACTAAAGGATGGCAGACATGGAGCAGTTGAATCTCTTGATTTTCTGATAGCTGGGGAACGACTGCTTGCTTCTCTTGGATAAAGCGAACCTTGGCACGAATCAAGTCTAGATGGCCGATAATCCAAGCGTCATTAGCAATCTCAGCCGCATGAGGGCGGACACGCTCAGAGATTTCTTGGAGAATGCGAAGCATTTCATAGCGCTCATCTGCCCGCAAACTAGCAATCTCTTCACTCAGTTTGACCACCTCACGGGGTTCGATGTAGACGGTATTTCCACTAGCAGAAATATCATGAACAACACCTGCAATCTTATTACGGTAGGTGTTTTTGACTGGTAAAACCTGACGGCCATTTCTACTGGCTACAATCCCTTCCGTCAACATCTGCGCTTTTTGCTTAAGCAGGTCCTGTAAAACATCGCGAACCTGACTCTCGCTATCATGGATTTTGCGACGGATTCGCGCCAATTCTTCACTGGCGAAATTTTCAATGAAACCTGCATCATTAAAGGCCTGAAGATTTCCTTGTAATTGAGGAAAATCGTGTAACTTCTCAAACCAGAGGGCTAACTCTTCCAAGCTGATATTTTCCAGATTGGCGTAAAAACTTTGCAGTTCTCTGCTGGAAAGAAGTACGCGCTTCAAGAGTAGGAACTCCTCAATATTGAGGTCTGCTCCCATCTCCAACCGCTTGCAGACTCCTGCTATTTCCTTGGTTGCGAGAATGGTGAAATGCGGTTGCTCAACAAAGAGAGCCTGCATTTCCTTCATCTCAGCAAAAGCCTGTTTGATTTTATCTGCTTTAGCAGTCGGAGCCAACTGTCTCAATTGCTCCAAGCCCTGCTCGGTCAACAAATGGGGTTCAAACAAGGCCTTGACCTTATTGAACTCTAATGTTTCTAATATTTTCTTGTTCATCTTTATTTCCTTGTCTTTGAATGTCTAGGCGTATTAGCTTTTTACATTCTGATAGATTCTAGTCAATCTGTAAACAAAGGGCTAGGAAAAATCCTGCCCTTTTTATCCGATTAAATTTGTCACCCAGATTTGTTTGAGCCAACTGGTTGTTACCGGTATGCTCTGGATGATGTGTTTTGCGACGATACTCTTTTCAAGAGGATTCTGTATAGCTGCCATGGGAATGGTCGCCAAGATGGTCAAGGCCATTTGTAAGACAAATAAGGTCACCAACATGGACAAGATACCTGCTGAAACTTGGAACAACTTGCCACCCAGTTTTTTACTAGGAAGTAAGTGTAACAAGAGACCAAGCAAACGACCGATGCTATAGACAATCCCAAATACAAGCAAGTAGCCGATACCTGCATAAAAGACCTTATCCAACTGGAAGAGTTGATCCGATGGGAAAAAGAAAGTCCCTTGACCTTCCTGCGGATTTGCATAAGGGAGCAATAAATGGAATTGTTCTCCAAGTCCCTTGTAAAACTGGCCAGCCATAAAAGCCGATGCCATGGCTGCAATCAGGTAATAAACCTGTAATAGCAAGCCTCTCCGATAGCCGATATAAAATCCCCAAGCCAAGACCAATAGAAGAAAGAGTGAAATCATAAGGAATCCTCAATCTTGCTTTGTTCTTGCTTGCAAGTCACGAGCTTGTGACGGAGTTCTTCTAATTCTTGCTCCTTATCGTCAAATTCAATCTCACGGCTGAGTTGAGTTGACAAACAGTTGACTGCCAACAAAAGAGCGATTGTTTCATCATCTGCACTAGGCATTTGTTCTTTAATTGCTTGGTATTTTTCTGTCGCAACCTTAGCGATTTCCTCCATAAAAAGGTTATCATGTTCACTTGTCAAGGTTAATGATTTTTTCCCGAATGTAAATTTGAATCGATTTAGATTTGCCATAAAATTCACCTCACGATATTATACCAAAATTCGCTAATTTTGTCAGTTTTTACAAATTTGCCTGCTTTTGTGGTACAATAGAAACTATGGCAAGTATAACACTCACACCAAGTGAAAAGGAGATTCAGGCTTTTCTTGAACACTATCAAACCAGTCTAGCTCCCAATAAGAATCCCTATATCCGCTACTTTTTGCGACTGCCTCAAGCAACGGCTTCTATCTATACTTCTGGAAAGGTCTTGCTTCAGGGTGAAGGGGCTGAGAAATATGCTAGTTTCTTTGGCTATCAAGTTCTAGAGGAAAACAGGGGACAAAATTTCCCTTTAATTGGGACAGATGAAGTTGGAAATGGTTCCTACTTTGGTGGGCTGGCAGTTGTTGCATCCTTTGTCACACCAGACCAGCATGACTTCTTGCGAAAACTCGGTGTGGGAGATTCTAAGACTCTGACCGACCAAAAGATTCGTCAGCTTGCTCCTATTCTCAAGGAAAAAATCCAGCATCAGGCACTGCTTCTCTCACCAAGCAAGTACAACGAGGTCATCGGAGACCGCTACAATGCTGTTTCGGTTAAGGTTGCCCTCCATAATCAGGCTATCTATCTCCTCCTTCAAAAAGGTGTTCAGCCTGAGAAAATTGTGATTGATGCCTTTACCAGTGCTAAAAATTATGACAAGTACTTGGCACAAGAGGCCAATCGTTTCAGCAATCCTATCAGCTTAGAAGAAAAGGCTGAGGGCAAATACTTGGCTGTCGCAGTTTCTTCTATCATTGCGCGTGATCTTTTTCTGGAAAATCTTGAAAATCTAGGACGAGAACTGGGCTATCAACTTCCAAGTGGAGCTGGAACAGCTTCTGACAAGGTGGCTAGCCAGATTTTGCAAGCCTATGGTATGCAGGGACTCAACTTCTGCGCCAAACTGCACTTTAAAAATACTGAAAAAGCGAAAAAACGCTTAGAAAGGTAAATTATGAATTCATTTAAAAATTTCCTAAAAGAGTGGGGATTGTTCCTCCTGATTCTGTCATTACTAGCTTTAAGCCGTATCTTTTTTTGGAGTAACGTCCGCGTAGAAGGACATTCCATGGATCCGACCCTAGCGGATGGTGAAATCCTCTTTGTTGTCAAACACCTCCCTATTGACCGTTTTGATATCGTGGTGGCCCATGAGGAAGATGGCAATAAGGACATCGTCAAGCGCGTGATTGGAATGCCTGGCGACACCATCCGTTACGAAAACGATAAACTTTACATCAATGACAAAGAGACAGATGAACCTTACCTAACTGATTACATCAAACGCTTTAAGGACGACAAACTCCAAAGCACCTACTCAGGCAAGGGATTTGAGGGAAATAAAGGAACTTTCTTTAGAAGTATCGCTCAAAAGGCTCAAGCCTTCACAGTTGATGTCAACTATAATACCAACTTTAGCTTTACTGTCCCAGAAGGAGAATACCTTCTCCTCGGAGATGACCGCTTGGTTTCGAGCGACAGCCGCCACGTAGGTACCTTCAAAGCAAAAGATATCACAGGGGAAGCTAAATTCCGCTTCTGGCCAATCACCCGTATCGGAACATTTTAAGAAATCGAAGAGGCCGAGAATCAACAATCTCAGCCTCTTCTTCTATCGTGAGAAGTGATTGATTGTTGACTAATACTCAATGAAAATCAAAGAGCAGACTAGGAATCTAGCCGCAGGTTGCTCAAAACATTGTTTTGAGGTTGCAGATAGAGCCTCCGCGGTTTGAAGAGATTTTCGAAGAGTATAAAATAAAAACAACCCCAACTCTCACCTATTCATGCAAAGGAATTTTATGGAAGTTTATTTTTCAGGAACCATTGAACGGATTATTTTTGAAAATCCCAGCAATTTTTATCGCATCCTCCTCCTAGAAATCGAAGATACGGACGCAGAAGATTTTGATGATTTTGAAATCATTGTCACTGGCACCATGGCTGACGTGATTGAGGGCGAAGACTATACTTTTTGGGGGCAAATTGTCCAGCACTCCAAGTATGGGGAACAACTGCAAATCAGTCGTTATGAACGCGCAAAACCAACTAGCAAGGGCTTGGTCAAGTACTTTTCAAGTAGCCATTTCAAGGGAATTGGTCTCAAGACAGCTCAGAAAATCGTGGACACCTATGGCGACAATACCATTGACGAAATTCTGCAACACCCAGAAAAGCTAGAAGGCATCTCAGGACTTTCTGCCAAAAATCGCGAGGCATTCGTCTCCACTCTTCGTCTCAACTACGGAACAGAGATGGTTTTAGCTAAACTAGCCAACTACGGTATTCCCAATAAATTAGCCTTTCAGATTCAAGACTTTTACAAGGAAGAAACTCTTGATGTGGTTGAAAATTATCCCTACCAACTGGTTGAGGATATCAAAGGCTTGGGCTTTACCATTGCTGACCAACTAGCGGAAGAACTAGGCATCGAAAGTCAGTCTCCTGAACGCTTCCGTGCTGGTCTAGTTCACAGTCTTTTTCAGGCCTGTATGGAAACAGGGGATACCTATGTTGAAGCACGGGATTTGCTGGAACAAACCCTTACTCTCCTTGAGTCTTCCCGTCCCGTGGAACTGGACCCCAGCCAAGTGGCCCAAGAACTCTCCTACCTGATCGAAGAAGACAAGGTTCAGCAGATTGATACCAAAATCTTTGACAATAGTCTCTTTTTCGCGGAGGAAGGGATCCGCAGCCACTTGATTCGTATCCTTGAAAAAGGAAAACAGAAGAGTCAGGATTTAGAAACCATTCAAAAACATATCTCTACCGTCGAGGAAGAACTGGGGATTGAGTATGATAGCATTCAAAAACAGGCGATCTGTGACGCCATCCAGAACAAGGTCTTTATCCTGACAGGTGGGCCTGGTACTGGGAAGACGACTGTTATCAATGGTATCATCGCTGTTTATGCCCTTTTAGAAGGACTTGACCTCAGGAAAAAAAGCAACCTACCTATTCTTCTTGCTGCTCCAACTGGCCGAGCAGCTCGCCGCATGAATGAATTGACAGGCTTGCCTAGCGCGACCATACACCGTCACTTGGGAATGACAGGCGACGATGATACCAGTCACCTAGAAGATTATCTGGATGCCGACTTCATCATCGTGGATGAATTCTCCATGGTGGATACTTGGCTGGCCAACCAACTCTTCTCCAACATCTCTTCTAACAGTAAAATCCTCATCGTAGGCGACAGCGACCAGCTACCGTCTGTCAGTCCTGGACAGGTTCTAGCGGACCTGCTTCATATTCCTTTGATTCCTCAGACCCGCTTGGAAAAAATCTACCGGCAAAGCGAAGAATCAACTATCGTTACTCTAGCTAGTCAGATTCGACAGGGTATCTTTCCAGCTGATTTCACCCAGAAAAAAGCAGACCGTTCCTACTTTGAAATTGCTAGCGGCCATATTCCTGCTACCATTGAAAAGATCTTAGGTGCCGCCCTCAGAAGTGGCATCCCTGCCCGTGATATCCAAGTTCTGGCTCCCATGTACAGAGGGACAGCAGGGATTGATGCCATCAACCAGCTCATGCAAGATCTTCTCAATCCACCACAAAAAGACCAACTTAGTTTTGAAGCTCCCCAGTGCCACTATCGTAAGGGCGACAAGGTCATTCACCTAGTCAACGATGCTGAAATCAATGTCTTTAATGGGGATTTGGGAGCTATCACAGACCTAATTCCCGGCAAATATACTGAGTCGAAACAAGATGAGATTGTCATTGATTTTGATGGCAATGAAGTCTCTTACCCACGTAACGAATGGTACAAGATTCGCTTGGCCTATGCCATGAGTATCCATAAATCTCAAGGAAGTGAGTTCCCTGTTGTCATCCTACCGATTACCAGTGCTAGCCGACGTATGTTGGAGCGCAATCTCATCTATACAGCCATTACACGCGCCAAAAGCAAACTCATCTTACTAGGCGAATTACAGGCCTTCGACTATGCTACACAGCACATCGGAACTGCCCGAAAAACCTATCTGATTGAACGATTCAGCGATTTAATTGAAAATGTTGAAGAAAATACACAAGATGTTTCCGAAACTGCCCCATCAACCGACTCTGAGCAATCCTACATCTTAACCGAAGAAAACTGGGATAGCATCCCAGCCATGATTGGGATTACAGACGCAGACCTCAAAGAGATTTTTGGAAAATAGTGCACAAGAAAACCCACCAATTCAGGTGGGATTTTTGTTTATGAATACTCAATGAAAATCAAAGAGCAAACTAGGAAGCTAGCCGCAAGCTGTACTTGAGTACGGTAAGGTGACGCTGACGTGGTTTGAATTTGATTTTCGAAGAGTATAAGATTATTTAACTGTTGCTGTGCTTGTAATCAACTCAACAGCTTTTTTAATTGTGATATCGTGTTTTAACATATCAGCTGAAAGCAAGCTTTGTACTTGTGCAACTTCCATGTTGTAGTCTGTTGCCAATTGTTCAACTTCTTTTTGGATTTCTTCTTCTGAAGCGTCAAATCCTTCAGCTTTGGCAACTGCTTCGATAACAAGGTTAGTCTTAGTACGTGACTCAGCTTCTGCTTGGTATTGGTTGTGAAGGTCTTCTTGAGTAGTTCCAGTGATTTGGAAGTACATGTCAGGGTTGATACCTTGACGTTGCAAGTTTCCAAGGAATTCATTTACTGAACGATGAACTTCTTCGTGGATCATTTCTTCTGGAAGTTCTACGATTTCAGCGTTTTCTACCGCTTTATCAATTGCTGCACCTTCAACGGCATCTTTGTATGCTTCTTCTTTAGCAGCAGCCAATTCCTTGCGGTATTTTTCTTTCAATTCAGCAAGTGTTTCAACTTCTTCGTCGATGTCTTTTGCAAGTTCATCGTCAAGAGCTGGAACTTCTTTAGCTTTTACTTCGTGGATAGTTGTCACGAATTTAGCTTCTTTACCTGCAAGGTCTTCTGCTTGGTAGTCTTCTGGGAATGTTATGATAACATCAACAGTTTCGCCAGCTGAGTGACCTACCAATTGGTCTTCGAAACCAGGGATGAATTGACCTGAACCAAGTCCAAGTGAGAAGTTTTCACCTTTTCCACCGTCAAATTCAACACCGTCGATAGAACCAACGAAGTCGATAACAACAGTGTCGCCGTTTTCAGCAGCAGCTTCTTTGATAACCAATTCAGCCAAGTTGTTACGTTCACGTTCGATACGCTCTTCAACGTCAGCGTCAGTTACTTCTTTTTCTACATCAACTGATACTTCAAGGTTTTTGTAGTCACCCAATTTTACTTCAGGTTTTGTAACGACTTCAGCAGTGATAACCCAGTCTTGTCCTTTTTCCATTGAAGTTACGTCAATTTTTGGTTGAGCAACAACTTCAAGACCAGCTTCTTTTACAGCTGCTTCATAAGCGTTTGGCAAAAGAGCGTTCATAACGTCTTGGTAAAGTGACTCTTCACCAAATTTTTTATCGAAGATAGGACGTGGAAGGTGACCTTTACGGAAACCTGGAACGTTAAGAGATTTCTTCACTGAGTTGAAGACACGGTCCAATTCTGGTTTGATTTGGTCTTGAGAGATAGTGAAAGTCAAGACACCACGGTTTGTTTCTTTGTTTTCAAATGATACAGACATTCTGTCATTTCTCCTTAAAATTTTTTAAATACAATCCATTATAGCATAAACAGGCGACTTTTTTCAAGTAACGAATGCGCTTTTCAATGATACTAGAGGTACGGTAACTTCTCAAAGTAACTTCCACTTGCCCAACCAAAGTGGAAATTAGTCTAAAACGGATTTTTATGGTGGAATTA
>CAJNCJ010000018.1 GCA_905221235.1 bacterium
TAATTCCACCATAAAAATCCGTTTTAGACTAATTTCCACTTTGGTCAGGCAAGTGGAAGTTACTTTGAGAAGTTACCCAATGAAAATAAAGCCTAAAACCCCTTTACAAATCCAGCCATTCATGGTAAAATGGATTTTGTGTGAAATATCAGCAGGAAAGCATGAAGCTCGTCAACAGGTGTCTTATGATAAGTAACCTTGGCTGTTTAGGCGAAGGGCATCTGCACGAATCAGGGCTTTCTAAGTGACTATTTCCACCGAAATATTATTTATATCAGGAGGACATTCACATGTCACGTTATACAGGACCATCTTGGAAACAAGCTCGTCGCCTTGGCCTTTCACTTACAGGTACAGGTAAAGAATTGGCACGTCGTAACTACGTACCAGGACAACACGGACCAAACAACCGTTCTAAATTGTCAGAATACGGTTTGCAATTGGCTGAAAAACAAAAACTTCGTTTCACTTACGGTGTAGGTGAAAAACAATTCCGTAACTTGTTCGTACAAGCTACAAAAATCAAAGGCGGAATCCTAGGTTTCAACTTCATGCTTCTTTTGGAACGTCGTTTGGATAACGTTGTTTACCGTCTTGGTCTTGCGACTACTCGTCGTCAAGCTCGTCAATTCGTAAACCACGGTCACATCCTTGTTGATGGAAAACGCGTTGATATCCCATCATACCGCGTAACTCCAGGTCAAGTGATCTCAGTTCGTGAAAAATCATTGAAAGTCCCAGCTATCCTTGAAGCAGTAGAAGCTACTCTTGGACGTCCAGCATTCGTATCATTCGACGCTGAAAAATTGGAAGGTTCATTGACTCGCTTGCCAGAACGCGACGAAATTAACCCAGAAATCAACGAAGCACTTGTCGTTGAATTCTACAACAAAATGTTGTAATATTTTATTGAATAAGATAGGCTTTGAAGCCTTGATATTAAGCACTTTGGGGCGCTTTCCCGTAGTGCTTTTTTACATTTTACAATAGCTTTTTAGCATACAGCTATAAGTATCTATACGCAACTAGACCTGTATAGTTTAAAGTGATATAATAGTCTAAAAGGAGGTACTACTATGAATGTTTTAGAAAAAAATACACAGGTAAACTTTAAGACTAACAGAGACTTGTTAGAGAAGGCTAAAGCCATTATCACAGCGCAAAATCTTGATATGACAGCCAGTTTTAACTTGTTTTTAGAACACATTGTAGAAAATAAAACCTTGCCATTTGAAACTCAAGTAGACAAAGAAAGAGAAGAACTTCTATCAGGGTTGCGTGCTGAAATTGCCCGTAGCTTTGACGATTTAGAACATGGAAGAACTTACAGTCTTGATGAAGTGAGGGCTAACCTTGGAATTTAACGAGAACGCCTATAGCCTTATTGTCTCTGAAACGGTACAAGAACAGCTAAGAGGTATTAAAGATTATATCTCAGCTAGCTACTTTTCAGAACAGGCAGGGGCAAACACAGTTAAGAATATTCTTTATGGTTTGGAACGTCTTGAAGTTTTCCCAGAAGCAGGATTTGATGCTGACGAAAGAGTAGGAGGTATTATATACCCACCCTACAAAACTCGATGCATCATTTTAGGAGATTACCTAGCCTTCTATCATATTTTAGAGGACAGAAAAGCTGTCTTTGTATCAGATATTATTCATAGCAAACAGGACTACATCCGCTTGTTTAAGAAAAAATAGCGCATATTATTGAACTGCGTTTTGGATTCTCTAAAATACTAGACAAGATGAAATTTCTAGTTCTAGCATTTCAATAGATACAAATAAATAGAGAAAAGCAAAAAAAGACTTAGTCTTTATTTAAAATATATTAGAAATAATATGAAAATCTTTTTATAAAAATATTATATTCAATAATACTGACACAATAGAAATTGAGAAGAGATGGTATTCTTCGTTTTTATATTTCAGGTTCTCACAATATGAAAAATCGATGGTATAATAAGATTAGACGGATTATTTATTGAGGTAATAGCGATGAAATATTTTAAATTAATCAATGGTGGAACTTATCATATTGATGAGTTTGAAGAGAGAACAAATAAAGAATCACTATATTATCAAAATGGCAGTAAGTACGCATTGTGTCCAACTTGTGGTTCTTCGATTCAACTTATCGGGGGGGAAAATAATAATACGCGAAATAGAGCTGGAAGATATTATGCGGCACATACAAAAAATCCTATAGAAGGACTGCCATACGACATAGGAAGAAAAAGTAATTGTGCAAATTATGAAGGAAATCAAGATAATTGGCAGGGTATTTATCAAAGGAGACAAGGGCTTCCTGAAAATGAAGAATTATCTAGATTTATAGACAATAATAAGTCAGATATTGCTAAAAAAGTTGGTGACTTAATTGGATTTTATGGAATCAAATGCAATGGGGAGCCAAGTGCTATTTTTAACCGATTATTAAATTCTTTCAAAGAAAACGGAGGATTATGTATTTCACCAGAACAATTTGCACCTGAATATATTCCTAGAATGATTATCGAAAGAGCTGAGCCGGTTATTTGCTGGGGTTCAATTCCTCATGAAGAAATACGCAATCGTATCCTACAACATCCACTGTTACAAGATTCAATTGATGGGAGACAATTTAAACCAAATATTGAAACAAGGCTTGTTTGTGTTTTAAATAATGGAAACGCTCCTACTCAAATCCAAATCAGATTATTGTTTGAAGATAGGGAATTGAACTTAAAACAAGTAAATGCTAAAATTTAGTGCAACGAAAGATAAAAAAGAGGAGCCTCGTAATGAAGCTCCTCTTGTTTTTAATTGTCCGAATCAATATTCTTATTTCAAAAAAAGGTAGTCATTCGAACGATTTCCCTTGCAATATAGTGAAATTAACAAAAAGAAAAAACGCTGATCAAGCGTTTTTCTTCTGTATTGATTAGTATTGAATGCTTACTTAACTTCTGTAAACACAACGTGTTTGCGAAGTTTTGGTGAGTATTTCTTCAATTGAAGACGGTCTGGAGTGTTACGTTTGTTTTTAGAAGTAAGGTACAAGCGTTCACCAGATTCTTTGTGTTCAAGTGTAATATTTACGCGCATGGTATCTCCCTTCTATTATTCAGCTGATGCAGCTTTAGCGATTTTACGTCCTTTGTAGTATCCTTTAAGTGATACACGGTGAGAACGTGAGTAATCTCCAGTAGTTTCGTCAAAGTTTACAGATGGAGCTGTTACTTTGTAGTGTGTACGACGTTTGTTTTTCTTCGCTTTTGAAGTGCGACGTGCAGGTACTGCCATTTTGATTTCTCCTTTAGGTATTTATATTCGATTCAATCTACTGATTTTCATCAACCATACTAGGATAACACATTTTTTTTGTAAAGTAAAGTTACTTGACAAAAAAAGATGAAAAAATTCTCCTGTCCGACCTAGCAGACAGGAGAAGGTCTTAAATATCAATCTCAAATGGTTCGTCAATGGTTTCTGATACGTATTTTCCGTCTTTTTTCCGTTGCTTGACACATTCTGTGAGGAGATACTCGATTTGCCCATTGACTGAACGAAAGTCGTCTTCTGCCCATGATGCGAGTGCAGCGTATAACTTTGTTGAGAGTCGAAGGGGGATTTGCTTTTTTTTAGCTTCAGCCATCTTTAGTAAAGACTTCCTGTGTTGACAATTGGTTGTGCATCATGATTGCCACAGAGAACGACTAGGAGATTTGAAACCATGGCAGCTTTTCGTTCTTCGTCAAGCTCTACCAATTCCCCTTCATTGAGACGTTCTAGTGCCATTTCAACCATACCCACAGCGCCATCGACAATCATCTTACGGGCATCAATAATGGCAGATGCTTGTTGACGTTGAAGCATAACAGCAGCAATTTCTGGAGCGTAAGCTAGGTAAGTAATACGTGCTTCAAGGATTTCCAAGCCAGCGTCCTCAACACGACTTTGGATTTCCTCACGAATACGGTTAGCTACAATCTCACTAGAACCACGGAGACTACCTTCATCGGCTTGCCCGTCACCTGTAGTATCCACATTAGGAGACACATCGTAAGGATAGATGCGGACAATATTACGAAGGGCGCTATCACATTGCAATGAAAGATATTCTTTGTAGTTATCAACATTGAAGACTGCTTTGGCTGTATCAATAACTCTCCAAGTTACCGCGATACCGATTTCTACGGGATTTCCTAGACAATCATTGATTTTTTGGCGAGAATTGCTCAAGGTCATGACTTTGAGGGAAATCTGTTTCTTGCCAATTTCAAGATTTACATCATTGCCATTTGATGATTTCATTCCTGAAAAAGGAGACTTCGTGCTAACGTCACCACTTTGACCAAGTCGAGTGTGATTTGCAGGGTTGACTGCTACGCTGAAGGGATTTACAAAGTAAAAACCAGGTTCTTTGATGGTACCTGTATAGTTACCAAAAAGGGTCAAAACCAGAGCTTCCTGAGGTTTGACAACTTTTAAACCAGCATGAGCTAGGCCTGCAATTAAGCTTAATAAAAGTCCGATAATAATTCCGAAAACGTTTTCCGAACCAGCACCCATTATTAATATAAAGATACCAAGTATGATTGTCAACTCAATGAGAATCAATGCGAATACACCATTTGGTTTTGAATTGATGAGTTTTTCAGTCATAAGAATGACCTCCTGTTATTTGATATCTAAATGATATCACTTTAATTTATAAAGTCAAGAAATAAATGTAATATTTTTAAAGAAAAGATTACTGTATAGAATTTTCTGAAAATTCAAGAATTTTCTTCTGTTCATTGCTTTTAAAATGTGCTATAATAGTAAAAACTGAAATGGGAGGGATAAGATGACTGAATTAGATAAACGTCACCGCAGTAGCATTTATGACAGCATGGTTAAATCACCAAACCGTGCTATGCTTCGTGCGACTGGTATGACAGATAAGGACTTTGAAACACCGATTGTGGGAGTGATTTCGACTTGGGCGGAAAATACGCCATGTAACATTCACTTGCATGATTTTGGGAAATTGGCGAAAGAAGGTGTCAAATCGGCAGGTGCTTGGCCTGTACAGTTTGGTACCATTACCGTAGCGGACGGGATTGCCATGGGAACGCCTGGAATGCGTTTCTCTCTAACATCTCGTGATATCATTGCGGACTCTATCGAGGCGGCGATGGGTGGTCACAACGTCGATGCCTTCGTCGCTATCGGTGGCTGTGACAAGAACATGCCTGGTTCTATGATTGCTATTGCCAACATGGACATTCCAGCTATTTTCGCCTATGGTGGAACTATTGCACCGGGAAATCTTGATGGTAAAGATATCGACTTGGTTTCTGTCTTTGAAGGTATCGGAAAATGGAACCACGGTGACATGACAGCTGAGGACGTGAAACGTCTTGAATGTAATGCTTGCCCTGGCCCTGGTGGCTGTGGTGGTATGTACACAGCTAATACCATGGCAACCGCTATCGAAGTTCTAGGGATGAGTTTGCCAGGTTCTTCATCTCACCCAGCTGAATCAGCTGATAAGAAAGAAGACATCGAAGCAGCAGGACGTGCTGTTGTCAAGATGTTGGAGCTTGGTCTCAAACCATCAGATATCTTGACTCGTGAAGCCTTTGAAGATGCCATCACTGTAACCATGGCTCTCGGTGGTTCTACAAATGCCACTCTTCACTTGCTTGCCATTGCCCATGCTGCCAATGTTGACTTGTCACTTGAGGACTTCAATACGATCCAAGAGCGTGTGCCTCACTTGGCCGACTTGAAACCATCTGGTCAGTATGTCTTCCAAGACCTCTACGAAGTCGGTGGTGTGCCTGCGGTTATGAAGTACTTGCTGGCAAATGGTTTCCTTCATGGAGACCGCATTACATGTACTGGTAAGACGGTCGCTGAAAACTTGGCTGACTTTGCAGACCTCACTCCAGGTCAAAAAGTTATCATGCCACTGGAAAATCCAAAACGTGCAGATGGTCCGCTTATCATCTTGAACGGGAACCTTGCCCCTGACGGTGCGGTTGCCAAGGTATCAGGTGTTAAAGTGCGTCGTCACGTTGGACCAGCTAAGGTCTTTGACTCAGAAGAAGATGCTATTCAGGCCGTTCTGACAGATGAAATCGTTGATGGCGATGTAGTCGTTGTTCGTTTCGTTGGACCTAAAGGTGGTCCTGGTATGCCTGAGATGCTGTCACTTTCATCAATGATCGTTGGTAAAGGTCAAGGAGACAAGGTTGCCCTCTTGACAGATGGCCGTTTCTCTGGTGGTACTTATGGTCTGGTTGTTGGACATATCGCTCCTGAAGCTCAGGATGGTGGACCAATTGCCTACCTCCGTACAGGCGATATAGTTACAGTTGACCAAGATACTAAAGAAATTTCCATGGCCGTATCGGAAGAAGAACTTGAAAAACGTAAGGCAGAAACAACCTTGCCACCACTATACAGCCGTGGTGTTCTTGGTAAATATGCCCACATCGTATCATCTGCTTCACGTGGAGCCGTGACAGACTTCTGGAATATGGACAAGTCAGGTAAAAAATAAACTCAAAAAGCAAGCCAATTTCGGCTTGCTTTTTTTCATCTTCAAAAGTAATTTGCCTGCTTAACGTGGTGGCAGTCCAAGGGCAATGCGGCCGTAGCGACTGATTCGTGTGATTTTCCAAGCAGGCGACCAGGTAACTTCAACCTTGACATCTTCGATACCCTCGATTTGTTTCAGACCTGCGACGATTTCGATAGGCAGGCTTTCGGCGCAATCGCAGGCAGTGTCAGTGAAGGTCATGACAATTTTGCAGAGACCTGTTTCATCCAGATTGATTTCATAAATCAGTCCTAGATTGTAAACATCCAATTCCACATCTGTATCAAAAACCTTCTCTAGTTTTTCGATAATTTGGTCTTTCAAGGCCAAAGCGCGGTCATTGATTTTGATATCGTCTCTCATAACAGTCCCTCCACATGATAAATATCCTCTATTTTCTCATAATTCTGACAATTTGGCAAGTTTTTGATGAATTTTCTGAAAAATATGATAAAATGAAGAAAATACGGAATCAAGGGGAAGTCTATGGAGCAGATTGGAAAAGTCTTTAGACAATTACGAGAGTCAAGAAATATTTCGCTGAGACAGGCGACTGGGGGACAATTTTCGCCGTCTATGTTGTCCCGATTTGAAACAGGTCAGAGTGAGCTTTCGGTGGAAAAGTTTTTGTTTGCCCTAGAAAATATATCTGCCAGTGTGGAGGAAATCCTCTTTCTGGCTAGAGGTTTTCAGTATGATACTGATTCTGAGTTGAGAAAAGAAATCCTTGATGTCTTGGATCTAAAGAATATAGCACCTCTCGAAGACCTGTATCGCAAGGAGTATCAAAAGCATGCCCATTCTCAAAACAAACAGAAACATATTCTAAATGCCATTATTATCAAGTCTTATATGAAGAGTATGGATGAAACGGTTGAGTTAACGGCAGAGGAAGGGAAAGTCCTTCATGACTATTTGTTTTCTACCGAGATTTGGGGAATCTATGAACTCAATTTGTTCTCAGTCAGCTCTCCATTTCTATCTGTTTCTCTATTTACTAGATATGTACGAGAAATGGTCCGCAAATCCGATTTTCTAATGGAAATGTCTGGAAACCGAAACCTTTTTCACACCATGCTATTGAATGGTTTTTTAGCCAGTATTGAGTGTGAAGAATTTACCAATGCCTCTTATTTTAAACGTGTCATCAAAGAGCATTTCTACAAGGAAAATGAAACCTATTTCCGAATTGTCTATTTGTGGGCGGAAGGCCTCCTTGATAGCAAGCAAGGCAGAGTCAAGGAAGGGCAGAAAAAGATGGAGGATGCTGTCCGTATTTTTGAGATGCTTGGTTGCAACAAATCTGCCGAATACTATCGAAAAACAACCGACTGTTGAATATCTGCAAACTAAGAAAATAATTTAAAATTTGAAGCGATAGAACTCTTCTCCTTTCTCAGGTCATTACAAAAATGCTATCGTTTTTTTGCTTATTTTGTGTGTTGCATATATTCAAAAGTTTTCCCTCTCAAATTTTTAAGTGCTATACTATAGTCATACTTCATATAGGGATTATAACAAGAAGGGAGATTACCTATGAAACTATTGTTTAGAAATCAAGCTTATCGACTCTTGACTTTGTCACGATTCTTCAATGCTTTTGGTGCTTCGATTTTTAACCTGGTATTTATCGTTTATGCATCGACCTTGCCACAAGCATCTTTTGCGGTTGCTATGGCGAATATTGTCATGATTCTTCCGACTTTCTTTACAGTTTTTGTAGGGATTCGGGCAGATTACACGAGGGACAAGGTCAAATGGATGACTTACAGCGGTTTGTTTCAGGCGGTTTTATTTTTTCTGGCAGCCCTAGTTGTTCAGCAAGCTAGTTTATTTGCCTTTTCTAGCCTGTGTTTAATTAATGTCATTAGTGATGTTATTAGTGATTTTGCTGGTGGCTTGCGCATGCCTCTTATTAAGGAAAAAGTAGCTGAAGAGGATCTGATGGAAGCTTATTCTTTTTCCCAGTTCATCACCTATATTTCAGCTATTGGTGGTCAAGCTTTCGGAGTCTGGCTCTTAGGTCTATCGGTTAACAATTTTTCCCTCGTTGCGGGAATCAATGCCTGTTTTTTCCTCGTATCAGCCTTTGTTCTCTTTTTAGGAAGAAGCAAATTAAGCCTGTCACTTTCATCTGCTGATGGTGAAAAACTAAAAAATGAGAAGCTTTCTATCAAAGACCAGTTCCTAACAATTTACCGAAATTTACGTCTTGTTTTTCTTAAAGGTGGACAGAAAAACTTTGGCTTTATGCTCTTTGCTGTCTTGCTTATCAATGCCTTGGGTGGCGCTTTAGGAAGCATCTATAACATCTTCTTTTTGAGCCATTCTCTTTTGGACTTTTCTTACACAGAGGCATTATTTATCAGTCAATTCTGTGCTTTGTTAGCAATCATCATCAGTAGCCTTACGGGCAATGATTATTTTGGGAAGCAGTCCTTGCCTAGATTGATGATGTGGGTGACTGTAGGACTCAGTCTAGTTGGTCTAGCTAATTTATTCAATCAAGTCGTACTTGGTTTACTATTTCTCTGTTCAACTCTGTATGTGTCTGGTAAAGTTCAACCAAAGATTAGTGCCATGCTCCTGAAAAATCTAGCTCCAGAGGTTCTAGCTCGTACCAGTAATTTTTTAGGTTTATTGTTCACCTTATCCATACCTGTGGGAACAGCCTGTTTTTCACTTATAGCTGTATGGAATATACAGTTGACTTGGATGTTATTTGTTGGTCTTTCCTTGCTAGCTATTCTTTTGACAGGTCTTAATCTCAAAAATGATATCTAATACTCTTCGAAAATCTCTTCAAACCACGTCAACGTTGCCTTGCCGTAGATATATGTGACTGACTTCGTCAGTCTTATTTGCAACCTCAAAACGGTGTTTTGAGCTGACTTCGTCAGTTCTATCCACAACCTCAAAGCTGTGCTTTGAGCAACCTGCGGCTAGTTTGCTCTTTGATTTTCATTGAGTATAAATCCTAATTTTTTTCTTACTGTTTTAATCCCTCTATTTATGGTAAAATAAGACTATTAAGTTTAAAGAGGATTCCCTATGAAATTACAAAAACCAAAAGGAACGCAGGATATCTTGCCTGCTGAGTCTGCCAAATGGCAGTACGTTGAGGGCTTTGCCCGTGAGATTTTCAAGCGCTATAACTATGCAGAAGTGCGCACGCCTATTTTTGAGCATTACGAGGTCATCAGTCGCTCTGTCGGAGATACAACGGATATCGTAACCAAGGAAATGTACGATTTCTATGACAAGGGTGACCGTCATATTACCCTCCGTCCAGAAGGAACTGCGCCCGTTGTTCGTTCCTATGTAGAAAATAAACTATTCGCGCCAGAAGTGCAAAAGCCAAGCAAGTTCTACTACATGGGCCCAATGTTCCGTTATGAGCGTCCACAAGCAGGTCGTTTGCGCCAGTTCCACCAGATTGGTGTTGAGTGTTTTGGCTCTAGCAATCCAGCTACCGATGTGGAAACCATCGCTATGGCAGCTCACTTCCTGAAAGAAATCGGCATCCAAGGTGTAAAATTGCACCTTAACACTCTTGGAAATCCTGAGAGCCGTGCGGCCTACCGTCAAGCCTTAATTGATTATTTGACACCGCTCAAGGAGACCTTGTCTAAGGATAGCCAACGTCGTTTGGAGGAAAATCCTCTCCGTGTCTTGGACTCTAAAGAAAAAGAAGACAAGGTAGCAGTAGAGAATGCACCGTCTATCTTGGACTTCCTTGATGAAGAAAGCCAAGCTCATTTTGATGCGGTGCGTCAGATGTTGGAAAATCTTGGGGTAGACTATATCATTGATACCAATATGGTGCGTGGTCTGGACTACTACAACCACACCATTTTCGAGTTTATCACTGAGATCGAGGGCAATGACTTGACCGTCTGTGCGGGTGGTCGTTACGATGGTTTGGTTGCCTACTTTGGTGGTCCTGAAACTGCTGGCTTTGGTTTTGGACTTGGTGTAGAGCGCCTGCTTCTCATTCTTGAAAAGCAAGGTGTGGCCCTCCCTATCGAAAATGCCCTAGATGTCTATATTGCAGTCTTGGGAGAAGGAGCAAATGTTAAGGCCTTGGAATTGGTACAGGCTCTTCGCCAACAAGGTTTCAAAGCAGAGCGTGATTACCTCAACCGTAAGCTCAAAGCTCAGTTCAAGTCAGCCGATGTCTTTGCAGCTAAGACCCTCATCACCCTTGGAGAAAGTGAAGTCGAAAGCGGACAAGTGACAGTCAAGAACAACCAAACCCGAGAAGAAGTGCAAGTGTCACTTGAGGCTATCAGCCAAAACTTCTCAGAAATCTTTGAAAAACTAGGATTTTATACTCAATGAAAATCAAAGAGCAAATTAGGAAGCTAGCCGCAGGCTGTACTTGAGTACGGCAAGGTGAAGCTGACGTGGTTTGAATTTGATTTTCGAAGAGTATTAATAGTAGATAAACTGGTCAGGAACCTACTCTGACCTTTTTCTTTTGCAAAATGACAAAAATCATAAACTTTTTGACAAATATGCTTGTCAAAAAGAAAAAGATGTGTTACAATATAAGCAAGTTAAGAGAAAAGGAGAAAGGAACGATTATGTGGGCATTAGGATTTGTACCTCTTGTGATTATGTTTTATCTCTATCATACCCAAAGGGTCAAGAAATTAGAGAATAAAATCAAAAGAATTGAGCAAAAACAGAAAGGAAATAAAGAAATGTCAAGATTATTAAAAGAATTGATTGGGAAAACACCGACAATCGTTGGACAAGTTTTTGGAACAGATAACTGGGAAGTTGTAGATGTAGATGAGGAATGGGTCAAGCTACGTCGTGTTAATAAAAAAGGAAAAGAAAAATTCAAACTACAACGCATTGAGGATATCCAAACCGTTGAATTTGACGGAAAGTAGGTGTGTAACATGCAACTAAAAAATCGTCTAAAAGAGCTTCGTGCTCGCGATGGCCTCAATCAAACCGAACTAGCTAAGCTAGCAGAGGTTTCCAGACAGACCATTAGCCTATTAGAACGGGACGAATACACCCCGTCCGTTGTGATTGCCTTGAAAATATCTCAGATTTTCAATGAAACAGTCGAATCGGTATTTCGCTTGGAGGAGGACGAGTGATGAACAAGTATAAAGTAATTTATTATGTAGTTGCCATAGCTCTATTAGTCAGCGTATTTCTACTGATTGGGATAGACTTAGGTTGGTTTAGTCCCTATCAAAGTGACCAATTTATTTGGGCCTACTTTGCTCTCATCCCAGTAATTGAATGGATTGAAAAGAAATCCAAAAATCTAGCAAGTGAAAAAGGAGAATGAATATGAAAGAGTTTTTAGCAGGTTTTCAAGTAGATACTGAGAACAAAGAACTTGCAGGTGTCTGTGCAGGTTTAGGAAATTATTTTAATATCAAAACTATCGTGGTTCGTTTAGTGATGCTGTTCTTGTTTCTTTCCTCGACTGAATTTGGGATTTTGACAGTCACTCTGTATGCCTATCTTGCTGGTTGGCTAAGTAAAGAGCCTCTGGGAGCTAGTGAGACAAAAGCAAGAAACCAAGCTATTCTCTTGTTTGCTGTTTGTTTGATTTTAGTATCACTGGGAACAGAGGGCTTGACAGCTATTTATGAATCAGGTAAAGCCTTTGGTCAGTGGTTAGTTGGATTGGTTTAGTTTAGAAAGAGAATGAATATGAAAAAGAAAAATAAACGTGGATTGTTGTTATTTTTAATGTCTGTTGTCTTGGGAGGTTTCTTGGGCATGTTTGTAGGGATGTTTAAGGCACGTGCCGAATCCCACGAAATTATGTTAGATGTGAAAGTCTTGATACCATGGATATCAGCTATTTGTTTACTGATAGGTTTCATTAGTCTTCTTTTGACGTTCAATTTCCTAAAGAAAAGCAGAAAATTTCACTCCTTGTATCAAGAGGAAATGGATGATGATCTGAATGAAACCTATTATGTGCAAATGTATCGGAATCTCGAGTTTGGAACCATTGCTTTTAATATTGCAAGCGTAGCGATTTTATTGGCTCTTTTCATCTCAGGTAGTGAAGTGATTGTACCAAATAGAAGCAATCTAACCTTATCTCTTTCTTTTTTGGGATTAGTGCTGATTTTCAGTGTTCAAAAATATCTTTTTAAGACCATTGCGATTGTTCGTCAGTTTGATTTGGCATTTTTCTCAACACCAAAGGATGTCTTAGAGTATGTAAATTCTTATGATGAAGGGGAGCGACAAGCTAATTTAGAACAGAGTTTTCGGATTTTATTCCAATTAAATCAGTATGTCTTACCAGCCTTATATATTTTTCTTTTTATCATTTCTTTCTTGACAGGAGAGATTCAGTTACTAGCCTTCTTGCTTGTAGGAGCAATCCATATTTATATCAATGTGATGCAGTTACCTATGGTGAAACGTTATTTCAAATAAAGGAGTTTCTATGATTCGTGTTGAAAATGTAAGTAAAAGTTTTGGGAGCAAAAAAGCTCTTCATCAGATTTCTTTTGAGATTAAGGAAGGTGAAATCTTTGGTTTTCTTGGCCCTTCTGGCTCAGGTAAAACAACCATGATCAACGTCTTGACAGGTCAGTTGGCTGCAGATCAAGGTAAAACAGTTTTGTTAGGCAAGAATTCTCAAGATTTAACCTCAAATGATTTGGAACAAATTGGTATTGTTAGTGATGGCAGTGGTTTTTATGAAAAGATGAGTCTTTATAAAAATCTTCTCATCTATGCTAAGCTATATGGTCTCAAGTCAGATAGAGTAAATCAGGTGCTCCAACAGGTTGGATTGGCAGATGCTAAAGATATTATCGCAGAAAAGTTATCTACAGGAATGAAACAACGAATGTTCTTGGCTCGTGCCCTTCTGAATGCTCCTAAGATTCTCTTCCTAGATGAGCCAACTAGTGGCTTAGACCCTACAACATCTAAGATGATTCATACTCTACTTCAAGAACTAAAGCAGGCGGGGACAACTATCTTTTTGACCACGCATGATATGCATGAAGCAACTCTGCTTTGTGATCGCTTATCTCTTTTGAATAAGGGGAACTTAATAGAGTATGGAAGTCCGCAAGATATTATTCAGAAGTATCATGTGGATAAGAAAGTACATGTGGTTTATAACGATGGACGAGAACAGATAGTTCCATTTGAAGAATTGCCACATTTAGACACGACAGATTTGATGTTGGTTCACTCTTGTGAGCCAACACTAGAAGAAATCTTTATCAGATTGACAGGAGAAAAGTTAGATGTTTAGAAAATTAAATGCCCTACTATGGTTAAGATTACAAGTTCTTATCAGCAATTCAACTTTGTTGGCGACTCTATTGTTGCCTTTTGGACTGGCTGTTCTATATAATGAGTTCTTAAACAAGAGTGGAGAATTGAGTACGTATTTCCTTTCTATGAGTTTGACGATGGTCTTGAGCATGGGTAGTGGTTATATGGTATCGATTATGATGGCAGAAGATAAGGAAAAGCGCAATCTTAAATCACTCATCCTAAGTGGTGTGACAGCAACAGAATATACTTTCAGTATGCTCATTCTCCCTCTGTTGATTATGTTGCTTGGAATGATTTTACTACCAATCTATTTTAAAGTGGATGTATCAGGTTACTTATTGGCCTATGTTATCTATTTGGTCTTAGCAGCTATTAGTGTTATTTTTCTCAACCTTCTAATCGGTGCAGTGTCAGATACTCAGTCTAAAGCGCAAGTTTATAGTATGTTTCCTGTGTTTATCGTCTCTTTTTTACCCATGATTGCTCTTCAAAATGATACGGTTCAGAAAGTGTTGGATTACTCTTTTATTGGTCCAATTGTAAATCTTTTAAATAAAAAAGGTGGGGAAATATCTTTTTCTAATATTGGTATGTTACTTGCCTGGGTACTTGTGTTAGGAATAGCAAACCTCTTTGTATTGAAAAACAGCTATAAAGCAAGATAGGAGATCTTTATGAAACTACTTAAAAACCTCGGCTGGTTTCTTCTAGCTGTTCTATCCTTTTTCTTTGGCTATGGTCTGGTTCAGAGTATGGCGCTGTCAGCTCTTGGACTAGGGGCTTCAATCTTTGGAGTCTTGCCACTCTATATCGTCCTGTCAGGGGCCTATGTTTATGGAGTTTACAGATGGTATCAGACAGAAAAGGTTAGCATTCAGACGACGGTTTTTAATCGTTATATCTGGTTGCCTACTTTGGTTTTGCTAGTGGCTATTACAGCCCAGTTCTTTTTACCAGAAGATCCGTCGGTCAGTCAACAAATCGTATCTCAACTGACAGTGGAACAGCCTGCATTTGCTTTCTTTATGGTGGTGGTCTTTGCTCCTCTGACGGAAGAACTTATTTTTAGAGGGATGTTGGCACGCTACCTCTTTCCTAAGCAGGACAATAGTAAACAAACTCTGATTTTTCTTCTGGTATCCAGTGTTCTGTTTACCTTGATTCATTTCCCAGGCGATGTGCAACAATTTTTTGTCTATTTTAGCCTTGGTTTTAGTTTGGGTTTGGCATATATTAGCAGAAAAGGTCTGATCTACAGTATTTCTCTCCACGCTTTGAATAATTTAGTCGGCTTTTTGATGATTCTCATGCTATAATAGAGTCAGGAGGTCACATGAAACGAGTAATTTTATTAGCAGTGATTCAAGCAGTCGTTCTATTTTTCATTATTGGAGCGCTAGCTTATGCCTTTAAGGGAGATTTCTTCTATAGCCATTTAGCAGTGGTCTTTGCCCCTATTGCCGGTATCTGGCGTTTTGGGACAGCTTACACAACGGAAATCGTCTTGCCTCGAAAGGCAGCGGAAATTGCTGAAAAGCGTAAAGCAGGCAAAAATTCAAAATAAAAGAGTCCGGTGAAGTGTTCATCGGATTTTTGTATTGGCGTTAATTTTTATGTCCTTCATTTGTTTTTTAAAGACTGGCAAACTTTTCTGCTGATTTTCATGAAGAGCCTGCGCTTTTATGGTAAAATAGTAACAGAATAAAAGAGGAGAGAAACAATGAAACGTAGTATGTATGCTGGTCGTGTTCGTGAGGAACACATCGGACAAGAAATTACCTTGAAAGGATGGGTTGGTCGTCGTCGTGACCTGGGTGGTTTGATCTTTATCGACCTTCGTGACCGTGAAGGGATCATGCAGTTGGTTATCAACCCTGAAAAAGTATCTGCAGAGGTCATGGCAACAGCTGAAAGCCTTCGTAGCGAATTTGTTATTGAGGTGACTGGTCAGGTTGCTGCGCGTGAACAAGCCAATGATAAGTTGCCAACTGGTGCAGTTGAGTTAAACGTGACAGCTCTTACTGTGCTCAATACAGCTAAAACAACACCATTTGAGATTAAGGATGGCATTGAGGCCAATGACGATACGCGTTTGCGTTACCGTTACCTTGACCTCCGTCGTCCAGAAATGTTGGAAAATCTCAAACTTCGTGCCAAGGTGACCCACTCTATCCGTAATTACTTGGATGAGTTGGAGTTTATCGATGTGGAGACACCATTCCTTTCTAAGTCAACACCAGAAGGTGCGCGTGATTATTTGGTGCCGTCTCGTGTTAATAAAGGACATTTTTACGCCCTTCCTCAAAGTCCACAAATCACGAAACAGCTCTTGATGAATGCTGGTTTTGACCGTTATTACCAAATCGTTAAATGTTTCCGTGATGAGGACTTGCGTGGTGACCGTCAGCCTGAGTTCACTCAGGTCGACTTGGAAACTTCATTCCTTACTGAGCAAGAAATCCAAGATATCACAGAAGGCTTAATTGCCCGCGTGATGAAGGAAACAAAAGGCATCGAAGTAACTCTTCCATTCCCTCGTATGAAATACGATGATGCGATGGCTCTTTATGGTTCTGACAAGCCAGATACTCGTTTTGACATGTTGCTTCAGGACTTGACAGAAGTGGTCAAAGGTGTTGATTTCAAAGTCTTCTCAGAAGCACCTACTGTAAAAGCCATTGTGGTCAAAGGAGCTGCGGACAACTATTCACGTAAAGACATTGACAAGATGACCGAAGTAGCCAAACAGTACGGTGCCAAGGGTCTTGCTTGGGTCAAGGTCGTTGATGGAGAATTAAATGGACCAGTTGCTAAGTTCTTGACTGGCATACAAGCAGAATTGACAACAGCGCTTGCTCTTGAAGACAAGGACTTGGTTCTCTTTGTGGCAGATACGCTTGAGGTAGCAAATGCAACACTTGGTGCCCTTCGTGGACGTATTGCCAAGGAGCTTGGTTTGATTGATAACGATAAATTCAACTTCCTTTGGGTGGTTGACTGGCCAATGTTTGAATGGTCTGAAGAAGAAGGCCGTTACATGAGCGCCCACCATCCATTCACCCTTCCACAGGAAGAGACTGCTCACGAATTAGAAGGTGATTTGGCTAAAGTACGTGCCATTGCTTACGATATCGTCTTGAACGGTTATGAGCTTGGTGGTGGTAGCCTCCGTATCAACCAAAAAGACCTTCAAGAACGCATGTTCAAGGCTCTTGGTTTCTCAGCTGAAGAAGCAAATGACCAGTTTGGTTTCCTTCTTGAAGCCATGGACTATGGTTTCCCACCACATGGTGGTTTGGCTATCGGACTTGACCGTTTTGTTATGTTGCTTGCAGGAGAAGAAAATATCCGTGAAGTTATTGCCTTTCCTAAGAATAACAAGGCAACTGACCCAATGACACAAGCTCCATCAACAGTCGCTCTCAAACAACTAGAGGAACTCAGCTTACAAGTAGAAGAAGATGAAACAAGCAAAACGAATTAAGCGGTGGCGCTATTATCTGCGCCGCTTTGCTTATCAGATAAAAATTTTACGTGTCTTACAAAGCATCTCTCGGGAAAAATATGATGAGAAAATTTCGGCCTCTCTGGTATATGGTTTTCTATCAGCAGTAGCGGTCAATTTCTTTTTCCAACCAGGGCATGTGTATTCGAGTGGTGCAACAGGTCTGGCACAGATTATCTCTGCCTTGAGTAATCACTGGTTTGGTTTTCATATTCCAATTTCGCTGACCTTCTACGCTATTAATTTTCCTTTGATGGTCTTGGCTTGGTATCAGATTGGCCATAAGTTCACCGTCTTTACCTTTATCACGGTATCCATGAGTTCCTTCTTTATCCAGTTTGTCCCTGTGGCGACCTTGACGGAGGATCCTATTATCAATGCCCTTTTTGGGGGCGTTGTCATGGGCTTGGGGATTGGTTTTGCTCTTCGAAACAATATCTCCAGTGGTGGAACGGATATCGTCAGTCTGACCATTCGTAAGAAAACAGGTAAGAATGTCGGCAGTATTTCTTTCTTGGTAAATGGGACCATCATGCTGATAGCTGGTTTGACCTTTGGTTGGAAATACGCTCTCTACTCTATGATTACCATCTTTGTTTCTAGCCGTGTGACAGATGCGGTCTTTACCAAGCAAAAACGCATGCAGGCTATGATTGTGACCAATCATCCAGACAAGGTCATTGAAAAAATCCATAAAAAATTGCACCGCGGAGCAACTATGATCCACGATGCAGAAGGAACCTATAATCACGAGAGAAAGGCAGTTTTAATCACTGTCATTACACGTGCAGAGTTTAATGAATTTAAACAGATTATGAAACAGGTGGATCCAAGCGCCTTTGTCTCTGTATCGGAGAATGTTCATATTCTGGGACGATTCGTTGAAACAGAAAATTAGTGATCAAAAAAACCAGCGCGAGCTGGTTTTTATTTTTCAATAATTTTGTGGGCGATCAACTGGCGGTAGCAAATTTGTTTATTGCTTTTAGCATCGTTGATAATCTGAAGAATGGTTTCAAATGATGTTCGACCAAGTTCTAGGCTATTAATATCGACATAGGCTGCCAAGTTGAGCTTGGGATTGACCGAGTCGAAGCTGAGAACAGGGACATCCAGTTGGTGTTTAGCGATGTAGTCACAGACCCCTTCAGCTAGGAGGCTATCAGTTGTGATGATAGCATCAATCATAGGATCATGTTTAAACAAACGCTTACTGAATTGATACCCTTTTTCTTCTAGGAATTCGTTCGCAAAATAGGTCAAGTTATTATCGAGAGGCAGTTGGTGTTGTTTGAGTGCTGACTCATAGCCTGTTAAACGGTCTTGCGTTACGAAGAGTCGCTTAGTCCCTCCAATAAAGGCAATTCGTTTGCAGCCTTTTTTGATGAAATATTCAGTCGCATCAAAGCCAGCTTGAACATTGTCATTATCGACAAGTGGAATGAAGGGGGACAGAGATTTTCCGAGGATGAGGAAGGGGAACTGCTCATCAGCCACCAGTTTGACTAAAGGATCTTCCTCTTCGGCATAAAGGAAAATTAAACCGTCTACACGTTTACCATAGACCATTTGTGAGATGGCAGTAAGGCGCTCCTTCTCATCTTTCCCTGTTGCGATCTGAATGGCATAGTGGTTTTCAGAGGCGACTTGAGAGATGCCACGTAGGACTGATGGAAAGAAAGGATTCTGGTAGAAGGCATCTGAGTCGTCAGGAAGCACCAAGCCAATAACTTGGGTATAACTGCTTACCAAGCTACGAGCGTTGAGGTTGGGGTGGTAATTAAGCTCCTTCATAGCCTTGCGAACGCGTTTTTTTGTTTCGTCGCTAATGGTTGATTTGTTTTGAATAACACGGGTTACGGTTGAAGGCGAAACACCAGCAGCCTTGGCCACGTCTTTAATCGTAACGGGCATAAAAATCTCCTATTTATGGTAATCTGGATCACGGAAATGCGTTTTATAAAAGATAGTGACCAGATATAGAACAAAAAGAATGTTTTGTACAGTAATCAGAGTTGTCATATTTTGGCAAAATAATCCCAAAATAAGCGTAATCAGAGTTGGCAATCCTAAACAGTTCAAGATAAAATGGTAGCACTCTTTAAAGGTTTTAAATGAAAAGAGGCGTGATTTCTTAGTGATATAAAGGAGAAGACTAGCTCCTAGAGAGACGATAAAGAAATTCAAACCAAAGAGGAAGCTCGCACCGAGAACTAGGAAGAGACTGATATAGACACGATTTTGTTGGTACCAGTCTTTAGAAATTGCTTGGGTCAAGCTATCCTTGTTTTTGAAACTCTCAGTCTGAATGGCTCGGTAAGAGATGCGGGTCAGTTCCTTGCTTTCCTTGCTGATGACCAGTTCTTTTGTATCGAAATGCAGTTGCAAGTCTTTCGGTAAGTCTTTGCTTTGACTTGGACCAATCACAATAGAAGGCGCTTGATTGGTAGTTCCTGTATAAGTTAAGTCGCCATCAACAATTCTAGCATGCTCAGAGAGGTCCTGGACAATCTCATCTGTCAATGGTTCATAGACATTATCGATAAAGGTTTCTAGCGGATAAGTCTCCTGTGAGCTGTTTTGGATGGCAATGGGTACCATAGACAAGCTGATAAGGAAGATACTGGTAAAGAGTAGTTGAAACCAGTTGAGTCCGAAACGTTTGGACAGGGGCTTACGAAATCCCCAAATACTTGAAAAATAGGAAAATGGATATGGAAGCATAGGTATCTTTCTAAAAGGTGTTTTCTATATGAGTATTATTATATAGAGAAATGTGCTTTATTTCAAGTCTAGGAGACAAATTGCTTGTTGCAAGAATATTATTTACAGTCACAAGCTCCAAAATGAAAAAGGGTGGCGGGGATATATTATCCCTTGTCGCCACCACTTGTAAGTCCTGAAACAAAGTTCTTTTGTAGGAAGAAGAAGAGAATACAGATTGGAAGGGCGATGAGGATAGCACCTGCTGAGAAGTAGGCAATCTTCATGTTTTTCGCATTGTTAACGAAGGTTTGGAGACCAACGGCAACAGTAAAGTATTCTTTCTCACGAAGCAAGAAACTAGAGAGGATGTAGTCCCCGAAAGGCCCCATGAAGGCCCAGAGAGCTTGTACGGCAACCATTGGGCGAACAAGTGGAAGAACAATTTGCCAGAAGCGGCGGAAGTGTCCTGCACCGTCTAGTTTTGCAGATTCGTCTAGAGACATTGGCACTGTATCGAAGTAGCCTTTCATGAGCCAAGCATTCATCGGAATACCACCACCAACGTAGAGGAAGATGAGGAACCAGCTGTGGTTAAGGGCGTTCAACATAAGTGCCATAACGAAGAAGGCTGTCAAAGCGGCCATGGTTGGCACCATTTGGATAATCAAGAAGAAGACCAAACTTTGTTTACGAGCCAAGAAGTTGTAACGGCTGTAAGCATAACCAGCAAGTACGATGATACTTGTTTGAACAGCCATGGTAATCAAGGCGATAATCAAAGTGTTGAGGTACCAAGTACCGTACAAGGTTTCAGAGAAGAGCCCTTGGAAGTTAGCAAAACTAAAGTCAACATTGCTGTCTAGTTTAAAGGCTACTACGTTACCAGTCTTGAAGGCTGACATAATGGTAATCAAAAGTGGATAGATAATCACGATTGAGAGACCAATCAGGTAAAGGTAAGTAAGGGTTTGAGTCAGTCTACGTTTGAGTTTAATTGAGTTATTCATCTTAGACGTCCTCCATATCAAATGCGTGTAGTTTCTTGAATGCGATCATAGAGATTGAGATGACAATGATAGAGATAATCAAGGTAACAGCTGCCGCCATAGAGTATTGAGGAGATGTACCTGTTGTCAAACGGTAAATCCATGAAATCAAGATATCGGTTGAACCAGCTCCACCACCGACACTACCAGGTCCTCCAGCGTTGAAGAGGTACATGATAGAGAAGTTGTTAAAGTTGAAGGTGTATTGACTGATCAAAGTAGGTGCCGCAACGGCCAAAATCATTGGGAAAGTGATGTTGCGGAATTTTTGCCAAGCGTTGGCACCGTCAATATAAGCTGCTTCGTAAAGGTCGTTAGGAATAGATTGCAAGATACCCAAAGTCAAAACGTAGATGTATGGGAATCCGAGCCAACCTTGCATCATAATCAAGGCAATTTTTGTCCAAGTTGGGTCTGTTTTCCAAGGAATAAGAGCCCCATCAAGGAAAGGAAGGAATTTAGCCAAGATTGGCAATACTTGAGTGTTGATAGCTCCGACACTATCGTTAAACATGTTTGAGAATGTCAAGATAGTGATGAAGGCTGGGACAGCCCAAGGAAGAAGGAAAATAACACCGAAGATACGTTTTCCTTTGATAAATGGTTGGTTAGCAATGATAGCTGTGAAGATACCGATGACGATTTGTAAAGTAGAAGCTGCCAAAGCCCAGATGATCGTCCAAGAAAGAACGGCACCAAAGGCAGAACGGAAGGTACTCAAGCTCCAGATGTTTGTAAAGTTTGTCAAACCAACCCAATCCAACAATTTGTTTGGTGGCAAGTGTTGGAAGTCGTAGTTAGTAAAGGCGATCATCAAGGTTACGATAACTGGGAAGATAATCGCGAAGGTCATGGCAACATAAGATGGAATGATCAAGAGGTAAGGGAAGCCATTTTCATAAATCCCTTTGATCATGTCTTTGAGGGTACGTGGAACTGGAATTCCATTGTTAATGCGTTTTGCAATTGTATGTGCATCTTTGATATTTGAGAAATAAAAGAGTACATAAACGACTACAAAGATTAAATGGAAGGCACCACGAATCAGCATAAAGAGGGAATTATCACGACCTGGTTTGTCACCAAGAGTGATGAGATTGCTCAATTCAGGGGCTGCAAGTGCTAGGAAGTAAAGGACAAATACAAGGGTTACACCAAGGAAGATAAAACCTTTTGCTTTTTGTTTATTGTAAATCTGTCCTAACCCAGGAATGATAGACAGCAGGGCTGCTTTACTAGGTTGTTGCTTTTCCATAATAACTCCTTTCATAGAATACTGGTTTTTAGATAAAACCTAAACTATTTATGTTTCTATTGATAAATTCAAAGGGGGATTTGATTTCCACCCCCCTTGAACAAATTTTTTATTCACCAAATTTTTGTTTGATTGTTTCTTTGATCAATGTTACAGCATCGTTAGCAGCTGTTTTAGCATCTTTCTTACCACTTACAGAGTCAAAGAGCATGTTAGCAGCTGGTTCCCAAACTGCAGACATTTGAGAGATGTTTGGCATTGGTTGAGCGTTCTTGAACTGTTTGATAACAGCTGTTGTCAACTCATCGTTTTTACCTTCAGCGTATGAACGAGCTTCAGTGTTAGCTGGGATTTCGTTAGTTGCATCGTAGAAGGCTTTTTGTTGTTCAGTTGAAACAAGGAAGTCTACAAATTTTTGAGCAGCTTCAAGGTTCTTAGTGCTTGATGGGATAATCCAAGCTTTACCACCACCGAATGCTGAGTAGTCTTTTCCGTTTGGAAGAGTTGGGATAGTTGCAACACCGTAGTTTACTTTAGCATCTTTGAATGCTTGAGCTTTCCAAGGTCCGTCAATGATAGCAGCTGTTTTACCTTCTTGGAATTGAGTTTGGATTAAGTTTCCAGCAGCAGTACCATCTTGCATACCTTTAGGCCATTTTTCGTACCAAGATTTAGCGTAGTTGATACCTGCGATAGAACCGTCGTTTGCAAGACCGATGTCTTTAGCATCTTTACCATTTTGACCGAATACGTAAGCACCGTTACCAGCAAGAAGTCCGTATGCATAGTAGAAGTTTGTCCAGTCAGCTAGGAAAGCAGAAGTTTTTCCATCTTCTCCAGCGAATGCGTATTTGCTATCTTTAGCAAGGTTTTCTAAGTCAGCAAAAGTTTTTGGAGCTTCTTTTACCAAGTCTTTGTTGTAGTACATAACAAGTGACTCGATAACGGCAGGAGCACCGTAAACTTTACCGTCAGCAGCTGTTACAAGAGATTTAGTTTTATCATCTGTTTTAGCGCCGTCGCTCAATTTAACTTCTGAAAGTTGTCCGTCAGTACCAAGGCTACCTACACGGTCGTATGGAGCCATCATAACGTCAGCGGCTTGACCTGATTGGTTATCAAGAGAAAGTTTGTCAAGACCACCAAGTTGGTCACCAGATTTGATGTTAACTGTTGTGCCTGATTGTTCTTTATAAGCTTTGGCAACTGTTTCAGCATAAGCTTTGTATTGGTCTTCAACGTAAAGAGTGATTTCTTTCGCTTCAGATGAACCAGAATCAGCAGGCTTATCAGCAGTTTTGCTTCCGCAAGCTACCAAAAGCAAGCTAGCAAGTGTAGCAGTTCCAAGCACAGCAGCGCTCTTCATGAATTTAGATGACATAGTGTATTCCTCCTAAAGAATAACAAATTTTATAATGAGGAAACGCAAACGTTTTCCTTTATGGGACTAGTATAGCACAAATAGAAAACGGTTGCAAGTGTTTTTTGTGAAAATTTTAAAAAAATTTCACGAGAATGGTAAGCGTTTTATTCGTTTATAATAGAAGAAAAGTCAGAAAATATATTTTCATGATTTTACTGAAATTATTTAGGGAAACGATTGCCTAGATTTTGAGCAAAAAATAAATTGCTCCAGACCAAAAGTAGGCTAAGTTGAGCCTTCTATTTGTAGTTGAAGAAGATTTTGTAAATAGAAAAGGAAAATGTATATGTATACATAAAGAAGGACAACTTTTTTTAAAAAAATAATCAAAAGTTTTTTTAAAAACGCTTGCAATTATTCCAAAAATAAAGTATACTTATCTTAACGCAAACGTTTGCGCCCAAAAATGAAAATTTAAACTACAAATACACGAGGTGTTGTTTATGAAAAAACGTCAAAGTGGTGTGTTGATGCACATCTCTTCTCTCCCAGGAGCCTACGGAATCGGATCATTTGGTAAAAGTGCTTACGACTTCGTTGATTTCTTGGTTCGTACCAAACAACGTTACTGGCAAATCCTTCCATTAGGAACAACTAGTTACGGGGATTCTCCTTACCAATCTTTCTCAGCCTTCGCAGGAAACACTCATTTTATCGATTTGGATATCTTGGTGGAGCAAGGTTTGTTGGAAACAAGTGACCTTGAAGGAGTTGACTTTGGTAGCGATGCGTCTGAAGTTGATTATGCTAAAATCTACTATGCACGCCGTCCTCTTTTAGAAAAAGCGGTGAAACGTTTCTTTGAAGTTGGAGATGTTAAAGATTTTGAGAAATTTGCTCAAGACAATCAATCATGGCTTGAGCTCTTTGCTGAGTATATGGCTATCAAAGAGCATTTTGAAAATCTTGCTTGGACAGAATGGCCAGATGCAGATGCGCGTGCTCGTAAAGCTTCAGCACTTGAAAGTTACCGTGAGCAATTGGCAGACAAGTTGGTTTACCACCGTGTGACTCAATACTTCTTCTTCCAACAATGGTTGAAATTGAAAGCTTACGCTAACGACAACCACATCGAAATCGTTGGGGATATGCCAATCTACGTAGCGGAAGATTCAAGCGATATGTGGGCAAATCCACATCTCTTCAAGACAGATGTCAACGGTAAGGCAACTTGCATCGCAGGATGCCCACCAGATGAGTTTTCTGCAACTGGTCAGCTTTGGGGTAACCCAATCTATGACTGGGAAGCAATGGACAAAGATGGTTACAAATGGTGGATTGAACGCTTGCGTGAAAGCTTCAAAATCTACGACATCGTTCGTATCGACCACTTCCGTGGTTTCGAATCTTACTGGGAAATCCCTGCTGGTTCCGATACAGCAGCACCTGGTGAGTGGGTCAAAGGTCCTGGCTACAAGCTTTTTGCAGCCGTTAAGGAAGAACTTGGTGAGCTAAACATCATCGCTGAAGACCTTGGCTTCATGACAGATGAAGTTATTGAGTTGCGTGAACGTACTGGATTCCCAGGAATGAAGATTCTTCAATTTGCCTTCAACCCAGAAGACGAAAGTATCGATAGCCCACACTTGGCACCTGCTAACTCAGTTATGTACACAGGAACACACGATAACAACACGGTCCTTGGTTGGTACCGTAACGAGATCGATGATGCGACTCGTGAGTACATGGCTCGCTACACGAACCGTAAAGAATACGAAACAGTGCCACACGCTATGCTTCGTACAGTCTTTTCATCAGTTAGCTTCATGGCAATTGCAACTATGCAAGATTTGCTTGAATTGGATGAGACAGCTCGTATGAACTTCCCATCTACCCTTGGTGGAAACTGGTCTTGGCGTATGACTGAAGATCAATTGACACCAGCTGTCGAGGAAGGTTTGCTTGACTTGACAACAATCTATCGCCGAATTAATGAAAATTTGGTAGAATTAAAGAAATAATACAATATCAGGAGACACCTTAAACATGTTATCACTAAAAGAATTTGTACAAAATCGTTACAATAAAACTATTGCAGAATGTAGCAATGAAGAGCTTTACCTTGCTCTTCTTAACTACAGCAAGCTTGCAAGCAGCCAAAAACCAGTCAACACTGGTAAAAAGAAAGTTTACTACATCTCAGCTGAGTTCTTGATTGGTAAACTTTTGTCAAACAACTTGATTAACCTTGGTCTTTACGACGATGTTAAAAAAGAACTTGCTGCTGCAGGTAAAGACTTGATCGAAGTTGAAGAAGTTGAATTGGAACCATCTCTTGGTAATGGTGGTTTGGGACGTTTGGCTGCCTGCTTTATCGACTCAATTGCGACTCTTGGTTTGAATGGTGACGGTGTTGGTCTTAACTACCACTTTGGTCTTTTCCAACAAGTTCTTAAAAACAATCAACAAGAAACAATTCCAAATGCATGGTTGACAGAGCAAAACTGGTTGGTTCGCTCAAGCCGTAGCTACCAAGTACCATTTGCAGACTTTACTTTGACATCAACTCTTTACGATATTGATGTTACTGGTTATGAAACAGCAACTAAAAACCGCTTGCGTTTGTTTGACTTGGATTCAGTTGATTCTTCTATTATTAAAGATGGTATCAACTTTGACAAGACAGATATCGCTCGCAACTTGACTCTCTTCCTTTACCCAGATGATAGTGACCGTCAAGGTGAATTGCTCCGTATCTTCCAACAATACTTCATGGTTTCAAACGGTGCGCAATTGATCATCGACGAAGCAATCGAAAAAGGAAGCAACTTGCATGACCTTGCTGACTACGCTGTTGTACAAATCAACGATACTCACCCATCAATGGTTATCCCTGAATTGATTCGTCTTTTGACTGCACGTGGTATCGAGCTTGACGAAGCAATCTCAATCGTTCGTAGCATGACTGCCTACACTAACCACACAATCCTTGCTGAAGCCCTTGAAAAATGGCCTCTTGAATTCTTGCAAGAAGTGGTTCCTCACTTGGTACCAATCATCGAAGAATTGGACCGTCGCGTGAAAGCAGAATACAAAGATCCAGCTGTTCAAATTATCGATGAGAACGGACGTGTTCACATGGCTCACATGGATATCCACTACGGATACAGCGTTAACGGGGTTGCAGCACTTCACACTGAAATCTTGAAAAATTCTGAGTTGAAAGCCTTCTACGACCTTTACCCAGAAAAATTCAACAACAAAACAAACGGTATCACTTTCCGTCGTTGGCTCATGCATGCTAACCCAAGATTGTCTCACTACTTGGATGAGATTCTTGGAGAAGGTTGGCACCATGAAGCAGATGAGCTTGAAAAACTCTTGTCTTATGAAGACAAAGCAGCTGTCAAAGAAAAATTGGAAAGCATCAAGGCTCACAACAAACGTAAATTGGCTCGTCACTTGAAAGAACACCAAGGTGTGGAAATCAATCCAAACTCTATCTTTGATATCCAAATCAAACGTCTTCACGAGTACAAACGCCAACAAATGAACGCTTTGTACGTAATCCACAAATACCTTGACATCAAAGCTGGCAACATTCCTGCTCGTCCAATCACAATCTTCTTTGGTGGTAAAGCAGCTCCAGCCTACACAATCGCTCAAGACATTATTCACTTGATCCTTTGCATGTCAGAAGTTATTGCTAACGATCCAGCAGTAGCTCCACACTTGCAAGTGGTTATGGTTGAAAACTACAATGTTACTGCAGCAAGCTTCCTTATCCCAGCATGTGATATCTCAGAACAAATCTCACTTGCTTCTAAAGAAGCTTCAGGTACTGGTAACATGAAATTCATGTTGAACGGAGCTTTGACTCTTGGTACTATGGACGGTGCTAACGTGGAAATCGCTGAGTTGGTTGGCGATGAAAACATCTACATCTTTGGTGAAGATTCAGAAACTGTTATCGACCTTTACGCAAGAGCAGCTTACAAATCAAGCGAATTCTACGCTCGTGAAGCTATCAAACCATTGGTTGACTTCATCGTTAGCGATGCAGTTCTTGCAGCTGGAAACAAAGAGCGTTTGGAACGTCTTTACAATGAATTGATTAACAAAGACTGGTTCATGACTCTTCTTGACTTGGAAGATTACATCAAAGTGAAAGAGCAAATGCTTGCTGACTACGAAGATCGTGACGCATGGTTGGATAAAGTCATCGTTAACATTTCTAAAGCAGGATTCTTCTCATCTGACCGTACAATCGCTCAGTATAACGAAGATATCTGGCACTTGAACTAAGATACAAATTTATACGAATAAGATTTGTAAAAAGCGAATTTCGATTGAAATTCGCTTTTTTAAATGCTGTGGATTTGGCTCAATCTTGTCTTAAAAGAAGAGAAATCATAGACGAATTGAAGGTTTAACACTCTCTTTCAACCTCATGTTTCTTTGTAGTTGATTACCTCATAGTCCTTGTATTCGCTTACATAAAGTATTATAATATAATTGTAGGAAAGAAGGTGTTTTTATGTGGAAAAAATATTTTTCAAAATATAAATGGACTGATTTATTTTGGATTTTATTTGTTATTTTGACCTGCCTCTATATTGGTAACCATGATTTGTTTTCTCTTAATCATCAAGAAATCTCTTTTCGTGGTAGTTTCTGGGGATTTGTACTTGCCTTATTTCACTTGCTATTTATTGATAAGTTTGTTATTTCGAATCGAAAATAAAGATGAGGTATATGCCTGACTGCCCACTGTTAGGATTGATTTTGGAGGAAAGATTTTGTCTCTATTATTTATTGCTTTAAATTTATTTATTTTGTACAAGATTTATTCTTTGAGACGGGAGAAATCGAAATACTTGATTTATACGGCCTATATCATATTTGGGGTAAATGTACTATATGGTATTCAATGGTTATTAAGAGAACTGATTTCAACTAATTCCCCTTAATGTGTATGGAAACTATAACAAAACGCATAAGATTAAGGTTTTGAGCACCTGTTCTTATGCGTTTTTGTAATATTGAGGATTTTCAGTAAGTTTTCTACCTTTGCGAAGTCTAGTTTAGAATGCTTTCCCAACCAGAATCTCCGCTTCAATGGTAATCTCTGTCAGTTGGCTCCAGTCAATCTTAGTCTGGTCAACGTGAAAGAGGAGAGGAGTCATGCTGAGTAGGACTTGGAGCTGCTCTGCTGTGATAGTCTTAGTCAGAGAGGCAGTTTGACTAGATAGGATGGTAAAGTGTTCCTGGAAATGCTCCTTGATATCTTGATTAGAATAATCCTTGTTTGTCAGCTGGTCTTGTACCCTTTGACGGATTTCCTTGAGGTGATTTTTAGTTGGAATAACCTTTATCAAGATACCGTCTTTGGATAAAACGCGACGAAATTCTCCATAGTTGGCAGGTGAGAAGATATCAAGCAGGATATCCATGCTGGCGTCTTTTATAGGAAGACGAGCCAAGTCGCCAACGAACCAGTTGACTGCCCAGTTTGGTTCACTCTTGGCAGCGATTTGGACTGAATCTTTGGAGATATCAAATGCATAGAAGGTTTTTTCAGGGTGACTTTCTTGGAGTTTGCGAGAGTAGAAACCTTCGCCACAGCCGATATCCAAGATTGTTGTGGCATTTTCTGAGCTTGCAAGCAAGTCGGATACAGCATCTAAGATAGCTTGGTAAAAGCCGGCTTCTAGGATTTGTTGGCGGTTTTGAAAATTTTCCTTGTCATAGTTGGCAGATTGCTTGATTTGAGGTGCCAGATTGACATAGCCAAATTTAGCCAAGTCAAAAGAATGGCGGTTGCTACATTTGAGACTAGTCTCTACCAGAGTCAGATTTTCTTGGCAGATAGGACAGGCAAAGGCAGTCGCAGAAGCGAAGCGCTGAAGTTTGGGTTTGAGATTTGTATTCATAGTTTAAGTGTATCAAAAGAGGCAAGTGAAAGCAACTTTAGGAGTAAGTAGATGGGAGATTCAGTAGAAATAAAACTAATTCTCCAATTTATAAAATGAAATTGCTTTTATATCTAAATTGCTATATAATAATGATAAGGAGGAAATAAGTATGTTAAAAGAAGTACTAACCGTTGCAAAAGTTGCGAAAAAATCATCACTCTTTTTGGGTGGTGTCGCATTTGGTACCCTTGGTTTGAAAATCTTAGCAAGTAAGGAAGCTAAAAAAGGTTATTCTAAAGCTTTGGCTAAGGCTTACAAGTTGAAAGACGAGCTAGATGCATCTGTTTCTGTTGTGAAACAACATGGAGACGATGTTTTGCAAGATGCTAAATATTTGTATGAGCAAGAGAAAAAAGAAGAGCAATTAGATAGCCTAGGAGAATAATATGTCTTTTAAAGTGCTATATAGAGGATATCAACATATCCGCCTATCATCTTCTTTTTCGCTTACCTTGGATATTCAAGACTATCTTCGTTCCTTGGCGAGAGATGAGAAGGGAATTGAGTCTATCCAGTTTTACATGGATCAACAGCACTTTACCCTACGTATAAAAGAAGGCTTCTCTGTATTAGACAATGCAGAAGCCTTTTTAAAAAGAATTGATAAAGGGAAAGTTTCTGAGTTGATGACTCTTCCTGTTCGTAGAGAAGAGAGTGCCTATTCTATCGTTTCAGGTGCAGCGATTAAGCGTGTGCTTTTTCGTAGTCTTGTGCCGTCTCCTATTCGCTATATATGGACTTGTTATCAGGCTTTTGGATATGTTAAAGAAGCCTATCAAACACTGGCGCGTAAGGAACTAACGATGGAAGTCTTGGACTGTTCGGCTATTTTATTGTCTTTGTTTATGAACCAATCCAAGACTGCCAGCAACATCATGTTTATGCTTGATTTGGGGAATCATTTAGATCAGTGGTCCTTGAAAAAAACTGCAACAGATTTAGAACAGAGTCTTCTTGCAAAAGAGAGCGATGTATTCTTAGTACAGGGCGATACGGTCGTTAGTATCAAGAGTTCCGATGTTCAAATAGGAGATGTCTTGGTCCTATCTCAAGGAAATGAAATTCTGTTTGATGGACAAGTAGTTTCAGGTTTAGGTATGGTCAACGAAAGTTCCTTGACGGGAGAGAGTTTTCCAGTTGAAAAAAGAGAGTCTGATTTGGTTTGTGCAAACACAGTCTTGGAGACTGGGGAGCTACGCATTCGTGTAACCGATAATCAGATGAACAGCCGTATTTTACAGCTGATTGAGTTGATGAAGAAATCTGAAGAAAATAAGAAAACGAAACAACGCTATTTCATCAAGATGGCGGACAAGGTCGTCAAATATAATTTCTTGGGGGCTGGTCTGACTTACTTATTAACAGGTTCTTTTTCTAAGGCTATTTCATTCCTATTGGTTGATTTCTCCTGCGCTTTGAAAATCTCTACTCCTGTAGCTTATTTGACAGCTATTAAGGAGGGATTGAATCGTGAGATGGTAATTAAGGATGGAGATGTTCTAGAGAAATATCTGGAAGTTGATACTTTCTTGTTTGATAAGACAGGAACAATCACAACTAGCTATCCTATAGTTGAAAAGGTGTTACCTTTTGGGGACTATAGCGAGGAAGATATTCTCAGAATCAGTGCCTGTCTTGAGGAACACATTTATCATCCTATTGCTAATGCCATTGTCAAGCAAGCTGAGATAGAGGGGATTGAACATGAGGAAATGCATGGGAAACTCCAATATATCGCAAGTAAGGGGATCAAATCTCATATAGATGGGGAACCAGTTCTTATTGGAAATTATGTCTTGATGCAGGATGAGCAGATTCATATCAGTTTGGAGCAACATGCTTTAATTGAAGAGTACAAGAGTCACTACAATCTCTTATTCTTGGCTTATCAGAATGAATTGATTGGAATGTTCTGCATTCATACTCCTTTGAGAAAAGAAGCAAAAGCAGCCTTGGAGAAACTTAAGGCACAAGGGAAAAAATTGATTCTGGCCACAGGGGACACCTTGGTTAGAACAGAGGAATTAGTCAAAGATTTGCCCTTTGATCAGGTCTATACAGACTTGAAACCTGATGGGAAATTTGAGTTAGTAGAGGAACTGCAGAAAGCAGGTCACACTATTTTGATGGTTGGAGATGGATTGAATGACTCAGCGGCTCTAACTCTATCAGATATCGGTGTGGTGATGAATGAGAGTGCAGATATTTCTAAGCAGATGAGCGATATCTTATTGTTAGATAATCGCTTGGATTTCTTCCAAGAGTTGGATTGGCTATCATCATCTTTGCAAATACTCATCAAGAAGAATATTCAAGATACCGTTGTCGTAAATAGTAGTTTGATTGGCTTTGGCTTGTTTAATTGGCTCAGTCCTTCAAATCTCTCTATCTTACATAATCTAACAACCTTGCGCATTGTCTTGCGTAGTCTGTCTATTAAAAATAGATAGATGAGAGTTATTAACAGCAAAAAGGAGTTACCTTTCTCGAGGTTAACTCCTTTGTTTATAGATAAATGTTGAACAGTTTAGTAAGTCAATACAAAGTATTTTTTCTTACCACGACGGATAACAGTCAGTTCGTTTTCTAACTTATCTGCGTCACTCAAGACATAGTCAAGGTCTTGGATACGATCGCCGTTTACGTAGATAGCTCCGTTTTGGACGTCTTCACGGGCTTGGCGTTTTGAGTTAACCACACCAGATGACACCAGCAGTTCCACGATATTGTGGTTTTCGTCTGCTTGAACTTGGTAGTTTGGCACTCCACGAAGTCCTTGTTTGAGTTCTTTGACAGAAAGGTTTTTGATGTTTCCTGCAAAGAGTTGCTCAGTGATGTTAAGGGCTTCTTTGTAGGCTTCTTCTCCGTGAACAAGAGTGACGACTTCACGAGCCAAGACTTTTTGTGCCAAGCGTTCGTGTGGAGCTGCTTCAAACTGTTTGCGGATGTCTTCAATCTCATCAAGTGACAAGAAAGTAAAGATTTTCAAGAAGCGAACAGCGTCAGCGTCCATCACATTCATCCAGAATTGGTACATTTCGTATGGCGAAGTCTTTTCAGGATTGAGCCAGACTGCGTTTCCTTCTGATTTACCAAATTTCTTACCAGTTGCATCTGTAATCAATGGAACAGTGATAACGTGCCCAGTTTTGTCAGCCTTACGACGAAGCAATTCGGTACCAGCTGTCATATTTCCCCACTGGTCAGAACCACCGATTTGAAGCGTTACATTGTGGTCTTGGTTAAGGACGAAGAAGTCGTAGCCTTGCATGATTTGGTAAGCAAACTCAGTGTAAGAAATTCCTGTTTCGATCCGTTTTTTAACAGATTCTTTACTCATCATGTAGTTGACAGTGAAGTATTTTCCGATATCACGGAGGAAGTCAATGAAGCTGATGCTGCCAAACCAGTCGTAGTTGTTGACCATGACAGCTTTATTTTCGCCATTTTCAAAGTCAAGAAAACGAGAAAGTTGTCCTTGGATAGACTTGACCCAGCCATCTACTGTGTCTTTTGTTTGGAGACTACGCTCAGCATCTTTGAAGGACGGATCTCCGATGAGACCTGTAGCACCGCCAACGAGCGCATAAGGTTTGTGACCTGCTAGCTGCAAGCGACGACTTGTCAAGATTGCGACAAGGTGGCCTAGGTGAAGGCTGTCAGCAGTTGGATCGTAGCCAGTATAATAAGAAACTTGACCTTCTTCTAGGGCTTTACGCAAAGCTTCTTCATCAGTCGTTTGAAAAATCAAACCACGCTCTTTTAGCTCATCAAAAATGTGCATGTGTCTTTTCTCCTTTTTAAAATTATTGTTTCTAACTATTGTATCACAAACTTGGGCAATAGCCTAGCAGAATAGGGAAGAAAGTGGCTATTTTATTGAAAGGGTAACTTCTCAAAGTAACTTCCACTTGCCCAACCAAAGTGGAAATTAGTCTAAAACGGATTTTTATGGTGGAATTAAGTATGAGACGTTTGAATTAGAAATGAGGTCT
>CAJNCJ010000019.1 GCA_905221235.1 bacterium
TCAAAATTAAAAAGCTAGAGTTCCGCAATTGGAAATCTCTAGCTTTTTGTGGTTGAGAACTATTTTGTCCCAGACTCCTGTCTGTCAAAGTTCTTCAATTTTGATTCTATTGTTTTGAACTAATCGCTTAAAAATATCAGTATTTGAATTTTTCCGACTGAATAGTCACCGAATAACGCAGAAATATTTTGTACAATTTTCCTTCTTTCTGCTTCAGTACTAGTGCCTTCATATACTGAGTAAACAAACGTAAAAATAACATCATCTTCCTCAACATATCTATCTAAAATGATTCTGAAGTAACTATAATCAGCCTTTGATAGTGAATGTCCATAAAAAACCAATCTTTTAATAGTTAAAGGTAAGATAGAATTCAAATCTTTATGGTCTAGACTACTGGTACTTTGAGTATTTGTATATAAATCGAGGGTTCGAGAAGCCTTTGTAAAAATGTATTCATTTGCAGATGGTTTAATAGTTTCATCATCAATTCCAAATATTATATGGCTGAATTTCCCATCAATAACCCCATGAATATTTTGTGTACTAATTAAATTACTAAAGATACCAAGGGAAAATCCACCAAAGCTCCAAGGCTGAGTATAGTTAAAGGATAAAATATTAAATTTATAATTTATCCTTTCGGCAAAACTATAAATTGTATCATCACTTACTCTTAAGATTTTTTCTGTTAATTCCTTTGCTGAGACACAATACTGACGTTCCCTAGTTTCTATAGCTTCATTAAGATAATTGCTAAAATCTGTTTCTAATTCTTTTAGTTCAGTCAATAAAATTTGAGAAATCATGGGAGTTAACTTGAAATTGATTTCTCTTTCAAATGAATGAGTTAATATATCTCTATCGTATACATTATCGTAATTTATTTCCGACTGTTTCTTTCGTAACTCAGTTACCAATTCTCGAAAATCACTATATAATTTTCTACTGCTGTCTAAATGTAATGTATTAAGATTTTTGTATAATAAGCAATAAGAAATTAACACATAGATATCTTCAACTTCCACATCTCTTATTATTTGCGTTTGTCTATTTTCGTAATAGATTGATAAAATTATATCGGAGACTTTCTGTATAATATTTTTCTTATTATTTTGTATTAACAATTCTTCTTCAATCTGGTTTTCAACTAAAAACCAGTCTGTATTTTGAATCATCCTTTTATATAAAAAGATTATATACCAAGGATTTAAGTCAGGTACAATAAAATTATGTTCTGCCAAACCATGAAAAAAATTAACTGATTTCAAGTAGTCAATTAACTCTTGAATACAGTATTCAAAAATGCTACTATATCCATTATTTTCAAGTTTCGTTTGGTTATAATTTACCTTTTCCTGTAAGTTTGATTCAAGAAATTCATAATAGCTAGAAGGTAACTTACAATTTTTATCAAACCCATTTCCTAATACTAACAGGGTTTGTGGGTAATCCTGTTCTAATAATGTTTCTACCATCGCTTACCTCTAAAACTTCAAGATAATTCAACAAAAAATCGTCTTAATAATAAAAATTTTCTTCACTGTCTTTCACAGTAAATTTACATCTTCCCAGCAAATTAACAAGATATTTATAATCACTATCTTGTATCGAAATAAAGTATTCTATCAGTTCGATTTCACCACTTTTTATTCTTAAAGGAAAATTAACAGACTTCTTATAACTGTTAATTGTAGTATCAATCCTTCTTCGATCTACTTCAAAACCAGCTTCGACAATAGCAACAGGTACGTCTCCTATATTTTTTAATGTCACAACAATTTTTGTGTCACCCTCAGCAATATTATTTTTTTCATCCTTAAAAAATGTAGTTACAGAAAGATGGCAAACCAGAGCTGGCTTTTTTGAGGGTCTTGCTAAATAAAGACTCACTATTACAGCTAAGAAAGTACCTATTGCGGAGATTGCTTCCCAAAAAGTACTATTAGCTATTAAATCACCCATTATTGCCTCCGTCCCTAAACACTTTCTTCCGTTCTTCCATAAACTCAATCAACTCCTTCTTGAAGATCTCTTTTTCTTCTTTGGTCAGTCCCTTTGAGTTCATACGAAAAAGTAGTTCAATATTATCTAATTCATCTAATTTTTCTTCTGAGTTTCCAACTAAATAGTCAACAGAAACATTCAAAACTTGTGCAATTTTAACAAGATTTTCTTGTGTTGGTTTTTTAGCTCCACGTTCCCATGAAGCGTAAGCAGGTTGCGAAATCCCTAATTTTTCAGCCACTTCAACTTGAGTAAAGTTTGCCTTTTTTCTTAGTTCTTTTAAGCGTTCCGAAAATTCCATTTTTAAGCCTCTAAAAATTTTTAAAATTTTTGCAAAAACCTCTTGATAAATATAACTATTGGTTATATGATGTGAATATAGCTGGTAGTTATAAACGTTGTAAAAATAATAATGCTTAACTCTCAGCATCACGATCTTTGAAAATTTAATAAAAATTGCGTCTGACAACCAGAAGATTGATTGCCAAAACTACACTAAACTTCGTACCTTTATTGTAAACGTTTTGGAAAGAAAAGTCAAGTCTGTTTGATGGTTGAAGTGAAGATTTAAAACATTTTTTGTGGGCTTCCACGCATTTCGGACTTTCGCACTTTTCCGAATAGTAAAGTGAACTGGCTTCGCCAAAGGGCGTAAGAGAATCTTAATGGTATGACAATGACTACCTGATGAGTTTGGCTGGGAAAGCGATGGTAATTTATGCAAAGCACCTTGCTAAACGTTGCCACCGTGAAGGAGGAATCCTTCAACCAAATAACTTTTCTCTACTGCTATCTATCTAATTCACTAGATAGATTTACTCTAGCTACTAAGTCCATTTTCTTAGTAGCTTTTTACTTTTACAATAAAGGAGAACACTATGTCTAACTTTTTTCGCTCAACAATGTGAACGACTCTACAATAATTACATATTCACCTATGATATATTTTCTGCATCGGAACAACTCAAGGGGCAACTCTATCATCAAGCCCAAAAAGATTTAGATAAACTAGCCAATCAATCACTGCTTACTGGCTTTGCTCATGGTGAAGTACAATTTTATACAAGAATGTTTAAACGAAAACTTTTTTCTCATTACTACTCAAGAGTGAAGCAACTAGCTTAACTCTTTTTATTTTACACTCAGAAAGGAAACACTTGTCATGCTACCAGAATTTATCGGCACTGCTTACTACGAAAAATTGGGCAATGCGCCACGTTATGTCTTCGGGAAAGAAGGTAAATACCAACGCCACGTGCTAAACAATGAACAACATGGAGCCTTCCACGTTATTACACCTACTTCTACCACTGTCTTTCCAGAAGATGCTTTTGTTGAAGCAGTTAATCCTATTTTCTTATCGGATACTTCGCTGAATGGAAATTCTGTTGCGCCTGCACTAAACGTTTTTGCTGAGAAGCTAGTGCTCAAGAAATAACAAAATAAATGAAAAAATAAAATTTTAAACCATTTAGAAATTTGTTAAAATAGGAAATAAAAGTTTGAAAGAGGCTATCAATGAATACTATTTTAGAAAAAATTTATAAAGACCATCAAGTCAAACCCTTCATCTCTCCTGAACGAGATTTAGATGCTTGGCTCCTAAATCCCAAACCCGTTCCCAAACGAAACATGGAACTATTAACAGATGATTTACTAGCAGGTGATATCATTTTACTATGGAGAATCCAGTTTGGCACTTTTACCACCGAAACCTGGTTTCCTAAATACTTTGACTACACTTATGGTATTGATGCCCCTAAGCAAGCGACTTTCTGATTGGCTTTCTCTAAAACTGTCTTGTCACTAATATTTGAAATCCACTTCCTTTTAGGGTACAATGGTAGAAATGAATTTTTGAGAGGATCAGAATGAAAAAACTAGCAACCCTTCTTTTACTATCCACTGTAGCTCTAGCTGGATGTAGTAGCATCCAACGTAGTCTGCGTGGCAATGACTATGTGGATTCCAGTCTTGCTGCCGAAGAAAGTTCTAAAGCAGCTGCCCAATCTGCCAAGGACTTAAACGATGCTTTAACAAACGAGAATGCCAATTTCCCTCAACTTTCTAAGGAAGTTGCTGAAGATGAAGCCGAAGCAATTCTCCACACAAGTCAAGGTGATATCCGCATTAAACTCTTCCCTAAACTGGCTCCTCTAGCAGTTGAGAACTTCCTCACTCATGCCAAAGAAGGCTACTATAACGGCATTACCTTCCACCGTGTCATCGATGGCTTTATGGTCCAAACTGGAGATCCGAAGGGGGACGGTACAGGTGGGCAATCCATTTGGCATGACAAGGATAAGACAAAAGACAAGGGAACTGGTTTCAAGAACGAGATTACTCCTTATCTCTATAACATCCGTGGGGCTCTTGCGATGGCAAATACTGGTCAACCAAACACCAATGGTAGCCAGTTCTTCATCAACCAAAATTCTACGGATACCTCTGCTAAACTCCCTACAAGCAAGTATCCAAAGAAAATCATCGAAGCCTACAAAGAAGGTGGAAATCCTAGTCTAGATGGTAAACACCCAGTCTTTGGCCAAGTGATTGACGGAATGGATGTTGTAGATAAGATTGCTAAAGCTGAAAAAGATGAAAAAGACAAGCCAACGACTGCTATTACTATCGATAGCATCGAAGTGGTGAAAGACTACGATTTCAAATCTTAAAAACCTAAAAAATACAGTATCCGCATTCGGTACTGTATTTCTTTTATACTGATTTTTAAGTTAGATTGTTAAAGTCCCAGATTTGGTCCATCCAGCCTTCATAAAAGTCTGGCTCGTGACAGACCATAAGAATCGATCCCTTGTATTCTTTGAGAGCGCGTTTGAGTTCATCCTTGGCATCCACATCCAAGTGGTTGGTCGGCTCGTCAAGTACTAACACATTGTTTTCACGATTCATCAAGAGACAGAAACGAACCTTGGCTTGTTCCCCACCTGACAAGACCTGAATCTGGCTTTCGATATGCTTAGTTGTCAGACCACAACGGGCAAGGGCTGCACGAACTTCTGCTTGGTTAAGGGCAGGAAAGGCATTCCAGACAGCTTCAAGTGGGGTTTGGCGATTGCCCCCTTCTACTTCCTGTTCAAAGTATCCAAGTTCTAGGTAATCACCGCGTTCAACTTCCCCAGCAATTGGCGGAATAATACCCAAAAGAGACTTCAAGAGAGTTGTTTTCCCAATACCATTTGCTCCGATAATGGCAACCTTTTGATTACGTTCAAAGGTAAGGTTTAAAGGCTTGGTAAGTGGACGGTCGTAACCAATCTGCAAATCCTTGGCTTGGAAGATAAAGCGTCCTGGTGTACGAGCTGGTTTGAAATCAAAGGATGGTTTTGGTTTCTCACTTTGGAGTTCGATAATATCCATCTTATCCAATTTCTTCTGACGGGACATAGCCATATTTCGTGTTGCAACACGCGCTTTGTTTCGAGCGACAAAGTCCTTGAGGTCGGCAATCTCTTTCTGCTGACGTTCGTAGGCAGCCTCCAGCTGAGATTTCTTCATGGCATAGACTTCTTGGAACTGGTAGTAGTCACCAGAGTAACGCGTCAGCTGTTGATTTTCCACATGATAGACGATATTGATCACGTCATTCAGGAATGGGATATCATGCGAAATAAGAACAAAGGCATTTTCATAATTTTGGAGATAGCGCTTGAGCCAGTCAATATGCTCAGCATCCAAGTAGTTGGTCGGCTCATCCAGAAGCAAGATATCGGGCTTTTCAAGAAGAAGTTTGGCCAAAAGAACCTTGGTTCTTTGCCCACCTGACAAAGAGGTTACATCCGTATCCATGCCAAAGTCCATAACACCAAGGGCACGCGCTACTTCATCAATCTTAGCATCCAAGGTATAGAAATCACGACTCTCCAGACGGTCTTGGAGTTCGCCAACTTCTTCCATGAGAGCATCAACATCCGCTCCGTCTTCAGCCATTTTCATATAAAGGTCATTGATACGAGCTTCAGCTTTGAAAAGCTCATCAAAGGCTGTACGGAGAACATCACGAACAGATTGCCCTTCAGCAAGGACAGAGTGCTGATCCAAGTAACCCGCCGTCACATATTTGGACCACTCAACCTTTCCTTCGTCTGGCAACATCTTACCAGTCACAATGCTCATAAAGGTTGATTTCCCTTCACCATTGGCACCGACTAGACCGATATGTTCTCCCTTGAGGAGACGGAAGGACACGTCTTCAAAAATTGCACGGTCACCAAAACCGTGACTCAGATTTTTAACTTCTAAAATACTCATTTTAATTCCTTATCTTGTTTTTATGTAATTGTTTATAGAGGAACCAAGCCAGATAGCCACCTAAGGTGTTGGTCCACAAATCATCAATCTCAAAGACGCGATTGAAATCAAAGAAAAAATCCAAGACCAACTGCGTACACTCGATTCCAAGACTCACTAGAAAACTGAAAAGAAGAACTCTTTTTGTTTTCCTTAAGTTTGGAAAGAGATAAAGGAGTTGGAAAATCAGAGGAAAAAGCAAGAAGACATTGAGGATATTTTGTAAAAAAATCCAGCTTAATTGTCCCATATCACTCACTTCACCCAGTTTCCAGAAAGAATTGAAAGGAGTCAAAAGAAAAACCAGGCGTCCAAGATGCTGAATACCTGGAGTTTCCACTCCCACGGGAGAATGTTCTTGAGGAGTAAAACAAAAGTAGACGATACAAATGCTATAGAAAATGACTCCTAAGACTAAAATATGATTATGAGTTTTCTTCATCATTAAGGATTGACTGCTGCGACTGCTTTCTGGCGGTCACGTTTCATTGTATTAGAACGCAATTGTCCACAAGCTGCATCAATATCAGTTCCATGCTCTTGACGAACAACACAGTTGACCCCCTTTTTCTTAAGCGTATCATAGAAGGCCATGACGCGCTCTTTAGGACTGCGACTATATTGGTCATGCTCACTAACTGGGTTATAAGGAATCAAGTTTACATAAGACAATTTCTTGATGTTCTTGAGCAATTCTGCCAATTCCAAGGCTTGTTCAACACCATCGTTAACTTCATTGAGCATGATATATTCAAAGGTTACACGACGGTTGGTTGTTTCGATGTAGTACTCAATAGCTGCAAAGAGTTTTTCAATCGGAAAGGCACGGTTAATCTTCATGATGCTTGAACGCAATTCATTATTGGGTGCGTGAAGAGAAACAGCAAGATTGACCTGAACTCCTTCATTAGCAAAATCACGAATTTTATGGGCCAAACCTGAAGTTGAAACCGTAATGTGACGAGCACCGATGGCCATTCCCTTATCATCATTGATAGTACGAACGAAATTCAAGACATTGTTGTAGTTATCAAAGGGCTCACCGATTCCCATGACAACGATATGGCTGACGCGTTCATCCTGACCACGCTCATCAAAGTATTTCTGAACCAGCATGATTTGCGCTACGATTTCACCGTTATTCAGGTCTCGTTGCTTCTTGATCAAACCAGAGGCACAGAAGGTACAACCGATATTACAGCCGACCTGAGTGGTCACACAGACAGATAAACCGTAGTGTTGACGCATGAGCACTGTCTCAATCAACATACCATCAGGTAATTCAAAGAGATATTTGACCGTACCGTCAGCAGACTCTTGAACGATACGTTGTTTCAAGGGATTGACCACAAACTGGTCATTAAGCTTAGCAATCAAATCCTTGGAAAGGTTGGTCATCTCTTCAAATGACTGGACACGTTTACGGTAAAGCCATTCCCAGATTTGATCTGCACGGAATTTCTTTTCTCCCTGCTCCAAAACCCATTCCTGCATGGTTTGACGTGTTAAACTATAAATTGACGGTTTCATTTCTTCTCCTTATTCTCTACTCACTTCTGACGAATGACAAAATGACGTTGTCCCTTATCCTCTTTCTGAGAATGCTGGTCTTTCTGACGACGTCTATTTTTCTTATCTGCATTCGGTTTTCGTTTGGTTTGAGCCGGTTTCTTTCCTTTTCTCGAAGACGGTTCTTCTTCCTTCTTACGCATTTTCTTGTCAAATGATGCTCGCTTAGGGGCTTCATTTTCTAGGACAAAATAGGCACAACCATAACTACAATACTCTAAAAGGTAGTCTTGTAAACGACTTATTTTTTCAAGTTTTTCTTCTGTTCGATCATCCTTGTAAAAACCACGAAGTCGAAGCTGTTCGTTGCTCCAGTCCCCCACGATATAATCAAACTTGGTTAAGACTTCTGAAAAACGCTGATTAAAAGCCGTCACATCAAAGGCATCCTTGATATTTTCCACCAAGGAAAAAGCTATCCCTTCCGTTTCGACCTTGTCCCCGTGTAAATGGAACTCAGGACCAGGAAACTTGTTATAGTTGTATAATTCAGGTGCAATTTCTTTTCGCATAGATATCCTTTTTCCACGATTACTTAATACTTTATTCTACCATAATTTCTAGCAGTTAGCACGTTTCTCATAAAAATGAAAAAAGTCTGACGATTTTGTCAGACAAAAATAATATAACCTTAAAAAGAGAAGAACAATTCTTCCCTCCAACTATCATTATTTAGCAGCTGCGTACAATTCATCTACTTTGTTCCAGTTGATTACTGAGAAGAAAGCTTTGATGTAGTCAGGACGCACGTTGCGGTATTTTACGTAGTAAGCATGTTCCCAAACGTCCAAGCCCAAGATTGGTTTTTTGCCTTCTGAGATTGGTGTATCTTGGTTTGCTGTTGAAGTCACTTCAAGCTTCCCTTCTTTGTTGACAACCAACCATGCCCAGCCAGAACCAAAACGAGTTGTTGCTGCTGCAGTGAAGGCTGCTTGGAATTCTTCAAATGAACCAAATGTTGCATCGATTGCTGCTGCAAGTTCTGCTGAAGGAGCTGTTTTCTCAGGAGTCATCAATTCCCAGAAAAGAGCGTGGTTCAAGTGTCCACCACCATTGTTGATAAGTGCTTGACGGATATCAGCTGGGATTGATTCTACATCAGCAAGCAAGGCTTCAAGGTCTTCACCAATTTCAGGGTGTTTTTCAAGAGCTGCATTTGCATTGTTGACATAAGTTTGATGGTGTTTGTCATGGTGCAAGTGCATTGTTTCCGCATCGATGTATGGTTCCAAAGCGTCGTATGCATATGGAAGATCTGGTAAGATAATAGCCATCTGTAATACCTCTTTTTCTTTCTATATGAAAATGATAACGCAAACATTCACTTTTTTCAAGTTTTTTGCTTATAGATGAAGAAATCACTAAGAAACCCACGACAAGATAATCCTGACGCGGGGTAAAAAATTTTTTCAGATAGGATTAATTTACCTGACTAGCAATCTGTAGGAGTGCCTTTTCAAAAAGGAAACCTTTTTCATAAAGACCTGTCTTAATCTGATAGTCTGTCTCAATCAAATAGGAAATAGCTTGCTTCAAAAAGCTCAAGGAAAGTCCTCGCGAATCTCTCAGCGCAAACTTGATTTGATAGGGATTGGGAGTGCGTCCCAGATAACTACCTAAACTACTTGCAATCTGCGATTCTGTTTGGCCAGACTCCGCCAAAATCTTCACCTGAGTAAAAGTCCGAAATTGTCCTAACATGACAGCAATGAGCTTGATTTCATCTTCCCCTTGCAAGGTCAAGTCTCTAACCAAGTCACGCGCCTGATCCATCTTTTTAGTCAGAATAAACTGAGTTAAATCAAAAATATTGTCCTGCAAGGTCTTGGGAATAGCATTGACAATATCCTCTTCCTCGATAACAGAATCTGCCTTATAGGACTGTAAAAAAAGCAGATTTTTCTGGATTTCGCTAAATTGAAAACTAGATTTGATAAGTAAATTTTCAAAGGATTGCGCCACAAACTGCAGACCTTGTTTCTGGCTCCATTTTTGGAAATACTGGCGCAATTCTTGTTCTTTGGCTTCTACTGCATCAAAAACCTTGGCATCACGCTTAAGTAATTTAACCAACCGTCTCTTGCTGTCCAGTTTTCCTTCCGCAAAGATCAACAACTTGGTTGTTGGCGAAGGGTTATCAAGGTATTCCTCAAATGACTTGAGCTCATCATCTGTCAAAAAGCGCTTTTTAGCAGTCGTGATATCGACAAAATGGTCTAATATCACGATTTTCTCATCCGCAAAGAAAGGAAGACTGACCAATTCCAGTTCCACATCCTTGTAGACCACTTCTTTCATATCAAAGTAGGCAAAGTTGAGATCGGCAGAATCATACCCAATCTGTTTCAGCACTTGACTCTTCATCACTTCAAACTGGCCCTGATCTATGCCTGTAAAAAGGCTCAGGTTAGGTAAATTTGATAAAGTCAACTTCTGACTTTCTTCAATGGCTAGCATCTTCTCTCCTTTCTTCTGATTTTTTGATTTAATTTAGTCAATATAGCGCAATTTTCCACGGAAATCTTCTAGACTCTCGTACCCTTTTTCCGCCATTATTGCTTTCAGTTCATTGGTAATACGTTCGAAAGCACCGACGCCTTCTTTGTGAAGGGTGGTTCCCACCTGTACCATACTAGCACCACAGAGGATGTGTTCAAAGGCATCTCGACCAGTCAGAACACCACCTGTTCCGATGATTTGGATTTGAGGATTTAAACGTTGATAAAAGGCGTGAACATTGGCTAGAGCAGTCGGTTTGATGTACTCTCCCCCAATCCCACCGAAACCATTCTTTGGTCGAATAACGACAGACTCATCTTCTATATAGAGGCCGTTTCCGATAGAGTTAACGCAGTTGACAAACTTGAGCGGATATTTATTGAAAATAGCTGCCGCTTGGTCAAAGTGAACAATATCAAAATAAGGTGGGAGCTTAATTCCAAGAGGTTTGGTAAAGTAGGCAAATACTTCTGATAAAATTCGGTCAGTTGTCTCAAAATCATAAGCAATCTGTGGTTTTCCTGGAACATTTGGGCAGGAAAGATTGAGCTCGGTCAGACCATGAAAATCACTCTCTTGGACTTTTTTCAAGATAGTATGAGTTTCTTCCGGAGACATGCCGACCAGAGATAAGAAGAAAGTTCGATTCGGCTCTTTTTCCTGCAAATCCAAAAGATAGTCCAAATAATAGTCTAAGCCATTATTCGGTAATCCCATAGAGTTGATAGAACCAAGTGGAATATCTTGATAGCGTGGCTCAGGATTTCCCTGACGAAAGTCCAAGGTCGCTGTCTTCGTGACAAAGGTTCCTGCTGCTGAGTTTTTAACGCCTTCTAACTCTGCTATCGTCATACAAGCCACACCTGCTGCATTCATCAAGCAATTGTCAAACTCAAGGCCAGCAATTTGTATTTTTGTTGATACCATGATTCTGATCCTCCGGATTCCTTTTATTGCTAATATTATACCATATTTTCACATTTTCTCTTTAAGAAAGATATTTATAAGAAAAACGTTCGTATTTTTATAGATTTTCAAAAATCCTCAAAACTAAATGTTAAAACTAAATTGATAGAATTTTTAGAAAATTTTTGTTTTTCTCTTTACAGTTAAAAAAAATTCTGCTATAATGACACACATAATTAAATTAGAATTTAAGGAGAACGATATGACATCTGCTAAAGAATATATCCAAAGCGTGTTTGAAACTGTAAAAGCTCGTAACGGGCACGAGGCTGAATTCCTCCAAGCTGTTGAAGAATTTTTCAACACTTTGGAACCTGTATTTGAAAAACACCCTGAGTATATCGAAGAAAATATCTTGGCACGTATTACTGAGCCAGAGCGCGTGATTTCTTTCCGTGTTCCTTGGGTTGACCGTGATGGAAACATTCAAGTAAACCGTGGTTACCGTGTTCAATTCAACTCAGCTGTTGGGCCATACAAAGGCGGACTTCGTTTCCACCCAACTGTAAACCAAGGGATTTTGAAATTCCTCGGATTTGAACAAATCTTCAAAAACGTCTTGACTGGACTTCCAATCGGTGGAGGTAAAGGTGGATCAGACTTCGATCCTAAAGGTAAAACAGATGCTGAAGTGATGCGCTTCTGCCAAAGCTTCATGACTGAATTGCAAAAACACATCGGACCATCACTTGACGTACCTGCTGGTGATATCGGTGTTGGTGGACGTGAAATTGGTTACCTTTACGGTCAATACAAACGTCTTAACCAATTTGATGCTGGTGTCTTGACTGGTAAACCTCTTGGATTTGGTGGTAGCTTGATTCGTCCAGAAGCAACTGGTTATGGTTTGGTTTACTATACTGAAGAAATGCTCAAATCTAACGGCAACAGCTTTGCTGGTAAGAAAGTGGTCATTTCAGGTTCTGGTAACGTAGCCCAATACGCTCTTCAAAAAGCGACTGAACTTGGTGCAACTGTTATCTCTGTTTCTGACTCAAATGGTTATGTCATCGATGAAAATGGTATTGACTTCGATCTCTTGGTAGATGTTAAAGAAAAACGTCGTGCTCGTTTGACTGAGTATGCTGCTGAAAAAGCAACTGCAAGCTACCACGAAGGTTCTGTATGGACTTACGCTGGAAACTATGACATTGCGCTTCCATGTGCTACTCAAAACGAAATCAACGGTGAAGCAGCTAAACGTTTGGTTGCTCAAGGTGTTATCTGTGTATCTGAAGGTGCTAACATGCCAAGCGACCTTGATGCCATCAAAGTTTACAAAGAAAATGGTATCTTCTACGGACCTGCAAAAGCTGCCAACGCTGGTGGTGTAGCCGTTTCAGCCCTTGAAATGAGCCAAAACAGTCTTCGCCTCTCATGGACTCGTGAAGAAGTTGATGGACGTCTCAAAGACATCATGACAAACATCTTCAACACAGCTAAAACAACTTCAGAAACATACGGTCTTGATAAAGACTACCTTGCAGGAGCTAACATTGCTGCCTTTGAAAATGTAGCAAATGCTATGATCGCACAAGGTATTGTTTAATACTCTTCGAAAATCAAATTCAAACCACGTCAGCGTCGCCTTACCGTACTCATGTACAGCCTGCGGCTAGCTTCCTAGTTTGCTCTTTGATTTTCATTGAGTATAAGATTTATAGCTCTATCCTCAATCGCTTCGATTGGGGATTTTTATGTTAAATTCAAAAAACTCACCATTAACAGTGAGTTTTAACATCAGAATTTATTTTACTTTCATTAGGGCAGATGACAAACATTCAACAATTTCATCAACTGCTTCATCTATGTTTATAGTTCCTTCATCATTCAACATCATGGGAATAAGATAAGAAAAACTCAATGCTAATATGTAACGAACAATTCTTTCATTTGACCAATTTAGAATAAGTCCTTTTTCTTTAAATTGATTCAAAACAGGGCTAATTGGTTCTATTATAGATTGAACAATAATATTTCCTAACTGGATAGAAAGATTTTTATCAATAAAAGAACGCCCCAAGAGAATTTTAACATGCATTTGATTCTCCTGAATGAAAAAGAGCCTATCTCTAACAATACTTTTTAAAAAGAAGGGAAAAGTTTCTTGAGCTACTGTGAATTTTTTTTCTGAGAAATCCGCAATCACTTCTGGAATAACCTGTTCTAGAAAAGTAGATAAAATAGCTTCTAAAATACCTTCCTTTGTTTTAAAGTAACTAAAAACCGTTCCTTCTGACACTCCAGCGCGTTCGGCAATAAGGCTGGACGTTGTATTTTCAAATCCAATTTCTGAGAATAATTTTAAGCTGGATAATAATACTCGACGTTGTTTTAAGCTCAAGTTGCTAGCTTCTAACGTCTGAGCATACTTTTGTTCTAAACTTTCCATCTCTAGCACCTCTCTTCTACTCTCTTACTTTTACGACTTTTTTGCCTCGACTGTGTCCCATTTTCAGACTACGATAGGCTTCTCTAACTGACTTTAGAGAAAAGTCATACACTTGATCAATTTTCAGCTGAACCTTCCCGTCTGAGACCATTTCAGATAAAGTGCTAAAATCATCGTATGTAGAATGTCTAGGACCAGTAAACTGAGCGCCTTTTATCATAACATAGGGTGAAGATACTAATGTCCCAATAGCTGTTCCCTTCAAACCTAAACTAAAAGCCAATCTAACATAATCAGATCCATAACAATCCAAAAACTTTGTAATAGGCGTTGGACTAGCTGATAGAAGAGCCTTCTTGATATTCTCTTCGTAACTTACTGGTATGGCACCTAAAGACTTCAGATACTCTGCATTTTTCTTACTTGCTATTCCAATCACTGTCGCACCCTTAGCAACTGCATACTGTACTGCAATACTTCCAATACCTCCTGCTGCAGCTGAAATAACTACAACATCTCTAGAGTTTAGCTCAATCTTTCTAAAAGCACCTCCCACTGTTAGAGAAGCTACTCCCATAGTAGCTGCGTGAGTCATGTCGATCATCTCTGGTTTCAATACAATTTCCGATTCATTGACACAAATTTCTGTTGCTAAAGCTCCCCTCTTAGTTCCCAAACCAGGATCGCTAATCATTGTTCCAAACACCTTATCTCCTACTGAAAACCTAGTTACTTTATTTCCAACTTCTGTAATAACTCCAGAAAAATCTCTCCCCACACCTTTTGGAAATAAAGATGATTTAGATTCAAACCAACGACTTGGTTTCCTTAATTTCGTCATAAAAGATAAAAATCGAAGGGGTTTCGCTCCCTCAAAAGTTTTATAATCAATAGGATTTAAGCCAACAGCATGAACTTCTACTCTCACTTGATTTACATCCAAGGCTGTAGAGTCGATCTTCACCAAATCCAATACCTCTTCGTTACCGAAACGACTGTACTCTATTGCTTCAACAACCATTTTCTTTACTCCTTAATTTCACAAAAATTGAGTGAACACTCATTTTCATAAATTATACTCTTAATTTGTAAGAAAATCAATATTATCGTTTGATAACGATTTATGACATGATACAAATATCCATCATTTCAATTTACCAATATGATTCTTTCAATCTAACTCTCCTCACTTTTAAAGAATACTAGCCCTCTTTTTGCCCCTTCTTGAACAAAAAGAAAAACCGCTACTCCCAAGAATAGCGGTTTAATCATGTTTTTAAGCTACTAATGTAGTTGCTCTATTATTTAAGAGTAACTGAAGCTCCAGCTTCTTCCAATTTAGCTTTAAGTTCTTCAGCTTCTGCAGCTGCAACACCTTCTTTGATGACACCTGGTGCACCATCAACAAGTTCTTTAGCTTCTTTAAGTCCAAGACCAGTGATTTCACGTACAACTTTGATAACGCCAACTTTTTTGTCGCCTGCAGATGTCAATTCAACGTCGAATGAATCTTTAGCAGCACCAGCGTCAGCAGCACCAGCTGCAGCAACAGCTACAGGAGCAGCTGCAGTTACACCAAATTCTTCTTCGATAGCTTTTACAAGGTCGTTCAATTCAAGGATTGAAGCTTCTTTAATTTCAGCAATAATGTTTTCAATGTTCAATGCCATTGTTATTTCCTCCAAATATGTTTTTAAATTTATAATATTTTTTGTAGCTAGGCTACGCTACGTAGCTTAAGATTAAGCTGCGTCTTCTTTGTTGTCTGCAACCGCTTTGACTGCAAGAGCAACGTTGCGCACTGGCGCTTGAAGTACAGAAAGGAGCATAGAAAGAAGTCCTTCGCGGTTTGGAAGAGTTGCAAGAGCAAGAATCTCTTCTTTAGATGCGACAGCGCCTTCGATTGCACCACCTTTGATTTCAAGTGCTTCAGCGTCTTTAGCAAAATCGTTCAAGATTTTCGCTGGTGCGATAACATCTTCGTTAGAAAATGCTACTGCAGATGGTCCAACAAATACAGATGCAAGATCTTCAAGACCAGCTTTTTCAGCTGCACGACGCAAGATTGAGTTTTTAATCACTTTATACTCAACTTCGCTTCCACGAAGCTCACGACGAAGAACTGTATCTTGCTCAACTGTCAAACCACGAGCGTCTACAACGACGATAGATGCAGCAGCTTTCATTTTTTCAGCTACTACGTCAACTAGTTCCGCTTTTTTAGCAATAATTGCTTCACTCATTAGTGTGTTCACCTCCGTAATTATTTTGCTTGGGGAATTTTTCCAAAAGAAAAACGCGCCCAAACCTAGACACGAAAGTACAATACGCTTCTTTTTACATGATACGTTTTGTCCTCGGTAGGATATTTATGAGTCAAGCTCCCCTACTGTCTTAGGCAGTTTTTTCAAACCGAATATAAGTATAGCATAGTTAAAAAAAGAATGCAAGATTTTTGCAAACTTTTTTTAAAATTTTTCGTGATTTTTCTGTTAAAGTTCTACTGTTAGGACTTGACCTTGCCTAACGACCTGCTCTCCAGCGATATAAACATCATCTACATCACTAGATTTGACTGAATAAATGAGGTGAGAGAGCATATTTTTCTGAGGTTGGAGATGGATTTTTCCTTGTGGTTGAATAACGAGAAAATCTGCTTGCTTACCAACTTCCAGACTTCCTATCTGATTTTCCATTCCAAGGACCTTAGCCCCTTCGATTGTCAGTGCCTTGAGAGCTGTTTCGATAGGAAATTGGCTAGCGTCTCCACTTTTCATCTTCTGAAGAAGGGCTGCTGTCCGTCCTTCCTCAAACAAGTCTAGGTTGTTATTGGAAGCAACCGAGTCAGTCGCAATTCCTACTGCTACTCCTGCTTTTTGGAGTTGGATGATGGGAGCAATCCCTGATGCCAATTTGAGGTTACTAATAGGATTGTGGGCTATAGCCACTTGAGAAGTTGCTAAGCGTTCAATTTCTCGCTCGTTTAATTCGACCCCATGAGCAAAGACAGACGGATGATCTAAGTAACCCAGTTCTTCTAGAAAGGCGAGGGGACGTTTGCCGTAGCGTTTCAGGATAATTCCTGATTCCTCCTTGGTCTCCGCCACATGGATATGGATGGGAATATTCAGCTCTTTTGCCATATCTAAGCTCTCTTCCAGCAAATCTTTACTACAGCTGTAGGGAGAATGTGGAGCTACCATCACCTTGAAATTTGGATTTTCATATCCTATGATTGTCTCGATAATAGCTCGTGTTCTGCTCATGGTCTCATCAGTTGTTTCTGTCTCTGAAGAAAAGAGGGTCGGTGAGAAATAACAACGCATCTTAGATGCCTTGACTGCCTGATAAACTCGCTCAATCTCCACTCCATTGGGATTGTACATATCGTTAAAGGTTGTTGTTCCTGACTGGAGCATTTCTGTCAGCGCTTCTTTGACCGCCTTGGTAGTCATATCTGGTGTAAACTCAGCTTCTGCTGGCCAGATATAGTCATTGAGCCATTCATATAGATTGCTGTCATCCCGAATTCCTCGCAAACCTGTCATGGCAGAATGGGTGTGGCAATTGACCAAGCCAGGCATAATCCAAGCTCCCTGATAGTCTATAATCTGCTCAGCTTGCTCTAAAATCTCTGACTTCTCTTGACCGACATAGACGATTTGAGAATCCTTAACGGCTAGGACACCATCCAAATAAACATGGAAATCTTGGTCACAAGTCACGATATTTACATGCTGAAAGACTTTCATTATAGGCTCCTTTTCTATAAGACAATTTATACTCTTCGAAAATCAAATTCAAACCACGTCAGCTTCGCCTTGCCGTACTCAAGTACAGCCTGCGGCTAGCTTCCTAGTTTGCTCTTTGATTTTCATTGAGTATTACAGTGAATAATTTTTCTAGCTATTGTAACAAAAAAGTCACCCGAAGGCAACTTTTTTCGGCTCTATAAAATTTCAAAAGAGAAAGGCTTATTCTGAGCTAAAAGCTGTAGCTTGCTGCATTTGGTAATACTTGCCTTTTCTAGCCATGAGTTCCTGATGATTGCCGTATTCCACGATGTTACCATCCACCAAGACTAGAATCAAATCCGCATCCTGAATGGTTGACAAGCGGTGGGCAATGATAAAGCTAGTGCGCCCCTTCATGAGTTTAGCAAAGGCATCCTGTACTAGCACTTCTGTCCGCGTATCGATGGAGGAGGTTGCCTCGTCTAAGATAAGAATCTTTGGTATAGCTAGAAAGACCCGGGCGATGGTCAAGAGCTGGGCTTGCCCAACAGAGAGAGATTCTCCTGAATTTTCCAACTTGGTATCGTATCCCTGTGGCAACTGTTGGATGAAAAAGTCTGCGTTAGCTGCTTTGGCAGCAGCAATCACCTGTTCCCGACTGGCTTCAGGATTACCAAAGGCAATATTGTCATGAATAGTTCCTTGCTTTAGCCAGGTTTCTTGGAGCACCATGCCAAACTGCTGTCTCAATGACGCTCGGGTATAATCATAAATGGATTGCTCATCCAGCAAGATATCTCCAGAATTAATGGGGTAAAATCGCATAAGGAGATTGATAAGAGTTGACTTCCCAGCACCTGTCGGACCAACGATGGCCACCTTGCTACCAGCTGGAATATCAATAGATAAATCCTTAATCAAAATCTTTTCAGGATGGTAGCCAAAAGAAACCTGTTTAAAGGAAATAGCTCCCTTAACTTGGTCACTGGTCAAGACTTCCTTGCCTGTTTCAGCTACCTCAGAGCTTTCTAAGACAGCATAGACGCGCTCTGCACAAGCTAAAGCACTTTGCAATTCAGCTAGCACTGAAGAAATATCGTTAAAGGGCTTGGTGTACTGTTGGACATAATTCAAAAAGGTAACTAAACGCCCAATGGACAATGTTGACCCCATCATGATACGATAAGCTCCTACTCCAGCAAGAAGAGCGTAAATGAGCGCATTGACAAAGCGAGTTGAAGGATTAACCGTTGATGAATAAAAGATGGCTGACTGAGAATAGCCTGCGTAGTTGCCATTCGCCTCGTGCAGTCTTTGGATAAACTCTGTCTGAGCATTGAAAGACTGGATAATAGTTTGCTGGCTAAGCGATTCTTCAATCAACTGAGTCTGAATCCCCCTCGTCTCTGTTTGTTTCTGGAAGAGATGATAAGAGCGTTTGGCAATGAAGCGTGAAATAACCATAGACAGTGGTGTCAACAGCAAGACCAAGAGAGTCATGAGGAGATGAATTTGAAGCATAGCTAGAATACTAAGCAAAATCATTAAGACACCAATGAAAAATTGGTTAAAAATCATGGTCAAGCCAGCTGCCAACTGTTCTATATCTGTGGTCACACGACTAACCATCTCTCCACTTCCTTGCCGATCCACAAAAGCAATCGGTAAACGATGAAGCTTATGGATGATTCGCTCTCGTAAGTCTCTGGTATAAGAGAAGATTAGGCGATTATAAAGAAGAGGATTGGCCCATTGTACCAGTGTATTTCCTATGACCACCAAAATCATCTGTATAAAAATCTGCCAAAAAACTGGTGAAGAACCAGCCACTAGGACTTGGTCGATGACCTGCCCAATCAGAATAGGTAGATAAATTGATAAACCAACTTGGGCAATGGTTCCTAGAAAGGCTAGAAAAAGGAGGAAGGGATGGCTGGATAAATCTATGGCTAAACGTTTGAGCGTCTGGTTTGCGGTTTGTCGTCTCATGCTAGTCCTCCTTTCCATGCTGGGATGCATTGATTTCGAGATAGACTTGACTGGTCTTCATCAAATCCTCGTGCTTGCCGATAGCTAGGAGCTCACCTTTTTCCAAGAGGAGAATCTGGTCAGCCATCTGAAGTGTCGAAGTCCGTTGAGAAATCAAGATTAAGCTCGTGTTAGGTAAGTTTTCTCGAATAGCTTTCAAAAGCTTGGACTCAGTAATGGTGTCGAGGGCCGAGGTCGCATCATCTAGGATGAGAAAAGGAGCTTGGCGCAAGACTGCACGTGCGATAGACAGCCTTTGTTTTTGTCCACCTGAGAAATTTCGTCCTCCTGCCTCAACAGCAGCATCCAAAACTCCTTCCTTTTCACTGACAAAATCCTTAGCTTGCGCAATCTCCAAGGCCTGCCAGAGTTCTTGATCAGTCACTTCTCGATTAAAACCCAAAGTCAAGTTGGAACGAATAGTTCCCTTAAAGAGTTCAACTTTTTGAGGTACATAGGAAATCCAAGACCGCCACTGCTCAAGATTACGAGGACTACATCCATTTCGATAAAGGTCAATGCTTCCCTTGTCTACTGGGTAAAGTCCAAGTAAGACTTGCACCAAGCTTGATTTACCAGAACCAGTTCCTCCGATAATACCAAGGATTTGCCCTTGCTTCATATCAAAGGAAATGTCTTTCAGAGAAGGCTGGGCCGCATCAGGATAGGTAAAGGTTAATTCTTTGACTTGTAAAACCTGATCGCTGCTAACTTGCTTTTGTTCTAAGTCAGAACGAATATCCTCTGGAGCTTCGGCAAAGACTTCCTCGATTCTCTTGGCTGAGATATAGGACTGGTTGAGAGAATTTATCAGCATGGCGAGCTTAACCAATTCCACCAAAATTTGTAAGAGATAGTTGATGAGGGCAATAAGAGCACCCTGACTGAGTAAATCTTCTTGGATTGAAACATAACCCTGCCAGATGATAACGAGGAGGGTTCCATTGACAATCAGATAGGTCAGAGGTGTTAATAAACTAGACCAGAAGCCTGTTTTTTCTTGCAATCTGGCATAAACTTGGTTAAGAGTTTGAAAAATCTGTAACTCTCGTTTTTCTTGTCCAAAGGCACGGATAACTCGCATCCCTTGTAATTGCTGGCGTGTTTCCTGAACCAGCTGGTCCGTTTTCTTTCTGAGACTACTGTAGAGAGGATTGACCAGTCGAGAGAGGCCTACAATGACGATTGTCAAAATCACAACCATGACTAAGAACCAGAAAGTCAGTTCAACTGAGATTCGATAGGCCATAAAAATGGCTCCAAAAACGATAATAGGTGCTCGCAAAAAGAGGCGTAGGAATTGATTGATACCAGTCTGAATCTGATAGGTGTCCGAAGTCAAGCGAGTCACCAAGCTAGAAGTTGTCAGACGATCTCTGCTGTTCTTGGGTAAGGAAAGAATATGACGATAAAGGTCGTCTGTCAGTTCTTTGGCAAAACCAACCGCTGCCTTGGCTGAGTAAAACTGGGCTACCAAGGCCACTAAAACGCCAATCACTGCAAAGATAAGGAGCAGGCCAATCTGCATCCAGAGGTGTCCTTGATCTCTCTGGGGCAAGGATTGGTCAACAATCCCTGCAATCACCATGGGAACCAAGAGTTCAAACACAGCTTCTAGTAGCTTGAACAGAGGTGCCAAAATCGATTCCTTGATGTAGGGTTTAAAGTATGATAATAAGTTTTTCATAAATCCCTTCTATTCTTATTCTGGAAATGAAGAAAGTGGGAAGCCCCACCCTCTGAATTTTATTTGTTTAAGTATGGCAATAGATAGCCATACCCTGCTTCGTCCATCTCATCCTTGGCCACAAAGCGTAAGGAAGCAGAATTGATACAGTAACGAAGTCCACCTAACTCCCGAGGTCCATCCGTGAAAACATGACCCAAGTGAGCATTGCCTGACCGAGAACGAACTTCGATTCGCTCCATTCCATGACTCAGGTCTTTGTAGTAGTGAATCAATTCCTTGGAAATTGGACGACTAAAGCTTGGCCAACCACAACCTGAAGCAAACTTATCCTTGGCAAAAAAGAGTGGCTCACCCGTCGTAATGTCTACATAAATACCCTCTTCAAAAGTTTGGTCATAAGCATTACTAAACGGAGCCTCTGTAGCAGCTTCTTGGGTGACACGATAAGACTCTTCAGATAAACTTTCCTTTAACACTTCTTGACTAGGCTTTTCATAGTTGGCTACATCAATCAATGGCTTCTCAGCATCGGTCACATCGATATGACAGTAACCGGAAGGATTTTTCTTGAGATAGTCTTGGTGGTAGTCTTCAGCCAAAATATAGTGGCGCAGTTTCTCTACTTCTACTGCAATCTTTCGACCTAGCATACGCTCCTGCTCCTGAACCACAGTGTAAATAGCTGGCAAATCTGCTTCATCTTGGTAATAAATCCCCGTTCGATATTGGCGACCACGATCATTCCCTTGTTGATTAATCGATAAAGGATCGATGACACGGAAATAATAAAGCAAAATTTCTCTGAGTGACACTGCATTTTCATCATAAATCACTTGAACCGTTTCTGCATGGTCTGTTTCCTTGATTAGTTGATAATTGGTCGTTTCAACTTGCCCATTAGCGTAGCCAACACTGGTCGCTAACACTCCTGAAATTCGTGAAAAATACTCCTCTAGGCCCCAAAAACAACCACCTGCTAGATAAATTTCTGCCATCTTCGTTTCTCCTTTATCAAGTTTTTAACTAATACTCTTCGAAAATCTCTTCAAACCACGTCAGCTTACATCTGCAACCTCAAAACAGTATTTTGAGCTGACTTCGTCAGTTTTATCTACAACCTCAAAGCAGTGCTTGGAGCAACCTGCGGCTAGCTTCCTAGTTTGCTCTTTGATTTTCATTGAGTATAAACTTCTTTTCAAAAAAAGGATAGGAAGCCCTCTGGTCAAGAGTTTCCCCATCCTATTATCTATTCTTTATTTTGCTTGGACACGGACACCTTGGGTATCAACTTTCAAATCATGCAGTTTGCCTTTGAAGAGTTGCTTTTCCAATTCTGCCTTAATGGCTGGCATCTTGTCATGAGAGGCCAAGACCATAACTGTCGGTCCGGCACCAGAGAGATAGGTCGCATAGGCACCATTCTCTTTGGCTACTTGCTTAATCGTAGCAAATTCTCTCACCAAGTCCTGACGGTAGCGTTCATGGAAGAGGTCTCCCTCGATTGCTTGCCCAGCTGTCACCATATCTCCTGCTAACAAGGCTGCAACAGCTACATTGGCGATAGAACTAGCCGCAACAGCTTCCTTGTAGGACAATTTCTTAGGCAAGACACCACGGCTATCGCGAGTGCGTAATTCATAGTTAGGAATGTAGGCTAGGAAATCACACTCTGGGAAGTCTGCCACAATCGCTGAGACTTGCCCTTCAACGGAACTTGCAATAACGAGATTACCATAAATGGCTGGAGCCACATTGTCTGGATGCCCTTCAATCTTGGTCGCTAATTGCAATTTTTCATGGTCTGACAAGTTGAGATCCCCCAGCTGGTTAGCTAGTTCAATACCAGCAACAATAACAGAGCTGGAAGAACCCAAACCACGCGCCAAAGGAACATCACTGGTCATTTTCAAACGTCTTGGTTGCAAATCTGGTACAATTTGCAAAGCAATCTTGAGCAAGAGATTACGCTCGTCATGAGGAATCCATTTACCAATCTGGTGTTCAATCAGCCACTCATCTCGTTCTTCGCAGACCTCAATTTGAAGATACTTGGTTACAGCTACACCGACCGAGTCAAATCCTGGCCCGATATTGGCACTGGTTGCAGGTACAATAATTTTCATCTTATTCTCCTAGCACCTTGAAGGTATTCAAGAGGTCGAATTCTGAAACCTTCTTCAATTCAGCTGAAACATTTTCAAGCTGGGCTTTATTAATCTTATGAGTTATAATCACAACACGCGCCTTGTCACCCTCTTTGCCATCTTGGAGAATTTGCTTGAAGGAAATATCTTGAGCATTGAAGATTTCAGCCAATTTCAAGACCTGACCTTTTGAATCTGGAGCCAAAATTGAGAAGTAATAATTTGCTTTAACGTCTTCTGGATTTGCCAACACCAAGTCACGGCTGTATTCGTTGAAGTCTTTTCCAATTGTTCCATCATTCAAGCGACGAACGATACGGACAATATCCGCCACAACACTTGTTGCAGTTGGTTTTTGACCTGCACCTGGTCCGTAGTACATAGACTCACCGATACCGATAGATTCTACAAAGACAGCATTCATCACTCCATTCACACTAGCGAGTGGGTGCGCTTTAGGAAGGAAGGTCGGAGTTACTTCTGCAGCAATACCTGAAGGAGTTTCCTCGATAGAACCAACCAATTTCACTACATAGCCAAGATCTTGGGCTACAGCTACGTCTTCTGGTGTGATGTTGCGGATTCCCTTGTGGGCTACATCGTCGAAGGCAACCTTCATGCCAAAAGCAAATTGGCTCAAAATCACCATCTTGTAGGCTGCATCAATTCCATCTACGTCATTTGTAGGGTCACTTTCAGCAAAACCAAGTCTTTGAGCTTCCGCAAGAGCATCATCGTAAGACCATCCTTCTTCCACCATCTTGGTCATCATGAAGTTAGAAGTTCCGTTGACTACTCCAAGCACGCGCGTGATTTTATCAGAAGCCAAGGAATTTGCTAGAGTGCGAAGAATTGGAATCCCACCAGCTACTGCTGCTTCGTAGTAAAGTGCTACCTTATTAGCCTTAGCGATTTCTAGCAATTCTGCGCCATGGACAGCCAAAAGGTCCTTATTAGCTGTAACAACGTGCTTCCCAGCTTCCAAGGCTCGAGTGATAAAGGTCTTAGCAGGTTCGATACGCCCCATCAATTCCACTACGATGGTAATGTCTTGGTCTGATAAAATGTCATCCACATTGGTTACAAAGTTAAAATCATTCCCTGCTGCAAGCAAGCGATTCTTTTCATCTTCATCCTTGACCAATACTTTAGCAACCTCAATCTCTGAATGTGCTGATTGATTGATTTTTTCTCCATTTTCCTTTAGGAGGAAAGGCACACCACTTGCAACGGTACCAAATCCTAGTAAAGCAATTTTAACTGTCATGTTTGTCTCCTCGAAATTTTCTAATATAGCCATTATAACAGAATTTTGTGAAAATTCCTATTATAGTAATTCACTATTTCAATCTAGAAAAGAAAAAACGAATCAGACGATTCGCTCTTCTTAAAATCTAGAAATAACTTTCCAGAAATGATTATCCAATCTTTTGCAGATTAAGCACTGCATCGTGATTCATCAAGACTTGGCCATACTCTTGCAAAACAGAGCGACTGATATCACTATCGTCCGCAAACTCGCGCATACGAGCCAAAAGCCAAGCTGGATATGGACTTGGATGATTTTCAATATCCACTAAAATGGTCAAATAATAGTGCTCGTTCATTTTGTAGAGTTCAGAAGTTTCCATCTCAAAAGTCACTGTCTTGGCAAAAGCCACCAAGTCAGCCAACTTAGCAAAAGAAAGGATGTAGTAGATGTAGGGCTCTTTCTTGCTTTCAGCTTCTTGTTCAGCCTGCTCCTGCTCTTCTTCCTTGGCTTCGACTTGCTCTAGAGATTGAATGGCTTCGATATCATCTTTGGTTTTGTCCGCGATGCTTTTTTCTAAAGTTTTAATAAACTCATCCGGCGACATTTGAGCCAATTCTTCCATATCTGGCAAATCCGATAAGTCTTCAAAATCTAGATTTTGGTCAATCTTTGACTTGGTTACAAAGACATCTACCTTATCAGGTTTTGGAGTTACACGGAAGCTCAACATGCCTGTATCTAGAAAGCTCTCAGGCATTTCTAACTCATCCAAGATAGCATAAAAGAACTCTTCTGTTTTTTCTTGAGGAACGAGAAAGTCAGCAATCTCCATTCCTCTATCCATCAAATCTTCTAAAGACATCGTGATTTTTAAAGTAGTATCACTAATTTGTTTCATTTTCATTGCTAGTAACCTCATACTTTCAGTTCTATCTATTATACTAGATTTTTACGATTTTATCAAAAGAAGGCTCCTCTATACGGATAGATTTTCCCTAGGGTCTTTCTGTAGGAGACTCTAATACTCTTTGAAAATCTCTTCAAACCACGTCAGCTCTATCTACAACCTCAAAACAGTGTTTTGAGCAACCTGCGGCTAGCTTCCTAGTTTGCTTTTTGATTTTCATTGAGTATAAAAGAAAGTTTCTGCTAACAAATAGAAAAAGCCTTCAAAATCGACTCTTAGCCAACTTTGAAGACCTGATACATCAGAACGCTTATAGTTTAAAGGTTGCTACACCGAGGATAGAACGATTTAAGTTTCTAAGAATTTGAAGACTTTGCTCAAATTTCTTATAGCGAGTCACTCCGTACTCTTCAACAAGAAGGACTGTATCTCTTTCTAAAAGCGATGGCACATCTTGTAAATCGACAAAATGAATTCCTTTTAAAGCCTCTTGATTTTGTTTCAATTTATCTAGGATAGCTTTATTTGAGCTAACGATGGTTAATTCTTGTCCAGCATTTTTGTATGACAAGACATCTGCTAGGTTGGCAATTGTTGTGATCTCTGTTACAAAATCAATTTGATATTGAGAAAAATCACCTGCTCTATTGATTGTTGGATTAAAGAGATAAACCAATACATTTCCCATCACAACCAAAATCACACAGACTACTCCAATAACAGCTAAACGGAGAATCAAGTTTTTCACATTTAATCCAAGCGCTGTCTCACCGTTTGCATTCAATTCTTTAGAGTTGATGGTTTCCAATTTTTCAATTTTTACATTTGCATAAGTGTGTTTAAATTTCTCAATCAATCCATCAATTTTTCGCTCCAACAAGTCATTAGCATCTTTACTTGGTGTCAAAATTTTCACACCAACCCCTGCATCGTCAATCATATAGTAGACAGTTAATTTTTTCCACCAATAATCATTCGTAGAATTTTTCAAGGTTGTTTCTGTCGTATCTAATTCACTAGCAATTTTTTTCAACTCACTAGACTCTACATCATTGAAAAGATAAGCTCCATTCAAATTCCCATCAATCAATTTCCCGTAGAAATCACTATAGCCACCAATTTGATGATTCAAAATCGTTTTGGCTGAATCTTCTGGAGGAGTGATTTTATAGCTAAGATAAGTTGAATAACTTGTTGTGTCTTTGACAGTATTTTTATTCTTAACAGCTTTAATTGTGAATGGTACAGCAATGAGAGCAAATAAAGCGATAAGAGCTAGAATATTTGCTTTTCGTTTTTTGTAAAGATTTGCAAACAAATCAGCTACTGAATAATGTTCAAACATGATTTTTTTCTCCTTTGTTTAGTAGATACTGGTTCTCTTTTGTAAGCATTTTTGCTACAAATATAATCACAAGAACAATTCCCCAGAATTGCATTGTAAATAGATTGAAGAAACTTTCTGAAAAGCTACTTCTTGGCATAAAGAATAGATTATTCAAGATGAGTAAGGACAAGGCAAATAGGATTGTTCTTGAGCGGTAGGCTACTTGCAACATGGCTATAAATAGCATACCAAGTAAGAGACTAAGTAGAAAGACCCCTATCATACCATAGTCTGTATACAATTCCATGATATAGCTACTTCCAATACCATGTCCTTTCAGATATTCCTTGTTCAAAACAAGATAGGATAAATTGTGGGCATAACTATTACTATCGATAGCTAGTTCCACACTATTGGTTGTATGTTCAAAGGCTTTTCCTCCGAAAATGGCCCCCAAACTTCCTCTTGCAAAATAATCAAGAACAGGACCAAAAGTAAAATTACGGAAATCTCGGTAAGGGAGGCTACTGTTAAATAGAAAACCTCGAGCTAGAACACCAAAACTAGTCCCTTGTTTATAGATAAAGTCAAGTAAGATATCCCAGAAACCTGTATGGGAAACTTGGACATTATCCCGTACATAATTGAGCACTCCCATCGCTAACATGAGAATAGGAGAACCCACAAAAATCGCTAACTTTTCTTTAAACCCAATCCATTTTCCCTTTTCAGTTTGCTCCCGCATAAAGTAATAAACAAAAGCAAATAAAATACTTAAAATAAAGGGATTTCGTGTCCCGATTGCCAAATGAATGGTGTTGGCTGCAATGAAGGATACCAACACTACTGTCGCCTGCAATTTTTTTGGCTTGGTTGCCAGATACATACACATTGCGTAGACCGTAAAGGTTGACAAGATGTAGGTAAAATAAGGCAGTTTACTTTCAAAATTTGCATAGTAGGCATAGTAGGATGTCTGCAAACGATACAGGAGCCGTTCAAATAAGCGAATAAAATAGAAAGGATAGGTTAGAAGAAAAACTCCTAATGATACAAAGCGCAACCGCTTGATATAAATCTCTTTTGGAGAATTTCCTATCTTTGGTACTTTTATGTTCTTTCTAGCTATAAAATAGCGAGCTAGGAGTCCTCCTATGGTCAAGCCCAGAATCGAAACCATAACGACTATAAAGGCAAAGCGATAGGCTATCGGATGATAGGTATCCAGAGCGCCATCCCTAAAATAATCAATGGTCGGTCTTGATACTAGGAAGACAAAAATGGTTAAATAGAAAATAAAATGGATTAAGTAATACTTGATGTCATTCCAGCAGGCAATTAAGCTACTAACCAGTAAGAACAATAAAGTAGAAAGCAAGCTAACATTATTATTATTAAACAGATACACAATTCCACTTACTAGCGTCAAAGCATAGCTGACTATGGTCAAACTAAATAATAATCGTTTTCCATCAATCACTTGCTCACCCCCGTTCTAATGTAATTTTTTAGATTTTTCAATATTTTTCAGTAATAAGAATCGGTATAAGGAAATGTTTATGAATAGAGCCAAAGCGCTAATTCTTCTTCCCTTACGGAAAATTGGATTCCTAGCAATAGCAAAGGCATGGCCTTTTAAAAATCGGTGAATCTGAGAATAGGCTTCAAATTTTTTATACTGATCATCTAGTAACATCTTATCCAGAATAAAGAAATGAGCATAGGCCAATCTGAAAAAAGCAACCTCTTTCAAGTCAGGATAGTTTTTCACAACTTCATTGTAAAACTTTTGATAGATATCAATATAGGCTAAATCCTTCTCTGCATACGGCTTGGTCGTAATACTATCCCCTCTATGGAAATAGTAATAATAGGGTTTGGTATTAACCACATATTTCTTGGCCAACTTGATTAAATCAAAATGATAATAAGCATCTTCGTAAATCAACCCCTTAGGAAAGGATAGGGCAGTTGCAATCTCTCTCTTGATTAGCTTATTGCAGATCGTTCCAGGTATTTTTTCACCTATGAGGTATTCCTTTAGAAATGTTTGAGAATCACAGACAAAATACTCATCTTGTTTGGCTGACTGTGGACTTTCATCATTAGCATAGACATTCATGACACCACAGCTCGAAACATCCGCATCTTCTTGAATTAATTGCTCATATAAACTCTGAATCATTTCTGGATGGATATAATCATCTGAGTCAATAAAAATCAGATAATCCCCATGAGCCTGCTTCATTCCATCATTTCGTGCTTGTGACAAGCCTTCATTCTTTTTATGAAGCACTGACACCCTATCATCTAGTTCAGCGATTGAATCACACAAGCGACCACTCTCATCCGTTGCTCCATCATCAACAAGAATGATTTCCAGATTTTGATAGGTCTGCTTCTGAATGGAAGCTATCGATTTTTCTAGGTACTGTGCCACATTATAGACTGGCACAATCACACTAATTAATGCAGTTTCCATGCTACTCCTCTAATAGTTTTTCTACTTGTTCGATTTGTTTGGCAATTGTAAATTGCTGAATGAATTGACTAGCCTCATTGACATCGAAGTTTGAGGCAGAAGTCATATAATTCGTAATTGCTTGAGCTGCCTCTTGGTTGCTCTCAATGATTTGTCCAAATCGACCTTCTTGGGATAATTCCTCAGCCCCTCCAACATCCGTAGAGACAAAAGGGAGGCCCAGACTCAAGGCTTCCACATACACTCCTGGAAAACCTTCTTGCTTAGACATAGACAAGAGAACGTTCGTCTGAGATAAATACTGATAAGGATTTTTTTGATAACCAAGGAAATGAACAAAGTCCTCAAGTTCATACTCTTTGACCCGTTTTTTCAGTTCCTCTTCCATATCACCAGCACCTATAAAGTAAAGGTGATAATTTTTCCCCTCTTGGTGTAATAACCGTATCACTTCCACCACACGGTCAGACCCCTTATTTTCCTCAATCCGTCCAATGGTACAAATACTTTGAGGCGCAATCTCGATATCAATCTTCTCTTGAGATTTTTCTAGAATAGTCTTAAAATCATAACCATTGTAGACAGTCTGTAATTTGGAAGCATAATCTGGATAGACTTCCTTGATAGAATGACTGGTCTTTTTTGAAATTCCTACAATAGTATCAGCAACCTCCAACTGTCGTCTATGTGATTCCCTTTTTGAGCTATCCTTAAGAAATTCTTCTATACTTCCATGGATCCAAGATATCTTCTTGACTTCTTTTCTTTTAGAGAACAAAAGCGGTGGATTCATAATGGTAAAGGAAACTTCAACATCATAGGCATCTTTCACAAGCAAGCGCCGAGTCAGTCTTGGAAAATAAATTCTCATTCTCCACAAAAGAGTTCGTAGCCATCTGGCTTGGCGGTAATCCTGAAGGGATTTTAAAATTCGTACATGTTTAGGAACAGATTCATATCCCTTGTCAAAGTGCTCCATTTCAAGAATATCAATATCATACTTTTCTGGATCCAGATTAGAAACAATGGTAGATAGAATCTTCTCTGCTCCGCCTCCGAGAGAAAAAGACCACATAAAGAATAAGATTTTTTTCTTAGCCACCATATTCTCCCTTGTATTCTGTATAAGACTTATCCATATCAGCGATGACAGCATCATGATGCGGTACCTGTTTGTCTGCTGGTGGTGGCGTCATATAATCTCCGAAAGCAGTTCTAAGATAGGCATCGTAGCCTACTGGAATAGGCATCTCTGTACCTTCAAATGGCAAGAAAAGATTGTCTTCAAAAGATGCGATTGGGTACTTGTTTCTCATATAACCAGGACCTGAGCATAATTCTGTAATGCCATCGCTCTCAGCCAAACCATATTTGGTCATTTCTTTCTCAGCTTTTTTCCAAATGCGATAACGGAGAGATTTTGGAGTCAATCCCAGTAAAATACGGCTTCCCCATTTCATGAGAGCCCCATGCTTTTCTGGAATAGTTTGGGCACAAAAGAGTGAATAAATCAAGGCCCAGCGAACCTGTTTCTTCCGCTCAACTGGATTTCTCGGATAATAATCCAAAGGCAACACATCCAAGGCCAAACCATGTGGCAAATCCAAATCTTGCTGATAAGGCTTGATACAGGTGGTTTCCTTGTCACGAATGGTAATAAAAAGATTGCGGTCGACAAAATCCTGGTTACTCTTCGACAAGAAATAACGCTCATCTGCATAACGAGGCCATAATTCTGCTAATTTCTCATAATCCTTTCGAGGCATAAAAAAGTCTAGGTCGTCATCCCAAGGAATAAAACCCTTGTTTCGAAGTGCACCAATAGCACCTCCACCACAAAGATAACAAAGCAAATCATGTTCTTTACAAAAGGCAACAAAATATTCAGCCATCTCCAGACTACGAGCCTGAATTGCTTTTAAATCAGTCATATTGTTCATTATTCTTTCTATCGTATCGTTCCATTATACCACAAATAAGGGATGAAAATCTATTGCAGACTGTAAAAAATCCAAGCCTGACTGCTGGAGCTAACTTCTCAAAGTAACTTCCACTTACCTGACCAAAGTGGAAGTTAGTCTAAAACGGATTTTTATGGTGGAATTAAGTGTGAGACGTTTGAGTTAGAAATGAGGCTCACTATGGCAAAATATAAACATCTTACCCTTTCAGACCGTAATGATATCCAATTAGGCTTAGAGCGCGGTGAAACCTTCAAAGCTATCGGACAATCCATTCTAAAAGACCCAACTACTGTTTCTAAAGAAGTCAAACGAAACAGACAAATCCGAGAGTCTACATGCGATAAGCTTCCTTGCCCTTTACTCGATAAGGCTCCCTTTGTCTGTAATGGATGCCCTAAAAGAAGACAAAATTGTGGCTATCAGAAAATCTTCTACCTTGCTAAACAAGCTCAAAAGCAGTACGAACAAACTCTTGTTGAATCTCGTGAAGGAACTCCTCTCAATTCCAAGACCTTCTGGGACATGGACAAAGTCATTTCTGATAGTGTTAAAAAGGGACAACACATCTATCATATTCTCAAAACTCATAACCTTGATGTCAGCTCCTCAACCGTCTATCGACACATCCGAAAAGGATACCTATCTATCGCTCCTATTGACCTAGCCAGAGCCGTTAAATTCAAAGAAAGACGAAAAAGTAATCTACCTTCCATCTCTAAAGAAGCAAAAAAAGGTCGCTCCTATGAGGATTTCCAAAACTATTTAGCACTGCATCAACTAGACTCTTGGCTGGAAATGGACACAGTTCTGGGGAGAATGGGAGGTAAAGTCCTACTTACCTTCAATTTATCTTTCTGTAACTTTATCTTCGCTAG
>CAJNCJ010000020.1 GCA_905221235.1 bacterium
TAACCTTCAACTCCATTCAAACGTCTCACACTAACTTCCACCATAGCGGAACTTAATCTGAAACGCTTTCAGATGAGAGGATTTTGTGCGCTCTTTTTTTCGATTCATTTTGGCTACAAAAGCGATGAAATCAAGCATTAGTAAAACCAGTGGAACTTACCCTGACACGGATTTCCACTGGTTTTTAGGATTTTTATCAGACTAACTTCCACTTCTACTAGCGGTGGAACTTAGTTTGCGAATTTACCTTTTCAAATCAACTTTTTCAACTTATAGTAAAAAGAGCCAGAATTGTACTGACTCTTCTATTGCTCATTAAACTTAGAAGCACGTTCTTCTCCCCACCAATATGGGATTAGTTCTGCGACTTTCACTGTCTTTCTTCTATTGTAATCCATCATGAATTCTGCATCTTTATTTTCAACGTTCAACTCTAAAAGGAATTCTCTGCAAGCTCCATAGGGCATTCCTGAACTTCCACCATACGGCGGTTTGTCTCGGAAGGCTAATACTTTTTTAACCTTAGTTTGTCCTGAAAATTGGTACATATTGAAGAGTGCTGCCCGCTCTGCGCAGAGATGGAATACACCACAGGTTCCCTCCATACAGAAACCTGTAAATATTTGTCCATCTTCTGCTTCTACTGCGGCTACGACATGGTTAGCGTAAACAAAATCAGATACTTCGTGTGGATCGTATAGTTTCTGTGCTTCTTCGTACATCTTTTCCCAGATGTCCATTATTGTACCCTTCTTATTTAGAGATTTCTTTTAGCATATTTTCGATATGTTGGATTGATTTTTCACGTCCTAACAAGAAAATCGTATCTGGCAATTCTGGTCCATGCATTTCACCTGAAACAGCAATACGAATTGGCATGAAAAGATTTTTTCCTTTAATACCTGTTTCTTTTTGGACTGCTTTAATTTGTGGGAAGATATTCTCTGTCACAAATTCATCATCTGTCATCGCTTCGAGTTTTGCCTTGAAGGCTTCAAGAACTGTTGGGACGGTTTCACCCGCCATGACTTCGCGCTCTGCTTCGGTCAATTCTGGAAAATCTGAGAAGAAGAGATCTGTCAATGGGACGATTTCGTCAACTGACTTCATTTGTGGTTTATAGAGCTCAACTAATTTTTCAGACTTGTCAGTCAATCGACCTGCTTCTTCTAGGAATGGTTTTGCCATTTCAAAGATAGTTTCTAGGTCTGCATTCTTGATATAATCATTGCTCATCCAGTCGAGTTTCTTCTGATCAAAGGCTGCTGGAGACTTGCTGAGGCGGTTTTCATCAAAAAGTTTAATCAATTCTTCACGAGAGAAGATTTCATCTTCGCCACCTGGGTTCCAACCAAGAAGAGCAATAAAGTTAAAGACTGCTTCTGGTAAATAGCCTTTCTTACGGTAGTCTTCGATAAACTGAAGAGTGTTGGTATCGCGTTTAGACAATTTTTTCCCAGTTTCAGAGTTGATAATCAAAGTCATGTGACCGAACTCTGGAGCTTCCCAACCAAGGGCTTCATAAACCATGAGCTGTTTTGGCGTATTAGCAATGTGGTCGTCTCCACGAATAACGTGAGAGATTTGCATATCGTGGTCATCGATAACAACGGCAAAGTTGTAAGTTGGGTAACCGTCTTTCTTTTGGATGACCCAGTCACCACCAATATTGCCACCTTCAAATTCAATATCACCTTTGACCATATCATGCCACTTGTAGATACCTGACTCATTGACAGCCAAACGAACCGTTGGGATGATCCCTGCCGCTTCGCGTTCTGCGATGTAAGCAGCTTTTTCCTCTTCACTCATCCCAAGGTATTCATTGATGTAACGTGGTGTTTCACCAGCCGCTTCTTGGCGTTCGCGTTCAGCCGCCAATTCTTCTTCTGTAACGTAAGATTTGTAGGCTTTTCCTTCAGCTAGCAATTGGTCGATGTATTTTTGATACAAGTCCAAGCGCTCAGACTGGCGGTAGTTTTCATGTGTTTCTGGGCTTTCATCCCAATCCATGCCTAACCAACGAAGATTTTCAAGCTGTGAACGTTCACCATCCTCGACATGACGTTTACGGTCAGTATCTTCGATACGGATAATAAAAGTTCCACCATGATGACGGGCGTAAAGGTAATTGAACAATGCTGTACGGGCATTTCCGATGTGTAGTAGTCCTGTTGGACTTGGTGCGTAACGTACGCGGATATCTTTTGACATAGTTTCTCCTATAAAGTCTCTAGGCGTCTGCCTTTTTGCTCTCTATATTATATCACAAGTCTTGGCTGAGTCCAATTTCTATGGATAAAGAGAGTAAAAAGAGTGGACAAACCACTCTTTTCTTCTATTATAGACGTGCGTTAAGTTCTTTGCTCAATTCTTCAAATCCTGGTTTTCCAAGAAGGGCAAACATGTTACGTTTGTAAGCTTCAACACCTGGTTGGTCAAATGGGTTGATAGCATTCAAGTAACCTGAAAGGGCGATAGCCAATTCGAAGAAGTAGATAGTGTAACCAAGAGTGAAAGCGTCTTGCTCTGGAAGGGTCACGTACATGTTTGGTACATCACCATCTGTGTGGGCAAGAAGAACACCATCAGTCGCTTTTTTGTTTACAAAGTCAACGTCTTTTCCTTGAAGGTAACCAAGTCCATCAAGATCTTCTTCCAAAGTAGGGATAATCACGTTCTTACGAGGTTTGTCAACACGGACAACTGTTTCAAACATGATACGAGTTCCTTCTTGGATAAATTGACCAAGTGAGTGCAAGTCAGTTGAGAAGTTAGCTGAAGTTGGGTAGATACCTTTTTGGTCTTTCCCTTCTGATTCACCAGCCAATTGTTTCCACCATTCTGAGAAGTATTGAAGTGATGGCTCATAGTTTACCAAGATTTCAGTAGCGTAGCCTTTACGGTAAAGGATGTTACGAACTGCTGCGTATTGGTAAGCTTCATTTTCAGCAATCTTGTCTGAAGTGTAGTCTTTGCGAGCTGCATTAGCACCTTCCATAAGAGCTTTGATGTCTGCACCTGATGCAGCGATTGGAAGCAATCCAACTGCTGTCAATACTGAGAAGCGTCCACCGATGTCGTCTGGAACAACAAATGTTTCCCAACCGTTAGCGTCTGCTTCAACCTTAACAGCACCTTTTTGGCGGTCAGTTGTTGCATAGATACGTTTGTTGGCTTCTTCTTGTCCGTATTTCTTAACCAAGAGTTCTTTGAAGACACGGAAAGCGATAGCTGGTTCAGTTGTTGTACCTGATTTAGAAATTACGTTTACTGAGAAGTCTTTGTCAGCTACGTACTCTACCAAGTCAGCAAGGTAAGTAGATGAGATTGAGTTTCCAGCGTAAAGGATTTGTGGAGCCTTGCGTTCTTCTTTTGTTTGCAAGTTAGCAAAATGGTGGTTCAAGAAGTCGATTGCTGCTTTAGCACCAAGATAAGATCCACCGATACCAATCACAACCAAAACATCGCTGTCTGATTTGATTTGCTCAGCAGCTTTCAAGATGCGGTCGAATTCTTCACGGTCGTAGTTTTCAGGAAGGTCCAACCATCCCAAGAAGTCGCTACCAGCACCCGTTCCTTTACGGATCAATTCATCTGCTGCTGTTACTTGTGATTGCATGTATTCCACTTCATGTGGGGCAACAAATTTGTCTAAAACTTTTGAATAATCAAATTTAATATGTGACATGTTATTCCTCCAATATTTCTTCTTTTCTATCATAACGCTTACCTTCGTTTTTTTCAAGTTTTTTTGTCGAATTTCTCCAATTTTTATCAGAATTCAAACGTTTGCGTAAAAATCTCACATTCCAAAAATTTTGAAAAAATAAAAGAAAGAACGACTAGATGTTCCAGTCGTTACAGTTCATTCAATAAATACTCAAATAATTCTAAATTGCCATCTTCTTCATTAACCAGAAACTCTGGATGCCACTGCAAACCAATAATGCGGTGTTCGTCGATAGATTCAATCGCTTCGATGGTCTGGTCTCTCGGATCAATAGCAGTTACACGGAAATTAGGTGCCAAATCTTTAATACTCTGACGATGGACGGAGTTGACCTGACTTTCTTTTCCAAATAGCTTAGCCACCACGCTTCCTTCCACTGTCTCAATAGAGTGAGATGTTCCGAAAGGTAGTCCTTGCCAGTGACCTTCGATTTCTTGATTGAGGGTGCCACCAAAGGCAACATTGACAAGTTGGACACCACGGCAGATTGCCATAATTGGTTTATTCTGACGAAGTGCTTCTTTCAAAAGCGCCAATTCAAATTCATCACGGACTAGATTGTAATCATCGCTCTCGATGGTCTTTTTCTCTCCATAGAACTGAGGATGGACATTTTGGCCACCTGTCAAGATGAGCTTGTCAATCATTTCCACATAATCGCGTACAACGGACTCATCGCCAACAGGAATGACTAAAGGGAGACCACCGACTTGACGAATGCTCTCTGCGAATCTACAAGATACAGATGAATGAATGTTTTTGCCTTCTGCGTCTACGGGGCATAGATTTGCAGCAACCCCTACAACCGTTCTAGCCATGATGTCTCTCCTTTCGAATATTAACGATAGTCCTATCATATCACTCAAAATGACTTTCGTCTAATATGTTTTTTTTAAGGCCGTGATAAAAATTTTTTATGGACAAGAAAAAGCTGCCCACATCGGACAACTTTTTTCTTATTCAAAAACAAACTGATTGTGATAGAGTTCTGAATAGAAGCCACCTAGTTTCAGGAGTTCATGGTGGTTTCCACGTTCAATGACTTCTCCATCTTTAAGAACAATAATCTGGTCTGCATTAAGAATGGTTTTCAAACGGTGGGCAATGACGAAACTAGTTCTGCCTGCTACAACCGCCTCCATGGCATGCTGAATCTTGCTTTCTGTCACCGTATCTACGTTTGAAGTGGCTTCATCGAGAATGAGGACTTCTGGATCTGTCATCAGTGTTCGAGCAATGGAAATCAATTGTTTCTGCCCTGTTGAGAAGATGCTCTGGTCATCATCGATAAGCGTATCGTATTTATCAGGCAAGCTTTCAATATAGTCATGAATATGGGTTGCTTTGGCTGCTGCCTCAACCATTTCCTGACTAGCATCTGGCACACCAAAACGGATATTGTCTCGAATGGTTCCGCTAAACAAGACCGAATCTTGCAAGACAATTCCCACCTTGCTTCTGAGACTATCCAAGTCATAGTCACGAATGTCTTTTCCGTCAAAATAAATACCACCAGCATCAACATCATAAAAGCGATTGATGAGATTCATAATAGTCGTTTTCCCTGAACCTGTCGGACCAACAACTGCTGTCATCTGGCCTTTCGGAGCGGAAATGCTGACATCTTTCAAAATAGGTTTTTCAGGCAAATATGAGAAATCAATATGACTGATTTCGACACCTTCTTGCAACTGAGTGAAGATTGGAGCTTTTTCATGTCGGATTTCTTCCTCTGCATCAAACATTTCCTGAATTCGTTCAGCCCCTGTAAAGGCTAACTGAAGGCTTCCCCAACTAGCTGCAACTTGAATAATAGGCTGATAATACTGCTGTGAAAATTGGGCGAACATAACAATCAGACCTAGAGCTGTACTTGTTTCAATACTCTTATCATTTAATAGAACAGCTGAACCAGCAAAGATGACGATGGCTGTATTAACCAGACTCATCCCATTCATGACAGGGAAAAGAATTCCTGAGAACATTCTTCCTTTAAAGGTTGCCTTGCGTACGCGCTCATTTTGCTCAAGAAATCCTGCCATCATGTCCTCTTGAATTCCTTGGACAATGACAGCTTTTTGACCTGAGATACTCTCATCCATATAGGCGTTGAGTTTCCCTACCTCTTTTTGCTGGAGGTTGGTGTATTTGCGCGCCATTTTCACGATGAAAATCAGCATAAGGAAGGCCACTGGTGTGCTGGCAATGGTGATGAGGGCCAGCGTCACATTTCTAGAAAACATGACAAGAATCAGACCAATGTATAGAACAATATTGCTCATGACCTGAATCAAGCTCTCGTTAAAGGCTTGGAGGATATTATCCAAATCACTGGTAAAACGAGACAAGATATCGCCATCTTGTCGGCGGTCAAAGAAAGAAACCGTCAACCGGGCAAGCTTACCAAAGAGGCCTTTGCGCATCTCGTTGGTCGACTCTGCAATCACGCGCGTCATAAGACACATGTATATGACACTGGAGATAAAGAGAACCAAAACCAGCAGACCAAGATTGATCATGATTCCTGATAGACTCTGCCAAACAAGTTCTGGATTTCCGTTTTGATAAGCTTGAACTAAATTGGCTAGCTGCGTCACCGCTTGCCCAGAAAAGACTGGAAAGAGGGCTTGGGCAAGAGTCGCTAAAACAATCATCAGGATGACAACTACAAATGATAGCTTATAGACTTTAAAATAATTCCAAAAGAACTGAACTGTCTTCATCTTACTCCTCCTTTCCTTTCTGTGTTTCATAGATTTCACGGTAAACGGCATTGTTGGCAACCAAGTCTGCATGTGTTCCTTGACCAATCAATCGTCCTTGATCCAGAACCAAAATTTTATCCGCATGAACAACCGAGCTAATCTTTTGCGCGATGATAATGGTTGTTGTCCCCTTCAAATCCTTGTTCAAAGCCTCCTGAACCAAACGCTCTGACTTGGCATCCAAGGCTGAGGTCGAATCATCAAAAATCAGAATACGTGGATTGCTGACAATCCCACGAGCAATCGACATCCTTTGCTTTTGCCCACCAGAGAAGTTGGTTCCCCGTTCCTCAACTGGACTTTCAAAGGTTTTCTCCATACGATGAATGAATTCGCTGGCTTGGGCAATATTGGCTGCGCGCTCCATTTCAAATAGAGTGGCATCTCCCTTACCCTGCCTCAAGTTATCTGCAATCGTTCCACTAAATAGAATGGCTCGTTGGAGAACGATAGAAACAGTTTTACGCAAGGTTCCTTCACTCACTTCTCGAATATCCTTACCTCCGATTTTGATAGAGCCCTCCTGTGGGTCAAAGAGACGTGGAATCAATTGAGCCAAGGTTGACTTTCCTGCACCAGTCGCTCCAACTACACCAACCATTTGACCCGGCTCGATGGTAAAGCTCACATCTTTCAGCATCGGTTCCTTATCCATTGGATAGGTAAAGGTTACATTTTCAAAGCTAAGACTTCCATCCAAATCTTCATCTGGAACATCCTTGAAGGTCATAGCTGGCTCTGCGTCAAGAATTTCTCGAATACGACGCATGGAAATCATGGCACGACTGACAGAATTTCCCAAAAATCCAACCATAACAATGGTAAAGATAATCTGGCTTAGGTAATTGACAAAGGAAGCAATGGAGCCAACAACTGACGGATCCGACTGAACCATCCCCGCAACCAGCCAAATAGAGAGGAAAACCGCCCCGTAACCGACCAACATCATGAAAGGTTCCACTACTGAAAAGGCATAGCCGATATAAAGGTTTTGACCAAGAAGCTCGTCTGAGACCTCTGTAAACTTCGCAAACTGCTCTTTTTCTTGGACAAAGGACTTGACCACACGAACACCGCGCAGATTCTCCTTAGCGATAGCATTGATGCGTTCAAGAAGGGTTTGAAACTTGGCAAATCGTGGCCCCATCATCCCCATCATGACAGCAGTCAAACCAAAAATCAAGATCACCATGAGAACAATCACCCACCATAGAGAGGGTAAGGTTTGAACCGCGAGGATAAATGAACCGATGAACAAGAGGGGAAGCCTGAAAAGAATTTGGAAGGTCATCATGACGACGTTCTGAATCTGATTGATATCGTTTGTCATACGAACGACTAGATTTCCCGCATTAAACTGTTCAATATTGGCATAAGAAAAGGTTTGAATTTTACGGAAGGCATCCTCCCGAAGGTCAGATGAAACTCCTTGAGCAATATAGGCTGCGAGGATAACATTGAGCCCACCAGCAACCAGACCGACCAAGGCAACACCAATCAACCAAGCCCCGATACTATAAATGGCTTCATATTTCCCAGCAAGGAGGGCGTCTAACACTTCCTGCAGATAACGCGGTTGCAAAAGTGAACTAGCAACCATCAAGCCTGTCATCAGGAGCGAGGCCAGTGCCTGCCACTTGTAGGTTTTTATTTTCTGAATCAGCATACTTTCTCCTTAAAAAATAGACAAAAGGGAGCGACAATGCGTCAGCTCCTTTTCATTCTGTTTGTGTGATGTTATTCTAGCAAAAAAGTGAGAACTTGTCAAAGAAGTCTCCTTGATATAGCTAGAATGACTAGTCATTCTTGGCTTTATAATTTTTGTTTTAACTCGACCAAGACATTCATAGCCTGCATAGGTGTCATGTTGTATATATCTAGTTTAGCTAATTCTGCTAGGATAGGATGCTCTGCTGGCGCATCAAAGAGTGAAATTTGTTCAGCGACAGCACTTGTTTGTTTCATTGGAGCAGGACTTTCTGTACCCTGACTCTCCAGTTGGGTCAAAATCTTATCCGCCCTTGCTAGAAGGTCTGCTGGCAAACCAGCAATCTTAGCAACGTGGATACCGTAGGATTTGTCAGCTGGTCCTGGTTCAATCTTATGAAGGAAAGTGACCTGCCCATCCTGCTCCAAGGTTGCCACGTGGACATTGACCAAGTGCTCCAAGCTGGACTCCAGACTGGTCAACTCATGGTAGTGGGTCGCAAAGAGGGTCTTGGCTCCGATGTGCTCATGGATGTATTCGATGATGGACTGAGCTAAAGCCATCCCGTCATAAGTTGCAGTTCCTCGTCCTAACTCATCAAAGAGAATCAAAGAATTCTTAGTCGCATGCGAAATGGCATTGTTGGCCTCCATCATCTCTACCATAAAGGTTGATTGACCTGAAACCAAATCATCGGCTGCTCCGATACGGGTAAAGATAGCATCAAAAATCGGTAAATAGGCGCTCTCAGCCGGTACATAAGAACCCAGCTGGGCCATCACCGCCGTCATGGCTAACTGTCGCATGTAGGTTGACTTCCCACTCATGTTCGGCCCTGTAATCAGCTGAATACTGATATCTTCTGCCATCTGAATCGTATTTGGAATATAGGTCTGAGCTCCCATGACCTTTTCAACGACGGCATGGCGCCCTTTCTGGATATCAATTTGTGAATCCTCTCCAAATTCAGGCCGAGTCAAATGCTGGGTTTCAGCCACAACTGCTAAACTTTGCAAGACATCAACTGTCGCAATTCCTTGGGCTAGAGCTTGTAAACGCTGGATGTACTTGCTGACATCTTCACGAATACGCATAAAGATTTCGTACTCTAGGTTGGCTGACTTCTCACGCGCCTCCAGCATATCTCCCTCGATACGGGCCAATTCCTCAGTCCCAAAGCGTTCCGAGTTTTTCAGCGTTGCCTTACGGAAAAAGTGAGCAGGAACATTTCCCAGTTGTGAATTGGTCACATGGAAATAGTAGCCATCCTTTTTATTGTAGTCAATCTTAAGCGTGCTGATACCAGAGTTTTCTCTCTCCTTTGCCTCAATTTCAGCAATCCAGCTAGTCCCTTCTCTGAGTACACGACGGTATTTATCCAAAGTCTCATCAAATCCCGTACGGATAATCCCACCATCTGTAATCACATGAGAAGCTTCAGGAGCAATCGCTGCGCTAATCAAGCTCTCCAACTCAGGGATTCCATCCAATTGTTCGATAAGATAAGTCAGAGCAGGTTGCTCCATGCCTTCTAAAATCGCACGAATCCGTGGTACACTGGATAAGGTGGTCGCCAATTGCAAGAGATCCTTGGGATTGGTCTTGCCAAAAGAAACCCGACTAGCCAAGCGTTCGATGTCATAAACTCCCTTGAGACTGTCTGTCAAATCACTGCGCTCAAAGAAGTGGTCGAGAAAGACCTGCACCACCTCTTGACGTTGGACGATTCGCTCCTTATCAATCAAGGGACGATGGATCCAAGAACGCAAGAGACGCATCCCCATAGCTGTTTTGGTTTCATCTAAAAGCCAGAAAAGGCTGCCCTGCTTCTTACCTGAACGGGCATTCTCAACCAAATCCAGACTAGCCTTGGTCGCATAATTCATCTGCAAGAAATCTTTGATTTCATAGCGGATAACAGGCTTGAGGTGGTTCAATTCCCGCATCTGGGTTCGATGGACATACTGGAGCAACTTGCTAGATGCCGCTTGCTCCACAGTTGCCAATCGTGGATCCAGTAAATGAAGGTCCTCAAATCCTTCTTTTTCATAGGAAAGCACCAAATTCATCTGGCGACTGAGAATCTGTTCTTCCGCCTCAGACAAGTCATAACCCAGCACCACTTCTCGAGCCTTGAGATTACGGATTTCTCCACAAACCAGCGTGAAATCCAAAAGACCTGTTACATAAAAGTCTCCGGTCACCAGATCCATATAAGCTAGGCCAAACTGACTGCCATCACGATCTACAGCAACCAAGAAATTGTTCTGACTGTCCGGCTTAGTACTATCGACCACTGTACCTGGTGTAATGACCTGAACAACCTCTCGTTTAACAACCCCAACTGCTTGCTTAGGATCTTCCATCTGTTCTGCAATAGCTACCTTATAGCCCTGCTCAATCAAGACATCGATATATTGTTGAGCAGAATGATAGGGAACCCCCGCCATAGGAATCGGATTGTCCGCATTCTTGTTGCGACTCGTTAAGGAAATTTCCAGAATTTGCGCAGCATTGACCGCATCCTCATAAAACAATTCATAAAAATCACCCATCCGAAAGAGCAAAAAAGCATCTGGATATTGCTTTTTAATATCCACATACTGTTGCATGCCGGGTGATAGCTTTTCTGTCGCCATTTTCCGTCTCTCCTTGTCAAAAATAAGTCTTGAGAGCAACTCCCAAGACCTTACTTATCTTTCATCAAATCTAGCAAACGATCTTCCATGAGTTTGGCAACGTGCTGATCTCGACAAATGACCAATAAGGTATTGGCACCAGCAACTGTTCCTAAAATCCATTCATCCTTGTTTGCATCTACAATATTTGCCAAAACAGAGGCTTCTCCCAATTTGGTATGAAGCACCAAGGTAAACTCTGCTCTTGCAACACCTTCTAAATGATGAGACAAAAATTCCACTAAATCAATCTTTTCTGTCTCATTTGCTAGTACATAATACACCATATCATTTTTCTTGACCTTGGTCAAGCCGATTTCGCGCAAATCACGAGACAGGGTTGTCTGCGTCACAAAGACATTGTGCGCCTCCAACCGATCTTGAATTTCTTTTTGTGTACTTAATTTCTCCTCAGTAATCATTTTTTTTATTAACTGATGACGATCTCTTTTTCTCATAAAATCCTCTTATGTGAATATTTATAACTAATTTTATAACTATATTATACCAAAAAAATAGGAGATTTCAAAAATTTTTTCTTCTTTCTTTAAAATTGTGATAAAATAGTAGAAAAGTCCAAAAAGGAGCTCTTAATGAATACAAAAGAATTGATTGCTAGCAAGTTGGCTAGCATCATTGATAGCCTGGACCAAGAGGCTATTTTAAATTTACTGGAAACCCCTAAAAACTCAGAAATGGGAGACATTGCTTTCCCTGCTTTTTCTCTTGCTAAAGTCGAACGTAAAGCCCCTCAAATGATTGCGGCTGAACTGGCTGAAAAAATTAACAGCCAAGCCTTTGAAAAGGTTGTCGCAACAGGACCTTACGTTAACTTTTTCCTCGATAAATCTGCTATTTCTGCTCAAGTATTGCAAGCTGTTATCACTGAAAAAGAACACTATGCTGACCAAAACATTGGTAAACAAAAAAATGTTGTGATCGACATGTCTAGTCCCAATATCGCTAAACCATTTTCTATCGGTCACCTACGCTCGACTGTTATCGGAGATAGCTTATCACATATTTTCCAAAAAATCGGTTATCAAACGGTCAAGGTCAACCATTTGGGAGACTGGGGTAAACAGTTTGGGATGCTGATTGTTGCCTACAAAAAATGGGGAGACGAGGGAGCTGTAAAAGCTCATCCAATTGATGAACTTCTTAAACTCTACGTTCGCATCAATGCTGAAGCTGAAAATGACCCTAGCTTGGATGAAGAAGCACGCGAATGGTTCCGTAAACTGGAAAATGGAGATGAGGAAGCTCTCGCTCTTTGGCAATGGTTCCGTGATGAAAGTTTGGTAGAATTTAACCGCCTTTACAATGAATTGAAGGTTGATTTTGACAGCTATAACGGAGAAGCCTTCTACAATGATAAGATGGATGCCGTTGTAGACATTCTTTCTGAAAAAGGCCTTCTTGTTGAATCAGAAGGTGCCCAAGTTGTGAATCTTGAGAAATATGGAATTGAACATCCAGCCCTTATCAAGAAATCTGATGGTGCAACTCTCTATATCACACGTGACTTGGCTGCAGCCCTTTACCGTAAAAACGAATACAAATTTGCTAAATCTATCTACGTCGTTGGTCAAGAGCAATCTGCCCACTTTAAACAGCTCAAAGCTGTCTTGAAAGAAATGGGCTACGACTGGAGTGACGACATTACTCACGTTCCTTTTGGTTTAGTTACAAAAGAAGGAAAAAAACTCTCTACTCGTAAAGGGAATGTCATCTTACTAGAGCCTACAGTTGCAGAGGCTGTTAGCCGTGCCAAAGCACAAATCGAGGCTAAAAATCCTGAACTTGAAAACAAAGACCAGGTAGCCCATGCTGTTGGGGTTGGAGCCATTAAATTCTATGACCTCAAGACTGACCGTACAAACGGATATGACTTCGACCTAGAAGCTATGGTATCCTTCGAGGGGGAAACTGGACCTTACGTTCAATACGCCCACGCTCGTATCCAATCTATCTTACGCAAAGCCGATTTCACACCAGAAACAGCTGACAACTATAGCTTGAATGATGCTGAAAGTTGGGAAATCATCAAACTCATCCAAGACTTCCCACGTATTATCAACCGTGCGGCAGATAACTTTGAACCTTCTATCATTGCTAAATTTGCAATTAGCCTGGCTCAAGCCTTTAACAAATATTATGCACATACACGTATCTTGGATGAAAGCCCAGAACGCGACAGCCGTTTAGCCCTCAGCTACGCAACAGCAGTCGTTCTCAAAGAAGCCCTTCGCTTGCTCGGAGTAGAAGCGCCAGAGAAGATGTAAATCGTTACAAGAGACTGGAACTAAAGTTCCTAGTCTCTTGACGGCAATCGCTATATGGCGAATTGCCTAAACGCTTCACTAATTCACCTAACCAAATAATATCGATTTGGTTAGGTTCATGTCATAATCTTTTAATCACTTTATTGTAAGGCGATTCGAAAGGTTGAGGCAAAATAACATTTATATTTTGTTCGGCGTGGTAGTTGTTCAATGAAACAATTTATTCACTTTTACTACTTCTTTATCATACAGGGAGATTTCCTATGAGCCAATATGCTTATATCCTCGTTGTGATTAGCTTGGTGTTCCTTTTTCTGCTCAATAAGTACGAGAAGGAGAGACTTCAAAGGCTCTACCAAGAACAACTTTTGAAGGATGAAACATTCAGGGCTGACATCAAGGAGAAAATTCACACGACTGAAAATATCAATGATGTCATTGCTTACATCAATAAAACTTATCATCTAGGAATGTTACTATCAAAAGACATTACAGATCAATTGAAATAAACCTAGCTATACTTTAAGGAATATCAAAACCGAGACTAAGAGTTTTATACTTAGGCTCGGTTTTTGTATATTTTTCAAGCAACAAAGCTACCACTCCCCCAGCAATGCAAGTGCAAAATCCCCTAGAATGTGATAAAATAAAAGAGAGAACTCTATCAAGGAGGAAAACATGAAAAAACAAACCGTCGCCGTCTTGGGGCCTGGTTCTTGGGGAACTGCCCTTTCACAAGTCTTAAATGACAATGGACACGAGGTACGTATCTGGGGAAATATTCCCGAGCAAATCAATGAAATTAATACACACCATACTAATAAACATTACTTTAAAGATGTCGTTCTAGATGACAAAATCATTGCCTACACTGACTTAGCAGAGGCATTGAAAGATGTAGATGCGATTTTGTTTGTTGTCCCAACAAAAGTGACACGACTTGTTGCCCAACAAGTCGCAAAAACCTTGGATCATAAGGCTATCATCATGCACGCATCAAAGGGATTAGAGCCTGATAGCCATAAACGATTGTCAACCATCCTTGAAGAAGAAATTCCTGAGCAGCTCCGCAGTGATATCGTCGTTGTTTCAGGTCCTAGTCATGCAGAAGAAACCATTGTGCGTGACCTGACTCTAATCACTGCTGCTTCTAAAGACTTACAAACAGCACAATACGTTCAGGAACTCTTTAGCAATCACTACTTCCGACTTTATACCAATACGGATGTTATCGGAGTTGAAACTGCTGGTGCTCTCAAAAATATTATTGCTGTCGGTGCCGGAGCTTTACATGGTCTGGGATTTGGTGATAATGCCAAGGCGGCCATCATCGCTCGAGGACTGGCAGAAATTACCCGCCTAGGGGTGGCACTCGGGGCCAGTCCATTAACCTATAGTGGCTTATCTGGTGTAGGTGATTTAATCGTAACAGGAACCTCCATCCACTCTCGTAACTGGAGAGCCGGAGATGCTCTTGGTCGTGGAGAATCCCTAGCTGATATCGAAGCCAATATGGGCATGGTAATCGAAGGAATTTCAACGACTCGAGCAGCCTATGAGCTAGCGCAAGAGCTTGGGGTTTATATGCCAATCACACAGGCCATTTACCAAGTTATCTACCACGGAACTAATATTAAAGATGCCATTTATGACATCATGAACAATGAATTTAAAGCAGAAAATGAGTGGTCTTAACCCTCTAGAGAAAGGATTCTTATGACATCAAAAGTTAGAAAAGCAGTCATCCCTGCCGCTGGACTCGGGACTCGATTTTTACCAGCAACCAAGGCCCTTGCCAAAGAAATGTTGCCAATTGTAGACAAACCAACTATCCAGTTTATCGTCGAAGAAGCTCTCAAATCAGGTATTGAAGATATTCTGGTTGTCACTGGTAAGTCAAAACGTTCTATTGAGGACCACTTTGATTCAAATTTTGAGCTTGAGTACAACCTCAAAGAAAAAGGTAAAACAGATCTGTTAAAATTGGTAGATGAAGCAACTGGCATGCGCCTCCATTTCATTCGCCAAACTCACCCTCGCGGTCTTGGAGACGCTGTCCTACAAGCCAAAGCTTTTGTAGGGAATGAGCCCTTCGTTGTTATGCTGGGTGATGACCTTATGGACATCACAAATGAGAATGCCGTTCCTTTGACAAAACAACTGATGAATGATTACGAAAAGACACACGCATCAACCATTGCTGTCATGCCCGTACCACACGAAGACGTTTCATCATACGGGGTTATCGCTCCTCAGGGTGAAGGAAGTAATGGACTCTATAGCGTTGAAACTTTCGTAGAAAAACCAGCTCCCGAAGATGCACCAAGTGATTTGGCAATCATCGGTCGCTATCTACTCACACCTGAGATTTTTAATATCTTAGAAAATCAAACTCCTGGTGCTGGAAATGAAATCCAACTTACTGATGCTATTGATACGCTCAATAAAACACAGCGTGTTTTTGCCCGTGAATTTACAGGAGCTCGTTACGACGTTGGGGATAAGTTTGGCTTTATGAAAACATCTATTGACTACGCCCTCAAACATCCACAAGTCAAAGATGATTTGAAAGAATACCTCATCCAACTAGGAAAAGAATTGGCTGAGAAGGAATAAAATAATTTGTATAAAAGAAGAGCTAGGAACATTCAGCATCCTAGTTCTTCTTTTATATATCAAGATTAGACACACATCAATTAAGCAAATTCTATACTTGAATCTAGCAATTTCATAAAAACTATTGAAAGCGTTATACTTGCATTTGTCTTTTCATTAAAATAAGAGTACAATAAATTAGTATAGTAAAACAAAAAAGCACCGAATCGGTGCGCACTTTTTCAAGTTGTATACGGACAAAGCCTTATTTTAACTTGCTGTGTTGTTTCGAATAGTTCCAACAAATTTATTGTACTAAACTTTGTACAAATTATCAAGTGAAATACAAATCATCTTACAAATACTACATAAAAGTTTGTTTATGATTATTTGAAACAATACAGTTCTAAAACTAAAATACAATCCCTTACTATTCTAACAGATTTCTACGAATATATCACCCATTTTATTGAAATTTTCATTGGAAATGCTATAATTTACTTTATATTGTATTTTAAGGAGTCTACTTTTAAAAAGTTCAAATTTACTAAAGATAATCTTGTCATTCTAACTGAGCTATTAAAGTTTATGAAAGGTTGCATTGACTTAATCAAAGCTATCATTTCTTAATTTTTAAATTATATCTTAATACAAATACAGCGGAGGTTTGTATACATGGAAAACAAAAATTACTCTATTGGACTCGATATCGGAACCAACAGCGTCGGATGGGCCGTCATTACAGATGACTATAAAGTCCCATCAAAAAAGATGAAAGTTCTGGGTAATACCGATAAACGATTTATCAAGAAAAATCTCATTGGGTCTCTATTGTTTGATGAGGGAACTACTGCTGAGGATAGACGCCTTAAACGAACTGCACGCCGGCGTTATACTCGTCGTAAAAATCGTCTTCACTATCTTCAAGAAATCTTCGCTGAGGAAATGAACAAGGTGGATAATAGTTTCTTTCATCGATTAGATGACTCCTTCTTAATTCCTGAGGATAAGAGAGGAAGTAAATACCCTATTTTTGCTACCTTGGCAGAAGAAAAAGAATATCACAAGAAATTTCCAACTATCTATCATTTGAGAAAACACCTGGCGGACTCAAAAGAAAAAACTGACTTGCGCTTGATCTATCTAGCATTAGCTCATATGATTAAATACCGCGGACATTTTTTGTATGAAGAATCTTTCGATATTAAAAACAATGATATTCAAAAAATCTTTAGCGAGTTTATAAGCATTTACGACAACACCTTTGAAGGAAGTTCACTTAGCGGACAAAACGCGCAAGTAGAAGCAATTTTTTCTGATAAAATTAGCAAATCTGCAAAGAGAGAACGCGTTCTAAAACTCTTTCCTGATGAAAAATCCACTGGTTTATTCTCGGAATTTCTCAAGTTAATTGTAGGAAATCAAGCTGAGTTTAAAAAACATTTTGACTTGGAAGAAAAAGCTCCACTACAATTCTCTAAGGATACCTACGATGAGGATTTGGAAAACTTACTCGAACAAATTGGAGATGGTTTTGCAGACCTTTTTCTAGTTGCTAAAAAACTCTATGATGCTATTCTTCTATCAGGAATCTTAACCGTCACAGATCCTTCAACCAAGGCTCCACTGTCAGCATCTATGATTGAGCGCTATGAAAATCACCAAAAAGATTTGGCAGCTTTAAAACAATTCATCAAAAACAATCTTCAAGAAAAATATGATGAAGTTTTCTCTGACCAATCTAAAGATGGGTATGCTGGGTATATCAATGGCAAAACCACTCAAGAAGCATTTTACAAGTACATCAAAAATCTTCTCTCTAAATTTGAAAGAGCAGATTATTTCCTTGATAAAATTGAACGTGAAGATTTCTTGAGAAAACAACGCACCTTCGATAATGGTTCTATTCCTCATCAAATTCATCTTCAAAAAATGAATGCCATTATCCGTCGGCAAGGAGAACATTATCCATTCCTGAAGGAAAATAAAGAAAAGATAGAGAAAATCTTGACTTTCCGTATTCCTTACTACATTGGCCCATTGGCTCGTGGCAATCGTGATTTCGCTTGGCTTACTCGAAATTCTGACCAAGCAATCCGACCTTGGAATTTTGAAGAAATTATTGATCAAGCAAGCTCTGCAGAAGACTTCATCCATAAGATGACTAACTATGACTTGTATCTGCCAGAGGAAAAAGTTTTACCCAAACATAGTCTCTTGTATGAAACATTTGCTGTCTACAATGAATTAACAAAAGTAAAATTTATTGCAGAAGGATTGAGAGACTATCAATTCCTTGATAGTGGGCAGAAGAAGCAAATTGTCAATCAATTATTCAAAGAGAAAAGAAAAGTAACTGAAAAAGACATCATTCAGTACCTACACAATGTTGATGGCTACGATGGAATCGAACTAAAAGGAATTGAAAAACAATTTAACGCCAGTCTATCTACTTATCATGATTTACTCAAAATTATCAAGGATAAGGAATTTATGGATGATGATAAAAATGAAGCAATTCTTGAAAATATCGTTCACACTCTGACAATCTTCGAAGATCGTGAGATGATTAAGCAACGCCTTGCTCAGTATAATTCTCTCTTTGATGAAAAAGTGATTAAAGCACTGATTCGTCGACATTATACTGGTTGGGGAAAACTCTCTGCTAAGCTAATCAACGGTATCTGTGATAAAAAAACTGGTAAAACAATTCTTGACTACTTGATTGATGATGGCTACAGCAATCGTAATTTTATGCAGTTAATCAATGATGACGGGCTTTCCTTCAAAGACATTATTCAAAAAGCACAAGTAGTTGGTAAGACAAACGATGTGAAGCAAGTTGTCCAAGAGCTTCCAGGAAGCCCTGCCATTAAAAAGGGAATTTTACAAAGTATCAAACTTGTCGATGAGCTTGTCAAAGTTATGGGCCACGCTCCCGAGTCCATTGTGATTGAGATGGCACGAGAAAATCAGACAACTGCCAGAGGGAAAAAGAATTCCCAACAAAGATATAAACGCATTGAAGATGCACTAAAAAATTTAGCACCTGGACTTGATTCAAATATATTAAAAGAATATCCAACAGATAATATTCAACTTCAAAACGACCGTCTCTTCCTTTACTATCTCCAAAATGGGAAGGATATGTACACTGGGGAACCTCTTGACATCAACCAACTAAGTAGCTATGACATTGACCATATCGTCCCACAGGCTTTTATAAAAGATGATTCTCTAGACAACCGTGTCTTGACTAGTTCAAAGAATAATCGTGGTAAATCTGATAATGTTCCAAGTTTAGAGGTTGTTCAAAAAAGAAAAGCTTTTTGGCAACAATTACTGGATTCCAAATTGATTTCAGAACGTAAATTTAATAATTTAACCAAGGCTGAACGTGGTGGGCTAGATGAGCGAGATAAAGTTGGCTTTATCAGACGCCAACTAGTTGAAACACGGCAAATCACAAAACATGTTGCTCAGATTTTGGATGCCCGTTTTAATACAGAAGTGACTGAGAAGGATAAGAAGAACCGTAAGGTCAAAATTATCACTTTGAAATCCAATCTAGTTTCCAACTTCCGTAAAGAATTTAAGTTATATAAGGTGCGAGAAATCAATGACTACCACCATGCACATGATGCCTACTTAAATGCAGTAGTGGCTAAGGCTATCCTTAAGAAATATCCTAAACTAGAGCCTGAATTCATCTATGGTGACTATCAAAAGTACGATCTTAAGCGCTACATCTCAAGATCCAAAGATCCTAAAGATGTTGAAAAAGCAACTGAAAAGTATTTCTTCTACTCAAACTTGTTGAACTTCTTTAAAGAAGAGGTGCATTACGCAGACGGAACCATCGTAAAACGAGAGAATATCGAATACTCTAAGGATACTGGAGAAATCGCTTGGAATAAAGAAAAAGATTTCGCTACAATTAAAAAAGTTCTTTCACTTCCGCAGGTGAATATTGTGAAGAAGACAGAGATTCAAACACATGGTCTAGATAGAGGTAAACCTAGAGGATTGTTCAATTCTAATCCATCTCCTAAACCTTCAGAAGATAGTAAAGAAAATCTTGTCCCAATTAAACAAGGGCTTGACCCACGAAAATACGGTGGTTACGCTGGTATTTCTAACTCATACGCGGTCTTAGTTAAAGCTATTATTGAAAAAGGAGCGAAAAAACAACAAAAGACAGTTCTTGAATTTCAAGGTATCTCTATTTTAGATAAAATAAATTTTGAAAAGAACAAAAAAAACTATCTTCTTGAGAAAGGATACATAAAAATTCTATCAACTATTACTTTACCTAAATATAGTTTGTTTGAGTTTCCTGATGGTACAAGAAGAAGACTAGCAAGTATTCTATCGACAAACAATAAACGAGGAGAAATTCATAAAGGTAATGAATTGGTCATCTCCGAAAAGTATACGACTCTTTTGTATCATGCTAAGAATATTAATAAAACACTTGAACCAGAACACATAGAGTATGTTGAGAAACATCGAAATGATTTTGCTAAACTTTTAGAATTTGTACTTGATTTTAACGATAAATATGTAGGCGCATTAAAAAATGGAGAAAGAATCAGACAAGCATTTATTGATTGGGAAACAGTTGATATCGAAAAGTTATGTTTCAGTTTCATTGGTCCAAGAAATAGTAAAAATGCTGGTTTATTCGAGTTAACTTCACAAGGAAGTGCTTCTGACTTCGAGTTCTTGGGAGTAAAAATTCCACGATACAGAGACTATACACCTTCTTCACTCCTCAACGCCACCCTCATCCACCAATCCATCACTGGTCTATACGAGACTCGGATTGACTTAAGCAAATTAGGAGAAGACTAATGGGATGGAGAACTATTGTAGTCAATACGCACTCTAAACTCTCCTACAAGAATAACCACTTGATTTTTAAAGATGCCTCTCGGACAGAGTTAATTCACCTGTCCGAGGTGGACATCCTGCTTTTGGAGACGACAGATATTGTTCTCTCCACTATGCTGATAAAGCGCTTGGTGGATGAAAATATTCTGGTCATCTTTTGTGATGATAAACGCTTACCAACGGCATATTTAATGCCTTACTATGGTCGTCATGATTCCAGTTTGCAACTCTCTCGTCAAATTACTTGGAATGAAGATGTAAAGGCGGAAATATGGACAACCATCATTGCACAAAAAATTCTCAATCAAGCTTTTTATCTGGGGAGTTGTGGTTTTCTGGAAAAGAGCCAGTCCGTCATCGATCTCTATCATGGATTAGATTTGTTTGATCCTAATAACCGTGAGGGACACGCAGCTCGTATTTATTTCAACACCTTGTTTGGAAATGATTTTAATCGTGAGCAAGATAGTGATGTTAATGCTGCCTTAGACTATGGCTACACTTTGATTTTGAGTATGTTTGCGCGTGAGATTGTTTTGTCTGGCTGTATGACTCAGTTTGGCTTGAAACATGCCAATCAGTTCAATCAATTCAACCTAGCCAGTGATATTATGGAGCCTTTCCGTCCGATTATTGACAGAATTGTCTATGAAAATCGAAACAGCTCTTTTATCAAAATCAAACGAGAACTTTTTACTATTTTCTCAGACACCTTCCACTACAATGGTAAAGATATGTACCTGTCCAATATCATCAGTGACTATACTAAGAAAGTCATCCAAGCTCTCAATCAACCCGAGAAAGGAGTTCCTGAATTTAGGATATGAATTATCGATATATGCGTATGATTTTAATGTTTGATATGCCAGTTGATACCGTAGAGGAACGCAAGGCCTATCGGAAATTTCGGAAGTTCCTCATAGATGAGGGATTTATCATGCACCAATTCTCCATCTATAGCAAACTCTTGCTCAACAACTCTGCTAATAACGCCATGATTGAGCGACTCAAGACCCATAACCCTAAAAAGGGGAACATTACTCTCTTAACCATTACAGAAAAGCAGTTTTCTCGTATGATTTACTTAAATGGCGAGCGAAATACCAGCATAGCAAATTCCGATGCACGCTTGGTCTTTCTAGGAGAGGAGCCTAGAGATGAAGATTAATTTCCCACTACTGGATGAACCATTAGCTATTGAAAATGCCACTTTTTTAGTGTTGGAAGACCAGTTTACCTTTTCAACTATCGTCAAGCAATTCTACCAATATACTGATGGTGGGGAGTTGAAGTTGTTTGATAGAAATCTAAAAGCTCTGAAAGAAGCTGAATTACTAGTGATAACGGATGTCTTAGGATACAATCTCAACTCACCTGCGATGCTCAAGCTGATACATGCAGATCTTGAAAATCAGCTCAATGACAAGCCCGAAGTCAAATCCATGATTGAAAAGCTGGTTGCTACGATTACAGAATTGCTAGCATTTGAGTGTTTAGAAAACGAGTTAGACCTAGAGTATGATGAAATTACCATTTTAGAGTTAATCGATGCACTTGGTGTCAAAGTCGAAACCCTGAGTGATACACCTTTTGAAAAGATGCTAGAAATTGTCCAGGTTTTTAAATATCTTTCTAAAAAGAAACTCCTTGTTTTCATCAATGCATCCGCCTATCTATCAAAGGATGAGTTAGTAAATTTGATAGAGTATATCCAACTCAATCAACTGTCCGTCTTGTTTGTTGAGCCTCGGAAAATCTATGATTTTCCGCAGTATGTATTGGATCAAGACTATTTCTTGAACCCTGAAAATATGGTATAATAAGAGTAACAATTGGAACCTGACGAGCTGAAGTCTGGCTGGGACGAATGGCGCGATTACGAAATTTCGTGAGAAAAATTTTTCTACGAGGTTTTAGAGCTGTGTTGTTTCGAATGGTTCCAAAACCTGCCAAGCGTTGGCATAGGCTTCCGTCCAGTTTTAGAGCTGTGTTGTTTCGAATGGTTCCAAAACTTGAAGAAGTGGTTCATGATATCGGAAAGGGTTTTAGAGCTGTGTTGTTTCGAATGGTTCCAAAACAAAACAACTTGCAGAAAGACCTGCAAGCGAGTTTTAGAGCTGTGTTGTTTCGAATGGTTCCAAAACGTAAATTGGGTGAATCTGCCCGAAAAAACAGTTTTAGAGCTGTGTTGTTTCGAATGGTTCCAAAACGCCCTATGTGGTCCACTACGGTCTGCACGGGTTTTAGAGCTGTGTTGTTTCGAATGGTTCCAAAACAGGTCAAACCCTTCATCTCATCAGACAAGAGTTTTAGAGCTGTGTTGTTTCGAATGGTTCCAAAACACACGTTGAGTACGGGCATAAGACGGTCAAGTTTTAGAGCTGTGTTGTTTCGAATGGTTCCAAAACAAACAAAAAAAACGATGAAGGAATTATCTAGTTTTAGAGCTGTGTTGTTTCGAATGGTTCCAAAACTGGAATTGGACGACTTAGAAGATGGCGACTGTTTTAGAGCTGTGTTGTTTCGAATAGTTCCAAATCACATTAAAAGCTACTCATTTTTTAAGTAGCTTTTTTCTTATTCAAGTTTACATATTAGTCGTCACATTCCCATTCCCTTGTACAAAAGCAAGACTGCGAGTCCTACGAACAAGACTACCGCTCCTAACCTCTGGCTGGTGCTATACATCCGTCTTTCTCCTCGAACTGGAAAGATAATTGCTAGAAATGCGCCACCAACTGCACCTCCGATATGACCTGCTAGACTGATTCCTGGAATCAGAACACTTCCAATAATGTTAATCACAAAAAGTGTCAGATAAGACTGTCCTAGCTGTTGGATATAAGGATTACGCGTAGCATAGCGAAGAATGATAATCGCGGCAAATAGTCCGTAAAGAGAGGTGGATGCTCCTGCTGCTAAGGATTTTGGACTAAACTCAAAAACAAAGAGATTGCCCATCATTCCAGATAATAGATAGAGAAAGAAAAACTGCTTGGATCCGAAAATTTCCTCTACCTGCCTACCAAGATAATAGAGCGAAAGCATATTAACAATGAAATGCTCCCACCCAATATGAACAAAAATAGCCGAAAAGAGACGCCAAACCTGCTCTGGAAAGAGGCGAATGGCAGGTCCGTACATGGCTCCAAATCGAAATAAGGTATCTGCCCTGTAAAAGTTTCCTCCTGTGGTCACCAACATTAGTAGAAATACCAAGGCCGTCACTAAGAGGAAGAAACTCGTCACAGGGTAACGCCTATCAAAGATTTCCTTCATCAATCAGTACCTCCTGAACAGGAATATCATGATTTTCAGGGCTAAAATCCCGAATTTGACAAGGATAAACCGTACTCAAAGTATGACCAGGAAAATGTTCCAGATAGCGGTCATAATAACCTCCACCATAGCCAATCCGATAGCCCTCTCTCGTAAAAGCCAGCCCTGGAACATGAATCAAATCAATCTGAGAGGCATCCACTACTTCCAAATCTCCCTGTGGTTCCAGTAAGCCAAAAGAAGTTTTGACCAGTTGTTGCGGATTATAGACTACAAAGTCCATGCGCCCCTTGGGATAGGTTTTGGGTATCAGAACCTTCTTGCCATCCTTCAGCGCCTGCTCAATCAGTTCCTGCGTTTGAAACTCATGAGAAAAAGAGAGATAGGTTGCGATAACCTTGGCTTCTTGGTAAAAGGGGTGATTTAAAAATCGCTCGGTTAAAGCTTGATCCATAGCAACTTTTTGAGTTTGAAGTATAGCCTTCATTTCTTGCAAGACTTGCTTGCGTAATTCCGATTTCATAGACAAGCCCTCTACTCTGTTGCCTTCTTTTTCAAGAAACTAGAAACCGCATCAACCCCAATAGCTAGTGCCTCTTCCTTAGGAGTCATCTGAGGGTGATGAAGGGCGTAGGGACTATCGATACCCAACCAAAACATGACGCCATCAACCTTTGAAAGCAAATAACCAAAGTCCTCGCCTGTCATAGCAGGCTCGATATCAATCAACTCAATTCCGTCTTTCTCTTCAAAGAAGTCCATCAGTTCACGCGCCAAGGCTGGATTGTTCTCAACAGGCAGGTAGCCCCCTTGTTTGAGTTCGACTTCGACTTCCATATCAAAGGCAGCTGCAACGCCTTCTGCAACTGTTTTGACCCTCTTTTGCACCAAGAGGCTCATGTCCTGTGTCAAAGCACGAATGGTTCCATGTAAGAATGCTGTGTCTGTGATGACATTGTTGGTTGTTCCAGCTTGGAAAAGGCCAAAGGTCACCACTGCTCCCTCGATTGGATTGACATTGCGGCTGACCACTGACTGTACTTGGGTTACAAAGTAACTAGCAGCCACCAAGGCATCATTTGCTTCATGCGGAAAAGCTGCGTGGCCCCCTTTTCCTTTGAAACGAATCTTCACCTCACAGGTCCCTGCAAAGAGCGTATGAGTATTAGTCGCAATCTGTCCAACCTTCAGATCTGGACGAACATGGAGACCATAAAATTGGTCTGGCAACCAGTCTCCAAAAGCACTATCCTCATACATGAGCATGCCACCAGCTTCATTTTCTTCAGCAGGCTGAAATAGGAAGAGCAGATTGTTCTTTGGTTGCTCCTCCAGTGCACGCTCAAGACAACCCAAGGAAATGGTCATATGAAAATCATGTCCACAAGCGTGCATGCGACCTTGGTGCTGAGAAACGAAAGGAAGGCCTGTTTGTTCGACGATAGGCAGGCCATCAATATCTGTTCTCCAACCAATGGTACGCTCTGGCTGACTTCCCTGCAAATAAACCAAAATCCCTGTCCGCCAAGTTCGAACTTGGACAAATTCCTTGCCCGCAGTCAATTTTTCAATCACATCCATCAAATAAGCATGAGTCTTGAACTCCTCCAAACCAATCTCTGGAATCTGGTGCAAATCTCGTCTAGTCTGAATCAAATCTAACATCTATCTGTCCTCCTATATAGCAGAAAGAGGCTGGAAAAAGAGTTCCGCCTCTATTTATCATTTGCAATTACAAGGTGCGAAGCGCATCTTCTAGCGCTGTTTTTTGTTGAGTTTGGGCATCAATCTCTTTGATAATGCGAGCTGGAACACCTGCTACTACCACGTTTTCTGGGACATCTTGGGTAACAATAGCTCCTGCTGCGACAACTGAACCACTACCGATTTGGACTCCTTCGATAACCACTGCATTGGCACCAATAAGAACATTGTCTCCGACACGAACTGGTTCAGCACTAGCTGGCTCAATCACACCTGCCAAAACTGCACCTGCACCAACGTGACTGTTTTTCCCAACGATAGCACGGCCACCAAGGATAGCCCCCATGTCAATCATGGTTCCTGCACCAATTTCAGCACCGATATTGATAACAGCTCCCATCATGATAACAGCATTGTCACCAATTTCTACCTGATCACGGATAATCGCACCTGGCTCGATACGAGCGTTGATAGCACGTTTATCTAGCAAAGGAACTGCAGAATTACGAGCATCTTGCTCAACAACATAGTCTCGATTTTCTACCAAGCCATCAAGAAGCGGAGCAACATCTTTCCAGTCTCCAAATAAGATATTCCCTAGTTTGACAACAGATCCAGGTACAGCAGTTGCAAGTTCTCCCTCAAAGGTTACTTTGACACTGGTTTTCTTTTCAGCATTGGCGATAAATTGGATAATTTCTTGTGCGTTCATTTTTGTAGCAGTCATAGGCGCCTCCTAGTTCATTTTAATGATACCTATTCTACCAAAAAAGGCCTCAAATTTGAAGCCTTTTTGTTTGTTTTTAGGTATGATTTTTAGGGATGTGAGATAAAACGTGCTGTCGGTAAAAGCAAGCCCCTACCGATACAACCTAAAAACACTCTTCACAACTATCTCCCCGTGTTTTATTGACTATTCTAGTATAGCACACTTTTAGAATTAAGAAAAGACTTTTTATTTACTTTCTTTCGCTTCTTCTATCGATAGGAAAATCATGGGTAAAATAATCAAGGCCATAGCTAGAAGAAGGGACCAATCCACCACCAATCCTAAAAACAAAACACTCAAGAGAGCAGAGGAAAGAGGTTCACTGGCACTGATAACAGAAACCACCAAAGGAGAGACCAAGGACACCGCCTTCATGGAGATGAAAAAGGCAAAAGCCGTCCCAAAGAAAGCGATAATAAGACAAATCAAGATACTCCAAATATCAAGAGTAAAGGAAAGATGATAAACCGGCGAAAGGACATTGCTAAACAAACCGGCCAAAATCATTCCCCACCCAACCGTGGGTACAAAACCATAGCGCTTCGCGAAAGGTTGGGGCAAGATAACATTAAACATAACACCCATAGCACTCAACAAACCCGTTACAAGGGCTAGCGGGGTCATGGATAACTGAGAGAGATCTCCCTTTGTAGCCATCAAGCAAACACCCAGCATGGCAATCAAAACATAGAAAATAGCGCTTTTTGAGGCTCGTTTGTGATAAACCAAACGATTGTAAAAGAGGATAAAGACAGGACTGATAAACTGTAAAATAGTCGCTGTCGCAGCATTTGAGTATTCTACACAGAGGTAGAAAAAATACTGGACTGAGAAAATTCCCAAAATAGCATAGGCCAAAAAGGGCAGATAATTTTTCTTGTCTAGCCAGATATCTAACACTTGCGATTTTAATTGCATTGCAGACCAAATGAGAACAAGACTCCCTGCCAATGTCAAACGCATAGAGGTAATCCAACCAGAAGACACCTGATAATGAGTAAAGAAATACTCTCCTAAAATTCCACAGATTCCCCATATCAAGCCGGATAGGAGAGAGTAAATGGTTCCTTTAACAATCTTTTTCTGATACTGATTCATACCTTTATTGTAACACGAAAGGGAAAAAGAAAAAAGTGGCAATCAATTGATTAGCCACTTCATTTAGCACAGTTCATAGAACTTATCGTCTTGTCCTTGAAGAAGAAGGTCGTGTAGCACTTGAGTTGCTACTGTCACTAGAGCTACTACTTGAACTGCTGGAGCTTGATGGAGTTGGTAGACTCCCCACGATGCTAGACCAAGCATTCTGATAATCCGCATCACTTCCACCAATAGCAAAGCGATAACTGGTCGTTGGCGCCCCTGCCTTATTAGCCCAATAGCTGGTAACAGTCGAACCTGTAACATCTACCTCTTTTCCTTCAACAGAAACCTTCCCTGGTTTTTGACCTGTTGATTTCAAGACTTCGGATTTTACTACACTAGGATCTAAAGCGAAGCTCTCGTTCCCCCAAATACTTGGGGAGGCTTGCTGAATCGCATTTACCAGATGAGCCATGTAATTAGAGTTATTGGAATAACCTGCTCTACGTGACAATGAATGATTATCATCATGCCCAATCCAGCCACCTAGGGTTAATCTAGGTGTCGAAAGCATGAGCCACATATTTTCGTCTTGGTTGGTTGTACCAGTCTTCCCAATCCAATCTGCATTAGCCAGAGTAGGATTTAAAGAAGTCAGGTTCGTCTTGAAGGTTGTTGTCACACGAGAAGATAGAACTTCTCGCAACAATCCTTGCATAATTGTCGCAGTAGCTTTTGAATAGACTTGAACCGGTTTATCCTGATACTCATACACCACTCTACCATCTACTGCTTCAATTTTAGAAATCACATGTTTTTTATGATATAGACCATTATTTGCCAGGGTCTGATAGCCATTGGTATGCTGGGCAACTGTGACTTCAATACCACCACCCATTGGCAGGCTCTCAATACCGTACTCAGGAATCTCGTAGCCCATCTTTTCCATATAACCCTTGACATCAACACCCTTTTCACGGAGCATACGATAGGTCCAGTAAGCCGGGATATTCCATGAATAGTTCAAGGCTTCTCCCAAGGTCATCATTCCAGTCCCCTTGCTATTAGCATACATAATTGGGTTGCCATTGGCAAAGTTTGTTGGATAGTTAGACAGAATCGTCTCACTTCCCATCAAGCCTTGGTCAATAGCAATACCGTAGGCCAGCAAAGGTTTGGTAGTAGAAGCTGGTGAACGTTTGGTATCAAAGGCATGATTGTTTTGATTTTCTTGATAATTACGGCCACCTACAAAGCCTAGGATAGCACCTGTTTGGTTGTCCATCAAGACATTCCCTACTTCTACACGACCTGTTCCATCATCTAAAAGATAGCCATAGTCAGCAACTGCATTTTGCATAGCAGCATGAATTTTCTGGTCTATGGTAGTAGTAATCTTATAACCACCATTTTCAATTTCCTTGGCTGCCAAATCGCGATAAAACTTCTGAGTTGCCTCATTTTTCAACTCCTTAGCGGAAACATTGTCTCTCTGAGCTAGATAGTCGTACATACGTTCCTGAGCTTCTGCCAAGGCTGTAAAGTATAAATAACCTCGTGACACACCTGTGACTGTAGCTGAAGGGAGAAAGTCCTGTTTAAGGTCATAATCCTTATACTGAGAATACTCGTCTTTGCTTAAGGCACCTGTGCGATACATACTATAAAGAACTGCCTTAGCCCGTCTCAAACCTATTTCTAAGTCTTCATCACTCTTCAACTCTCCAGTATTTTCATAAGGAGAATAGGTAATGGGACTCTGTGGAAGTCCTGCTAAAAATGCTGCTTGAGGAACCGTCAACTGACTCGCATCTACACCGAAAATCCCCTCGGCTGCCTGCTGAGCTCCTGCAATATTCTGCCCCTTATTATTTCGGCCAAACGGAGCCACATTGAGATAGGTCGTTAAAATCTCATCCTTATTCATGGCGCGTTCCAAGGCAAGAGCATCCACAATCTCTGTCGCCTTACGAGCCAAGGTCGGCGCATCCCCAACCACCTGCTGTTTAATCAGTTGCTGGGTCAAGGTTGAACCCCCACTAGAGGAACCCAAACCTACAAATTTCCCCAAGGTCGCACGAATCACCGCCTTGGGCACTACACCCTTATGTTCTTTAAAGTGTTCATCTTCCGTCGCAATAATAGCCTTCTTCAGATTTTCCGAAATTTGCTCAGATGAGATAGAAGTGCGCAACAAATCACTCTCTATGGAGGCAATCACCGTCCCATCCGCATAGGTAATCTCTGAAATAGAAGAGATGTCCTTGACCTGATGTACCAATTCTTCCGTCTGAGGCACCCGTACCTTGTCAAACAAGGCCACCCCGTACCCCAAAGCAATCCCAGCTCCCAACATTCCTCCTAGAAAACCGAGCACAAATAGTAAGTTAAATAAAGCCTTTATACTCAGTAAAATAGCTGGAAAAATGGCTGGTTTCTCTAAGGATTTAGATTTTTGGACACTTGAGCCTTTCTTGCCAGGTTTAGCTAATTTTTTATTTTTTTGTTTTTGCTGGAAAAATTCCAGCATTTTTCGTTTTAATTCATTTAATTGATTTTGCATGGATTTCCTCACTTTATCTATTATACCACAAAAGGGAAACTTTCAATAAAATGGTAAATTCCCAAACTAAGTTCCACTGCTAATCCAAGTGGAAGTTAGTCTGATAAAAATCCTAAAAAACATTGGAAATCCGTGTCAGGGTAACTTCCACTGGTTTTAATCATGCTTGATTTCATCGCTTTTGTAGCCAAAATGAATCGAAAAAAAGAGCGCTCAAAATCCCCTCATCTGAAAGCGTTTCAGATTAAGTTCCGCTATGGTGGAAGTTAGTGTGAGACGTTTGAATGGAGTTGAAGGTTA
>CAJNCJ010000021.1 GCA_905221235.1 bacterium
CGAACACAGAAGTTAAGCCCTAGAACGCCGGAAGTAGTTGGGGGTTGCCCCCTGTGAGATATGGAAGTCGCTTAGCTCTAGGGAGTTTAGCTCAGCTGGGAGAGCATCTGCCTTACAAGCAGAGGGTCAGCGGTTCGATCCCGTTAACTCCCATTTTAGCGGGTGTAGTTTAGTGGTAAAACTACAGCCTTCCAAGCTGTTGTCGCGAGTTCGATTCTCGTCACCCGCTTTGAACTTTGTTCTTTGTACCAAGTTTTTAACTTGGGCGCGTAGCTCAGGTGGTTAGAGCGCACGCCTGATAAGCGTGAGGTCGGTGGTTCGAGTCCACTCGTGCCCATAGTGTTTAGTCCATTACTAGAGAATTGAAATATTATCTTTTCCCTAAGAGGACACGGGTTTATTCCCGTATAAACTATTTTGGAGGATTACCCAAGTCCGGCTGAAGGGAACGGTCTTGAAAACCGTCAGGCGTGTAAAAGCGTGCGTGGGTTCGAATCCCACATCCTCCTTTTTTATTAACGCGGGATGGAGCAGCTCGGTAGCTCGTCGGGCTCATAACCCGAAGGTCGTAGGTTCAAATCCTGCTCCCGCAATAAGGCTCGGTAGCTCAGTTGGTAGAGCAATGGATTGAAGCTCCATGTGTCGGCGGTTCGATTCCGTCTCGCGCCATTTATATATTTTGGAAGGGTAGCGAAGAGGCTAAACGCGGCGGACTGTAAATCCGCTCCTTCGGGTTCGGGGGTTCGAATCCCTCCCCTTCCATTTTACGGGCATAGTTTAAAGGTAGAACTAAGGTCTCCAAAACCTTCAGTGTGGGTTCAATTCCTACTGCCCGTGTTAATAGAATTATGGCGGGTGTGGTGAAGTGGTTAACACACCAGATTGTGGCTCTGGCATGCGTGGGTTCGATCCCCATCACTCGCCTATTTTATATTATTGGGGTATAGCCAAGCGGTAAGGCAAGGGACTTTGACTCCCTCATGCGTTGGTTCGAATCCAGCTACCCCAGTTACTATTTGCCGGCGTGGCGGAATTGGCAGACGCGCTGGACTCAAAATCCAGTGTCCGCAAGGACGTGCCGGTTCGACCCCGGCCGCCGGTATAGTATAGCATTAGGAACGTAGTTAATCTTCGTTCCTTTTTTGTATTATTTTTGGTATAATAGTAGTTATTCAAATTTTATTTAGATTAAGAAAGAGTAGGATAGTATGTCTCGTTCTATCGATTTATTAAAACATCGGTATTTGAAAAATATTAAAGAAAATCCTGAATTATTTATTGGGATTGAGCTGGAATATCCTGTTGCAAATTTAGAGGGGCTTGCTACAGATGTTGATGTTATAAAGGAACTATTTCATTATTTAGTTTCTGCTTTAGATTTCATTGTAGAAAAGGTAGATGATTTTGGAAATCCTATTCAGTTAGTGGATCCGATAAGTCAGGATGCTATTTTATTTGAAGTTTCTTATACGACGATTGAGTTTGCATTTGGTAAGACTGAAACGATTCAAGAGGTCGAAAATTGTTTTAACAAATATATGGATGTGATTCAGAGAAAATTAGGTGAATCAAATCATGCTATTGTTGGCTGTGGCATTCATCCCAACTGGGATAAAAATGAGAATTGTCCAGTGGCTTATCCACGCTACCAGATGTTGATGGATTATTTGAATTTGAGTAGAAATGTTATTAAATCAGATTTACATCATTTCCCTGAATATGGTGCTTTTATCTGTGGGAGTCAGGTTCAGTTGGATGTTTCAAAATCCAACTACTTACGGGTGATTAATGCTTTTACCCAAATTGAAGCAGCTAAAGCTTATTTATTTGCAAATTCCGAGTTTTCAGGTATGGATTGGGATACTAAAATTTCAAGGGATATTTTCTGGGAAGAATCCATGCATGGTATCTATCCAGAGAATGTTGGGATTAATGCTAGAATCTTTGATGATGAAGATGATTTTTTTGACTATCTAGATCATTCTGCAATTTTTACTGCAGAACGTGATGGGCAGACCTATTATTTTTATCCTATTCAGGTAAGGGACTATTTAGCTACGCCTGAAATCCAGGCATTTGCTCTTAATGGGGATGAGGTTATTATTTCCCCTCAAGAGAAAGATTTTGAAACCCATCGTAGTTATCAGTACCAAGACTTAACGACTCGAGGAACGGTTGAGTTTCGTAGTGTGTGTACTCAGCCTCTTGATAGGACTTTTACTTCAGCAGCCTTTCACTTGGGATTATTAGTTAATTTAGACAAGTTAGAAGCTTACTTAGAAACAGCACCTTTCTTTAAAGTATTTGGTAGAAATTACAAGTTTTTAAGACGACAATTTTCTAAGAAAAAGCTTACAGATCAGGAAGAAACTGCGATTATAGAGTTTTCAAAAGACTTACTTCTGTTAGCTGAGAAAGGACTGAAGATGAGAAATAGGCAAGAAACAATCTATTTACAGTCTTTGAAAGAAGAATTGGGCCTATAATTTCTCTTATAAAGGGAGAATTTTCTGAAAAATCATGATATAATGGAAGAGACTATAGATAAAGGATAGAGAGTAATGACATTAGTTTATCAATCAACGCGTGATGCCAACAATACAGTAACTGCCAGCCAAGCAATTTTGCAAGGTTTGGCGACGGATGGTGGTTTGTTTACACCGCTTACATATCCAAAGGTAGATTTGGATTTTGACAAATTGAAAGTTGCTTCTTATCAGGAAGTTGCTAAGATTGTTTTGTCAGCATTTTTAGATGACTTTACAGCTGAAGAGTTGGACTACTGTATCAACAATGCCTACGATAGCAAGTTTGATACTCCAGCTATCGCACCATTAGTGAAATTAGACGGGCAATATAACTTGGAACTTTTCCATGGTTCAACAATTGCTTTTAAGGATATGGCCTTGTCTATTTTGCCATACTTTATGACAACAGCTGCTAAGAAGCATGGTTTGGAGAACAAGATTGTCATCTTAACAGCGACATCTGGTGATACTGGAAAAGCTGCTATGGCAGGATTTGCCGATGTTCCAGGTACTGAAATTATCGTCTTTTATCCAAAGGATGGTGTCAGCAAGGTACAAGAGCTGCAAATGACTACTCAAACTGGCGACAATACTCATGTTATCGCCATTGACGGTAACTTTGACGATGCGCAAACCAACGTGAAACATATGTTTAACGATGTAGCCCTTCGTGAAAAATTGGCTGCCAACAAGTTGCAATTTTCGTCAGCTAACTCTATGAACATTGGTCGTTTGGTACCACAAATTGTTTATTATGTTTATGCTTATGCTCAGTTGGTTAAGACTGGTGAAATTGTAGCTGGTGAAAAGGTCAACTTCACAGTACCAACAGGAAACTTTGGAAATATCTTGGCTGCCTTTTATGCTAAACAAATTGGTTTGCCAGTTGGTAAATTAATTTGTGCTTCAAATGACAACAATGTTTTGACAGACTTCTTCAAGACACGTGTTTACGACAAGAAACGTGAGTTTAAAGTAACAACTAGTCCATCTATGGATATCTTGGTATCTTCAAACTTGGAGCGTTTGATTTTCCATCTTTTAGGAAATGATGCGGTTAAGACAGCTGAACTCATGAATGCCTTGAATACACAAGGACAATATGAATTGACAGACTTTGATGCTGAGATTTTGGAACTCTTTGCAGCTGAATATGCGACTGAGGAAGAAACTGCGGCAGAAATTAAACGTGTTTATGATACAGATGCCTATATCGAGGATCCACATACGGCGGTTGCCTCAGCTGTTTATATAAAATACCAAGCGGCTACCGGCGATGCGACTAAGACAGTGATTGCTTCAACAGCTAGTCCATATAAGTTCCCAGTGGTTGCAGTTGAAGCTGTAACAGGGAAATCAGGTCTGACAGATTTTGAAGCCTTGGCTCAATTACATGAAATCTCAGGTGTTGCAGTACCACCAGCAGTTGATGGGCTTGAAACAGCTCCAGTTCGTCACAAGACAACCGTGGCAGCTGCTGATATGCAAGCAGCGGTTGAGGCTTATCTAGAACTTTAAGACAGAGGAAGTAAACTCGGTTGGGAAACCAACTGAGTTTCTTTTCATCAGGAGGAGAGATTGTTTAAGAAAAATAAAGATATTCTTAATATTGCACTACCAGCTATGGGTGAAAACTTTTTGCAGATGCTCATGGGAATGGTGGATAGTTATTTGGTTGCTCATTTAGGATTGATAGCTATTTCAGGTGTTTCATTGGCTGGTAATATTATCACTATTTATCAGGCGATTTTTATTGCTCTGGGGGCAGCTATTTCTAGTGTTATTTCAAAGAGTTTGGGGCAGAAGGATCAGTCTAAGTTAGCCTATCATGTGACTGAGGCGTTGAAAATTACTTTACTATTAAGTTTCCTTTTAGGAGCTTTGTCTATCTTCGCTGGGCAAGAGATGATTGGACTCTTGGGGACTGAGCAAGCTGTGGCAGAAAGTGGAGGACTCTATCTATCTTTGGTAGGTGGAACTATTGTTCTTTTGGGATTCATGACGAGTCTGGGTGCCTTGATTCGTGCAACGCATAATCCGCGTCTGCCTCTTTATGTCAGCCTCTTGTCAAATGCTTTGAATATTCTCTTTTCCAGTCTAGCTATTTTTGTTCTTGATATGGGAATAGCTGGTGTTGCTTGGGGGACTATTCTGTCTCGCTTGGTTGGTCTTGTGATTTTGTGGTCACAATTAAAACTGCCTTATACGAAACCGACTTTTGGTTTAGATAAGGAACTCTTGACCTTGGCTTTACCAGCAGCTGGAGAGCGGCTTATGATGCGGGCTGGAGATGTCGTTATCATTGCCTTGGTTGTGGCTTTCGGAACGGAGGCAGTGGCAGGAAATGCGGTCGGAGAAGTCTTGACCCAGTTTAACTACATGCCTACCTTTGGAGTGGCTACGGCAACGGTCATGCTGGTGGCTCGAGCGGTTGGAGAGGATGATTGGAAAAGAGTCGCTAGTTTGAGCAAGCAAACCTTTTGGCTTTCTCTGTTTCTCATGTTGCCCTTGACCTTTAGTATCTATGCCTTAGGAATACCACTAACTCATCTCTATACGACTGATCCTCTAGCGATTGAGGCTAGTGTTCTAGTGACACTGTTTTCACTACTTGGTACACCCATGGCGACAGGGACAGTTATTTATACGGCAGTTTGGCAGGGGTTGGGCAATGCTCGGCTTCCCTTTTATGCGACAAGTATAGGAATGTGGTGTATCCGCATTGGGACAGGATATTTGATGGGGATTGTGCTTGGTTGGGGCTTGCCTGGTATTTGGGCCGGAACTCTTTTGGATAATGGTTTTCGCTGGTTATTTCTACGCTACCGCTACCAGCGTTATATGAGCTTGAAAGGATAGGAAATGCAAAAAACAGCTTTTATTTGGGATTTAGACGGAACTTTATTGGACTCTTACGAAGCGATTTTATCAGGGATTGAGGAGACTTTTGGTCAGTTTTCTATTCCTTATGATAAGGAGAAGGTGAGAGAGTTTATCCTCAAGTATTCGGTGCAAGATTTGCTTGTGCAGGTGGCAGAAGAGAGAAAACTGGAGGTGGAAGTGCTCAATCAGGTGCGTGCCCAGAGTTTGGCTGAAAAGAATGCTCAGGTAGCCTTGATGCCAGGTGTGCGTGAAGTGTTGGCTTGGGCAGACCAAGTAGGGATTCGGAACTTTGTTTACACTCATAAGGGAGACAATGCTTTTGCCATTCTAAGAGACTTGGGATTGGAATCCTATTTTACAGAGATTTTAACCAGTCAGAGCGGATTTGCGCGGAAGCCAAGTCCAGAAGCAGCTACCTATCTGATAGACAAGTATCAGCTGAATCCTGAGAAGACTTACTATATTGGGGATCGGACTCTGGATGTGGAATTCGCGCAGAATAGTAATATTCAAAGTATCAACTTTTTAGACTCAACTTATGAAAGGAATCACAGAATTCAAGCGTTAGCAGATATTCCTTGCATTTTTGGGGATTGGGAACGATAAGATTGTGTCAGTTTTGTGACAGAGACCTAACAAACTATTTCAAGTAACCGAGTTTGTTACAAGGAATAGACAGTTCTGTTAAATAGGCCCGAGAGGGCTTTTTTTCTGCTCTTTTTGTGTTATGATAGACAGGTACTCATTTGAAAGGAATTTGAAAGAATGAAGAAAAGAATATTATTAGCATCAACAGTGGCCTTGTCATTTGCCCCAGTATTGGCAACTCAAGCAGAAGAAGTTTTTTGGACTGCACGTAGTGTTGAACAAATCCAAAACGATTTGACTAAAACGGACAACAAAACAAGTTATACAGTTCAGTATGGTGATACTTTGAGCACCATTGCAGAAGCCTTGGGTGTAGATGTCACAGTTCTTGCGAATTTGAATAAAATCACTAATATGGACTTGATTTTCCCAGAAACTGTTTTGACAACAACTGTCAATGAATCAGAAGAAGTAACAGAAGTTGAAATCCAAACTCCTCAAGCAGACTCTAGTGAAGAAGTGACAACTGCGACAGCGGATTTGACAACCAATCAAGTGACTGTTGATGATCAAACTGTTCAGGTTGCAGATCTTTCTCAACCGATTGCAGAAGTTCCAAAAGCGGTAGAAGCTCCAAGCACAAAAGAAGTAGCATCAAATTCTGAAGTTGCAGAGACAGTGACTGCTGCAGAAGACGTGGCACCATCTACAGACTCTTCTACGTCAGCGGAGCAAACAGTCGAAACAAGCAGTCCAGTTGAAGAAGCAGCTCCTCAGGCAACGACTCCAGCTGAGAAAGAGGAAACTCAAGCAAACCCACAAGCAGCTTCAACAGTGGAACCAACTACAACTCCAGTAGAAGAAAAAGTAACGGAACCAACTGCAACAAGTTCAGAAGAATCATCAAGTGAAGCTACACCAGCAGTTTCTACTTATCAACCAGAAGAGACGAAAACAGCTTCAACAACTTACGCGGCACCAGCTGCGCCTGATTATGCTGGACTTGCAGTAGCAAAATCTGAAAATGCAGGCCTTCAACCACAAACAGCAGCCTTTAAAGAAGAAATTGCCAACTTGTTTGGTATTACATCCTTTAGTGGTTACCGTCCAGGAGACAGTGGAGATCACGGAAAAGGTTTGGCTATCGACTTTATGGTACCAGAAGGTTCAGAACTAGGGGATAAGATTGCGGAATACGCTATTCAAAATATGGCCAGCCGTGGCATTAGTTACATCATTTGGAAACAACGTTTCTATGCTCCATTCGATAGCAAATATGGACCAGCTAATACTTGGAATCCAATGCCAGACCGTGGTAGCGTGACAGAAAACCACTATGACCACGTTCACGTTTCAATGAATGGATAAACCAGACTTTGTAATATCATTTTGACGAATGAGATCTAGCTTTCGTGATAGGAAGCGAGTCTCGTTCGTTTTTTCTTTGTCAATTTGAAGGAAGTTACCATCTTTTAATAATCCAAGCATAATTCTTGCAATCTATTTTACTTTGTATTATAATTGATTAGTCAACTATTGATAAATCAATAGAAAAGGAGAAGAAATGATAGAGATTCAAGATTTACTGTATCAACTCCGCTTGTCTGAGCAAGCGAGTACGCAATTGTTTGAAAAAAGACTTGGGATTAGTTTGACACGGTATCAGATTTTATTATTTTTGTTGAAGCATTCCCCTTGTAATCAAATAGCGGTTCAGGAGCGTTTGAAAATTGATCAAGCTGCTTTAACCCGGCATTTCAAGATTTTGGAAAAGGAAGGTTTGGTGGAGCGTCATCGTAATCCTGAAAACCAGCGAGAAGTGTTGGTAGAGGCTACGAAGTATGCCAAGGAGCAGTTAGTGGTAAATCCCCCTCTGAAGCATATTAAGGTTAAGGAAGCGATGGAAAGTATCTTAACAGAGTCTGAGAGAACAGAACTCAGCCGTTTATTAAATAAATTGGTTTTGGGCATTGAGAATATAGAGATTTAAGGAGAAAAATATGTCAATTATTACAATCATTTTAGCAACGATCGTTGCTTTGGAGCATTTTTACATTTTTTATTTGGAAAGTATTGCAACGCAATCAGATGCGACTAGTCGTGTCTTTAACATGGAAAAGGAAGAACTAGCTCGTCCGTCGGTAAGTTCATTGTTCAAAAATCAAGGGATTTATAACGCTTTGCTAGGTATCTTTCTCTTGTATGGGATTTATTTCTCACAAAATTTAGAAATTGTGACTATTTTTGTCTTATTTGTGATTGGTGCTGCGGCTTATGGCTCTTTAACAGCGGATAAGAAAATTATTTTGAAGCAAGGTGGTCCAGCTATTTTGACCTTGGTTAGTATTTTATTCTTTAAATAAGCTTGAAGATCATTCTTATCCTCTCTAACTCTTTTCAACTCCAGAATAAGGGAAATATGTTATACTTGTGTTTAAGAAAAGAATTTCATGGAATTGGTTGTGAGGTTAGAAATGAAAGTATTAGTGACAGGTTTTGAGCCCTTTGGAGGGGAAAAGGTCAATCCAGCCTTGGAGGCTATTAAAGGTTTACAATCTGAAATCCATGGTGCTGAGGTCCGTTGGCTAGAAGTGCCTACAGTCTTTCACAAATCGGCCCAAGTATTGGAAAAAGAGATGAATCGTTATCAACCTGACTTTGTCCTTTGTATTGGCCAAGCAGGTGGAAGATCTAGTTTGACGCCAGAACGAGTGGCCATTAATCAAGATGATGCACGCATTCCTGATAATGAAGGCAATCAACCGATTGATCTTCCTATTCGTCCAGACGGTGCTCCGGCCTACTTTAGTAGTCTACCGATTAAAGCGATGGTTCAAGCTATAAAAAAAGAGGGATTGCCGGCCTCTGTTTCCAATACGGCAGGGACTTTTGTCTGCAATCATTTGATGTATCAGGCCCTCTATTTGGTCGAAAAGAAATTTCCACATGTTAAGGCAGGTTTTATGCATATTCCTTATATGATGGAACAGGTGGTGAATCGACCGACTACTCCAGCTATGAGTTTAGTGGATATTAGGCGAGGGATAGAAGCGGCAATCGTCGCCATTATCGAACATGGAGATCAGGATCTCAAGTTGGTAGGCGGAGAAACTCATTGATAGAAAAAAGCTTGAGGGGAAATCCTTCAAGCTTTTGGACGTTTTCGAGCTAGTACTGCTCGGTAAAAAATTATTTTATTGATTTGAATGTAGGGAAGAAGTGAGAAACTAGCAATTCCAAAGGTAATCCAATTGAGGAAGTACCAAGGAAGGAGTTGTAAGTCTAGGACAAAACGCTGAAACTTGTAACCTTTCATCAGGAAACGACTGGTTTTAAGGATTTGTCCTGGTTTGGCTTGTCCCAAATCTAGTGTGTCACAGAGGAGAAATTCTACCTGAGAATAGGCATAGTATTGTGGAATATAGAGACTATTTCCTACAATCATCAAGAACATACTTACAAGAAAGTAGAGACCAAAGGTCATGAGGAAGCGTTCAGTTTCAACTGACGTGAGATCCAGATTAGGAAACTCAGGATGAAGGACAACGAATTTCTTTGCTAAAAAGCTACTGTAAAAGAGGAAGTAAATCCCAAGCAAGCTAGGAATGCTCCATAAAAGGAGATAGAAACGTTTGAGAAGTAGGGTCAAAAAGGTTTGTGAAAAGTGCTCTTCGTTAAAGAGAGTGAGACTATTTTTAACGGATAGTTCTGTATCGGGATTCTTGATGAGTCTCAGGGTTGTATAAACTGAACTGGTCAGGAGAATCGTTCCGATAAAGGAGACGAATAGTGGAAAAAGGTAGGCTTGTAATACATGAGCAAGTACGCTAAAAAAGGGTTCTTCTAAAATAGCCTCGTTGATACGCTCTAAGGGATTAAGGAAGCCAGACAAGATGACCAGCATGCTTGGTAAGAGATAGACGAGAAAGAGGCGGGGATTTTCAGCCTGAAATTGTCTGGCCCGCAGACGAATGGTTTTTAAATCAATTTTTGGGTATTTCATTCTCTCATTATACCATAGTTCGTGACAGTTCCAGCTTTTTTTGATAAAATCATACAGTATGCCCTTGGGCACAAAGTATGAACTGGGACTGTCTTTCCCAGCTTCGGAGGTAAAAAAATGTCAGATTCACCAATCAAATATCGTTTGATTAAGAAAGAAAAACACACGGGAGCTCGTCTGGGAGAAATCATCACCCCTCACGGTACCTTCCCGACACCTATGTTTATGCCAGTTGGCACTCAGGCCACTGTCAAAACCCAGTCACCTGAAGAATTGAAGGAGATGGGTTCAGGAATTATCCTATCCAATACCTATCATCTCTGGCTTCGCCCTGGAGACGAACTCATTGCACGCGCAGGTGGTCTCCACAAGTTTATGAACTGGGACCAGCCAATCCTGACAGATAGTGGAGGTTTCCAGGTTTATTCTCTAGCTGATAGCCGTAATATCACAGAAGAAGGGGTAACCTTTAAAAACCATCTCAATGGTTCCAAGATGTTCTTGTCTCCAGAGAAAGCCATCTCTATTCAGAACAATCTGGGCTCAGACATCATGATGTCCTTTGACGAATGTCCTCAGTTCTATCAACCTTACGACTACGTTAAGAAATCAATCGAGCGTACCAGCCGTTGGGCTGAGCGTGGTTTGAAGGCTCACCGTCGTCCACATGATCAAGGTTTGTTTGGAATTGTGCAGGGGGCAGGATTTGAAGACCTTCGTCGCCAATCAGCTCATGATCTTGTCAGCATGGATTTCCCAGGCTACTCTATCGGTGGCTTAGCAGTGGGAGAAACCCACGAAGAGATGAATGCGGTCTTGGATTTCACAACCCAACTCCTTCCTGAAAATAAACCTCGCTATTTGATGGGTGTGGGAGCGCCAGATAGCTTGATCGATGGGGTGATTCGTGGTGTGGATATGTTTGACTGTGTCTTGCCGACTCGTATTGCTCGTAACGGGACTTGTATGACCAGTCAGGGACGTTTGGTTGTCAAAAATGCTCAGTTTGCTGAGGACTTTACGCCACTGGATCCTGAGTGTGATTGCTATACATGTAAGAACTATACACGCGCTTACCTTCGTCACCTGCTCAAGGCTGATGAAACCTTCGGTATCCGCTTGACTAGCTACCACAATCTTTACTTCTTGCTTAACCTGATGAAGCAAGTGCGACAAGCCATCATGGATGACAATCTCTTGGAATTTCGTGAGTATTTTGTGGAAAAATATGGCTATAATAAGTCAGGACGTAATTTCTAAAATGGAATGGATATAAGCTAAAAATCCTAAGTTTTCTCTTAGGATTTTTCTTCTTTTTTTGATAGAATAAAGTGTACAATGAAAGGAAGAATAAACTCGTATGCGCATTAAATGGTTTTCCTTGATTAGGATTACAGGTTTACTCCTGGTACTCTTGTATCATTTCTTTCAGACGATCTTTCCTGGAGGATTTTTCGGGGTAGATGTCTTTTTCACGTTTTCAGGCTTCCTGATTACGGCTCTACTCATCGAAGAATTTTCTAAAAACCATGAGATTGATTTGGTAGGATTTTTTAGGAGACGCTTTTATCGGATTGTGCCACCTGTGGTTTTGATGGTCTTGGTAACCATGCCTTTTACTTTTTTGGTTCGCCAAGACTATGTTGCTGGAATTGGTGGCCAGCTTGCAGGTGTTTTAGGCTTTATGACCAACTTCTATGAACTGCTAACAGGTGGGAGTTATGAATCACAGTTCATTCCTCATTTGTTTGTTCATAATTGGAGCTTGGCTGTTGAGGTACACTACTATATTCTTTGGGGATTGGCAGTTTGGTTCTTATCGAAACAGTCTAGATCAAATGGTCAGTTGAGAGGGATGGTTTTTCTTTTATCGGCTGCTGCCTTCTTGATTAGCTTCTTCTCCATGTTTATTGGTAGTTTTCTAGTGACCTCTTATTCCTCTGTTTACTTCTCCAGTTTAACTCATGTCTATCCATTCTTTTTGGGGAGTATCCTAGCAACGATTGTAGGTGTTCGTCAGACAACTTCTTTAGTTAAGCAGTTGGATAAAATTTGGGATTTACGAAAGACACTATTGGTGTTTGCAGGAGGATTTGTCTTCTTACTCATTTTGACCTTCTTTGTCAAATTCACCTATCTTTTTGCATATCTTATCGGCTTTTTACTTGCCAGTCTTGCAGCCCTTGCCATGATTCTGGCAGCGCGTGTCTTGCATGAAAAGACTCCTAACGTGCAGGAGCCAAAGATGATTAGCTTTTTAGCAGATACTAGCTATGCGGTTTATCTCTTCCATTGGCCTTTCTATATCATTTTCTCGCAGTTGACATCAAATCTTCTTGCTGTCTTACTGACTCTGATTTTTTCTTATGGATTTGCCAGTCTTTCATTTTATGTATTGGAGCCGTGGATTGCAGGCAAGAACACACCTATTATACAAACCCTTCGTCCCCTGCCTTATATCCACACAATCCTTGCGGCAAGCACAGGCGTTTTGACCTTTATTGTCTTCTTAGTGACTTTGATGGCACCACAAGTCGGAGCTTTTGAGACAGATTTAACTGTTAATGGATTGAAGCAAGCCGCAACCAATATTGGCCAGACCAAGTTGATGGCAGAACGGGCAGATGCAAACAGTTTGGGGATTGCTGATGGTACTATGCTAATTGGTGACTCAGTGGCTCTAAGGGCCAATACAGCTCTACAGACAGCCCTTCCTGGAGCACAGATTAATGCGCAGGTCAGTAGAACAACCAAGACTGCCAATGAAATCATGCTAAACAATGGCCAGAATAAATTTTTACCTAAGATGGTGGTCATTGCTACTGGGGTAAATAATCCTGAAAATTACAAGGAAGACTGGGATAGTATCGTGAAAAATCTTCCAAAGGGTCACCATATGATTTTGGTGACACCTTATGAAGGAGATAAAACAAAAGAGACCTATGCAATCGTTGAGAAGGCTGCTGCCTATATGAGAGAATTGGCAGAGAAGACTCCTTATATCACAATAGCAGATTGGAATCAAGCTGCTAAGGAACATCCAGAGATCTGGACAGGAACAGACCAGGTTCACTTCGGAAGTGACAATAGTAAAATTGAAGCAGGAGCTAAATTGTATGCAGATACCATTGCTACAGCCTTGCAAACAGCTCAAGACAAGCCAGTCAAATCAAAATAACGTGTATTTAAAAGACAAGAGTTGGAGAAATCCAGCTCTTTTAAAATATCTCTAGGAAATAGGTCTATACCATTTACAAATAAAAAAGAAAGGTTTATAATGTAATTGACATAATAAATTGTAGAATCAATCTTTTAAGGAGGTTATCATTATGCCTAACTATATTAAAGCGGATCAATTTTTCTACCCACACGGAGTTCGTCGTGGTGGTTACTTGGAACTTGTGGATGGCAAGTTTGGAAAACATGTAGAAGAGGTTCCTGAAGGAGCTGAGGTGATTGACTATACAGGTTATAGCATTGCCCCAGGACTTGTAGATACCCACATTCATGGATTTGGCGGTGTCGATGTCATGGATAATAACATCGAAGGAACCCTTCATACCATGAGTGAAGGATTGCTTAGCACGGGCGTTACTAGTTTCTTGCCAACCACTTTGACTTCCTCTTATGAGCAATTGCTTGCGGTAACAGAAAATATCGGTGCTCGTTACCAAGAAGCAAGTGGTGCGAAAATTCGTGGGATTTATTTTGAGGGGCCTTATTTCACGGAGAAATACAAGGGTGCTCAAAATCCTGCCTACATGAAAGACCCTCGTATGGATGAGTTTCGTGCTTGGCAAAAAGCAGCAAATGGCTTGCTTAATAAAATCGCTCTTGCGCCAGAGCGTGAAGGTGTAGAAGACTTTGTACGGACTATCACTGGAGAAGGCGTAACGGTTGCTCTTGGACACTCAAATGCGACTTTTGATGAGGCCAAAAAAGCAGTTGATGCTGGAGCGAGCGTTTGGGTACATGCCTACAATGGCATGCGTGGGTTGACTCACCGTGAGCTTGGTATGGTGGGTGCCATGTATGAGTTACCACATACTTACGCAGAATTGATTTGTGATGGTCACCACGTGGATCCAAAGGCATGTGATATCTTGCTCAAGCAAAAGGGAACTGAAAATATTGCCCTTATCACAGACTGTATGACAGCTGGTGGTTTGGAAGACGGTGACTACATGTTGGGAGAATTCCCAGTAGTGGTTGCCAATGGAACTGCTCGCCTTAAATCTACAGGTAATTTGGCAGGTTCTATCCTCAAACTCAAGGATGGTTTGAAGAATGTGGTCGAATGGGGTATTGCAAATCCGCATGAAGCAGTCATGATGGCCAGCCTCAACCCAGCAAAATCTGTTCACATCGATGATGTCTGTGGCCAAATCCGTGAAGGCTACGACGCAGACTTTATCGTACTAGATAAAGATTTGGAATTGGTAGCAACCTACCTAGATGGTGTAAAACGATATCAAGCATAAGAGAGAAAGCAGAAGTTAGAGACTAGCTTCTGCTTTTTTATGTATGGTACTTTACCGGTAAATAAAAAAGTTAAAAAAATCACAAAGAAACTTGAATAAACAAATGAAAAGGCTTACAATTATATTATAAATAATACAAATAAGAAAACGGAGGAGTGCTTTATGAAAGCCTATACTTATGTTAAACCAGGACTTGCTTCTTTTGTTGATGTAGACAAACCAGTTATTCGCAAGCCAACAGACGCTATTGTGCGTATCGTAAAAACCACTATTTGTGGAACAGACCTCCATATTATCAAAGGGGATGTTCCTGCTTGCCAAAGTGGTACCATTCTTGGTCACGAAGGAATTGGGATTGTTGAAGAAGTCGGAGAAGGAGTTTCGAATTTCAAAAAAGGTGACAAGGTCTTGATTTCTTGTGTCTGTGCCTGTGGTAAATGCTACTACTGTAAAAAAGGAATTTATGCCCACTGTGAAGACGAAGGGGGCTGGATTTTCGGTCACTTGATTGATGGTATGCAGGCGGAGTATCTACGTGTCCCTCATGCAGATAACACTCTTTACCATACTCCAGAAGACTTGTCAGATGAAGCTTTGGTTATGTTATCAGACATTCTGCCTACTGGATATGAAATTGGTGTCTTGAAAGGGAAAGTAGAACCTGGTTGTAGCGTAGCCATTATTGGTTCAGGTCCAGTTGGATTGGCTGCTCTCTTGACAGCTCAGTTCTACTCACCAGCCAAATTGATTATGGTGGACTTAGACGATAACCGCTTGGAAACTGCTTTATCATTCGGTGCGACTCATAAGGTTAATTCTTCAGACCCTGAAAAAGCCATTAAGGAAATTTATGATTTGACAGATGGCCGTGGTGTAGATGTTGCTATCGAAGCTGTTGGTATTCCTGCAACATTTGATTTCTGTCAAAAGATTATTGGTGTAGACGGAACTGTTGCCAACTGTGGTGTACATGGTAAACCAGTCGAATTCGATTTGGACAAACTTTGGATCCGCAACATCAATGTAACAACTGGTTTGGTATCTACAAATACCACTCCACAATTGTTGAAAGCACTTGAAAGTCATAAGATTGAACCAGAAAAATTGGTAACTCATTATTTCAAACTAAGTGAAATTGAAAAAGCCTATGAAGTTTTCAGTAAGGCAGCAGACCACCATGCTATTAAGGTCATTATTGAAAACGATATCTCAGAAGCTTAATAACCAAAAAGTTTTTATCATATAAGCAAATAGAAATTCAGTCATCCATCAGATGGCTGGATTTTTTATCAAAAAATTAAGAAATGAGCATATTTCTTTCCTTGTTTGGCGGAATTGGTTATAATATACGGTACAAAGGAATGAATGAATATGTATCGTGTTATAGAAATGTACGGAGATTTTGAACCGTGGTGGTTCTTAGAAGGTTGGGAAGAAGATATTGTAGCAAGTAAGAAATTTGACCAGTATTATGATGCTCTCAAATACTACAAAACTTGCTGGTTTAGATTGGAACAAGAATCCCCTCTTTATAAAAGTAGAAGCGACTTAATGACCATTTTTTGGGATCCAGAAGACCAACGCTGGTGCGATGAATGTGATGAGTATTTACAACAATACCATTCTTTGGCTCTTTTACAGGATGAGCAGGTTATCCCAGACGAAAAATTACGTCCGGGCTATGAAAAACAAACCGGTCAGGAAAGGCATCGTTCTTGCCGTATGAAATTAAAATAGAGAAAAAGTAACTTTTTTGGAGTTGCTTTTTTATTTTTTCCAAATCTTTGCGAATAGTATAGATGAGGAGGTAAGTATGGTTCAAGAAATTGCACAAGAAATCATTCGTTCGGCCCGGAAAAAAGGGGCGCAGGATATTTATTTTGTCCCTAAGTTAGACGCCTATGAGCTTCATATGAGAGTGGGAGACGAGCGTTGTAAAATCGGTTGTTATGATTTTGAAAAGTTTGCGGCTGTCATCAGTCATTTCAAGTTTGTGGCGGGTATGAATGTGGGAGAAAAGCGACGTAGTCAGCTTGGTTCCTGCGATTATGAATATGACCAGAAGATGGCGTCCCTACGTTTGTCTACCGTTGGCGATTATCGAGGGCATGAGAGTTTAGTGATTCGCTTATTGCACGATGAGGAGCAGGACTTGTATTTTTGGTTTCAGGATATTGAAGAACTGGGCAAGCAGTACAGGCAACGAGGACTCTATCTTTTTTCTGGCCCAGTTGGGAGCGGTAAGACGACCCTGATGCACGAATTGTCCAAATCCCTTTTTAAAGGGCAGCAGGTCATGTCTATTGAAGATCCAGTTGAGATCAAGCAGGATGATATGCTACAGTTGCAGTTGAATGAAGCGATTGGGCTTACCTATGAAAATCTAATCAAACTTTCCTTGCGTCATCGACCAGATCTCTTGATTATCGGAGAAATTCGGGACAGCGAAACGGCGCGTGCAGTGGTCAGAGCTAGTTTGACAGGGGCGACAGTCTTTTCAACCATTCATGCCAAGAGTATCCGAGGAGTTTATGAACGTTTACTGGAGTTGGGCGTGAGTGAGGAGGAATTGGCAGTCGTCCTGCAAGGAGTCTGCTACCAGAGATTGATTGGGGGAGGAGGGATCGTTGACTTTGCAAACAAAGACTATCAAGAATACCAGCCAACTAGCTGGAATGCGCAGATTGACCAGCTTCTTAAAGATGGACATATCACAAGTCTTCAGGCTGAAACGGAAAAAATTAGCTACAGCTAAGCAAAAAAATATCATCACCTTGTTTAACAATCTCTTTTCCAGCGGTTTTCATCTGGTGGAGACTATCTCCTTTTTAGATAGGAGTGCCTTGTTGGACAAGCAGTGTGTGACCCAGATGCGCACAGGTTTGTCTCAGGGGAAATCATTCTCAGAAATGATGGAAAGTTTGGGCTTTTCAAGTGCCATTGTCACTCAGTTATCTTTAGCTGAAGTTCATGGAAATCTCCACCTGAGTTTGGGAAAGATAGAAGAATATCTGGACAATCTGGCCAAGGTCAAGAAAAAACTAATTGAAGTAGCGACCTATCCCTTGATTTTACTGGGATTTCTTCTCTTAATTATGCTGGGGCTGCGTAACTATCTACTACCACAACTGGATAGTAGCAATATTGCCACCCAAATTATTAGCAATCTGCCACAAATTTTTCTAGGAATGGTAGGGTTTGTTTCAGTAGGTGTCCTTTTAGCACTCGCTTTTTATAAAAGAAGTTCGAAGATGCGAGTCTTTTCTATCCTGGCACGCATTCCTTTTCTGGGAATCTTTGTCCAGACCTATTTGACAGCCTATTATGCGCGTGAATGGGGTAATATGATTTCTCAAGGGATGGAGTTGACGCAGATTTTTCAGATCATGCAAGAACAAGGTTCCCAGCTCTTTAAAGAAATCGGTCAAGATCTATCTCAAGCCCTACAAAATGGCCGGGAATTTTCTCAGACTATAGGAACCTATCCTTTCTTTAAAAAGGAGTTGAGTCTCATTATCGAGTATGGGGAAGTCAAGTCCAAGCTGGGTAGTGAGTTGGAAATCTATGCTGAAAAAACTTGGGAAGCCTTTTTTACCCGAGTCAATCGCACTATGAATCTGGTGCAGCCACTGGTCTTTATCTTTGTGGCTCTGATTATCGTTTTACTTTATGCGGCAATGCTAATGCCCATGTATCAAAATATGGAGATAAATTTTTAAAATGAAAAAAATGATGACATTCTTGAAAAAAGCTAAGGTTAAAGCTTTCACACTGGTAGAGATGTTGGTGGTCTTGCTCATCATCAGCGTGCTTCTCTTACTCTTTGTACCTAATTTGACCAAGCAAAAAGAGGCGGTCAATGACAAAGGAAAAGCTGCTGTTGTTAGGGTAGTGGAAAGCCAGGCAGAGCTTTATAGCTTAGATAAAAATGAAGATGCTAGCCTAAGTAAGTTACAAGCAGACGGGCGAATCACAGACGAACAGGCTAAAGCTTATAAAGAATACCATGCTAAACAAAATACCAGTCAAACCGTTGCAGATTAAGGCCTTTACCATGCTGGAAAGTCTCTTGGTTTTGGGACTTGTGAGTATGATTGCCTTGGGCTTGTCTGACTCTGTTCAGTCCACTTTTGCGGCGGTAGAGGAGCAGATTTTCTTTATGGAGTTTGAAGAACTCTATCGGGAAGCCCAAAAACGCAGTGTAGCCAGTCAGCAAAAGACTAGTCTAAACTTAGATGGGCAGACGATCAGTAACGGCAGTCAAAAGTTGACAGTTCCTAAAGGAATTCAGGCACCATCAGGCCAAAGTATTACATTTGACCGAGCTGGGGGCAATTCGTCCCTGGCCAAGGTTGAATTTCAGACCAGTAAAGGAGCAATCCGCTATCAATTATATCTAGGAAATGGAAAAATTAAACGCATTAAGGAAACAAAAAATTAGGGCAGTAATTTTACTGGAAGCCGTAGTCGCTCTAGCTATCTTTGCCAGTATTGCAACCTTCCTTTTGGGTCAAATTCAGAAAAATAGGCAAGAAGAAGCAAAAATCTTGCAGAAAGAAGAAGTCTTGCGTGTAGCTAAGATGGCCCTGCAGACAGGTCAAAATCAGGTAAACATAAACGGAGTTGAGATTCAGATGTTTTCTAGTGAAAAGGGATTGGAGGTATACCATGGTTCAGAACAGTTGTTGGCAATCAAAGAGCCATAAGGTTAAGGCTTTTACCCTGTTGGAATCCCTGATTGCCCTCATTGCCATCAGTGGAAGCTTACTTCTCTTTCAGGCCATGAGTCAGCTTCTCATTTCAGAAGTTCGCTACCAGCAACAAAGCGAGCAAAAGGAGTGGCTCTTGTTTGTGGACCAACTTGAAGCAGAATTAGACCGTTCACAGTTCGAAAAAGTAGAGGGTAATCGCCTATACATGAAGCAAGATGGCAAGGACATCGCCATCGGTAAGTCAAAGTCAGACGATTTTCGGAAAACCGATGCTAGTGGACGAGGTTATCAGCCTATGGTTTATGGCCTCAAATCAGCTCAGATTACAGAGGATAAGCAATTGGTTCGTTTTCGTTTCCAGTTTCAGAAAGGCTTAGAAAGAGAGTTCATCTATCGTGTGGAAAAAGAAAAAAGTTAAGGCAGGAGTTCTCCTCTATGCAGTCACCATTGCAGCCATTTTCAGCCTTTTATTACAATTTTACTTGAATCGCCAAGTAGCCCACTATCAAGACTATGCTTTGAATAAAGAAAAATTGGTTGCTTTTGCTATGGCTAAACGAACCAAGGATAAAGCCGAGAAAGAAAGTGGGGAACAAGTCTTTAATCTAGGTCAGGTGAGTTATCAAAATAAGAAAACAAACTTGGTGACAAGGGTTCGCACGTCTAAGAGCCAATATGAGTTCCTATTTCCTTCAGTCAAAATCAAAGAAGAGAAAAGAGATAAAAAGGAAGAAGCAGAGACTGATTCAAGCGAAAAAGCGGAGAAGAAAAAATCAGGCGAGAAGTCTGAAAAGAAAGAGAATTCCTAGCCAATCAAGATACTTTGTGCTAAACTAAAAGCATGAAACATGATTTTAACCACAAAGCAGAAACTTTTGATTCACCTAAAAATATCTTCCTAGCAAACTTGGTTTATCAAGCTATCGAGAAACAGCTTGATCTTCTATCAGACAAAGAAATTCTGGATTTCGGTGGAGGGACGGGTCTATTAGCCTTGCCCCTAGCCAAGCAGGCTAAGTCTGTCACTCTTGTAGACATTTCTGAGAAAATGCTGGAGCAAGCTCGTTTGAAAGCGGAACAGCAAGACATCAAGAATATCCAGTTTTTGGAGCAAGATTTACTAAAAAATCCCTTGGAGCAAGAGTTTGACCTCATTGTTGTTTGTCGGGTTCTTCATCATATGCCTGATTTGGATGCGGCTCTCTCACTGTTTCATCAGCATTTGAAGGGAGATGGGCGACTCCTTATTGCCGATTTTACCAAGACGGAAGCTAACCATCATGGATTTGATTTAGCTGAACTGGAAAGCAAGCTAATTGAGAACGGTTTTTCATCTGTGTATAGTCAGATCCTCTATAGCGCTGAAGACTTGTTTCAAGGAAATTACTCAGAACTCTTTTTAACAGTAGCCCAAAAATCACTTGCCTAGTCAGGGAGTGATTTTTTTGTGTACGACGGGCATGTTGAGAATCTGAGGTGTAAGTCCTCCGTGTGCCTCCCGCTATCGGTGAACCAAATAGTTATTCTCAAGTCTGATTATCGTGAGCTAGTGGAGTAAGGGATAGCGAAATCGTGGATATACGAACAGAAAGAGTATAGCGAGTTGTATATAGTTTTGAAGTTTTTTGCCTGTTTTACTAGTTTTATACTGAAAATATACACTCTCTCTGACATATATATATATATATCAAATAAAGCGATTTGCTGATTTTATTACTATTTTTGGCGTGGTTTGATTTACGACAATATCAATATTAGATAGCCTTATACATAGAATTAAATAATAAAACTTTTTTATCATGAACTTATATTGAGTTGACTTAATATATTCAAAGGAGTAGAATATAATCAGGGAAAAATATCTTTTTGGAAGAAGGAGTTAAATATGTTTTTTAGAAGACAAAAAGGTGAATATAGAGAGACGGATCGTGTGACCCGTTTCAAGTTGATCAAGTCGGGTAAGCATTGGTTGCGTGCCTCGACCTCTCAATTTGGCCTCTTTAAAGTCTTGCGTGGTGGTGTAGATGCTGCTCAGGTAACAACTGAAGTTATCGAAGAGCAATCAGCAAATACACTAACAGGATTGGATATCCTGAAAGGGATAGCCGCAGCAGGGACGGTACTTGGAGGAGCAGTTGCAACACAAACAACTGTTTATGCCAATGACGCTCTTGAAAAGACAGTAGAGTCAAATCAAACACTTGCGAATACAGACACAGTAACTTTGGGAACAGTAAAAGATCAGGAGGGGGCTCAAGCCGACAGCTTATCAGTTTCTGTCAGCCAAAGCCAATCCTTGTCTGAGGAAGCTTCCAAGAATGCAAGTAAGCATCTTTCAGAAAGTGAAAGCCAATCAGTAAGTACTTCAACAAGTGCTTCTGTATCGGCAAGTACATCTGCTTCTGAAAGTGCAAGTACAAGTGCATCAGAGTCAGCCTCAACAAGTGCTTCTCAATCACAAACCGGAGCAACTTCTGAACTTGCAAAACCAGCAACATCAGAAACAGCTTCAAACAAAGAGACATCTGTTCGTAAGGGAGATGCAGCGAATGCGACAGCTGACGCAGCTCTTTCAAAAGTTATCACTGAAAGCCTCGCATCTCTACAAGCAGTTGAAACTCGTTTGAGCCAAATCACATCAACGACTTCAAGTTTGGTGGATACAACGACAACAGCTGCTGTAGCGACAACAGTATCTGCTGAGAGCAACAAGAAAGCACAAGAAGACCGCAAACGTCTATCTAAAATCTCAGCGACTATGGGGGAATACCTCGCTAAGTCTATCGGTCTGCCAAATACAGAAGCAGCGGTTGCTAAGGTGAATGCTGCTGTAACAGCTATCGAAGAAGCATTGAAAACTCCAAATGCTGACTTGACAGATGTTATCAAACAAGCTACATCTGCGCAAAACTCAATCGTTAACGCTGTTCTCCGTGCTAATAACGGTAAACGTAGTGTGCTAAATGGTAGACAGATGGAGAGGGGAGTTAGCTTTAGGGAGGTAGCGCCTGAGAATAGCAATCCAACATTTTTAACAGCCTCTGTTGGATATGTTGTTCCAAAATCTGAGGCAACTGACCATAATTCCAAAGCTAACATATATAAAGAGGGAACATATCTTTATGCTACCGAGGGAAGAACAGGGAATGGAAAAGCGCCTGGAGCCGCTAATACTGCCACTCGTGTTCTTGTCCAAAACATTGGTGACCAAGTATTAATGACTGCCACTCGTACTGGTAGGACAACTCAATGGGAAGTTACATTTAATAACGGAGGAGAACCTCACGATAATCCTTATTTCTACTTTACTGTTCCAAAAGGGCATAACATTACCCATATGGAAGTTTTGCAAAAGGATGGCAAAAATCAGCCTTGGAGACAATTGGGAGTTAGCAATGGCAACGGTGCGTTCCTAAAAAATTCTAAGAGTGAATTTCTTTTAGCAGCAATTGGGAATGCTCAGAATAATCAAGGTGGTTCATATTATGATGGTGTAGCTGGTGTAGGTCCTAGTGGGGTCGGTAGAGGATCTCTCACTAGTTTAAGAGACTTTGCTTTTAATAATCCAGAAGCATATTATCAGACAGATAAAATATCGGATAAGATTAAAAAAGATGGTGATTTTGCTTTTAACTCTATTGAGAATGCGACAGCGAATATCTATGCCCTCCATCCTAAGGGAAGTGCCCGTTATGAAGGATATAAAATAAAATATACGACAGATAGTCCAGAAGATACCAATGATTTTTATATGGCTGGTTTCCGTTCCTTGGAAAATTCACGTCATAGAAACTACCTACAAATGAATGGTTCTCAAGAACGGTATCGGTTGGAATTGAAATCAGGCATACCATCTACTTTTTTGAAATGGGCTGGTGGATTAGGACATTTAGCCCCAGATGATATTTCTACGATTGCGGATGTTTATGATAAAGAAACAGGTAAAAAAACACCTCTTAAAAGTGGGGATACTACTTATGAGATTGAAGGTGTCTCCAAGGATAGTAACTTCATTAAATATGATGCTGCTAATAAACGAAATGGTATTGTACTAGGTAAAGGTGAGTATAGACTTAGTGCGAAAAATTCAAATGGTGCGTCTTATAAACTTCCATTTAAGATTGTAACGCAGTCCGATGTTTACGAACCTGTAATCAATCAGTCACAGACTACTCGTCAAATTTCCAAAGGGCAGGTGGTAACTGCGGCGTCTGTTATTCAAAAATTTGATGATAAATCTCCAACTATACCAGGATTTTTAAGGCCGGAGGAACCAGATTTCTATAAGAATTCTGTGAACGGAGGTCCTGGAGGCTCAGATGTTATTCCGACAAGCACACCGATTACTTCTGGTGTAGCTACTGAAGAAAAGCTACACGTTCAGAGAGTTGAATGGGTTGGTGGTAGCAATGAGATTGGTTCAGGAATAGGGGAGAATATGGCTGTGAAAGCCAGAGTGGATGGGAAAGAAGTCTACTTATCTGTTCCTGATAATATGGATGTATCAAGATTAGGCTCTCCTTTAACTGAGCAAGATAAACAAGCAATTCTTGCTCACAATGGTTTACAAGGAAAAGCAACGATTACTGGAACTAAAATAGGACTAAGTAAGCAACTTAGAACGATATATAAAGATAATGTGGGTGGCGACTCAGTCGATGTTTCGGAAGTTTTCTTTGAAAATGTTGCTAAGGCTACTGCAACAAAACCAAATGTTGATCCTAAAAATGATGGTAGTGTAGTTGTTCGTCCTGAAGCAAACAATGATAAGATAAATATATCTTATACACCGACTACATCGACGACTGCTAACACTCCTACTCAAATTACGATTAAGAAATCTGGAACTACATGGGAAAATACTGATCCTCTTCCAGCTGGTGTGACTTTAGATAAATCGAATGGTAATGTGACTATTTCCGAAGAGGCAGTCAAAGATAACACTCCAGTTAATGCAATGTCTTATAACTTTAACTCAGATGGAGCGACAAGCACTGCTACTGCGAAGGTACCGTATAAAGCCAAAACAGATCGTTTTTATGCCGTTGAAGGAGAAAATCCTAGTAAACTTAACCCTCGTGACTTTGTTGTAGATGGTGATGGTAGAGCCCTACCTCAAGGGACAAGTGTTAAGTGGAAAGATAGAAGCCTAGATTTATCAACTCCTGGTCAGAGAAAAGCAACCTTGCTCGTTACCAAAGGAAGTGAGACTAAGGAAATTGAGTATGACTATACTGTCTTAGAAAAGGTTAAAGCGAGAACTGAAAATGGCGTTACTGGTAAGTTCTTTGCTTTTAAAGGAACGAAAGAAGGGAACCTTAGTAGAGTTGATGGAGGTTGGGCTAATCCGTATGGTAGACATACTCAGGGCTATACCAATATTGGTTCCCTCCCTTCAGGGACTAAGTGGTCCTATAAGTATCAATTAAATGGGACAGGTCCAGAGAAAACAACTGCTGTTGGAACTCCAACTTTTGGTGATGTATGGTATACAACCAAGGAAGACCCACAGTGGGCGGATCCTGTAAGTCACAAGACGACTTATACAATTAAAGCGGTTTATCCAACAGGTCGCTTCGGAACTGCATCAACTAACGATCAGGCTCTTACAAGCGAGACAACTTTTGAGTATACGGTAGTTGATCCAGTAGCCAAGCAAGAGTATGTTACAACAGTTGGGAATACAGCTCCTTTGAATGAGATTATTCAGGATCCAGGCAAGGCGATTAAGAATTCTAGAGATGGTGTGCCGATTCCAGATGGTCCGACAGCTGCAACTAAGACCACTTACAGCTGGGTATCTGCACCAGGTGCTAGCACAGTAAGTACTCCAGGTATCAAAAAGGCAGATGTCACAGTTACCTTACCAAAAGGAGCTCAAACTGATAATAATAGTCATGAAATCGTTCCTGTAACCATCAAAGTTAGACCAAACTCACCACAAATTTCAACTCAACTATCCAATACAGGAGGACTTCCAAGCCGTGATATTACTGTAACAGACGCTTTACCAGGCGCTACAGTTACTTTGACAATCAATGGTAAACAACTTCCATCTAAAACAGCAGATAGCAGTGGAAGAGTAACATTTACTGCAACTGAATTAGCAGACAGTAACGGCTTGCTTCCAACAGGGCCAGTGACTGTTAAACAAAGCAAGGAATTCCCTAATCCTGTAACGAATCGTAATGAAACGTTGACATCAGATGAAAGAACAGTTGCAATTACCAAGGAAACTGAAAAACCACATGTAAGATACAAAGTCACAATCGATGGTAAAGAGCCTGAGAAAGATGGTAAGGGTTACTACTTGTTCTACGCAGGTGATAACATTAAGGTTGAATTTAGCGCTACTGACAATAGTGGAAAATTGAAAAAAGTGACCTTTAACCAAGGGACTAATGAGTTAACGAATTTCTTTAATGACACTACCAATACGTATGGAAGTGGTGCCGTACCTAAAATCGAAAGCATTGTAAATCAAGATCAAACCACAAGGGAAACGATAGGGAAAGTTAAAGATGATTTAACATATGATTCAGGGCATAAATGGACGCGACAAATTAAGGCAGTAGATCCAAGTGGTAATGAAAGTGATACCAACCTAGCTGAAGCGAACTTTGGTATCCAACAAGGACGTTTGGCGGATAAGATTAAATTGACAACACCACCTGCTATTACTGTTCATGATAAGTCGAATTTGACTCCTGATGAGAAAAAGAGAATTAAAGCGGAAGTCGAGAGATCGAATCCGTCTGATACATCTCGTATTCGTACTTATGATGTTCAACCAAATGGTGATGTGACTATTACATTTAAAGATGGAACTTCAAAGACAATCACTCCTAATCTAGAACAAAATTATAAAACAAAAACAGATCGTTTTTACGCGGTTGCTGGAGAAAATGCGAATAACTTGACAGCTCGTGATTTTATCAAATCTGCTGATGGCACAGACTTACCTGCAAATACAAGTGTAGTTTGGAAAAACGGAGCTCCAGATTTATCCACACCAGGTGAAAAAACAGCAACCTTGACGGTTACCGACTCGAAAGGTGTAAGTAAAGAGATTACTTATAACTATACCGTTTATCCAAAGGTTGAGACCAATAATAGCCGTAATGGTGTATCAGACTTTTATGCCTTTAAGGGTACTGAGGGATCTGATCTTGATCGTATTCCAGAAGGTAGATCAGGAAACTGGGCCAATAATATTGGTGGAACGATTCAAGAATATACGAATCTTAGAGATTCGAGATTATCGGGTACGAAATGGTCTTATAAGTATAAACTGAATAACCAAGGTGCGGATATCACAACACCTGCCGATAACCGAAGCTTTGGTGCTGTATGGAACACAACTGGTTCAGAAGGTAAGAGCCATAGTACTCGCTATACTTTAGTTGCTACTTATCCAAATGCTCGATTTGGAGGAGCTGCTTCGGCAGATAATCCAGCCTTGACAAGCGAGACCAGCTTTAATTACACGGTAGTTGATCCAGTGGCAGCTGAGCCAGAGTTTGTCACAACCGCAGGTAATAGGATTTCTATTCTTGATAATCCGGGCGCTGCACTGAAAAATTCTAATTCAGCTGTTGCATTTCCAAGTGGGACTACTTATAGTTGGGCAGAAGGATTAACTGATACGGAATTAGCAACTCCGGGTGTATACACTAAGAAGGTTAGAATCAATCTTCCTCAAGGTTCACACAATGGAGAGGGAAATACGAGAACAGTTCCTGTAACGATTAAGGTGAAACCAAAAACACCACAAATTGCAGATGATCAAGTGAAGCTACAAGGTGGACTGCCAAATCGTAGTATTACAGTGACAGATGTGACACCAGGTGCAACAGTAACCTTGACGATTGGTAATCAGACAATCAAGAAAGAGGTTCCAGCTGGCGCAACAAGTGTTACATTTACCCCGCCTATTAATCCAAGTTCACCGAATAAAAATAATGGTGAAATAGATTACACAGCCTTTCCTAATGGAGTGCTTCCTACAGGTGAGATTACTGTGAAGCAGGAAAAAGAAGTGACCCTCCCAGGTGGCGGTAAGGAAACATTAACTTCTGGAGTAACTAGGAAAGAAATCACTAAGGAAAATGAAGCGCCAGAACCAACCTTTGATCTCTATATCCAGAATGATAAGACAAAACAGTGGGAAAAACAATCCATCCAGGATAATGTTCGCCCAGGTGT
>CAJNCJ010000022.1 GCA_905221235.1 bacterium
TCAGCATCAACAAGTGCATCAGAATCAGCAAGCACATCAGCTTCTGAGTCAGCATCAACAAGTGCGTCAGAATCAGCGTCAACAAGCGCATCTGAATCGGCATCAACAAGTGCATCAGAATCAGCAAGCACAAGCGCATCTGAATCGGCATCAACAAGTGCATCAGAATCAGCAAGCACATCAGCTTCTGAGTCAGCATCAACAAGTGCGTCAGAATCAGCAAGCACATCCGCTTCTGAATCGGCATCAACAAGCGCTTCTGAGTCAGCATCAACAAGTGCGTCAGAGTCAGCAAGCACAAGCGCTTCTGAGTCAGTAAGCACAAGCGCTTCTGAGTCAGCAAGCACAAGCGCTTCTGAGTCAGCAAGCACAAGCGCTTCTGAATCAGCAAGTACAAGCGCCTCTGAGTCAGCAAGTACATCCGCTTCTGAATCAGCATCAACCAGTGCATCAGAATCAGCAAGCACATCCGCTTCAACAAGTATGTCAGATCCGGATAGTACTGATAAACCGAACTTTAGTTTGAGTGACAGTGCTTCGCAGTCAACAAGTCTAAGCGTGTCAATCTCAACATCGGTGTCTATGTCTATGTCGACTTCAACGAGTACGTCACTTTCAGGTTTAGCTTCTGATAGTGCCTCAACGTCAAGCTCACTTGTAGAATCAAACGTTGATCATTCGACTTCACATGTTGGAAATAGTGCCGAATCGACAGCTAAGTCAAGACAGCAACTGCCAAATACAGGTACAGAAGCTTCCAAATCATCTGTAATCCTAGGAGCTTTGGCCGCTGTAACTGGGCTAGGTTTGTTTGCAAAACGTCGTAAACGTGATGATGAAGAAGAAATGTAAACAATCTGTTTATCTCATATTTGACTGGCAATAGATGATGTTCATCGAGTTTGGACAAAAAAGGCTATAAAATCTAAAAACGCATATTATCAAGCCTCAAAAACTTGATAGTATGCGTTTTATTGTAGGAATATTTCCTTTTTGGGGCTGGTGAATTTTCCTAGTCTTGTATAGTGGATTGAACTTAGAATCCATAGCGTACCATTCGGGATTTCATATATTATATATTAGAGAGGATTAGTAGAAGAGTTGTTGATTATTATGTAGCATCTTATACTAAGCAAAAATCAGATAGCGGGATAAGAGTACAGTTGTGTATAGTTAGAAACGTTTGTCTGATCTTGTGTAGATAGGATTGATGTCATCAATAACAAATTAACGGGCAACCAATGTAGATATAGTGTGATTTTTTTATAAGGATGGAAAAAAGGGGGGAAATTTGATAAGATAGGAATATGGATTTTGAAAAAATTGAACAAGCTTATACTTATTTACTAGAGAATGTCCAAGTCATCCAAAGTGATTTGGCGACAAATTTTTATGACGCCCTGGTGGAGCAAAATAGCATCTATTTGGATGGTGAGACTGAGCTAAATCAGGTCAAAGACAACAATCATGCCCTTAAGCGTTTAGCGCTTCGCAAGGAAGAGTGGCTTAAGACCTACCAGTTTCTCTTGATGAAGGCTGGTCAGACAGAGCCCCTACAGGCCAATCACCAGTTTACACCAGATGCCATTGCTTTACTTTTGGTGTTTATTGTGGAAGAGTTGTTTAAAGAGGAGGAAATTACTATTCTCGAAATGGGTTCTGGGATGGGAATTTTGGGCGCTACTTTCTTGACCTCGCTTGATAAAAAGGTGGATTACTTGGGAATGGAAGTTGATGATTTGCTGATTGATTTGGCGGCTAGTATGGCAGATGTGATTGGTTTGCAGGCTGGCTTTGTTCAAGGAGATGCTGTTCGTCCACAAATGCTCAAAGAAAGCGATGTGGTCATCAGTGACTTGCCTGTTGGCTATTATCCTGATGACGCAGTTGCGTCACGCCATCAAGTTGCTTCTAGACAAGAACATACCTACGCCCACCACTTGCTCATGGAACAAGGACTTAAGTATCTCAAATCAGATGGCTACGCTATTTTTCTAGCTCCGAGTGATTTGTTGACCAGTCCTCAAAGTGATTTGTTGAAAGGGTGGTTGAAAGAAGAAGCAAGTCTGGTTGCCATGATCAGTCTGCCTGAAAATCTCTTTGCCAATGCTAAACAATCCAAGACGATTTTTATCTTACAGAAGAAAAGTGAAACAGCAGTAGATCCTTTTGTTTATCCGCTTGCTAGCTTGCAAGATGCAAGTGTTTTAATGAAATTTAAAGAAAATTTTCAAAAATGGACTCAAGGTACTGAAATATAAAATAGATTTTGTTATAATAGATGAAAACGCTTAAAAAGAGGTATCATGTTATGACAAAAACAATTGCAATCAATGCGGGAAGTTCAAGTTTGAAATGGCAATTATACTTAATGCCAGAAGAAAAAGTATTGGCGAAAGGTTTGATTGAACGTATCGGTTTGAAAGATTCAATTTCAACTGTTAAATTTGATGGTCGTTCTGAACAACAAATTTTGGATATCGAAAATCATACACAAGCCGTTAAAATCTTATTGGATGACTTGATTCGTTTCGATATTATCAAGGCTTACGATGAGATTACAGGTGTTGGCCACCGTGTTGTGGCAGGTGGAGAATATTTCAAAGAATCAACAGTTGTTGAAGGGGATGTTTTAGAAAAAGTTGAAGAGTTGAGCTTGTTGGCTCCTCTCCACAATCCAGCCAATGCAGCAGGTGTTCGTGCCTTTAAGGAATTGTTGCCAGACATTACCAGTGTAGTTGTTTTTGATACTTCATTCCACACAAGTATGCCAGAGAAAGCTTACCGCTACCCTCTACCAACAAAATACTACACAGAAAACAAGGTTCGTAAATACGGTGCCCACGGTACAAGTCACCAGTTTGTAGCAGGAGAAGCTGCAAAACTCTTGGGACGTCCATTAGAAGACTTGAAATTGATCACTTGCCATATCGGTAATGGTGCTTCTATTACAGCTGTTAAGGGCGGTCAATCTGTGGATACTTCAATGGGATTCACTCCACTTGGTGGTGTGATGATGGGTACTCGTACAGGAGATATTGACCCGGCTATCATTCCTTACCTAATGCAATATACAGAGGACTTTAACACGCCTGAAGACATTAGTCGCGTCCTTAACCGTGAATCAGGGCTTATGGGTGTTTCAGGCAAATCTAGTGATATGCGCGATGTGATTGCTGCTATGGAAGAAGGGGACCACGATGCCACTTTGGCCTATGAAATGTATGTTGATCGCATTCAAAAACATATCGGTCAATATCTTGCAGTTCTAAACGGGGCAGATGCTATTATTTTTACGGCAGGTATCGGAGAAAATGCAGCTGTTGTACGTAAGGATGTTATCTCAGGAATTTCTTGGTTTGGTTGTGATGTTGATGATGAGAAGAACGTCTTTGGCGTGACAGGAGACATTTCAACAGAGGCAGCTAAAATCCGTGTCTTGGTTATTCCAACAGATGAAGAATTAGTTATTGCCCGTGACGTTGAACGCTTGAAAAAATAACTAAAATTAGAAAAAATATTCCGTACAAGGAGTTGGAAAAGTGATTTTTCCAGCTTCTTTTTCTGATGAAATTGCCCAAAACCTTGCTATGATTGGCTTTTTTGAAAAATATGGTATAATAGTAGTAATTTAATAGATGGAGTTGAGTTTTGAAGAAAAACTTTCGTGTAAAAAGAGAGAAAGATTTTAAGGCGATTTTCAAGGAAGGAACAAGTTTTGCTAATCGCAAATTTGTTGTCTACCAATTAGAAAATCAGAAAAACCATTTTCGAGTAGGTCTATCAGTTAGCAAAAAACTGGGGAATGCCGTCACTAGAAATCAAATCAAGCGACGAATCCGACATATTATCCAGAATGCAAAAGGGAGTCTGGTAAAAGATGTCGACTTTGTTGTCATTGCTCGAAAAGGGGTCGAAACCTTGGAATACGCAGAGATGGAGAAAAATCTACTCCACGTATTAAAATTATCAAAGATTTACCAGGAAGGAAATGGGAGTGAAAAAGAAACTACAGTTGACTAGTTTGCTAGGTCTATCTCTATTTATCATGACAGCCTGTGCGACAAATGGGACAACTAGCGATATTACGGCAGATTCGACTGATTTTTGGAGTAAATTTGTTTACTTCTTTGCAGAAGTCATTCGCTTTTTATCGTTTGATATCAGTATCGGAGTGGGGATTATTCTCTTTACAATCTTGATTCGTACAGTGCTCTTGCCAGTCTTTCAAGTGCAAATGGTGGCATCCAGAAAAATGCAGGAAGCTCAACCACGCATTAAGGCGCTGCGAGAACAATATCCGGGTCGAGATATGGAAAGCAGAACCAAGCTAGAGCAGGAAATGCGTAAAGTCTTTAAAGAAATGGTTGTCAGACAGTCAGATTCTCTTTGGCCGATTTTAATTCAGATGCCGCTTATCTTGGCCTTGTTCCAAGCCCTATCAAGGGTTGACTTTTTGAAGACAGGTCATTTCTTATGGATTAACCTTGGTGATGTGGATACAACATTTGTGCTTCCGATTTTAGCAGCAGTATTCACCTTTTTAAGTACTTGGTTGTCCAATAAAGCCTTGTCTGAGCGTAACGGAGCTACGACTGCGATGATGTACGGAATTCCAGTCTTAATCTTTATCTTTGGGGTTTATGCTCCGAGCGGAGTCGCTCTCTACTGGGCAGTGTCCAATGCTTATCAAGTTTTGCAAACCTATTTCTTGAACAATCCATTCAAGATTATCGCAGAGCGCGAGGCCGTAGTACAGGCACAGAAAGATTTGGAAAATAGAAAAAGAAAAGCCAAGAAAAAGGCTCAGAAAACGAAATAATAAGGAGGAATCTGGTAATGGTAGTATTTACAGGTTCAACTGTTGAAGAAGCAATCCAGAAAGGATTGAAAGAATTAGATATTCCAAGAATGAAGGCTCATATCAAAGTCATTTCTCGTGAGAAAAAAGGGTTTCTTGGCTTATTTGGTAAAAAACCAGCCCAAGTGGATATCGATGCTATTAGTGAAACGACAGTTGTAAAAGCAAACCAACAAGCTGTAAAGGGAGTTCCAAAGCAAATTAATGATTTGAATGAGCCTGTTAAAACAGTCAGTGAAGCAACGGTTGATTTGGGTCATGTTGTAGAGGCAATTAAAAAGATTGAAGAGGGAGGCCAAGGTATTTCTGATGAAGTCAAGGCTGAAATCTTAAAACATGAAAGACATGCCAGCACTATCTTAGAAGAAACTGGTCACATTGAGATTTTAAATGAATTACAACTTGAAGAAACTGACCTCGAAGAAGTAGTAGAAACTCCTAATATTGAAATCCAAGCTGAGCAAACTGAAAGTCAAGAACTAGAAGACTTGGGCTTGAAAGTTGAACCGAGCTTTGACATTGAACAAGTAGCTACGGAAGTAACGACTTATGTTCAAACGATTATTGATGACATGGATGTTGAGGCCACACTTTCAAATGATTATAACCGTCGTAGTATCAATTTGCAAATTGATACTAACGAACCAGGTCGTATTATCGGCTACCATGGTAAAGTCTTGAAGGCCTTGCAACTGTTGGCTCAAAATTATCTTTATAATCGCTATTCAAGAACCTTCTACATTACAATCAATGTCAATGATTATGTCGAACACCGTGCAGAAGTCTTGCAGACCTATGCGCAAAAATTGGCGACTCGTGTTTTAGAAGAAGGTCGCAGCCATCAAACAGATCCAATGTCAAATAGCGAACGTAAGATTATCCATCGTATTATTTCACGTATGGATGGTGTGACTAGTTACTCTGAGGGTGACGAGCCAAATCGCTATGTCGTTGTAGATACAGAATAAGTAAAATCAGGTTTATCCTGATTTTTTGCTAGCTAGAGGAGGTTGAACGGATGTTGAATAAGATAAGAGATTATTTAGACTTTGCTGGTTTGCAGTATCGTAATCCGGATAAGTCTGGAGATGAGCGAGAGAAGATGCTGGAATTGCGCCACAAAGGTCAAGAGGCACGAAAGGCTTTTACAGAACTGGCTAAAGCCTTTCAAGCAAGCCATCCAGAATGGCAACTTCAACAGACTAGCCAGTGGATGAATCAGGCGCAACGTTTACGACCACATTTTTGGGTTTATCTACAGAGAGACGGACAAGTGACAGAACCTATGATGGCTCTTCGTTTGTATGGAAGCTCTTCTAATTTTGGAGTTTCACTTGAAGTTAGTTTTATCGAACGTAAGAGGGATGAGCAAACTCTAGGCAAGCAGGCCAAAGTTTTAGAAATTCCAACCGTTGAAGGGATTTATTATCTAGCCTACTCTGATGGTCAAAGTCAACGGTGGGAGGCGAACGAAGAAAATCGTCGTACTTTATGTGAGAAGGTGAGAAGTCAGGAAGTTCGCAAAGTTTTAGTGAAGGCAGATGTTTCTGTGACAGATAATTCATCTGAAGAAGAAATCGTGGAAAATTTACTGAAATCTTATGATAAAATTCTTCCGTTTTATCTAGCTACGAGAAAATAAGATAATCATTAAAATATTATAAATCATACAGTCCAAGAGTGAACAGTCCGATGTGTAATTCTTGGTCTTTTTGTTTGCGTTTTCAAAATATATAATAAAACTACAAAAACAATTCAAAAGGAGAACAATTATGGAAGTCATTTCAAGTGTTCTAAATTGGTTTTCTAGCAATATTTTGCAGAATCCCGCATTTTTCGTAGGTTTATTGGTGTTGGTAGGATACGCACTTTTGAAAAAACCTGCCCATGACGTTTTCTCAGGGTTTGTTAAAGCAACAGTAGGGTATATGTTGCTCAACGTGGGTGCGGGTGGTTTGGTTACAACCTTCCGTCCGATCTTAGCAGCCCTTAACTACAAATTCCAAATTGGTGCAGCGGTTATCGACCCTTACTTTGGACTTGCTGCAGCAAACAACAAAATTGCAGCAGAGTTTCCAGATTTTGTTGGAACTGCAACTACAGCCCTATTGATTGGTTTCGGAATAAATATCTTGCTCGTAGCTCTTCGCAAGATTACGAAGGTAAGAACCCTCTTTATTACTGGTCACATCATGGTACAACAAGCTGCAACAGTATCTCTTATGGTTCTATTCTTAGTACCACAATTGCGCAATGCTTACGGTACAGCAGCGATTGGTATCATCTGTGGACTTTACTGGGCAGTTAGTTCAAATATGACTGTTGAGGCAACTCAACGCTTGACTGGTGGCGGCGGATTTGCGATTGGTCACCAACAGCAATTTGCAATCTGGTTTGTAGATAAAGTAGCAGGACGCTTTGGTAAGAAAGAAGAAAGTTTAGACAATCTTAAATTACCTAAGTTCCTCTCAATCTTCCACGATACAGTTGTTGCATCTGCTACCTTGATGCTCGTATTCTTCGGAGCCATTCTTTTAATCTTGGGTCCAGACATTATGTCTAATAAAGAAGTCATCACTTCAGGAACTCTATTCAATCCTGCTAAACAAGATTTCTTTATGTACATTATCCAAACAGCCTTTACCTTCTCAGTTTACTTGTTCGTTTTGATGCAAGGTGTCCGCATGTTCGTATCTGAGTTGACAAACGCCTTCCAAGGTATTTCAAACAAATTGTTGCCAGGTTCATTCCCAGCGGTTGACGTTGCAGCTTCTTATGGATTTGGTTCTCCAAACGCTGTCTTGTCAGGATTTGCCTTTGGTTTGATTGGTCAATTGATCACAATTGTCTTGCTTATCGTCTTTAAAAATCCGATTCTTATTATTACAGGATTTGTACCAGTGTTCTTTGACAATGCAGCCATTGCGGTCTACGCTGATAAACGCGGCGGATGGAAAGCGGCTGTTATCCTATCCTTCATCTCAGGTGTTCTCCAAGTTGCTTTAGGAGCTCTCTGTGTAGCTCTTCTTGATTTAGCATCTTATGGTGGTTACCATGGAAATATCGACTTTGAATTCCCATGGCTTGGATTTGGATATATTTTCAAATACCTTGGTATTGTTGGTTATGTACTTGTGTGTCTCTTCTTGCTTGTTATTCCTCAACTTCAATTTGCCAAAGCAAAAGATAAAGAGAAATATTACAACGGTGAAGTTCAAGAAGAAGCTTAGTATCTAGAAAAAGGAGAAATAAAATGGTTAAAGTATTAGCAGCGTGCGGAAATGGAATGGGTTCATCAATGGTTATCAAGATGAAGGTTGAAAATGCTCTCCGTAAGCTTAATCAAACAGATTTTACAGTCAATTCATGCAGTGTCGGTGAAGCTAAAGGTTTAGCAGCAGGATATGACATCGTAATCGCTTCTCTTCATTTGATCCAAGAATTGGAAGGGCGAACTAATGGGAAGTTAATTGGGCTTGACAACTTGATGGATGATAAAGAAATCACTGAAAAACTCAGTCAAGCACTACAGTAAAAGGTTGGAGGGGGCTGGATAGAAATTGAGAGTCATCGTTTCTGTCCTTCTCCCTCTTTAAATAAAGGAGGCAGATATGAATTTAAAACAAGCTTTAATTGACAATGACTCGATCCGACTAGGTTTAGAAGCTAAAGACTGGAAAGAAGCAGTCAAGGTAGCAGTAGATCCCTTGATTGAAAGTGGAGCAATTTTGCCAGAGTATTACGATGCTATTATCGAATCGACTGAAGAGTATGGCCCATACTATATCTTAATGCCAGGTATGGCTATGCCCCATGCTAGACCTGAAGCTGGAGTGAAAAGAGATGCCTTTTCATTGATCACCTTACAAAATCCTGTTGTATTTTCAGATGGGAAAGAAGTTTCAGTTTTGTTGGCACTAGCAGCAACAAGCTCAAAAATTCACACAAGTGTAGCCATTCCACAGATTATTGCCTTGTTTGAATTAGAAGATTCTATCGCACGTTTACAGGCTTGCCAGACTAAGGAAGATGTCTTGGCGATGATTGAAGAATCTAAGGATAGCTCTTATCTTGAGGGATTGGATTTGGAAAGTTAGAAAGAGGAATAAAGAGATGACAAAAAGAATACCTAATTTACAAGTTGCATTAGATCATTCAGACTTGCAAGGAGCGATTAAAGCAGCTGTTTCTGTTGGTCAGGAAGTAGATATTATCGAAGCTGGAACTGTTTGCTTATTACAAGTTGGAAGTGAACTGGTTGAAGTCTTGCGAAGCCTTTTTCCAGATAAGATTATTGTGGCAGACACAAAATGTGCCGATGCTGGTGGAACAGTTGCCAAAAATAATGCCGTTCGTGGTGCCGATTGGATGACTTGTATCTGTTGTGCAACTATCCCTACTATGGAAGCGGCTCTAAAGGCTATCACGGCTGAACGTGGAGACCGAGGCGAAATCCAGATTGAACTTTATGGCGATTGGACTTTTGAACAAGCTCAGCTTTGGCTAGATGCTGGTATCTCACAAGCTATTTATCACCAATCTCGTGATGCACTTCTTGCTGGTGAGACTTGGGGTGAAAAAGACCTTAATAAGGTTAAAAAACTCATCGACATGGGCTTCCGTGTGTCTGTAACAGGTGGTCTAGATGTAGATACTCTCAAACTATTTGAAGGCGTTGATGTCTTTACCTTCATCGCAGGTCGTGGAATTACAGAAGCTGCGGATCCAGCAGGAGCAGCGCGTGCCTTCAAGGATGAAATCAGACGAATTTGGGGGTAAACCATGGCACGTCCAATTGGAATTTATGAAAAGGCAACCCCGACACACTTTACTTGGCTAGAACGTTTAAATTTTGCCAAGGAGTTAGGCTTTGATTTTGTCGAGATGTCTATTGATGAACGTGACGAGCGTTTAGCAAGACTGGACTGGAGCAAGGACGAGCGTTTGGAAGTTGTCAAAGCAATCTATAAAACTGGTGTTCGTATTTCTTCTATCTGTTTTTCAGGCCATCGTCGCTACCCATTGGGATCAAATGATCCAGTTATAGAGGAAAAATCTCTAGAACTCATGAAAAAATGTATCGAATTAGCCCAAGATTTGGGAGTTCGTACTATTCAATTAGCTGGTTACGACGTTTATTATGAGGAAAAGTCACCCCAGACACGCCAACGTTTTATCAAAAATTTGAGAAAAGCTTGTGACTGGGCTGAAGAGGCTCAGGTGGTACTTGCTATTGAAATTATGGATGATCCTTTCATCAATAGCATCGAAAAATACTTGGCTGTAGAAAAAGAGATTGACTCTCCCTACCTCTTTGTATACCCAGATATTGGTAATGTATCTGCATGGCATAATGATGTCTACAGTGAATTTTATCTTGGGCATCATGCCATCGCAGCTCTCCATCTCAAGGATACTTATGCAGTGACAGAAAGTTCAAAGGGCCAGTTCCGAGATGTACCTTTTGGGCAAGGTTGTGTCAAATGGGAAGAAGCTTTCGATATTTTAAAACAAACCAATTATAATGGACCTTTCCTAATCGAAATGTGGTCTGAAAATTGTGAAACTGTAGAAGAAACACGCGCAGTCATTCAAGAGGCGCAAGCTTTTCTCTACCCACTAATTAAGAAAGCAGGTTTGATGTAAGATGAATCAAGTAATAAACGATATGCGTAAACGAGTCTGTAATGCCAATCAATCATTACCAAGACATGGACTTGTTAAATTTACCTGGGGAAATGTATCGGAAGTCAATCGCGAACTAGGTGTCATTGTTATTAAACCATCAGGCGTAGATTATGACGAATTGACACCTGAAAACATGGTGGTGACGGACTTGGATGGCCAAGTTCTAGAAGGAGATTTAAGACCATCTTCTGACCTCCCAACTCATGTGCAGTTATATAAGGCATGGCAAGAGATTGGTAGTGTGGTCCACACCCATTCGACAGAAGCAGTTGGTTGGGCACAGGCTGGACGTGATATTCCTTTCTATGGAACAACCCATGCAGATTATTTCTACGGTTCAATCCCTTGCGCTCGTAGTTTGACCAAAGATGAAGTAGAAGTAGCATATGAAAAAGATACTGGCTTGGTTATCGTAGAAGAATTTGAGCGTCGTGGTCTCAATCCTGTTGAAGTACCAGGTATTGTTGTACGCAATCACGGTCCATTCACCTGGGGCAAAAGTCCAGAGAATGCTGTTTATCACTCCGTCGTACTAGAGGAAGTATCAAAGATGAATCGCTTTACAGAACAAATCAATCCAAGAGTTGAACCTGCTCCCCAGTACATTCTAGAAAAGCACTACCAACGTAAGCATGGACCAAATGCTTATTACGGTCAAAAGAAATAAGAAATTGAATTGAAAAGAGGCTAGGACCTTTCGATCCCAGCCTCGCTTTTGTAATTGTAAGCATTCGTTATTAAGAGACTACTGTTGATAATTGAAATGCGTTAGTGAATGTGGTACTATTATAAAGTTGTTTTCAAGGCAGTTGATTGATAGAGGAGTATGAAATATGGTACTGGATAAGGCAAGTTGTGATTTACTTCAATATTTGATGGATCAAGAAACGTCCAAAACGATTATGGCGATTTCGAAAGATTTGAAAGAGTCAAGAAGGAAAATTTATTATCACATTGACAAAATCAATGCTGCTTTGGGTGACGAGGCGCTTCACATCATTAGTATTCCACGAATTGGTATTCACTTAACGGAAGAGCAGAGAGATGCTTGTTGTGAACTATTATCGGAAGTAGATTCGTACGATTATATCATGAGTGCGCATGAACGTATGATGATAATGTTACTATGGATAGGTATTTCTAAAGAACGTATTACGATTGAAAAATTGATGGAGTTAACAGAGGTATCTAGGAATACTGTTCTCAATGATTTGAATAGTATTCGTTATCAACTAACTTTGGAACAATATCAGGTGACCTTGCAAGTGAGCAAGTCACAAGGATACCACCTTTATGCCCACCCTCTTAATAAAATTCAGTATCTTCAATCGCTTCTATATCATATTTTTATGGAAGAGAATGCCACTTTTGTATCTATTTTAGAAGATAAGATGAAAGAGAGGTTAGATGATGAGTGTTTGCTTTCTGTTGAAATGAACCAATTTTTTAAGGAACAGGTTCCTTTAGTTGAACAAGATTTAGGGAAGAAAATAAACCATCATGAAGTAACTTTTATGTTGCAGGTTTTACCTTATTTGCTGTTAAGCTGTCATAATGTTGAACAGTATCAAGAAAGACATCAGGATATAGAGAAAGAATTTTCTTTGATAAGAAAAAGAATAGAGTATCAGGTGTCTAAGAAATTAGGAGAACGGTTGTTTCAAAAGTTTGAAATTTCTTTGTCAGAACTTGAAGTTTCTCTTGTAGCTGTTCTTCTCCTCTCCTATCGTAAAGATTTGGATGTTCATGCAGAAAGTGATGATTTTCGGCAATTAAAACTTGCTTTAGAAGAATTTATCTGGTATTTTGAATCACAAATCCGAATGGAGATTGAGAACAAGGATGATTTGTTAAGAAATTTGATGATCCACTGTAAAGCCTTGTTATTTAGAAAGACTTACGGTATTTTTTCTAAAAATCCTCTAACAAAACAAATTCGATCCAAGTATGGAGAATTATTTTTAGTCACTAGAAAATCTGCGGAAATTTTAGAAGGAGCGTGGTTTATTCGGCTAACAGACGATGATATTGCCTATTTGACGATTCATATTGGAGGATTTTTAAAGTATACACCATCGTCTCAACAAAATATGAAAAAAGTTTATCTCGTTTGTGATGAAGGTGTTGCGGTTTCGAGACTTTTGCTGAAACAATGCAAACTTTATTTTCCAAATGAGCAAATTGGCACTGTATTTACAACAGAACAATTTAAGAGTGTGGAAGATATTGCACAAGTTGATGTAGTGATTACTACTAATGATGATTTGGATAGCAGATTTCCGGTTTTAAGGGTTAATCCTATCCTTGAAGCAGAAGATATTTTGAAAATGCTAGACTATCTTAAACACAATATATTTCGTAATGAGAGCAAAAGTTTCAGTGAAAATCTTTCTAGTCTTATTTCGTCTTATATTGTAGATAGCAAGTTGGCTAGTAAGTTCCAAGAAGAGGTTCAAACACTTATAAATCAAGAAATAGTAGTTCAAGCTTTTTTGGAAGATATTTGAAGGACAGTCCAATGATGAACACAAACCTGTGTTTTTCTTGGTCTTTTTTAGTGTTTTGAAGGGTGGTATACTAATCTCAAAGATAACAATTATATCCAAAGGAGGCAACATATGCCAAACGTCAAAGAAATTACAAGAGAGTCATGGATTTTAGCTACTTTTCCAGAGTGGGGAACCTGGTTGAACGAAGAAATCGAAGAAGAAGTCGTACCTGAAGGTAACTTTGCCATGTGGTGGCTAGGCAACTGTGGTACTTGGATTAAGACACCAGGTGGTGCTAACGTTGTTATGGATCTTTGGTCAAATCGTGGAAAATCAACTAAAAAAGTGAAAGATATGGTTCGTGGGCATCAAATGGCAAATATGGCAGGTGTTCGTAAGTTGCAACCAAACTTGCGTGTTCAGCCAATGGTTATTGATCCATTTGCTATCAACGAACTCGACTACTACTTGGTTTCACACTTCCATAGTGACCATATCGACCCATACACAGCTGCAGCAATTCTCAACAATCCTAAGTTAGAGCATGTTAAGTTTATCGGTCCCTACCATTGTGGACGAATCTGGGAAGGATGGGGTGTTCCAAAAGAACGTATCATCGTTGTTAAACCAGGTGACACTATCGAATTAAAAGATATGAAGATTCATGCAGTAGAATCATTTGACCGTACTTGCTTGGTAACTCTACCAGTGAACGGTGCTGATGAGACAAGTGGCGAACTTGCCGGCTTAGCTGTTACAGATGAAGAAATGGCTCAAAAGGCTGTTAACTATGTCTTTGAAACACCAGGTGGAACTATCTATCATGGTGCAGATTCTCACTTCTCAAACTACTTTGCAAAACATGGTAAAGACTTTAAAATTGATGTTGCTTTGAATAACTATGGTGAAAATCCGGTAGGTATCCAAGATAAAATGACCTCTATCGATCTTCTTCGTATGGCAGAAAATCTACGTGCTAAAGTCATTATCCCAGTTCACTATGATATCTGGTCTAACTTTATGGCTTCTACAAATGAAATCTTAGAATTATGGAAAATGAGAAAAGATCGCCTGCAATACGATTTCCATCCATTTATCTGGGAAGTTGGCGGTAAGTACACTTATCCTCAAGATCAACACTTAGTAGAATACCATCATCCACGTGGTTTTGATGATTGTTTTGAACAAGACTCTAACATTCAATTTAAAGCTTTGCTATAATATAAAAATATTCTTTGGAGGTTATCCGTATGTTGCATGATACGGATAATTTTCATATAATAGTAAAATAGAATGTGTGATTCAGTAATCACCTCAAATAGAAAGGAAATTCTATGTCAAATCTATCTGTTAATGCAATTCGTTTCCTAGGTATTGACGCCATCAACAAAGCCAACTCAGGTCACCCAGGTGTGGTTATGGGAGCAGCTCCGATGGCATACAGCCTCTTTACAAAACAACTTCGTATCAATCCAGCACAACCAAACTGGATCAACCGCGACCGCTTTATTCTTTCAGCAGGTCATGGTTCAATGCTCCTTTATGCCCTTCTTCACCTTTCTGGTTTTGAAGATGTCAGCATGGATGAGATTAAGAGCTTCCGCCAATGGGGTTCTAAAACACCAGGTCACCCAGAATTTGGTCATACAGCAGGGATTGATGCTACAACAGGTCCTCTAGGTCAAGGTATTTCAACTGCTACTGGTTTTGCCCAAGCAGAACGTTTCTTGGCAGCCAAATATAACCGCGAAGGTTATAACATCTTTGACCACTATACTTATGTTATCTGTGGAGACGGAGATTTGATGGAAGGTGTCTCAAGCGAGGCGGCTTCATACGCAGGTTTGCAAAAACTGGACAAATTGGTTGTTCTTTATGATTCAAATGACATCAACTTAGATGGTGAGACAAAGGATTCCTTTACAGAAAGTGTTCGTGACCGTTACAATGCTTACGGTTGGCACACAGCCTTGGTTGAAGATGGAACAGACTTGGAAGCTATCCATGCTGCTATCGAAACAGCTAAAGCTTCAGGTAAACCATCTTTGATTGAAGTGAAGACTGTTATTGGATACGGTTCTCCAAACAAACAAGGAACTAATGCCGTACACGGTGCTCCTCTTGGAGCAGATGAAACTGCAGCAACTCGCCAGGCTCTCGGTTGGGACTATGAACCATTTGAAATTCCAGAACAAGTTTATGCTGATTTCAAGGAAAATGTTGCGGACCGTGGCGCATCAGCTTATCAAGCTTGGACAAAATTAGTTGCTGACTATAAAGAGGCTCATCCAGAACTGGCAGCAGAAGTAGAAGCTATCATCGACGGACGTAATCCAGTTGAGGTGACTCCAGCAGACTTCCCAGCCTTAGAAAACGGTTTCTCTCAAGCAACTCGTAACTCGAGCCAAGATGCCTTGAATGTTGTAGCTGCTAAGTTGCCAACTTTCTTGGGTGGATCAGCTGACCTTGCTCACTCAAACATGACTTATATCAAGACTGATGGACTTCAAGACGATGCTAATCGCTTGAACCGTAATATTCAGTTTGGTGTTCGTGAATTTGCAATGGGAACGATTTTGAACGGGATGGCCCTTCACGGTGGACTTCGTGTATACGGTGGTACTTTCTTCGTCTTCTCTGACTATGTGAAGGCAGCTGTCCGCTTGTCAGCCTTGCAAGGACTTCCTGTGACTTATGTCTTTACCCACGATTCAATCGCAGTTGGGGAAGACGGTCCGACTCACGAACCAGTTGAGCACTTAGCAGGTCTTCGTGCTATGCCAAATCTAAATGTTTTCCGTCCAGCAGATGCGCGTGAAACTCAAGCAGCTTGGTACCTTGCAGTGACAAGTGAGAAAACACCAACTGCCCTTGTCTTGACACGTCAAAACTTGACTGTTGAAGAGGGAACAGACTTCGACAAGGTTGCTAAAGGTGCTTATGTTGTCTATGAAAATGCAGCAGACTTTGATACAATCTTGATTGCGACAGGTTCAGAGGTCAATCTAGCTGTCTCAGCAGCTAAAGAATTGGCTAGTCAAGGCGAAAAAGTTCGCGTAGTCAGCATGCCATCGACAGATGTCTTTGATAAACAAGATGCAGCATACAAGGAAGAAATTCTTCCAAATGCAGTCCGCCGTCGTGTTGCAGTCGAAATGGGTGCAACTCAAAACTGGTACAAATATGTTGGTCTTGATGGTGCCGTTCTAGGTATTGATACCTTCGGAGCCTCTGCCCCAGCACCAAAAGTATTGGCAGAATATGGCTTTACTGTAGAAAATCTTGTAAAAGTCGTTCAAAACTTGAAATAATCCTAAAAATCAGGGCGCAAGCTCTGGTTTTTTCTTACTAGAAAAGCAAGGTACAATCTTGTAAAAGTAGCTGAAATTTGATATAGTAGTCCTATGTGAAAGACAAAGGAGAATATAATGGAATCACAATATACATTTTTAATCATTCTTGTGGCTATGGTGGGCTTGATGTTCTTTACGCAACGCTCTCAAAAGAAACAAGCACAAAAACGTATGGAAAGCTTAAATAAACTACAAAAAGGTTATGAAGTTATTACAATCGGTGGACTTTACGGAACAGTTGATGAAGTAGATACTGAGAAGAGAACGATTGTTCTTGATGTAGATGGAGTTTACTTGACTTTTGAACTAGCTGCTATCAAGACCGTATTACCACTTAAAGAAACAGCTTCACTCGAAGGTGCAATTGAAAAATAAGACGGGATCACTAACTCCCGTTTTTCTATAAAAGAAAGGAAATGGGATGAAAAAACTAGTCTTTGTCTGTCTGGGAAATATTTGCCGCAGTCCTATGGCCGAGTTTGTTATGAAATCAATGACAGATAACTACGAAATCCAAAGTCGAGCAACTTCCTCTTGGGAACATGGCAATCCGATTCATAAGGGCACTCGGGGAATTTTTCAACAGTATGAGATTCCTTATGACAAGCATAAGACATCGCTTCAGATTAGTAAGGAAGATTTTGAAGCCTTTGATTATATTATCGGAATGGACGCTTCAAATGTTTCTGACTTACGTCAGATGTGTCCAGAAGGCTTGCAATATAAGATTTATTCATTCGCATCTGAAAGTGTTCCAGATCCATGGTATACAGGAGATTTTGAGGAAACTTATCGGCGTGTTCAAGAGGGTTGTCAAGCTTGGTTAGAACGTTTAAAAAAGGAGAGTGAAGGTGGAAAATCTTAAGAATTTTTACGAAAAGTATCGTGTCTATCTGACTCGTCCACGTTTAGAGATTTTGGCAGTAGTTACCATTGTTTTCTGTGCTGTACTCGTCTTTTTTCTAAATATTCCCGGAAAAGGTGTCTTAAAACTGGATAATGGAACGATTGTTTATGACGGCAGTCTTGTTCGTGGTAAAATGAATGGTCAAGGCACCATCACCTTCCAAAATGGAGACCAGTATACTGGTGCTTTCAGCAATGGAGCCTTCAACGGAAAAGGTACCTTTCAATCCAAAGAAGGTTGGACCTACGAAGGTGATTTTGTAAATGGTCAAGCTGAAGGAAAAGGAAAACTAACAACAGAACAAGAAGTCGTTTATGAAGGGACTTTTAAACAAGGCGTTTTTCAACAAAAATAAAGCCTCCTGACATGGAGGTTTTTTTACAAAAAAACAAGAAAGCGCTTTCTATATGTTTGTTAGGTTTGTGAAATAAAAAAATTTTTGTTGTTATTTCACAATCATCTGGTCAAAAGTTGATACTATAACGTATTTGAGAGTAATTTCACAATATCGCAAAAATTCTTTGTGAAATGTTTATGAAACTGTTTACAAAACATAAAAAAAGAGTTATAATAAACTTGTGAAAAAATTAACAAAGGATAAAATCCTTAAAGGCTATGGAGGATAATATGGCTGATAAAAAAACAGTAACACCTGAGGAAAAACAACTTGCTGCTGAAAAGCATGTCGATGGTCTCGTGAAAAAAGCCTTGGTTGCGCTTGATGAGATGCGCAAGTTGAACCAAGAACAAGTTGACTATATTGTGGCAAAAGCTTCGGTTGCAGCACTTGACGCGCATGGTATACTTGCACAACATGCAGTTGAAGAAACTGGTCGTGGGGTATTTGAAGATAAGGCAACGAAAAATCTATTTGCCTGTGAACATGTAGTGAACAATATGCGTGGAGTTAAAACAGTTGGAGTTATCGAAGATGATCCAATTACAGGCTTGACGAAGATTGCTGAACCTGTTGGTGTAATCTGTGGTGTCACTCCAACAACCAACCCAACTTCAACAGCGATTTTCAAATCATTGGTTGCTTTGAAAACACGTAATCCAATCGTGTTTGCTTTCCATCCATCAGCTCAAGAATCATCAGCTCACGCAGCACAAATTGTTCGTGATGCCGCTATCGCAGCTGGAGCACCTGAAAACTGTGTTCAATGGATTACAGAGCCATCTATGGAAGCAACTGGAGCACTTATGAACCACGAAGGTGTTGCGACTATCCTTGCAACTGGTGGTAATGCCATGGTTAAAGCGGCATATTCATGTGGGAAGCCAGCTCTTGGGGTAGGTGCCGGGAACGTTCCTGCCTATGTAGAAAAATCTGCTGACCTTCGTCAAGCTGCTCATGACATCGTGATGTCTAAATCATTTGATAATGGGATGGTCTGTGCATCAGAACAAGCGGTTATCATTGATAAAGAAGTGTATGATGAATTTGTAGAAGAATTCAAATCATACCACACTTACTTTGTAAACAAAAAAGAAAAAGCACTTCTTGAAGAATTCTGTTTTGGTGTGAAAGCAAACAGCAAAAACTGTGCTGGTGCTAAACTAAATGCAAACATTGTTGGTAAACCAGCAGCATGGATTGCAGAACAAGCGGGATTCAGCGTTCCAGAAGGAACAAACATCTTGGCGGCAGAATGTGAGGAAGTAGGGCCAAAAGAACCACTGACTCGTGAAAAATTGTCACCAGTAATCGCTGTATTGAAAGCTGAAGATACAGAAGATGGTCTTACAAAAGCTCGTCAAATGGTTGAGTTTAACGGACTTGGTCACTCAGCAGCTATCCATACAAAAGATGAAGCTCTTGCTAAACGCTTTGGTACAGAAATCAAAGCTATGCGTATTATCTGGAACTCTCCATCTACTTTCGGTGGTATCGGTGACGTTTACAATGCTTTCATCCCATCATTGACACTTGGATGTGGTTCATACGGACGCAACTCTGTTGGGGATAACGTGAGCGCTATTAACCTCCTAAACATCAAGAAAGTAGGGAAACGTAGAAATAATATGCAATGGTTTAAAGTTCCTTCAAAAATTTACTTCGAACGTAATTCTATCCAATACCTTCAAACATGTGAAGATATTGAACGCGTTATGATCGTTACGGACAAATCAATCGAAAAACTCGGTTTCGTTCAACGTGTTATCGATCAATTGAACGCACGTAGCAACCGTGTAACTGTCCAAGTCTTCTCAGATGTTGAGCCAGATCCAGACATCACAACTGTAGAACGTGGTACTGAGGTGATGAAAGCATTTGAACCAGATACAATCATTGCTCTTGGTGGAGGTTCACCAATGGATGCGGCTAAAGTTATGTGGCTCTTCTACGAACAACCAGAAGTCGACTTCCGTGATTTGGTTCAAAAATTCATGGATATCCGTAAACGTGCCTTCCGCTTCCCATCACTTGGTAAGAAAGCGAAGTATATCGGTATCCCAACAACTTCTGGTACAGGTTCAGAAGTAACACCATTTGCCGTTATCTCTGATAAGAAAAACAACCGCAAATATCCATTGGCTGACTACTCATTGACACCAACTATTGCGATTGTTGACCCTGCTTTGGTTGAATCAGTTCCAGATTTCATTACTGCTGACACAGGTATGGATGTCTTGACTCATGCGACTGAAGCCTACACTTCAAACTTCGCTAACGACTACACAGATGGTATCGCCCTTCAATCAATCAAACTTGTCTTTGAATGGTTGGAAAAATCTGTTAAGACTGCTGATTCAGAAGCACGTGAAAAAATGCATAATGCTTCTACAATGGCAGGTATGGCCTTCGCCAATGCCTTCCTTGGTATGAGCCACTCAATGGCCCACAAGATCGGTGCGGTTCACCATACTGTTCACGGACGTACAAACGCTATCTTGCTTCCATACGTTATCCGTTACAACGGAACTCGTCCATCTAAGACTACTACTTGGCCTAAATACAACTACTGGAAAGCTGATGAGAAATTCCAAGATATTGCTAGAATGCTTGGTTTACCTCACTCAACTCCAGAAGAAGCGGTTGAAGCTTATGCCAAAGCTGTTTACGAACTTGGTGTTGCAGTAGGTATCAAGATGAACTTCAAGGATCAAGGAATTGATGAAAAAGCTTGGAAAGACAGCTTGCATGAAATTGCCTTGCTTGCTTATGAAGACCAATGTTCTCCTGCAAATCCACGCTTGCCAATGGTAGCTGATATGGAAGAAATCATGGCAGATGCTTACTATGGCTATGCAGAACGTCCAGGACGTCGTAAATAATCGTTTATCAGCCTAGAGGCAGGAATTTCCTGTCTCTTTTTTGTGAAACTGGAGTATTGAGAATAGTTTTAAGTTTTCTATTTTCGTTTTTTATCAAATACTTTATCATCAAATTGTTCAGCTAGTATAGTTGCTGAGTGATAAAGTTCCTTTGCTTTATTTTTATCATTTTCAAAATAAAGATAGCACTTAGCTTCAAATACTGAAATTCCAGGTTTATAGACTTGCAACATTGTTACTGATAAAATTTCATTCATCTTTTTTACTAGAAATATCATATGCTTATAGTCATTATGAACAACATAAACACCCGCTATGGCACAAAGAACTGATAGTAGCTCTACATTATACATTTCATCACTAACTAATTGCTGTTTCAACAACTTAATCCGAAAATCATCTAATGCTCTCTTCTATAAATCAAGTCTTGACATTGCATAGCAAAATAATCAATTAATAGTAAATCATTGAATGTGTAAACTTGCTTTAGTGTTACTTGCTTAAAATAATCATCAAAAATATCTTCAGCGAAACTACCTGTCCCTGTTCTTATCAAGTCTAATATTCTTTCAATCAAGTCTAGACTCAGCAACTCTTCCTCAGGAAGAGCTAGTTCTTTATTTTCAAGAAAAGTATCTATCGGAACTTCTAATCGCTTAGATAAATATTGTAACTTAGTAATTGTTGGCAAGGATTGCCCAAGCTCAGTACGCATCAGCTGTTTGATTATTAAGTCAGCTTCTGTCCACAGACCTCTTCTCTCATCAATTTGTGACGTTCACGTTCCTGTCTTACTCTATGACCAATTTCAGTTTTAATATCTGTTGTCATTCTTACCTCTTAACCACAATTCATAAATTAACATACTTTTAATTCTTCGGCTAAAAATTAACAATAATTCTTTTTCAAATCCGTCATATTATTTTCTAAAACTTGGATGTCTTGGCTGACTTTGAGAATGACAATGCTGCCTTGAATACTGGAGATGACTTGACGGGCCTGCAACTGCGCCCGCTCTTCTGACCAGTCAGCATGCAGGTCTTGCAAGAGGCTGGCTAACTTCTCTGTCCATTGGGTCATAAAATCATTGAGAGGACAGCGGAAGTTCTCATCTTCTGTGGACAATTCCACAATCAGATTACCAATTGGGCAACCATAAAAGACCGTCTGACTTTCATGAAATTGATAAACCCAGTCAATCATATCCGAAAACTTGTCACTGTCAGACTTGTCTGCTTCAAAAATATCTTCAAAAAGCTCTTTTCGCCAATTTGCTAAAATATCTTGAATGACCGTCAAACCAATTTCCTTCTTAGATGTGAAATAATAATAAAGCTGCCCCTTGCCAACATCAGCTGCCTCCATGATGTCACTGATGGAGGTGGCCACATAACCCTTCTGATAAATCAATTCCTCAGCACTTTGTAAAATACGCTCTTTAACGCTCATCTGCTCACCTCTCTTTTTTCCTATTATAGCAGATTCAGAGTCTGAGACCAAACCATTGAAATCACCTCCTTTTGCCACTGTTTTATCATTAAAATTTTTGTTCTGAGCAAATTGATTTACAAATTCAATTCTAGATGTTATTATAATTGTACCGAACGGTCAGTATGTAACTAAAACTACCATTTGGAAAATCATCAAACTAACAGTCTAAATTCCTATTGGCTGTTAATCAAATCATATTAGGAGGAACCTCATGTTCAATCAGAAAAATGTCGCATTTGTTATCACAGACCCGCAAGTTGAATTCTTAAAATCTACTGGTAAAGGATTCGGAGCAACTAAAGATGTTCTTGAAAAAGTTAATACTATTGAAAATCTGACAAAGCTTTTCGCTCTTGCTAAAGAGCGTGGCTACAAGCGTTTTATCTCACCGCACTACTTCTATCCACACGATCACAAGTGGCAATTTAAAGCTGCTGGTGAAACGATGATGATTGAAAACGAAATGTTTTGGCGTGATAGCCAGTATTCAGCAATTCCAGAAGGCTCTGGAGCAGATATGATTGAAGAGATTAAACCATTTTTGGATGAAGATACTATTGTTGTCAACGGACATAAAATCTTTGGCCCAGAAAGCAACGACCTTAACCTTCAACTCCGCAAAAATGGTATCGACACCGTCATCTTGGCTGGTATGAATGCTAATCTCTGCGTGGATTCACACATGCGTGAACTCATAGAATTAGGCTACAATGTCATTGTTGTTAACGATGCTGTCGGTGCTCCAGGTGAAGAAGCCTACCAAGCTGCACTGACAAACTACGGCTACATTGCCAACCAAGTTTTGACAACTGAGGAAGTTATCGCTCAACTTTAGAAAAAGGAAAGTTGTAAATGACTATGTAGACAAAGAAAGACAGCGGTATAGGCTTTCAAAGGAGAAAGGGAAATAAGCGAGATATAGACAAAAAACAATGCCCGTACTTGCAATTAAACTTAAATAGTTATATAATAGGTTTGTTGAAAGGTGATTTGTAGTGATTCAAGTTACTCTTTTCACAATAAAAATTTCATGATTTTCATAAGGAGGAAATCACTAATGGTAGTTAAAGTTGGTATTAACGGTTTCGGACGTATCGGTCGTCTTGCTTTCCGTCGTATCCAAAACGTAGAAGGTGTTGAAGTTACTCGTATCAACGACCTTACAGATCCAGTTATGCTTGCACACTTGTTGAAATACGACACAACTCAAGGTCGTTTCGACGGTACTGTTGAAGTTAGAGAAGGTGGATTTGAAGTTAACGGTAAATTCATCAAAGTTTCTGCTGAACGTGATCCAGAACAAATCGACTGGGCTAACGACGGTGTAGAAATCGTTCTTGAAGCTACTGGTTTCTTTGCTAAGAAAGCAGCTGCTGAAAAACACTTGCACGCTGGTGGAGCTAAAAAAGTTGTTATCACTGCTCCTGGTGGAAACGACGTTAAAACAGTTGTATTCAACACTAACCACGACGTTCTTGACGGTACTGAAACAGTTATCTCAGGTGCTTCATGTACTACAAACTGCTTGGCTCCAATGGCTAAAGCTCTTCAAGATAACTTTGGTGTTGTAGAAGGATTGATGACTACTATCCACGCTTACACTGGTGACCAAATGATCCTTGACGGACCACACCGTGGTGGTGACCTTCGCCGTGCTCGCGCTGGTGCTGCAAACATCGTTCCTAACTCAACTGGTGCTGCAAAAGCTATCGGTCTTGTAATCCCAGAATTGAACGGTAAACTTGACGGATCTGCACAACGCGTTCCAACTCCAACTGGATCAGTTACTGAATTGGTAGCAGTTCTTGAAAAGAACGTTACTGTTGATGAAGTGAACGCAGCTATGAAAGCAGCTTCAAACGAATCATACGGTTACACAGAAGATCCAATCGTATCTTCAGATATCGTAGGTATGTCTTACGGTTCATTGTTTGACGCAACTCAAACTAAAGTTCTTGACGTTGACGGTAAACAATTGGTTAAAGTTGTATCATGGTACGACAACGAAATGTCATACACTGCACAACTTGTTCGTACTCTTGAATACTTCGCAAAAATCGCTAAATAATTCATGAGTCGATAAAAAGAGCCTGGGACAATAGTCTCTTGTCTCCAAAAAAAGCAACGGATTTGCCGTTGCTTTTTTGCATGGTTGCGATAGTCTTGGTAAAATA
>CAJNCJ010000023.1 GCA_905221235.1 bacterium
GCTGGTTGAACTTCTGGTTTCCCTTTATCAGTCACAACAGCTTCTGGTAACGCTGGCTGAACTTCAGGTTCGCCTTTGTCAGTTACAACAGCTTCTGGTAACGCTGGTTGAACTTCTGGTTTCCCTTTATCAGTCACAACAGCTTCTGGTAACGCTGGCTGAACTTCAGGTTCGCCTTTATCAGTCACAACAGCTTCTGGTAATGCCGGTTGAACTGCTGGTTCTACAAGGTTTGTACCTATTGGTTGCGTATAGTCAGGTTTCTCTGCATTAGGAGCCTCATCTGGAACTGTACCTACTGGAGCAGTGTACTCTGGTTTCTCTGCTTTAGGCGCTTCATTATGAACACTTTGAATTTCAGATACTGGAACATTTTTTGTTCCCTCAGCTTTATGTTGAATTTCTGAGATTGCATCATCATCAAGAGGTAAGTATCCAATATAACGATATCCAGCAATTTGAACTACTCCTTCATTACTTGGAGCTTTCAAAGGATTGCTTATATCGAGAGCTTGCATACTAGAAAGACTAATCAGTCCGATAGTAGTAACTAAGAACAGACTAGCAACTTTTTTCTTTTTATGAACCAAAAGGACTAAACTACCAACAGCTAATAGACCTAAAGCTGTAAGCACAGAAGGCGATGAACTTGTTGCAGGAAGAGCTTCCTGCTGATAAATAAGAGCATAACTTGCTTCATTATCAGTAGGAATTCCTGCCTGAATCTTGCTTTGTTCTTCCTTTGTAAGAGCGCTTTTTTCAACATAATGATAGGTAGAAGCATGAATTACTGACGGTGCAACCAAGACACTTCCAAGTAACACCGAACCAACAATCCCACAGATTTTTCGGATCGAAAATCGTTCTTTTTTAAATAATGACAAGCGTAATCACCTTCTTTAATTTTATTTCCTAACAGTAAACACTATTTTTTATTTTCAAAAATTGAACTTCTAAAATCATCAGTTTGGTCAAGATAGGCTTTAAAGATTGCTCTCTTCAACTTATGAACTGCACTGTCTGTTTCTGGATTATAGTTATCCCAATGAGGAGTTTCTGTATCCTTGCGGACAGCTTCATTCATTAGTTGTTGCAACTCATCTATATTGCTTGTAGTTTTGGTTGCAAAGCTTGTCCATGATTTACTTGTATCATTAAAGGTAACTTTATTCAATTTGCTGAATTTTTCTTGTCGCTCTTTATACATGGCCTTTTTAAAATCACTCCAAGTGTCATATTTACTATTAAATAATTTTTGAAGTACTAATTTATCTGTTACCAATCCTTTAGTCTTACCATATGAGGTAATCGTTTTATTATTTGCCCTAGCATCGGGTTCAAATTGATTTGAAATATATGGCACCATACCATCTTTAAATCCTTTAGCAGCTAATAGTTCATAGGCCATACGACGTCCCATCAGGTCACCTGGCGTTCCGTCATCATTACTTAATGCTGCATAAATCGGCGCAAATAATTTAATAGTGAAGTAGCCATTTCTTTCGTATTCACCTAAGGCATATTCCCTAGACGAAATAATATTATTCTCAATCAAATCATTAAATGAATGTAATTTTTCAGCTTCTTCTGCGGTTAAATCTCTGACAACATTTGTTGCGTAGACATTATTTCCATCTGGATCCTTAACAAATTTATTCTCGATTTTTCTTAGAGTATTCATTTTTTCGTAAACACTCAATTTATTCACAACAGACTGCCCTTCAAGATATTCCAACATATAAACAACATCAAACATATTGTGGACATATTGCTTCAAATCATCAGAGTTTTTAAATCTCGTAGTTGGATCAAGTATTTGTAATCGTTCTCCTTCTTTACTATCCGATTTTAAATGTTTCAAGATGGAGTTGATGGTGATTGTCGCATCATCTGGATGGTCTGGTGCTTGTAGTAAGCCTTTGGCAAAGAACTCAGGTCCAAGTCCACTTCTTCTACCATATCCTCCAAGATAAATGTCCTGATCTGAGTCATGTGTCATCTCATGCGTATATGTGATAGCTCCATCCTTATCCAACATACGATAACCCATATAATAAACGGCATCCCCTGTAGCATAAGCACCGTGTCCATTATGTCCAACCTTATTTCCAACAGGTCCAAAGAAATGTTTCATTGCAGGATTTGGACTATCAAAATCTGATACTGTTTGGGCTTTTCCATTGGTATGGTCATCTCCAAATTTATAGGCATCATAAAGCAAGATATTTCGGTAAAGCTTCTCACGCCCTTCCTTATCTAGAATACGATACCAATAATCATAGTGATCTCGTTGACGCTCTGCTGTTTCGTGAGCACTCTTTTCAACAAACTTATTGAGCTTATCACCAGCCTTATAGTCACTATTGCGGTAACGATCATAAGCACCAAATCCTAGACTAGAGATAGTCGAGATAACAAAGACTGATTTTTCTGGCAATGTAAGTAGAGGCAGTACCATATTACGGTATTTCCAGCTGTCGCTAGTGATTCGATCATAAACACCAATAGAATACTTGCTGCCAACTTTTTCCTGATTAGCCCTCACTTCTGGAATATTAGATTTTTCTTCAACGATGTAAGCCTTGGTCTGAGTTTTAAACCAGTCATTGTTGCTTGTGTTTGGTAGAAAGACTTTTCGATAATTTTCAAGCGTGTTAAATAAATCTTTCGTTCCGTGATGGCTGGATAAACTAATAGCATAGGTATCAACGTTGTTCTTGGCAAGAAGATTATTAAATCCTGATTTACCTAACTCAATCAAGGTATCTAACGGAGAAGCATTTCCTTTGCCAAAGAAATCTAGATGGTACATTACAAGGTCTTTTGCACTCACTTTATCATAACTAAAGTTATACCAGCGTTCCAGGTAGCTCATACCAAGTAGCAAGGCCTCCTTGTTACGCTTGATTTTATCTACAATATAACCCGTCATCACTTGATTGTTTTCCACTAGTGCGGCATCCGCAGACAATAGTTTTTTTAGACTTTCTTCTAGATGATCCTTCGTTTTAGCAAACTGGTCTTCTAAATATAGCTCGGTTAACTTAACTTCTGGAGAAATACCAAGTGTGTTTCTGATAGCTTCTGAATCGTAGGCAACCTGCTGTAATTTAGGTAAAACTTGATTGATGATAGAGGTTTGGTCATACAAGAATTGGTTAGGAGTATAGAGAAGACCTGTATCTCCTAAGCTATATTCTGCTAGCTTGGCAAAATCAGTCTGATACTTGAGAGCAAGCTTCTCAGATGAATGGTCCTTGTAGTGAAGCAAGAGTTTGTTTGCAGTTTGTTTGTTAGAAACAATATCTGTGATTACTTGATCATCCTTCATCATAACTGCAGACAAGAGTTCTTTTTGATATAAGTTACTGCTTTCTTTTACCAGATTTCCATATTTGACGATAGTTGCCTTGTTATAGAAAGGTAGCAATTTTTCAATGTTCTTATAGGCTAAAACGCGCTTATCTTGATAATTTGCTACCTTAGAAAAATCACTTTCTTTATTGCCACTTGTTGAAAGGGGCTCCACTGTTGGTGGGGTGAGAGGATTGATTTCTGCTTTCTTGCTTGCAATTTTAGAATCATCTAGCATCTTTCCTCTTTCTTCAAAGGATTCCTTGCTGACGACTTCATCATTTTCCAAGGCAACTTTGATAACTCTATTAGCTTTATTGCTGAATGTAGCTGTCACCTTCATATTGTTATAGTGGTAAGCGGTGATGGCGTTCCCGTTTGTTACATTGACATCGCTAAGAACATTGGTCAAGCTTCCAGCATGCTGTTCCTTACCAGAAGTTCGATCCCATAAATAGCCTGCTACACCAGCGACTTCTCCGAACTGTTTGACATTATTAATATCTCCCTCAGCATAACTATCACGGACATGTGCATCATTGTCCACAAGTCCCACAAGACCACCGACAGTCTGATCTGAACTATTTGCATTTGATGAAATGGCTATTGTAGCTTTGGATTTAGCAATAGACGCGTTTTCACCTGTCAAATGTCCAACCAAGCCACCAATATTGTAGGTAGCAGTTGTTTCATAGGTATTAATAATCCTTCCCTTGAAACTACTGTCAGTGATGCTTGATTGTTCGGACTTGGCAAGCAATCCACCAATACCACGTTCCCCAGCTAAGACACCGTCGACATGAACCTGGTTAATTTTTGTCCCATTTTTAGCTTCATTTGCCAGTGAACCGATATCATTCTTTCCTGAAATAGAGACATTTTTCAGGCTCAGTTTTTCTACTGTAGCATTACTTAAGTTGTTAAATAAAGGTTTTTTCAAATTGTAAATAGCATAATGTTTGCCATCTTTTTCACCAATCAACCTACCAGTAAAGTTGCCCTTAATATAAGACTTCGCATCAGACTCCAGTTCCATTTCGTTAGCATTCAAGCTAGCTGATAAATAATAGGTTCCACCAAGATTTTGGTTGATGGCATGAACTAGATTACTAAAGGAAGTAAAGTTTGTCGTTTCCTCTGTAGTCTTCTTAGCTAAATAGAAACTGAAATTTTCAACATATTTATGGTCTATCTCCTGCTGGAGTTTATCAACTCTCGCTGTAATTTTATAAAATGTGCGTCCATCTTTTAACTCCTCGGATATCGATGCAACCGGAAGGTAAACATCTTTAAACGCAGAAGATTTTACCTTTACAAAATAAGTATCTGGATTACTGGGAACACTGTCCAAAGAAACATGTTGTTTGTAAGTTCCATTAGTATGACTATACAATTCAATATCCGAAACATTTCTTAATTCAAGTGTTTTCTCTGGATCTGTTTCTTTCGGCTTCTCAACGGGAGTTTCAGGTTTTAGTTGCTCAATATTCCCCTTGTATTCAGGAAGTGGATCTACCTGTTCTGGTTCTACTATTGCTCCGGCCTGTGGACCTGTGTATTCTGGTAGGGGGGCAATCTGCTCTGGTTCAACAATAGCGCCAGCTTGTACGCCTGTGTACTCTTTTGGTGGCTCTACTTTTTCTGGTTCTACTATTGCTCCAGCTTGTACGCCTGTATATTCTGGTAGGGGGGCTACTTGTTCTGGTTCTACCACAGCTCCAGCTTGTACACCCGTATATTCTTTTGATGGTTCTACTTTTTCTGGTTCTACTATTGCTCCGGCTTGCACTCCTGTGTATTCTTTCGGTGCTTCTACCTTCTCTGGTTCGACTATCGCTCCAGCTTGTACGCCTGTATATTCTGGTAGGGGTGCCACTTGTTCTGGTTCTACTACAGCGCCAGCTTGTACTCCAGCATATTCCGGTTCAACTTTTTCAGGTTCAACAATAGCTCCGGCCTGTACTCCTGTATATTCTGGTAGCGGTGCTACCTGCTCTGGCTCACCCTTGTCAGTCACGACTGCCTCTGGTAACGCTGGTTGAACTTCTGGTACGCCTTTTTCAGTTACAACTGCTTCTGGTAACTCTGGCTGAATTGCCGGTTCACCTTTATCTGTTACAACTGCTTCTGGTAATGCAGGTTGGACTGCGGGTTCAACAATAGCACCAGACTGTACTTCCTTATGTTCTGCACCAGTCTCAGGTTGTTCCTTTGTAACTTGAGCTTTTTTAGTACCTTTTTCGACTATTCTTGAAACAGGCGCAGTCGTTGAAGTTGAAACAATTTCTCGTGAAACCTCTTCCTTGTTTACAGAGAATATTCTGATGACTTCAACTTTCTTACCTAATTTACCTTCTTGTTTTACTCTTACAGTTCCTTCAGCTAAATCAGGATTTTCTTGAATTTCTTCTTGAAAATCTATTTTTGTCTCTATAGTTTCGTCACGATATAAGAGTTCAGGTTTATTCAACTGGCCTGATAGAACTTCATCCTGTGGATTTAATGTATTTACCCCAGTCTTTTCTTTTGGTGAAATTTTCTCCTCTTTCTTCGTCTCTAGATTCTTATGTTCAGCTAATTGTTCTTGAGAATCTGAAGATTGTTTCTCTTCTTTTCTTGGATTGGTTAATTCTGTAGAAAGAGTTTTTTCAACTACTTGAACTTCTGTCGGCTTAGTTGAAGAAACCGATGTTTGTTCCTGAATAGCTTTTACTGTTGATGGATGTTCTACAAAATGCGGTGTAACACTATAATCCACCTTTTGTTGTTTTGTAGGAGTGGCTACTGATTTCTCTTGGTTACTTACTTTAGAATCAGAAGTCGTTTTTCCCTCTTTGATATATCCAATATATGTGTAACCTGAAATGTCTTTAGGAAGAGGCAATTTTTCTCCAGAGGTCAATTCATAGTCAGTATTGTAATTTAGCAAAAGATTATTTTCTAAAGCATGAGCTGACACTAGGACACCGTTTCCTATTCCTGCAACCAACACCAAATGTAATACCGTTTTATTCTTAACTTTTTTCTTAGAAACGGCAAAAATTAAAATCCCCAGAGCTGCTAAGCTAGCACCAGCAAGTAGGGCTTGCATCTCATTCTTGCTTCCAGTGTTGGGTAATTCCCCCAGTTGATTTTGAGAATTTAACTTATAAACAAGATAATAAGTCTCATCATCATTCTCCACGTATGTCGGAATATCATAGACAAGCTTATTTATTTCTTCTGATGATAGCTCTGAATCTGTCACATATTTATAGTGAACCCCTGCAGTTTCTTGAGCATTCACAGATGAACTAGCTAATACAGACATAAAAAATAAACTTGAAATCGTCGCAGATACAAGTCCTACTGATAATTTTCTAAATGAAAAACGTTCTTGTTTTTCACCATAATACTTTTCCATTATTCCTCCTTGAAATAAAATTTATATATCTTACAAAGGCTTTTATTATATTAGTCTATTATCTATAAAAACCAATACACTCTGATTATACTCTTAATTTACCAAAAAGTCTTAAAATTGAGTAGCGTTTTCATACTTTGTTTTATATATAAAATATCAAGTAGTAATGTTTGTAATTTTCTATTATTTTTTTGGATAAAATAACACCTACCATGTAATTTCCACGGCAGGTGATACTCATATCAATAATCGTTCTAAAAATGGTTTGATGCAGTTGAGGAGAATTCCTTCTATCCAGCTTTCTTGTGCTGATGATAGATGCTCTGTCTGAAGGCTTTCTTTTAAAAAGTCTCGGACTTGTTCTGGTGCGATTTCAAACTCAAAAGCTTTCATTTTATAGAAAAAGTCGATCAGATGATCTGACAGATATTCGGTTGAAAAGGGAACTTCTCCACTTTTTCGATATTCTAATAAGAGCCTAGAAAATCGAGCTTTTTCTTCAGGAAGATCACGGAAATAGGAATTGAGGAGCCAGGTCTGCTTCTGCTTTCTTTCAATTGGATCTTGACCAGCTATTCGTTGGTCTTTTTCCAGCTCTTTTTGGTATTGTTTGGCCTTGATAGCCCGTTCTGTTCTGTTTTTACCAAAAAGTATTTTCTCCCACTTGCGTTCTTCTTGGGTTAGGGTTTCTGTAAAGCCAAAGTAATCCTGATAAGCCCGTTCTGCCGGTCCCATGGCTAAGACCAGATTGTCTGCATATTGCTTGGCGATTTTATCTCGTTTCTTGCGCTCTTTCTCTGCCTGGATACGGAGTTCTTGTTCGTAGTCAATTTTCTCCTTGCCTAGCTTAACAAGGTAGAGTTGGTCATCTGATTTCCCAAGTAAGAAGGGTTTAATACATTTTTCTAGGACTTCTTCCATGCGAGCCTTCTTCTTAGGCTCAGCCTTGGTCCAACTTCCTCCTTGAAAGACTTCTAGGAAGAGCTGATAGTCTCTCTCAGGTGCAAATTGATTACCGCGATTGGGTTTGAAAACACCTTTTTCCCAGAGCCATTTTAGAAGTCGCTCGTCAAAATCACTCTTATTGACCTTGATTTTTTCCTTTTTCTGGGCTTTTCTGGTCAGATTTTCAACCTTTCTGAGTAGCTTTTCTTCCTCTTCTAGTTGCTGGTCAAGGGACAATCGATGAAAATGACGAACACAATCGCTGCCGATTGGAAAGAGGCGTTTGCCTGTGACACCATTAAAGAGTTCGTAGGCGTACTTGATGGCATTTCCACAAACACAATTGCTACGGCCGATACCGTTAAAAATCAAGGAAACTTCATTCCATTCCTTGGTAGCTTGTTCCCAAGTATCAGCTTTTGAAGCCTGTAAAACCGCATCGTGCAGGGATTTTCTAACTGGAAGTGTCATGAGGTCTCCTTTCTAATACTCAATGAAAATCAAAGAGCAAACTAGGAAGCTAGCCGCAGGCTGTACTTGAGTACGGCAAGGTGAAGCTGACGTGGTTTGAAGAGATTTTCGAAGAGTATAAATTATACTTTTACAACTTGAACCTCTTCTTTACCGAGTAGTATCAAGTATTTTTCAATATTTTCAATCGAATAGACTCGTGATAAAGCCTCTCCATAAAGGGCTAATTGACCACGATAGCGGTCTATGAGTTGACTGGGTTCATCATAGCGGTCTGTCTTGTAGTCGAACAGAACGATTCTGTCCTCGTAAAGCAGATAGCCGTCCAAGATTCCACGGACAACAAAGTCTTCCTGACTCTTTTGGTCTCGTTTGAGCATGGAGAAAGGTTGCTCACGGTAGAGATGGTCTGTATTGGCAAGAATTTCCTGACCAAGTGCTGTGTCAAAGAATGCAAGAATTTTAGCAAGATTGATCTTGTCTCTGACACCTGGGTTGGTTTGAACCTGTTTGAGAGTTTCTGTCAGACTAGCAAGGGTTGGTCGCTGACTGAGGTCAATTCTCTGCATGAGTTCGTGGGTTGCACTACCAATCTCAGCTCCTGTTATCTTTTCTTTGGTTGAAAAATCTGGTAAATCAAAGCTAATTTTCTTGTCTACTGACTGTCCTTGACCAGCAATCTCGACACCTTCCATATCCATAACCGGTTCGTAGAATTTCTTGATTTGACTTGGGGTTTGAACACTAGGCAGTTCAATGGCTGCGCGGTGAAGAGTATTATAGACTTCCACTTCTTTCAGCATTTCAAGGGCTTCTTTTATAGTCTCTGATTGGCGATTATCTGCTTGAGAGCTATTTTGTAGAGGGCTCTTGTTTTCCAATTCTCCGATAGTTTCCCTAGTCAACTGGTTTTCGCCAACAAAACGATAGCTAAAGTTGAGATTGTCCTTGGCAAACACTTTAGTAATAGCCCAAATCCAATCTTGGAAATTCTTGGCTTGGAGTCTAGTACTGCTATCTAGTTTTCCATTTTTAGCTGCTGGGTATTCCTTAGTTTCCAGCTTTTCACGAGACCCCTTACCGACAAGATAGAGCTTTTTCTCAGCCCGCGTCATGGCAACATACAGCAGACGCATCTGCTCAGAATAGCTTGCCAGCTGTAATTCCTCTTCATTCTGCCTATAAGTCAGGCTAGGAATAGAGAGCTTGATGGTTTTCGGATAGTGGTCTTCCACTGCTCCTGTCTCCATCTTGGCAATATACTTAAGTCCTAGACCGTTTTTACGGCTGAGAATGACTTCTGACATGCTGTCTTGTTTGTTAAAGTCCTGATCCATATTGAGGATAAAGACGTAAGGGAACTCCAGTCCTTTACTCTTGTGAATGGTCATGAGTTCTACAGCATCCTTGGGCGGTGCGACTGCCACGCTTGCAAGATCGTGCTGGGCTTCTAAAACTTGGTCAATCATACGAATAAAACGAGACAAGCCCTTGAAATTGCTCTTTTCAAACTGGTCAGCCCGCAGAGCTAGGGCATAGAGATTTGCCTGTCTAGCAGGACCATTTGGCAAAGCCCCAACATAGTCATAGTAAAAACGGTCGTTGTAAATCTTCCAAATCAAGTCATAGAGAGAGTGGGTTTTGGTATACAAGCGCCAAGAATCCAAGATATCCATGAATTGGTTTAGTTTTTCAGCTAAATCAGTATGAATTAAGTTTTTCTGGCTTGTTGCAAGTTTTTGAGCATTGACCAGTTTCTCATAGAGATTTTCTTGGATTTTATCCACTGCTTTCTGGAGAGACAAACGTGCTAACTCGTCCTCATCAAATCCAAACATTGGAGACTTCATGAGAGCAACCAAGGCATAGTCTTGCAGGGGATTGTGAATGACACGAAGTGTATCCAACATGACTTGTACTTCTAAGGATTGGAGATAATTGTTTTGCTCGCCGTCGGTTTTGACAGGGATTCCGTATTCAGACAAGGCAAGAAGAATCTGGTCATTTCGACTGCGGCTAGAAGTCAAAAGGGCAATTTCCTTAAAAGCAACACCTTTTTCCTGATGGAGTTTAAGGATTTCCTTGATGACCAGGCGCATTTCTCCAGTTAGTTTAGTTTCTGCTTGGTCCTCTTCTTCCTCATGCCCACTGTCGTCTTTGTCGTAGAGGAGAAATTCTGCCTTGTTGTCTGGATTAGGAGTTAATTTGCTATTGGCAAAAACAAGCTGGTGCATGCTGTCATAGCTGATTTCACCGACCTCTTGGTCCATAAGGCGTGCAAAAACATCATTAGTTGCTGACAGTACTTCTGAACTGCTACGGAAATTTTCCTTGAGCAGAATGAGTTTTCCTTCTTGAGGATTCTGCGCATAGCGTTGGAATTTTTCATTAAAAATCTGCGGATCTGCCTGACGAAAACGATAGACGGACTGCTTGATATCTCCCACCATAAAGCGATTGTGGCCATTAGACAGCAATTCCAACATCCGTTCTTGAATGTGGTTGGTATCCTGATACTCATCAACCATGACTTCGTGGAAGCGCTCCTGATAAGCCTCACGAACTTGCGGGAAATTCTCTAAAATCTCGATAGTGTAATGGCTTATATCAGCGAATTCAAAGGCATTTTCCAAACGTTTACGCTGACGATAAGCCTCCACAAAATCACTCATGAAGGTTTGGAAGGTCTTAGCTAGTTCCCAGGTATCTTGATGATAACGTTCTTGATAGTCGAGAATGGTTATCTGGTCTGCTAATTGTCCTAGTTTAGAAAACTGGGTCTTTCTTTCTTCGTTGTAGGCATCAGCCAGCGGCTTCAAATCAGCCTTACGACTGGCATTAGTCAGAGCTCGACCGTTTTTCTCCTTAGAGATGGAGAAAACACGCGCAAGCACTGCCTGATAAGCCTGACTATCGGACTCTTGATTTAAGGAGCCAATTTCATCCAAAATTAACTGAACATTTTCGAGATAAGCAGCCTTTGGAAACTCCTTGGCATCATTATCTAAATGATATCGGAAAAAGCTTTCCAAATCCCAAAGGGCTTGCTGGATTTGTTGGGTCAGTTTTTCTTTTTCACTAGTAAAATCAGCTTTTTCAAATCCTTTGAGGAAAGAGTTCTTCAGCCATTTCTGAGGATTGCTGGTGGATTGGAGGAAGTCATAGATTTTATAGACCTGCTGGCGCAGACCACGTTCATCCTTGCTACGCCCTGCAAAATTTTTCAGCAAATGACTAAAGGTCTCTTTCTGTTTACCTTGGTAATGCGCTTCAAAAACCTCATGGAAGACTTCGTTTTTTAGAAGGAGTTGCTCGCTCTGGTTTTGTAAAATTCGGAAATTAGGAGCAATATCAATCAGATAGCCATGTTTGCCAAGGAATTTTTGTGTGAAAGAGTCCATGGTTCCGATGGCGGCGTTGGGTAGATCTGCCAACTGACGTCCTAAGTGGTGTTTGAGGTCAACATCGACACTTTCTTGGATTTGTTGGCGGATTTTCTTTTCCAAACGTTCCTTAAGTTCTGTGGCAGCCTTAACGGTAAAGGTTGAGATAAAGAGTTGAGAAATTTCGACACCACGCGCTAACTGGTCCAGAATACGCTCTGCCATAACAAAGGTTTTCCCAGAACCAGCCGATGCTGAGACTAGGATATTTTGGCCAGAAGTGTAGATGGCTTCAATTTGCTCGGCAGTTTTCTTCTGTTCCTTGCTCGAATTTGCTTCTGCTTCTTGCAATTTTTGAATTTCCTCATCAGTTAAAAAGGGAATGGGCTTCATCGATTCAACTCCTCTCTTATTTTTTCAAACCAAGCTTGCTTGAGTTTTTCTCCGACCAGACGCTTGCCATCAGCGATGTCTAACTTCTCTAGGAAACGGGCTTGACCCAAGTGATAATTGGCTTCAAATCCTGTGATGGCTTGGTGTTGCTGGACATATGGTGCAATACTTCTGCCATTTTCAGTATAGGGATTGATGGCGAATTGCCCTTCTAAAATCTTCTCAGCTGCTTTCTTGTAAAGATGGGCATTGTAGTCCAGTAGGAGCTGGAATTCCTCATCTGTCAGCTGATTAGCCTTGCTTTTATTGTAAAATTCGCCCAAATGACTGCTTTCTTTCTCCAAAAAGAGGCCTTGGTATTTCATAGATTTGCTGGCTTCTACCACTGCTCCAGCCAGACTTTTAACGGCCATGAGAGATTGGACAGGCTCAGCCATTTCCAAGTACATGGCTCCGAAAAAGTTCTGCTCCCCTTCTCTTTTTAGGGCAGCTAGATAGGTTGGTAATTGTGAATTGAGCCCATTAAAGAAATGAGGAAACTGGAACTGAGTTAGACTCGATTTGTAGTCTACCACTCCTATCGCTCCATCAGCTTTCAATCGGTCAATCCGGTCAACCTTGCCTCGTACAAAGACACTGCGTCCATTGTCTAATTGAATAAAGTCCTGCTCTTTTCCACCAAAATTTGCCTCTTCTTTGATGGTTTCGATAGCTGGATTGTGACGGAGAATATGTCCAGTCGTACGCGCCACATCAAGCAGAATTTCCTTGGTAAACTGGGCTTCCAAACTTTCTTGATAAATTGCTTCAAATTCGCGTTCCTGACTGGTTTCTTGGATAGCCTGTTCCAAACGTTGGTCAAAGGAATCTTCGTCAGGCAACTGCAAGGCACGTTCAAAAATACGGTGCAAGAAATTTCCGTGACTACGAGCATCTGGACGTAGGCGCAATTCCTCCTGTAAGCCTAGAACATAACGGAGGAAATAACTGTATTGGTTCCGGTAAAACTCCGTCAAACCAGAGGTAGACAGGTAAAACTCCTGATCAGCAGGATAGAGAGCCTGCAAGGTATCCTTGGTTAACTGCTTACTGCTTGGACTGGTTGGAAGGGCAGGATTTTCCAAACCTTGCTGGTATAGTTTTTTACCCATCACACGCGCCAGAACCTTGACAAAGGTCAAATCTTGCTCCCTATCATTCGTTTCGCCCTGCTGGTGATAGGCGACCAGACTAGACAAAAGACTGTGATATGACCCCATATCTTCCTTAGACAGCCCTTTGTGATTCATCCTCTTCTCTTTCCGACTAAATCCAAAATGGACCAGCTCTTGAAGATAGGCAGATTCCTTACTTTCACTTTCATTAAAAAGGCTTGGAGCTGACAAGACCAACTGCTTGCGAGCAGAATTGACCAAGGAAAGCATGGTATAGCGATTTTTCTTGAGATTCTCACTGCTGGCAATCAGCAATTGCGCCCCATCTTCTGTCGCTTGGTTTAGGCTCTGTCTTTCTTCGTCTGTCAAAAGACTGGTGTTTTGCGCAATTTTTGGCAAATGATCCTGAGTCAGCCCAATGGCATAGACAAAGTCAGCTGTCAGAGGGGCAATCAAATCATAACTCTGCACCAGAACGGTGTCTACGGTTGCTGGAATGGTACGGTATTGAGATAGGCTCATTCCAGAATGAAGCAAAGCAAGGAAGTCCTCTAGATTAACTTGCGAACCAGCAAAAACAGTCGCAAATTGTTCTAAAACATGACAGAAAGCCTTCCAAACCTCGGTTTGTCTTTCCTGTTCAAGAGCTTCCATAGTGGCTGTCAAATCTTGTAACTGTTTAGTAACTGCACCTTCTTTTAGAAAGCTATTCCACTTTTGCAAGAGATTTTCAGCCTTCTGTTTTCGGCTGGCAAATAGGGTTTCAAGAGGGAATAAAATACGTAGACGAAGAGCATTCAAACGTTCCAAATCAAATTTTCCATGGTGGGATTTGGTGAAGGTTTGCTGAAAGGCTGGCAAGCCATTGATACCAAGATAGCGGATATATTGCTCAAAAGCGTCAATATCAGCCTGACTAAGGTCGGTATACAAACCAGTTCTGAGAAGGTTAATCAAATCCTCCTGACGGAAACGATAGCGTTTTAAAGCCAAAATAGACTCGACAAACTGTGTCAAGGGATGATGCGCCATGGATTCGCTTCTACTAAGATAAAAAGGAATCTGATACTGGTCAAAAATAGTTTTAAGAGATAACTGATAAGAAGCCACATCCCCCAAAAGAATACGAAAATGCTTGTAACTCAGGTCTGGATTGGCATGTAATTTCTGACGAATGCTACGGGCTACCAACTCCAACTCTTCTTTTTGCGTCAAACAAGACCAGATTTGCAGATTTTCTCGGTCCTTCTCATCAACATCCAAAGTGAGTTCTGAAAAGTCATAAGAAGACTCCAACAAACGAGAGGCCTTGTCAAAACTATCCATCTTCTCATGAGTTTGAGAACAATCCAGAGCAGGAGTTTGGTATTTAGAGGCTAGATGATGGAGAAACTCCACACTGGCTTGGTAGAGATTGCCCTCGCTAAAGGGACTGGTATAAGCTTTCTTACTAGCATAAGCCCCAATGACAATCTCAACACCCTTGCCGTGAAGTAAGTCTACAATCCGCTCTTCCTCAGCAGAAAAACGGGTAAATCCATCAATAACCAAGGCGATTTGACTAAAATCACTACTAACTTTGTTATTCTCAATAGCCTCAATCAAATGGGACAATTGACTTCCCTGAGCCAACTGACCTTGATTGAGATAAGCCATTACCTTCTCAAAAATCAAGACTAAATCGGCCCTCTTGTCCTCATCCGTCAAACTTTCCAAGTCCAAAAAAGTCATCTGAGCTTTGGTCATCTCGTGGTAAAGCTCAATCAACTGCTGGATAAATTGAGGATCCTGCTTGATAGCTCCATAAACACGTAAATCCTTAGGATCAAGTTCGGCAAGGCATTTGTAAAAGGCCATCCCAAGACCGATGTCATCTAGACTGGTCTTGGCAGGCAAGTCATTCAAAATCAGGTAACGAGCCATTTGAGCAAAGCGCGTGACAGTAATCGCAAAAGAAGCCCGCTGGGACAAGCATGTCAGCACGGCGCGTTCCTTTTCAAATGAAAGAGAGTTGGGGGCAATGTAGAAGACCCGCTTGCCAGCAGCAACTAGCTCTTCAGCCTCCCTAGTTAGAATTTCAGTCAAAGAAGTCCGAATATCAGTATAAAGTAATTTCATCTCTGCCTCGTTGGAATTTTTCATTACCTTTTATTATACCATGATTAGCCACCCAAGTCTGAAAATAATCAGTTCTTGCTCATCTATTGAAAAGAAAATGCCGGAAAGTTCCGACATTGTTTTAGTAAGCTAACTTCCTGAAAATAGGAGTAACCACACATTCCAGAAAGCAGTGATATTGATGAGAATATGAACTAGTATTGGATAGTAGAGATTTTTAGTCATGCGATACAATAGAGCCAAAATGAGACCTCCACTAGCATAAATGAAAAAAGCAAGAGGAGTTAAAGCGAAATTGATATGAATATAACCGAAAATAATAGCAGAAAGCAAGACATCTCCGTACCAAGGCGAGTTTTTGAAAAAGGTTGTCATAAGCACACCGCGATAAATCAATTCCTCAGCAATAGGGCCGATGAAGCAAGCTATGAGCAAGAAATAGGGTAATTCCTGTCTCCCTATCATTTCTATCGTTTCATTCAAAGAAATTTGATTTGAAGACGTGGATATGAAATACGAAAAGAGGAAGTCCGACATATACAAAATGATATAGCCCAGTAAAAGGTAGATAAAGTACCTCGGCTGCCATTTAAAATGAAAAGTTTGCTTTCCTGCAAAAACTAGTAGATAGATGACTGCTGACAAAAGAACACCACTCTCCATCAAAAGCAGAATCTGAAAAAATTCACGACTTGCTGGTAGATAGGACTTTGCAAGATGATTGAAAAGCCTCCAAAACCAAGTTGAGTTGTAAAAAATTAAGGACAATGTTAGTAAAATTTGAATAGTTCGTTTTTTCATCTTAAATCCTCTGTTTTCCTTGGCTAGATTATTGAATATAATGGTTTACTTAACTGCATAACAAGTTTAGTATAGAATATCTTTACAAAATATCCTCTTCAAATCATAAATTGTCATCAAAACATCCTAAACTGTAAAATCAATTACCCCCTACCCTTTTACCATTATCTTCTCTAACAAAGGAAGACCTATAATTAAGTTACTAACCTTGGACATAGATTGATTTCTCCTAAATGAATCCAAAGCCCCCAAAAAATCAGGTGGTTTAGTTAGCCTGAACCTTACGGAGCGAGACAAATAAAAGCCAGTATTGCTACTGACTCTTACATCATTTTAATTTAACAAGATAAAATTATGCTTCTGGTTTCGTCGTAACTGACTAACTTCCTTTTAGCAAAGCAAGTAATTTTTCTGCTTCTGCCATGATGCCATTATTATCCATGGTTTGGAGACTCAAATTATTTCGTAAACCAGCTAGGCTCTCTGTCACATTGTTTTTCAAGCTAGCATCCGTTATTGCATCAAGTAGATCTTCTACTTCTTTAAGTTTGGCTTCTACTTTTTCAGTCTCTACTTGAGGGACTTCAGGCTCGTCTGTTGTATCGTTAGCTACTCCCTCTGTCTCGTCTTCATCAGTGCTTGGTTTATAAAGATTATCTACTGAAGGGTTTAAACCTGCGTGATTCTCTTTTTCATCAGATTCAGGGCGAGTTGGCTCACTTACTTCATTATGTTCCTTATCTTCATCAGGTTTACTGTCTTCTACTTTATTTTTACGAACATGGTCGCTGGCATTTCCCCAACCATTATCTGAGTGAGGACGTTCGTTTGGATGTTCAACGTAATATTTTACAGTCGCAAAAAGATCCTCAAGGCTATAACCTTTAGGTGCCTCATATAGTCCTTCGTCAAACCAAGCAAATTTAATGTTATGGTAATGATCATAATGAGGTATAATCAAGCTACCATTTTTAACTTCAACAGTATGTTGGAGATTGTAAGGCATGTGATTAAGTGGAACTTTCTTAGCTGCCTTCACTTTATTATAGATTGCTTCTACTCCTTTAACCTCAGGATTTCCTGACCCCTGATTATCTGTTGAAGGAGGCGTCAAACCTTTCTCTTTAGCATAAGCCTGAGCTGCTGCTCTTTCAGCTTCAGACAAACTTTCTTTCTTGATCCAATGACTATGAGTCATATGTGGAGTGACATAGGCTTCGCCTTCATCGCTAGTTATATCACGAGGATCAAAGATATAGCCATCTTCTGTTGTATACTTACCTGCTAATTTCGCTAATTTAATTTCATCGTCCGTATAAGCAATTTGAGCATTTGGTTTGCCAAGTCGCTCTGGATGGGTAATTGGTGCTAGGAAGGTAAGAATATCATCAACTAACTTGACTTTATCACTTGAGACATCATTAAGACGTTCCAAAAGTGTATCCAAAGTTTCAAAATCAGCTTGGCGCCCTTTATTAGAAATCAAATTTTGATGAACTCTTGCTAGTAAATCATAAACCTTGTTGTAAAATTCTTGATCACTAGAAGGGATGGTACTTTTCTTAGCTCCTAATACATGAGACAAACTTTCTTGTTTGGCAAGTTTATTATCAATGGCTACAACAGTTTCTGCTGAAAGTTCCTTGGCAAACACATAACGCGAGGTGCCATTCTCCTCAAAGACATAACCATCAGCTACTTTTCGAACCGCCTGTTTCACCAATTTTCCATCAATTATATTGCTTGGAGATGGTTGAGGATCTGGTACAGGTTGTGGACTTGGTACTGGGGTAGGCTCTGGAGCAGGAATTGGATTTGGTCTTGATGGTAACCAATGACTTGAACTATAATGAAGTGGAATCATTCTTGCAATCTTCTGCTCCAAATCAGACATTTGTGAATAAGGAATAAAGTGATAATGATCTCCGTGAGGCACAGCGACACCGTTAGCTGTACGTTTGATGATTTGTGCCGGATCAAAGACTAAGCCATCCGATTCCACATGGCGTTCTGACAAAGGTTTGGCATACAATTCACTTAAAAGTGTTGAAATGTCTTCCCCTTGATTTTGATGATATGTTGGGGTAACAGTCAGATTAGGAGTCTCTGTCAAACTTGGTTGAGCTGGATTAGCATTATCACTACTTGGTTTACTTGAACTTGTAGCAGAATGTGATCCCTGTTTACCATTCCAATAAGCTTGAGCAGCAGCCAATTCTCCTGCTGACAAATCACTCTTAGGAATATAGTGGAAATGATTGCCATGCGGTACAACAAAAGCGTC
>CAJNCJ010000024.1 GCA_905221235.1 bacterium
TATTTTACCAAGACTATCGCAACCATGCAAAAAAGCAACGGCAAATCCGTTGCTTTTTTTGGAGACAAGAGACTATTGTCCCAGGCTCGAGTCGAAGGTTATACCCAAAAAACTCCAAACGCGATACAATAAAGGTGTTCAAGCCAATTGTAAAGCGAAAGGAGAAAAATATGGCACAAAAGGCACATAGTTTATCACACACAAAGTGGATGTGTAAATATCACATTGTGTTTACCCCTAAGTATAGACGAAAAGTTATCTAAAATCAATATCAAAGTAGTTTATCACATTCGAATCACAAAAAATTTTAAAAAATGGCAATATTTGTTAACAAGGCTTTCCTAGTTTGTTATAATGTAGTTGTAAATGATTAAGATTGGTAATCAAAAATATATGGGGAGGAATGTTTTGAATAAGAAATATAATATAGTTCTATTTTTGTTGTTTATAGTTTATTTATTTGGATATTTTTCAATTTCAAAAACGTTAATTCCTATAATGTGTGTGATCCAAGTATTTTTGATAGAACATATATTTAGAGTCCGAAATAGAATTATGCAAATAGGTGAAATTATAATAATTGTTGCTTCTATAATATTATTTATTGATAGTATATTGAATTTGTAACAAAAGACTTTTATATATAATTAAATTTTCCATATATCTGCTGAAGCTGATTTATCTTCTCATCTATCTTAGTCACTAAACTTGATAGCCACATATTACTGATATACCTCTCTACCTACAATCTCAAAGTTAATACTCTTCGAAAATTAAATTCAAACCACGTCAGCTTTGCCTTGCCGTATATATGTGACTAACTTCGTCAGTCTTATCTACAACCTCAAAACAGTGTTTTGAGCAGCCTGCGGCTAGTTTCTTAGTTTGTTCTTTGATTTTCGTTGATAAAAAGAAATGCTCCTCCAAGGCGGAAGAGCATTTTTTATTGTGATTTTGATTCGGTTTCTGCCGACTCTGGGTGGAGTTCTTGGTAACTTGGTGCCTTGAAAAGGTCAGTACTGGTTTTACCTTGTCGTTGGCTAAAGAGGCTAGTTGACTGACTTCCTTTTTCTTGCTCAATCTTTTGCAGAATTGGTAAAGAATTGAGGTAAGAAATACTTTCTGTATCAACTGTTCCAAGATGATCTTTTTGGTAGAAACGTATCAAATCGCCAGTTTGAATCTGATCGCTAATTTTCAGCTGTTGACTGGCTGCTTGACGAACGATTTCTAGTTCAGTCTGAGCTTGTTCATCAAGATTGCTGATTTCAAGACCGCTCTCAGTATAGTAGGTTCGTCCGTCATAACTGGTGTATTTAGGTGTGACGAAGGAATTGGCAGTTCGAAAGGCAACGATTTCTTGATGATCTGGTGATAGTAGGTCTTGTCCAACTTGAAGGAAGGAATTGGACTCAATACCAAGGAGGTGTTCGAGAGTCGGTAAGATATCGACTTGTCCACCGTAGGTATTGATAATTTGCCCCTTTTCATAACCAGGCATGACCACCATAAAAGGCACTCGTTGTAACATGGCATTATCGTAATTCGACCAATTCTCAGAAGTCTTTCCGATCAATGGCGCTAGGTCAGGATTGCGGGAGTTGGAAATGCCATAATGGTCTCCGTAGATGACGATGATGGATTTCTCATAGAGGCCACTTTCTTTGAGATAGTCAAAGAAAGCCTTGATGGCACTGTCCAGATAGTTGGCTGTTTGAAAGTAGCCATTGATTGTTTCATCTTTTGTTTTGGCCAAGGGGAAACCAAGCTCATCGCCCGTCAGATTGCTAGCATAAGGATAGTGATTAGACACCGTGATATACTTAGCATAAAAAGGCTGCTGTAAATGCTCCAGATACTGAATAGAATCTTTCATCATGATTTTATCATTTAAACCATATTGGAAAGAATTGCTACTGTCCTGCTTGGTGAAGTAGGAAGCATCAAAGAAGTATTGGTAGCCCCATTGTTTGTAGGTCGTATTTCGATTCCAGAAGGTCCCGATATTACCGTGAAAGACAGCACTTGATTGATAGCCGTTTTTTGATAGGATAAAAGGAGCTGCCTGCTGGGTATTGGTGCCACCGTAATTGACCATGAAAGAACCTTGGTCAAGCCCAAATAAACCTGTCTCCAGCATGGTTTCCGCATCTGAGGTCTTACCAGCCTTGACTTGGTTAAAGATATTCGAAAAGGCTAGTGTAGATTGCGAATGGTAGAGGGAATTAAGGAAGGGAGTGACTTCGTGCTCAGTTCCATCTAGGTTGAGTTTATAGTCAAGTAGGAACTGCTGGAAACTCTCCAAGTGGAGATAAATTACATTTTTTCCTTTGGCCAAGCCAAAATAGTATGGATTGGGCTTAGCCGAATGTTCTTGAATATAATCTGTAATAGGTTGCAGGTCTGTCTCAGAGGCCTTGGCGCGTTCTTTGTTGGCGCTATAGGATTGGTTGGCACTATAACCTAGAAAAGCTGGCAAACTGAGGGCACGAACAACATAATAATTCGAAAATCCTCGCGATAGGAGATCGGGACGTTCAATTTCAGCCAAGAAAAGATTAGCAGAAAAGAGCAGGGCTGAGAGAGCAGTGATAGCAACACTCGAGCGGAATTTGAAAGGTTTCCTATCCAGCTGGATGAATTTTTTAAAGAAAAGAAAAACCAGCAGTGGGAAATCCATAAAATAGATGAAATCCCAAGGACGCAGTAACTCTAGTTCTGCAGTGCCGACAGACACCTTGCTGACTACCTTCATGGTATTAGCCGTGATAAAGTCGCTAAATTCTCGATAGTAAAAGACATTAGAATAAAGCCAAATAAACAAAAGGCTGTAAATAGCAATACTCAGACCATAAAAGATCTTGGTTGACCGGGCGTAGAGGGCTAGAGCCAGCAGGAGTAACCCCAAAGGAAGGGGATTGAAAAAGGCGATAAAGGCAAGGTAATTTCCTTGCAATTTTCCTACTTGAATATCTAAGTTAAAGTCAACGGTATAGGCTAATAAGGTTTTGAGCCAATAGAGGATTAAAAGGGTTAGGACAAAACCCAGTCTGGTACCGATAGCTTTTTGGATTTTGTTAAAATTGATTCTCACACAATTACTTCCTAAGTTTTTATTAGTATTAGTATACCATTTTTTAAAAGAAGAGTAAAAAAGCAAGGGTAGTTTCTTTTTTGAGAATTGTCTAAAAATTTGATATAATGGTAGCTATGAATAGAATAAGAGTCAGTAAGCGGGTTGAAAAAAAGCTTGCCAAAGGTCTGGTTTTACTAGAAGCCAGTGATCTTGAGAATGTCAATCTCAAGGATCAGGAAGTAGAAGTGCAGAGTCAGGAAGGAACCTTTCTTGGGACTGCCTACCTTTCTCAGCAAAACAAGGGCTTGGGCTGGTTAGTCAGTAAGGACAAGGTGACCTTCAATCAAGCTTTCTTTGAAACACTGTTTAGACAAGCTAAAGAAAAGAGAAGAGCCTACTATCAAGATGATTTGACAACTGCCTTTCGTCTCTTCAACCAAGAGGGAGATGGCTTTGGCGGTCTGACAGTGGATCTTTATGGCGACTATGCTGTCTTTTCTTGGTATAACTCTTATGTTTATCAGATTCGCAAGGTTATCTCAGAAGCCTTTAGACAGGTTTTCCCTGAGGTTTTAGGAGCCTATGAGAAGATCCGCTTTAAGGGGCTAGACTATGAATCAGCCCATGTTTATGGTCAAGAAGCGCCTGACTTTTTCACTGTTTTGGAAAATGGTGTCTTGTATCAGGTCTTTATGAATGATGGCTTGATGACAGGGATTTTCCTAGACCAGCATGAAGTTCGCGGTAGCTTAGTTGACGGCTTCGCTATGGGCAAATCTTTGCTCAATATGTTTTCTTATACAGCAGCCTTTTCAGTAGCTGCGGCCATGGGAGGAGCAAGTCAGACAACTTCTGTTGATCTAGCCAAACGTTCACGAGAATTGTCTCAAGCGCATTTTCAGGCAAATGGAATTAGCACAGACGATCATCGTTTTATAGTCATGGATGTCTTTGAATATTTCAAATATGCCAAGCGCAAAGGCTTGACCTACGATGTGATTGTCCTAGATCCGCCTAGCTTTGCTCGGAACAAAAAACAGACCTTCTCTGTGGCCAAGGATTATCACAAGTTGATTTCCCAGAGTCTGGAGATTTTAAATCCGGGAGGCATTATCATTGCCAGCACCAATGCTGCCAATGTTTCCCGCCAGAAATTTACAGAACAAATTGATAAAGGCTTTGCAGGAAGAAGTTACCAGATTTTAAACAAATACGGTCTTCCAGCAGATTTCGCCTATAATAAAAAAGATGAAAGTAGTAATTACCTCAAGGTGATTAGTATGAAGGTTAGTAAATGAAATTAATCGTTTCAGTAATGCCAAGAAGTTTAGAGGAGGCTCAGGCTCTGGATGCCACGAGGTATCTGGATGCCGACATCATTGAATGGCGTGCCGACTATCTGCCTAAGGAAGCGATTTTGCAGGTAGCTCCAGCCATTTTTGAAAAATTCGCAGGCCGTGAGTTAGTTTTCACCCTCCGAACTCGCTCTGAAGGGGGACAAATCGACCTTTCTCCAGACGAATATATCCATCTTATCAAGGAAGTGGCGCAACTCTATCAACCAGACTATATTGATTTTGAGTACTACAGCTACAAGGATGTTTTTGAGGAAATGCTGGATTTCCCAAATCTCGTTTTGAGTTACCACAATTTCCAAGAAACGCCTGAAAATATGATGGAAATCTTGTCAGAGTTGACGAGCCTAAATCCAAAACTTGTTAAGGTTGCGGCTATGGCTCACACGGAGCAGGATGTCTTAGACTTGATGAACTATACACGAGGCTTTAAAACTCTCAATCCTGAGCAGGAATATGTAACTATTTCTATGGGCAAGGTAGGCAAGGTATCTCGTATCACTGCGGATGTGACAGGTTCGAGCTGGTCCTTTGCTAGTCTAGATGAGGCAAGTGCCCCTGGTCAGATTTCTCTAGCTAACATGAAAAAAATCAGGGAGATTTTGGATGAAGCTTGATGGCTATACACGTTTGGCTGCAGTTGTTGCCAACCCTATTAAGCATTCTATCTCTCCCTTCATTCACAATAGCGCCTTTGAGGCGACAGCTACCAACGGTGCTTATGTGGCTTGGGAGATTGATGCAGCTGACTTGGCAGAAACAGTGGCTAATATTCGTCGCTACCAGATGTTTGGCATCAATCTGTCCATGCCCTATAAGGAGCAAGTGATTCCATATTTGGATGAGCTGAGTGACGAAGCGCGCTTGATCGGTGCGGTCAATACGGTTGTCAATGATAATGGAACTTTAATTGGATATAATACAGATGGCAAGGGATTCTTTAAGAGCTTGCCTTCTTTTACAATTACAGGTAAAAAGATGACCCTGCTGGGTGCAGGTGGTGCGGCCAAGTCCATTTTGGCCCAGGCTATTTTGGATGGCGTCAGTCAGATTTCGGTCTTTGTTCGTTCCGTTTCTATGGAAAAAACAAGACCCTACCTAGACAAGTTACAGGAGCAAACAGGCTTTAAAGTGGACTTGTATGCTTTAGAAGATATTTCTGAACTGCAAGCAAGGATTGCCGAGTCGGATTTACTGGTCAATGCCACCAGTGTGGGAATGGATGGTCAATTGTCTCCGATTCCTGAAAGCATCAATTTGCCAGAAACTATCTTGGTGGCAGATATTATTTACCAGCCCTTTGAAACCCCATTTTTGAAATGGGCTAGGAGGCAGGGCAATCCCGCCGTCAATGGTCTGGGAATGTTGCTCTATCAAGCTGCAGAAGCTTTTCAACTGTGGACAGGCAAGGAAATGCCGACAGAAGAGATTTGGCAGTCCTTGACAGAAAAATACCAATAAAGAAAGGGAGATTCTCCTATGAAAATCAGAATCGATATTCCTCATCATCCTTATGATATTCAGATTGAAAAAGGTTGTCTGGCTCAAGCTGGTCAGTGGTTGCGAGAACTCTGGCAACCACAAAAAGTAGTCATTGTAACAGACAACCATGTAGCTTCTCTTTATGCAGAGAAGGTTAAGCTCAGCCTAGAAGATGCTGGTTTTCAGGTAGCGGTATTTGACTTTTTGGAAGGGGAAGAAAGAAAGAATTTAACCACTGTTCAGAAAGTCTATGAATTTCTAGTTAAGCAGGGGTTGACTCGTAGCGATGGAATCGTGGCTCTTGGTGGCGGTGTTGTTGGAGACCTGGCTGGTTTTGTGGCCTCTACCTATATGCGAGGCATTCACTTTGTTCAGATTCCGACCAGCTTGACAGCCCAGGTGGATTCTTCTATCGGTGGAAAGACAGGCGTCAATACTCCATTTGCTAAAAATATGGTGGGTACTTTTGCCCAACCAGATGGAGTTCTGATCGATCCGCTTGTCCTTGAAACACTCGGAAAAAGAGAACTGATTGAAGGGATGGGTGAGGTCATCAAGTATGGCTTGATTGAGGATCCAGAACTTTGGAGAATCTTGACGGAGCTAGATGGTTCTGTTGAGAGCATTCTGGAACATGCAGAGACCTTGATTGAACATTCTTGTCAGGTCAAGCGCAAGATGGTGGTTGAGGATGAGTTGGATAATGGTGTTCGCCTTTTCCTCAACTTTGGTCACACTATTGGTCATGCCATTGAAGCGACTGCCGGCTATGGAAAAGTCATGCATGGAGAGGCTGTGGCCATGGGAATGGTTCAGATTTCCAAGGTTGCTGAGGAAAAAGGCCTTATGCCAGCTGGCATAACTCAGTCCATTACAGAGATGTGTCAGAAATTTGGACTACCTGTTGACTATGAAAACTGGGATGTTGGCAAGCTTTATCAGGCTTTGACACATGACAAGAAAGCGCGTGGCAACACCTTGAAATTGGTCTTGGTGCCAGAACTTGGCTCAGCGACCATTCACCCAGTTTCTCTGGAAGAGATGAAAGACTACTTGGTAAAATAAGGAGAACGTATGAGATATTTAACTGCAGGAGAATCACATGGGCCCCGTCTGACGGCTATTATTGAAGGTATTCCGGCCGGACTTCCTTTGACAGCTGAGGATGTTAATGGGGATCTTAAACGCCGTCAGGGTGGCTACGGTCGCGGTGGTCGTATGAAGATTGAGAGTGACCAGGTTGTCTTTACATCGGGCGTTCGCCACGGGAAAACGACAGGGGCTCCCATTACCATGGACGTTATCAATAAGGATCACCAAAAATGGTTGGACATCATGTCTGCGGAGGACATTGAAGACCGCCTTAAAAGCAAGCGTAAAATCACCCATCCTCGTCCAGGTCATGCCGATTTGGTAGGGGGCATCAAGTACCGTTTTGATGATTTGCGAAATTCTTTGGAACGTTCATCTGCTCGTGAAACAACCATGCGAGTGGCAGTCGGGGCTGTAGCCAAACGCCTCTTGTCTGAGCTGGATATGGAAATTGCCAACCATGTCGTGGTCTTTGGTGGCAAGGAAATCGATGTACCTGAGAATCTAACCGTCGCTGAAATCAAGCAACGAGCTGCCCAGTCTGAAGTTTCTATTGTCAACCAAGAACGAGAACAGGAAATCAAGGACTATATTGACCAAATCAAGCGTGACGGTGATACCATCGGTGGGGTTGTCGAGACAGTTGTCGGAGGTGTTCCAGTTGGCCTCGGTTCCTATGTCCAATGGGACAGAAAATTGGATGCGCGATTGGCCCAAGCAGTGGTTTCTATCAATGCCTTTAAAGGGGTGGAATTTGGTCTTGGCTTTGAAGCTGGTTACCGTAAAGGCAGCCAAGTTATGGATGAAATTCTCTGGTCTAAAGAAGACGGCTATACTCGCCGTACCAACAATCTGGGTGGCTTTGAAGGTGGCATGACCAATGGACAACCCATCGTTGTTCGTGGAGTCATGAAACCTATTCCTACTCTCTACAAACCACTTATGAGTGTGGATATCGAAACCCACGAACCTTACAAGGCGACCGTGGAGAGAAGTGATCCGACCGCCCTTCCAGCTGCAGGAGTAGTCATGGAAGCTGTTGTGGCTACGGTTCTGGCGCAAGAAATCCTTGAAAAATTCTCATCAGACAATCTTGAGGAATTAAAAGAAGCGGTAGCTAAACACCGAGACTATGCAAAGAACTATTAAGGAGTTCCTATGGCAAAAACAATCTATATCGCAGGTCTTGGTTTGATTGGTGCCTCTATGGCACTTGGTATCAAACGTGATCATCCAGACTATGAAATTTTAGGTTATAATCGCAGTCAAGCTTCGAGAGATATCGCCTTGAAAGAAGGCATGATTGACCGTGCAACAGATGATTTTGCCAGTTTTGCTCCTTTGGCAGATATCATCATCCTCAGTTTGCCAATCAAACAAACCATTGCTTTTATTCAGGAGTTGGCCGACTTGGACTTGAAAGAAGGAGTGATTATTTCAGATGCTGGTTCGACCAAGTCAGCCATTGTGGATGCGGCGGAGCAGTATTTGGCTGGCAAGCCTGTTCGCTTTGTCGGGGCCCATCCTATGGCTGGTAGTCACAAGACAGGGGCCGCCTCTGCGGATGTCAATCTTTTTGAAAATGCCTATTATATCTTTACCCCTTCGAGCATGACAGGTCAGGATACGCTTGAGGAAATGAAGGATCTGCTTTCAGGTCTTCATGCCCGATTTATCGAGATTGATGCCAAGGAACATGATCGAGTGACTTCTCAGATTAGCCATTTTCCACATATTCTGGCTTCTAGTCTTATGGAGCAGACTGCGGTCTATGCTCAAGAACATGAGATGGCAAGGCGTTTTGCGGCCGGTGGTTTTCGAGATATGACTCGAATTGCAGAAAGCGAGCCAGGTATGTGGACTTCCATTCTTTTGTCCAATCGTGAGACTATCCTAGAGCGGATTGAGGATTTTAAGGAACGTTTGGATGAGGTTGGACAAGCCATCAGCAAGGGAGATGAAGATCAGATTTGGAACTTTTTCAACCAAGCGCGTGAGCAACGTCAGGTTATGGAAATCCATAAGCGTGGCGGTGTGGATAGCTCTTATGACCTCTATGTCGACGTTCCCGATGAAGAAGATGTCATCTTGCGAATTTTGGAACTGCTACGTGGAACTTCCTTGGTTAACATCCACATCAACGAGGAAAACCGTGAGGATATTCACGGGATTCTACAAATTTCATTTAAAAACGCTCAAGACTTGGAAAGAGCCGAGCACCTCATAACAGAAAATACCGACTATACAGTAGTCATCAAATAAGGAGAAAATTATGTCAAATATTTACGATAGTGCAAACGAACTCAGTCGCGGTTTACGCGAATTACCAGAATACAAGGCTGTTAAAGCAGCAAAAGAAGCGATTTCAGCAGATGCTGAGGCAAGCAAAATCTTTACAGAGTACGTTGCTTTCCAAGAGGAAATTCAAAGACTAGCACAGACAGGTCAAATGCCAGATGCTTCTTTCCAAGCTAAGATGGAAGGCTTTGGTAAGCAGATTCAGGGGAACAGCCTCTTGTCAGAATTCTTTACCAAGCAACAACAATTGGCAATTTACCTTTCTGACATTGAAAAAATTGTTTTTGAACCAGTTTCAGAATTGCTAAAATAAGAAAATAACTATCATAAAGTCAGGAATTTTTAAGGAATTTCTGGCTTTTTATGATAAAATAAGTAAAAGTATTGCAAGTATGAGGTCCAGTATGAAACTAAAAACAAACATTCGCCACTTACATGGCAGTATCCGTGTTCCAGGTGACAAGTCTATCAGCCACCGTTCCATTATCTTTGGAAGTTTGGCTGAGGGTGAGACCAAGGTTTATGATATTCTGCGGGGTGAAGATGTGCTTTCAACCATGCAGGTTTTTCGTGACCTTGGTGTTGAAATTGTGGATAAAGATGGTGTTATTACCATTCAAGGTGTAGGTATGGATGGTTTAAAAACACCGCAAAATGCCCTTGATATGGGAAATTCTGGCACCTCGATTCGCCTGATTTCAGGTGTTCTTGCTGGTGCAGACTTTGAAGTAGAAATGTTTGGAGATGACAGTCTTTCCAAACGTCCCATGGACCGTGTGACTATTCCTCTGAAAAAAATGGGTGTCAGCATTTCAGGGCAAACTGAACGAGACCTTCCTCCCCTTCACTTAAAAGGGACGAAAAATTTAACACCTATTCATTATGAGTTGCCAATCGCCTCTGCCCAGGTCAAGTCAGCCTTGATGTTCGCAGCCTTGCAGGCTCAGGGGGAGTCAGTGATTATCGAAAAAGAATGCACCCGTAATCATACTGAAGATATGTTACAACAATTTGGTGGTCATTTAAGTGTGGACGGCAAGAAAATCACAGTCCAAGGGCCACAAAAATTGACAGGACAAAAGGTGGTCGTGCCAGGTGATATTTCCAGTGCAGCCTTCTGGTTGGTCGCAGGTTTGATTGTTCCAAACTCTTGTGTGGTGCTGCAGAATGTGGGCATTAACGAAACGCGCACCGGTATTATAGATGTCATTCGTGCTATGGGTGGAAAATTGGAAATGACCGATATTGACCCAGTCGCTAAATCTGCTACCTTAACTGTTGAGTCTTCAGACCTCAAGGGAACAGAGATTGGTGGTGCTTTGATTCCACGTTTGATTGATGAATTGCCCATTATTGCCCTGCTTGCGACTCAAGCCCAAGGTGCAACAGTTATTAAGGATGCTGAGGAACTCAAAGTCAAGGAAACAGACCGCATTCAGGTTGTGGCAGACGCCTTAAATAGTATGGGAGCAGATATTACTCCTACAGCTGATGGAATGATTATCAAAGGCAAATCAGCCCTTCACGGCGCTAGAGTCAATACATTTGGTGATCACCGTATCGGTATGATGACGGCTATCGCAGCTCTTTTGGTAGCAGATGGAGAGGTGGAGCTTGACCGTGCAGAAGCCATCAATACCAGCTATCCTAGCTTCTTTGATGATTTGGAGAGCTTGATTCATGGCTAAGGTGTTATTAGGCTTTATGGGGGCTGGCAAATCGACTATTGCAAGAGGCTTGGACCCTAATTACCTTGATATGGATGCTCTGATTGAGAAGCGTTTAGGTATGTCCATTGCGAATTTTTTCGCTGAAAAGGGAGAAGAGGCCTTTCGTCAGATAGAATCAGAAGTCCTAGCTGAGTTACTAGAAACAAATCAAGTTGTGTCAACTGGTGGAGGAGTGGTCATTTCTCAACGAAATCGTGACTTGCTCAAGACCAATTCTGATAACATCTATCTGAAAGCCGATTTTGAAACCCTCTACCAACGCATAGCAGCTGATAAGGACAATCAGCGCCCGCTTTTTCTAAATAATAGCAAGGAAGAACTAGCAACTATTTTCCAAGAAAGACAGGCTTGGTATGAGGAAGTGGCTAGTCGGATTTTGGATGTAACCAAGTTAAGCCCAGAGGAAATTGTAGAGGAACTGAGATGAAAATTGCGTATCTAGGTCCCAAGGGATCATTTTCACACCACGTTGTGCAGACAGCTTTTCCTCATGAGGAATTGCAGGCCTTTGCCAATATTACAGACGTCATCAAGGCCTATGAACAAGGCTTGGTGGACTATTCTGTGGTGCCAGTTGAAAATTCTATCGAGGGTAGTGTTCATGAAACCTTGGACTACCTTTTTCATCAGGCTCGTATTCAAGCAGTAGCAGAAATCGTTCAACCCATTCATCAGCAGTTGATGGTGGTCCCAGGTCACACTAAGATTGAGAAGATTTTTTCTCATCCACAGGCCTTGGCTCAAGGAAAGAAATTTATCGATGAACAGTATCCAGATGCTCAAATCGAGGTGACTGCTAGTACAGCCTATGCGGCCCGCTTTATTTCCGAACATCCAGACCAGCCTTATGCAGCCATTGCACCTAGAAGTTCTGCCGAAGAATATGGCTTGGAACTGATTGCTGAGGATATTCAGGAAATGGAAGCTAATTTCACACGTTTCTGGGTTCTGGGAGCTGAAGGTGCAGCTATTCCCTTGCAGGCACAAACTGAAAAAATGAGTTTGGCCTTGACCTTGCCTGACAATCTTCCCGGTGCCCTCTACAAGGCTCTTTCGACCTTTGCTTGGCGAGGAATTGACCTGACAAAAATTGAAAGCCGTCCACTCAAGACAGCGCTAGGCGAATACTTTTTCATTATCGATGTGGACTATACTGATAAATCCTTGGTTCACTTTGCCCAAAAAGAACTAGAAGCGATTGGAATCCAGTATAAGGTTCTGGGTGCCTATCCTATTTATCCAATATCAGACCATGGAAAGGAGAGAAGATGAGTAAAGAAAATCCCTTAAGTCATCATGAGCAGTTGCGCTATGACTATCTTTTTAAGAACATTCATTACCTCAATGAGCGAGAGAAAAAAGAGTTTGCTTACCTGCAAGACAAATTAAATAGGGCAAGTAGTGACGCCACCTCAGAAAGTCAAGAATTGACCGAGGATTATGGAAAGACAAATGCTAACGCTTCAATTCCTTCTTATAATAGTCGTAGTCGTTCTGAGAGATACCAGAAGATCAATTCTCTTCCAAAGAAAAAGACTAAAAAGCGGAAGCTACGGTGGGGGCGTATTTTCGCAGGTTTACTGGCTATCTTAGCTTGTGTAGCGCTTGGTATGATTTTTATGTTCTTAAAAGGTTATACCAATGCTAATCCAGATAAAAATACGAATGCTCGGGCAGCTCAAGTAGAAGTCTTTAATGGTCAGGATACCAGAGATGGTGTTAATATTTTGATCATGGGTACAGATGGGCGAATTGGTCAAAATAGTGCTGAGACGCGGACTGACTCTATTATGGTATTAAATGTCGGAGGTTCGGACAAGAAAATCAAGCTGGTCAGCTTTATGCGTGATAATTTGGTCTATATAGATGGTTATAGTCAAGTGATTAACGGTAGAAAACAGACAGATAACAAGTTAAACGTAGCCTATGAGTTAGGAGAACAAGAGGGGCAAAAAGGGGCAGAAATGGTTCGTCAAGTCTTGAAAGACAATTTTGACTTGGACATTAAGTATTACGCCTTGGTCGATTTTCAAGCCTTTGCAACAGCGATTGATACGCTTTTCCCTGATGGGGTGACGATTGATGCTCAATTTTCAACATTGAATGGGCGTCCACTAACAGAAGCTACAGTCGGCGATGATTTACATGCGACTGAGACTGAGTCTCCAACCCAGACTATTAAAGTCGGAAAACAGCAGATGAATGGTTCGACCTTGCTCAATTATGCTCGTTTCCGTGATGATGATGAGGCGGATTACGGCCGTACCAAAAGACAGCAGCAAGTGCTGACAGCAGTTCTTCAGCAAATCAAAGATCCAACCAAGCTTTTTACAGGCTCAGAGGCACTTGGCAAAGTCTTCGGAATGACCTCAACGAATGTTCCTTATACCTTCCTGTTAACAAATGGCTTGTCTTTCCTAGACGGAGCTCAAAATGGTATTGAAAAATTGACGATTCCAGAACTGGGTGACTGGGTAGATGCCTATGATGTTTATGGAGGCTTGGGCTTGCTTGTCGATCAAAATAAATATCAAGCCAAGCTCGCTCAAATGGGCTTGAGATAAGATAATACTCAATGAAAATCAAAGTGCAAACTAGGAAGCTAGCCGCAGGCTGCTCAAAACACTGTTTTGAGGTTGTGGATAGAACTGACGAAGTCAGTAACCATACATACGGCAAGGTGAAGCTGACGTGGTTTGAAGAGATTTTCGAAGAGTATAAGACAGAAAAATCAAAGTTTGATAGCTATTTATCCAGCAGTCAGGGGTAAATTCCCAAACTAAGTTCCACTGCTAATCCAAGTGGAAGTTAGTCTGATAAAAATCCTAAAAACCAGTGGAAATCCGTGTCAGGGTAAGTTCCACTGGTTTTAATCATGCTTGATTTCATCGCTTTTGTAGCCAAAATAAATCGAAAAAAAGAGCGCTCAAAATCCCCTCATCTGAAAGCGTTTCAGATTAAGTTCCGCTATGGTGGAAGTTAGTGTGAGACGTTTGAATGGAGTTGAAGGTTA
>CAJNCJ010000025.1 GCA_905221235.1 bacterium
ACACCTGGGCGAACATTATCCTGGATGGATTGTTTTTCCCACTGTTTTGTCTTATCATTCTGGATATAGAGATCAAATGCTGGTTCTGGTGCTACATTTTCTTTAGTAATACTCGTAGAAGTTAGGTCAGAAGTAAGAGTCTCTGTGCCTCCAGCAGGAGTCCTTACAACTTTACTTTGTTTAACTGTTACGTCTCCCGTTGGAAGCAAGCCGTTATTAGCATTGTAAGCCTTTTCGAGATCTTTTGGCGTGAAGGTCAGTCTTGTATCGTTAGGTCCAGCTTCCTTAGTAAATGTCTTATCACCGATTGTCAAGGTCACTGTTGCTCCCGGTGTCACATCTGTAACTGTAATACTACGGTTCGGCAGACCTCCTTGTAGCTTCACTTGATTATCTGCGATTTGTGGTGGGTTTGGTCTAACTTTGATGGTTACAGGAACTATTGCAGTTGTATTGTCTTTAGTTTGTGCTCCTTTTGGTAAAGCAACATTGACATTATGGGTATAGATACCTGGATTAGCAACACTTGGAGTTGTTTCCCAAGAGTAAGTGGTTGTAGTAGCTGGCTCTGGACCACTAGGCATCGGTACTGAAGCAGAGTCTTTTATTGCATTGCCTGGGTTATCAATAATACCATCCAAAGAATCTGTTTTCCCGACTGTTGTCTCATAAACTTTCTTAGCTACCGGATCAACTACCGTATACTCAAAGCTTGCATCACTTGTAAGGGCTGGGTCGTTAGCTGATGCAGCTCCGAAGCGACCATTCGGATAAACCGCTTTAATTGTATAAGTCGTCTTGTGGCTTCTAGGTTGGTACCAATTTGGATTTTCCTTTGTTGTATACCACACATCACCAAAAGATGGTCTTTCATTTTTAGTAATATCAGTTGTTAGCTCAGAACCTTCATTATTTAGTCGATACTTATAGGACCACTTAGTCCCCGAAGGAAGGTCATTACTGTTAGTATACACAAAAGTATCCCTACCATAGTTGTTAGCCCAGCCTCCATCGACTTTACTAAGATTTGCTTCTTTCGTTCCTTTAAATGCAAAGAACTTACCAGTTACTCCATTTGCAGTCTTGGCCTCAACCTTTGGATAAACGGTATAGTTATAAGTAATCTCTTTACTTACACCTTTCGAGTCGGTAACCGTCAAGGTTGCTGTTTTTTCACCTGGTGTAGATAAATCTGGAGCTCCATTTTTCCAAACTACATTTGTGTTTGAAGGCAAATCTGTACCATCAGCAGATTTGATAAAATTACGAGCTATCAAGCTATTTGGATTCTCTCCTGCAACCGCGTAAAAACGATCTGACCTAGTTTTATAATTTTGTTCTAGATTAGGAGTGATTGTCTTTGAAGTTCCATCTTTAAATGTAATAGTCACATCACCATTTGGTTGAACCTCATAAGTACGAATGCGAGATGTATCAGATGGATTCGATTTCTCGACTTCTGATTTAATTTTTTCTCTCTCAGTAGGAGTCAAATTCGACTTATCATGAACAGTAATAGCAGGTGGTGTTGTCAATTTAATCTTGTCCGCCAAACGTCCTTGTTGGATACCAAATTTCGCTTCTGCCAGGTTGGTATCACTTTCATTACCACTTGGATCTACTGCCTTAATTTGTCGCGTCCAATTATGACGTGAATCATACCCTAAATCATCTTTAACTTTACCTATCGTTACCCTTGTTGTTTGATCTTGATTTACAATGCTTTCGATTTTAGGTACGGCACCACTTCCATATGTATTGTTAGTGTCATTAAAGAAATTCGTTAACTCATTAGTCCCTTGGTTAAAGGTCACTTTTTTCAATTTTCCACTATTGTCAGTAGCGCTAAATTCAACCTTGATGTTATCACCTGCGTAGAACAAGTAGTAACCCTTACCATCTTTCTCAGGCTCTTTACCATCGATTGTGACTTTGTAGCTTACATGTGGCTTTTCATCTTCAGCTGTAATCGCAACTGTTCTTACATCTGAGTTTAACGTTTCATTACGATTTGTTACAGGGTTGGGGAATTCCTTACTTTGTTTAACTGTTACATTTCCTGTTGGAAGCAAACCGTTACTATCTGCTAATTCAGTTGCAGTAAATGTTACTCTTCCGCTGCTATCTGCTGTTTTAGATGGAAGTTGTTTACCATTGATTGTCAAAGTAACTGTAGCGCCTGGTAAAGCGTCTGTAACGGTGATTCCTTTATTTGGAAGTCCACCTGTATTCGTTACCTGATCTGTTGAAATTTGTGGTGGATTGGGTCTAACTTTAATAGTTACAGGAACGTTTGTTGCATTTCTTGGTTTATCCGTTGAACCTTGTGGTAGAGTAACTTTGACTTCTTTCTTATAGATACCCGGAGATGAAGCATCTGGTGCAGATACCCAAGTATAATCTGTGCCAGTTGGAATTGCTACACTAGAGTCAGAATTTTTAACTGCATTGCTAGGGTTAGTAATAATATCATTTAGTGGTGCTGTATTACCAACTGTTGTAACATACTCTTGCTTGGCTACTGGATCAGCTACTGTGTAATTAAAGGTCACTGTACTTGTGAGAGCAGGATTGGAAGTTGTTACATCACCAAGACGTCCTTTAGGATAAGTTGCTATTGCTTTATAGGTGGTGCTGTGGGTTGTAGCTGAATCTGCAGTTGTATTCCATACGCTACTAAAGGCTGGAGAGCCATCTTGTTTACGTACAGGTGTTGAGCGATTATCATTCAGTTGATACTCATAAGCAAATGTAGTCCCTGAAGGAAGAGGATTCGGCGACACTTTAGCATCATTATTTATATAGAAGCTTGAATATCCACCGATATTATTAGCATAGCTACCACCAACAGTTGCATCCGTTCCCGGTACTGCTTTAAAGGCATAGAACTTACCTGGAACTCCATTGTTAGTTTTAGTCTCAATTTTTTGATAAACTGTGTACTTATATGTTAGATCTGTAGTAGTTTTATCTGGGTGAGTTACCGTTAAGGTTGCAGTCCGAGGGTTCACGCCGTCTTTCATCGCTTCCATTGTAGGAGCTTGCCCTTGTTTCCATGCAAACGTTGTCCCACTAGGGAAGTCAGATGCTCCGCCAACTGTGCGCACAAGACTTCTTGGATCTATCTTAGATAAAGGCTCGTCGCTAACTGCATAAAAGTGCTCAGTTGTTTTCTCTACACCATACTTAACATTGTTTGTGACTGTATCCGTGGTTCTATCACGATAAGTAATGGTAACATCTCCATTATTAGCTACACTGATAGAACCTTCTTCAGTTCCTTTTTTGTAGTCTGTACTTGAGAGAACGTTTGCATTGGCTGCTTTAAAGTTAGCCAATACTTGATCTTTTTCCGCCTGACTCAGATTTGTCGTATTATTAACTGCGACAGTCGCACCGCTTATAGGCGATTGACGCTCATTAAATCCGTGAATATGAATATCCGTATGATTCATTGTTCGTTGTGCGGAAGTATCATCAGCACCATACTCCATTTTATATTTTCCAGGAGCCATTGGTTTCCAGCCATTTTCCCGACCAATCGTACCATAAATACGGGTTGTCCACTGCTTATTGTTATAAACATACTCTTTATTGAGTCCTGTTTTAGGATCTCGTATAAGAGTCGCAAAGTTGATTTGTCCAGGTAAATTTTCAGCGTTTAAACCATTAACGTACTGACTGTCTCCAGTATAAAATAGTCTCAAAGCCTTATCATCTCTAAATACAATATTGAAATTTACAGGATCATCATTGAAAACATGAATTGATTCTGGCATCTCAACAGTAGGAGGATTATCTGTTGCGCGTCCCTGATTTCTCACAGCATCGTTTTGACTTCCTGCTCTACCTGTATGGACATAAGAGGTCATCAAATTCGTGTAATTACCAGAAACATTCGTACTTGTAAATGGTTGACTACTTGTAGCAACTCGGGCATCCAATCTGGCATTGCTTGATTTTTCATTTACAGTGGCATGAACTTCAATCGTTGCCTCTAAATTTCTATTTAAATCATGACGTTTGCTAAACACGTACTCATTGCCAGAACCACCACGCTTCTCCATCGGTTGACCATTAAAAGTAACACGGGTAATAGTCGTATTTGGATCCACATTGGCAAGTAAACCAGCATAATTCAGGGCATTATCTGAGTGCATATTGATACGCCAAATTACTTCATGAGTATTCTTATTGTACTGACCTGATTCAAGCGAAGCCGATGTTCTATTGCTAGCAAACGTGTTCGTGATTAACGAAGTAGGCAAAGCTCTAGGATGTGCCCCATTGCCCATACGTTGACCATTTCGTGCATCACGCGTACCTGAATTGACTCTCAACACGGCATTAGCAATCGAGTTACGAGCAGAGGTCGCTAGTTTTACAGTTTCGGTCAAATCTGCCTTAGGATTAGCAAGAGCTGTCTCGATAGCAGTCACCGCAGCATTCACTTTCGCTATAGCTGCATCACTATTAGGTAAACCGACCGCTTTTGCTAGGTACTCACCCATTTCAGCTGAAAGTTTGGTTAACTTCTTACGATTTTCATCCTGTTGTTTAGCTGAAACTTCCGATGTTGCTATGGCACCAGCAGTCACTCCTGCCAAACTACTTATTTCTGCATTCGTATCAAGCAAACCTTTTTCCAATTTAGCTGATTCCAATACAGGAGCACCTAGCTTAGAGGCAGATAACCCTTCTTTAGCCAACTGACTTTCGTTTGACACAGACCCTGCTTTTCCAGAAGTCTCAGAAGCAGTAGTAGAACGTTCACTATTACCTGAAGCCACCATCGACTGACTAGAACTTACAGAGGTACTTGCTGAGACACTAGCCGAAGTTGACGCGCTTTCTGAGGCACTTGTTGACATACTTGCAGAAGTGCTAGCGCTCACTGATTGGCTAGCAGAAGTAGATACACTCTCGCTTACTGAATTAGACAGACTTGCCGAATTTTCCGCATCCACTTTTGCAGTTGTACCAAGGACAACTGTATCATGCGTTGCTAGAGCATCTGAACTATCTAACGTTTTTTCAAGAGCTACCGCTTCGTTTGCAAAAACTTTTGTCTGAGTAGCAACAGCCCCACCTAATACGGCACCTGTTGCTGCAATACCTCTTATAATATCAAGACCTGTAATCGTTTGATTAATTTGGTTTTCTACTACTTCTGTCATAACTTGAGTAGTATCTACACCACCACGTAAAACCTTGAATAAGCCAAAAAGAGAGGTTGAGGCTCTCAACCAATGCTTACCGGATTTTACCAGTTTGTATCGAGTCACACGATCCGTTTCGCGATATTGACCCTTTTGACGTCTGAAAAACATTTATTTTTTTCCTCCAAAAAAGTGCTACAGTAGTTAGCTTAATGCAATCGTTTTCTATTATACACAAATCATCATATTAAGTCAACTTATTTTTTAGTATTTTTACCTAAAAAAAAAAAAGCATTTTCTTCCTTGTTTTGTATAGATTTCCCATTGATAAACAAAGTTAATATACTAGACAACTGAATCCCTCATTGACTGGGCTATAAAAAAGAGAAATCCATTATTTTTGCCAACGAATACGTGATGCTTATCTAAAATCAAAAAGAGCATCATTTTTCTTCGCATAGACATATATATTGTATGTTATTCAAGGAACTCTTCGCTGTTTTCATTATAATTAAGAGATAGTAAATTTCAAAATATATAGTTTACTCAGATATTTTTAGAGTAGACCGATAAGCAAAAAAGTTGCACTTTCGTAATGTAAATAGCTCGACCTACTAACTCTTACAAGAAAAGCCCACATGAAAAAGCCCAAGAATTGATAGCATTCCTGGACTTTTATTATTAAAATATTTAGATCAACCAACATAAAGATCGATTGTTAGATTACGACACTGAGTTTGGCAAATCGATTCTATTTGCCAAACGAAATTAATGAGGCAGGTAGCTAGTTTGCTCCCTTACCATTACGACGGGAAAATCCACGAATTGATACCATTCGTAGACTTTACCTAGTAAAGCGTTTAGATAGACTAATTGTTACACCACGACACGAAGTTTGGCAAATCGATTTCATTTGCCAAACGTAGTTAGTGAGGCAGTTAGCTAGACCGCGAAATAGCGGCTAGCGTCCAACAATTAGGAACTTTAGTTCCAATTGTTGGTACTGAGTTACATCTTTTCCTCCAACTCTACATCTGGATACTTATCCGCAAACCAGCGGAGGGCAAAGTCATTTTCAAAGAGGAAGACTGGCTGGTCGAAACGGTCTTTGGCTAAGATATTTCGACTTGATGACATCCGTTCATCCAAGTCCTCAGGCTTGATCCAACGAACGGTCTTTTTACCCATTGGGCTCATAACAACTTCAGCATTGTACTCGCCTTCCATGCGGTGCTTAAAGACTTCAAACTGAAGTTGACCAACAGCGCCTAGCATATACTCACCTGTTTGGTAATTCTTATAAAGCTGAACAGCTCCTTCTTGCACCAATTGCTCAATACCCTTGTGGAAGGATTTTTGTTTCATGACGTTTTTAGCAGAAACTTTCATGAAAATTTCAGGAGTAAAGGTTGGCAGGGGTTCAAATTCAAACTTGTTTTTTCCAACCGTCAAGGTATCCCCAACTTGATAAGTACCGGTATCATAAACCCCGATAATATCACCCGCCACGGCATTGGTTACATTCTCACGACTTTCCGCCATAAACTGAGTCACATTCGATAGTTTAGCACTCTTACCAGTACGAGGCAGATTGACACTCATCCCACGCTCAAATTCGCCTGATACGATACGGACAAAGGCAATGCGGTCACGGTGACGAGGGTCCATGTTGGCTTGGATTTTAAAGACAAATCCTGAGAAATCCTTGTCGTAAGGATCCACAATTTCGCCATCTGTTTTTTTGTGGCCATGTGGTTCAGGAGCAAACTTGAGGAAGGTCTCAAGGAAGGTCTGCACACCAAAGTTTGTCAAGGCTGAACCGAAGAAGACAGGCGTCAATTCTCCAGCAAGGATTGCTTCCTCTGAAAACTCATTCCCAGCTTCATTTAAAAGCTCAATATCGTCTTTGACTTGCTCATAGAAAGGATTGCTTCCAAAAAGCTTGTCTCCATCTTCTAGGCTAGCAAAACGCTCATCCCCCTTGTAAAGTTCCAAGCGTTGGTTATAGAGGTCATACAAGCCCTCAAAGGCTTTCCCCATCCCGATTGGCCAGTTCATCGGATAGCTCGCAATACCCAAGACTTCTTCCAATTCTTGCAAGAGGTCCAGCGGCTCACGACCATCACGGTCTAGCTTGTTCATAAAGGTAAAGACTGGAATACCACGGTGTTTGACAACCTCAAATAATTTCTTAGTTTGCGCCTCGATACCCTTGGCAGAGTCCACAACCATGACCGCAGCATCCACCGCCATCAAGGTACGATAGGTATCTTCTGAGAAGTCCTCGTGCCCAGGTGTATCAAGGATATTCACGCGCTTGCCATCGTAGTCAAATTGCATAACAGATGAAGTGACCGAAATCCCACGCTGTTTCTCGATATCCATCCAGTCAGACTTGGCAAAAGTCCCTGTTTTCTTCCCTTTTACCGTACCAGCCTCACGAATCTCGCCCCCAAAGTAGAGCAACTGCTCAGTAATGGTTGTTTTCCCCGCGTCCGGGTGAGAGATGATGGCAAAGGTACGACGTTTCTTAATTTCTTCTTGAATATTCATAAGTTCTCTTTCTTTGATTCTCTATTTTTCTTGGTTCAATAGCTAAGAATGATTTTTACATTGGATTTTACCATTCCTTTCAACACTCCATTATATCGGATTTTAGCATTTTTTTCAATTTCTATTTTATATTGAATAAAAGCTTTCCCTTGTAGTCAAATAGATAGAAAACTGTGACAATTCTAGCAAAAATGATATAATAAAACAAAAAGGAGATATAATCATGTTCAAGGAATTTGGTGTAACTAATTTAGAAGTGACAAAAGATGATATTTACAAGAATCCAAGCAACCCTATTTTACGCATGTATGATGACGATGAATTAATTGGAACCTTTAGCATTCTAACTGGAGAAGTATTGGAAAATTTGGACTTGGCAGACTATGACATTCGTTTTGCTCAAAAGCAAATTGAGTTGAACCGCGATAACTATCTTGAAACATGGAAGGATTACGTAGGATTACTACATGCCTAAATATTCTTTCCTAAAGTATGGTATTGAAATTCGTCCTAACGAACATAACCATAAAGGTCAAAAAGCGCATATTCACATTTATATCCACGGAGAAGAGGTCGGCTCAATGTTTCTGAACGGTGAACTGAGAGATGGTAAATTAAAGACAAAAGATCTAAAAATAATAAGACAATATGTCTTAGAAAATGCAGATGAACTTCAGGCTTTATGGAATGAATACCAAAAAAGTGCATATTAAAATCAAAAAATCTTAGTTTGCTGATAGCCAAAAATTATTTAGCAGTTTTAATGCCAACTGTTGAGCTAATATCCAACTTATCCAAGTACTAACCATCCTATTCCCCTTGCAATTTTCCAAATAAATGTTACAATAAACATAGAAAAAGGTGTTGCGTCAACAACACCCCACAGAGCCGTTTAAGACGGTGGCTGTAATTACATAACTAAAAAATAGCTCGTTAACTCGCCAAAGTTAGGACGGCTATTTTTTTGTCTCTTTCAAAAAACCATTCTCCATCCTATACCTGTCTTTTTTCATCTTTCCCTCCCTTATTTATAGGAAAATATGGTAAAATAGAACAGACTAAAAATCATCATTTCACGAAAGGATGCAAGATGAAAATTACGCAAGAAGAGGTGACACACGTTGCCAATCTTTCAAAATTAAGATTCTCTGAAGAAGAAACTGCTGCCTTTGCGACTACCTTGTCCAAGATTGTTGACATGGTTGAATTGCTGGGCGAAGTTGACACAACTGGTGTCGCACCAACTACAACTATGGCTGACCGCAAGACTGTACTCCGCCCTGATGTGGCCGAAGAAGGAACAGACCGTGATCGCTTATTTAAAAACGTACCTGAAAAAGACAACTACTATATCAAGGTACCAGCTATCCTAGACGATGGAGGAGATGCCTAATGACTTTTAACAATAAAACCATTGAAGACTTGCATAATCTCCTTGTCTCTAAGGAAATTTCTGCAACAGAATTAACCCAAGCAACGCTTGAAGATATCAAGTCTCGAGAGACAGCTATCAACGCTTTTGTTACCATCGCTGAGGAGCAAGCCCTTGCTCAAGCTAAAGCTATTGATGAAGCTGGAATTGATGCTGATAATGTCCTTTCAGGAATTCCACTTGCTGTTAAGGATAATATCTCTACAGACGGTATTCTCACAACTGCTGCCTCAAAAATGCTCTACAACTATGAGCCAATCTTTGATGCGACAGCCGTTGCCAATGCAAAGGCCAAGGGTATGATTGTCGTCGGGAAAACCAACATGGACGAATTTGCCATGGGTGGTTCAGGTGAGACTTCTCACTACGGAGCAACTAAAAATGCTTGGGACCACAGCAAGGTTCCTGGTGGATCATCAAGTGGTTCGGCCGCAGCTGTAGCCTCAGGACAAGTCCGCTTGTCACTTGGTTCTGATACTGGTGGTTCTATCCGCCAACCTGCTGCCTTCAACGGGATCGTTGGTCTCAAACCAACTTACGGAACAGTTTCTCGTTTCGGTCTCATTGCCTTTGGTAGCTCATTAGACCAAATCGGACCTTTTGCTCCTACTGTTAAGGAAAATGCCCTCTTGCTCAACGCTATTGCCAGCGAAGATGCTAAAGACTCTACTTCTGCTCCTGTCCGAATTGCCGACTTTACTTCAAAAATCGGTCAAGACATCAAGGGCATGAAAATTGCTTTGCCTAAAGAATATCTTGGCGAAGGGATTGACCCAGAGGTTAAGGAAACCATTCTGAATGCCGCTAAACACTTTGAAAAACTTGGTGCTATTGTCGAAGAAGTCAGCCTTCCTCACTCTAAATACGGAGTTGCCGTTTACTACATCATCGCTTCATCAGAAGCTTCATCAAACTTGCAACGCTTTGACGGTATCCGTTACGGCTACCGCGCAGAGGATGCGACAAATCTTGATGAAATCTATGTAAACAGCCGTAGCCAAGGTTTTGGTGAAGAGGTGAAACGCCGTATCATGCTAGGTACTTTCAGCCTTTCATCAGGCTACTACGATGCTTACTACAAGAAAGCTGGTCAGGTCCGTACCCTCATCATCCAAGATTTCGAAAAAGTCTTCGCGGATTACGACTTGATTTTGGGTCCAACTGCTCCAAGCGTTGCCTATGACTTGGATTCACTCAACCACGATCCAGTTGCCATGTACTTGGCTGACCTCTTGACAATCCCAGTCAACTTAGCAGGTCTACCAGGAATTTCGATTCCTGCTGGATTCTCTCAAGGTTTACCAGTCGGGCTCCAATTGATCGGTCCTAAGTACTCAGAAGAAACCATTTACCAAGTTGCTGCTGCCTTTGAAGCAACAACAGACTACCACAAACAACAACCCGTGATTTTTGGAGGTGACAACTAATGAACTTTGAAACAGTCATTGGACTTGAAGTCCACGTAGAGCTCAACACCAATTCAAAAATCTTCTCACCTACTTCTGCCCACTTTGGAAACGACCAAAATGCCAACACCAACGTGATTGACTGGTCTTTCCCAGGAGTACTTCCTGTTCTCAATAAAGGTGTTGTCGATGCCGGTATCAAGGCTGCTCTTGCCCTCAACATGGACATCCACAAAAAGATGCACTTTGACCGCAAAAACTACTTCTACCCTGATAATCCAAAGGCCTACCAAATTTCTCAGTTTGATGAGCCAATCGGCTATAACGGTTGGATTGAAGTCGAGCTAGAAGACGGTACAACTAAAAAAATCGGTATCGAACGCGCCCACCTAGAAGAAGACGCTGGTAAAAACACCCACGGTATAGATGGCTACTCTTATGTTGACCTCAACCGCCAAGGGGTGCCCTTGATTGAGATTGTATCTGAAGCTGACATGCGTTCGCCAGAAGAAGCCTACGCTTATCTGACAGCCCTCAAGGAAGTTATCCAGTATGCTGGTATTTCTGACGTTAAGATGGAAGAAGGTTCCATGCGTGTGGATGCCAACATCTCCCTTCGCCCTTATGGTCAAGAAAAATTCGGCACCAAGACTGAGTTGAAGAACCTCAATTCCTTCTCAAATGTTCGTAAGGGGCTTGAATACGAAGTCCAACGTCAAGCTGAAATCCTACGCTCCGGTGGGCAAATCCGCCAAGAAACACGCCGTTACGATGAAGCGAACAAAGCAACCATCCTCATGCGTGTCAAGGAAGGCGCTGCAGACTACCGCTACTTCCCAGAACCAGACCTACCCCTCTTTGAAATTTCAGACGAGTGGATTGAGGAAATGCGTACAGAGTTGCCAGAGTTTCCTAAAGAACGCCGTGCGCGTTACGTCTCTGACCTTGGCTTGTCAGACTATGACGCTAGCCAGTTGACTGCAAACAAGGTAACTTCTGACTTCTTTGAAAAAGCTGTTGCCCTCGGTGGCGATGCCAAACAAGTCTCTAACTGGCTCCAAGGTGAAGTTGCTCAGTTCTTGAACGCCGAAGGCAAGACACTAGAACAAATCGAATTGACACCAGAAAACTTGGTAGAAATGATTGCCATCATCGAAGACGGCACGATCTCGTCTAAGATTGCCAAGAAAGTCTTTGTCCACCTAGCTAAAAATGGCGGTGGCGCGCGTGAATACGTGGAAAAAGCAGGTATGGTTCAAATCTCAGATCCAGCTATCTTGATTCCAATTATCCACCAAGTCTTTGCGAATAACGAAGCCGCAGTTGCTGACTTCAAGTCAGGAAAACGTAACGCAGACAAGGCCTTCACAGGATTCCTTATGAAAGCAACCAAAGGCCAAGCCAACCCACAAGTAGCCCTTAAACTCCTTGCCCAAGAATTGGCTAAGTTGAAAGAAGATTAAAAAAATAATCTCCAGATTAGGAACTATCCGTGAGTTCTCTAGTCTGGAGATTTTTCAATATGCTTCGTTATTAAGCGGTTACACTTCAAAAAGCCCTTCCCCTAAGAATAGAGGAAAGGCTTTTCTTGATTATCATAAACTTCAAAATGATAGATAAGCGACTTATTACGCTTTATACCATTTCTTACTCCTTATCATCTTTACGACGTCTTGAAACTAAACCTAAGCCAGTCATTGCGGCTAAAGCTCCAAGAAGGAGAGATGGAGTTGATGACTGAGTACCTGTATTCGGAAGTTCCCGTTTACCATCTACAAATGTGGATTCATTTGAATTCGCTATTTGAGTTGATTTATCTGATGTCACTGTTACATCTGAATGAGCTGGAGTATCTGATTGTCCAGGAACATCTGGATGATTTGGCTTATCCGATTGTCCAGGAACATCTGGATGATTTGGCTTATCCGATTGTCCAGGAACATCTGGATGAGAAGGGGTTTCATCATGAATTGGAGTAATCACTTTCTTAAAGATATGAGTTGTTACATTTCCAACTAAAATAGTCTTGACATATTCATAGCCAGTAAATGTTCCCTTATCTTTTGTACCATCTTCTTGAGGTTTTAGAACATTACCTTCAGTATCTTTCCAAACTGTTGATTTACTTTCTTCATTACTTGGAGTTGAAGGTGTTGGTGAATATGGTGTTGAAGAAGATTTCTTAGTATATACATGGATTGTATTTCCATCTTTATCTTTCTTAGTTTCTTTGAAGATGTACTCTGGAATGTCTTTCTTATCCTTCGTTCCTTTGTCTGAAGGGCTGATTTCTTTGCCTTCTTCATTCACATAACTTGTTACGACTTGACGGTATACATGCGTTGTATTGCCTTTTTCATCTTTCTTAGTTTCTTTGAAGATGTACTCTGGAATGTCTTTCTTATCCTTCGTTCCTTTGTCTGAAGGGTTAATTTCTTTGCCTTCTTCATTCACATAACTTGTTATGACTTGACGGTA
>CAJNCJ010000026.1 GCA_905221235.1 bacterium
TCAACAGTGATTGGACCATTTTCACCTGGGATTTCCACCGTAGTTCCTGGTGGGAATGTTGAGCCATCTGGTTTCTTCGGTGTTACTGTAACCTCTCCTGTATTAGGATCTTGTTCAACATCTAGTGTTGGTGTCTTATGTGCTGGTGTGGTTACATTAGGAACTTCTACAGCTGGTTTTCCTGGTTCGGTAATCTTACCTGTTCCTGGAACATCTTTCTTAGGAAGTTTGTCATTTGGTACTTTACCTTTACCATCTTGACCGATTTCAACAGTGATTGGACCATTTTCACCTGGGATTTCCACCGTAGTTCCTGGTGGGAATGTTGAGCCATCTGGTTTCTTCGGTGTTACTGTAACCTCTCCTGTATTAGGATCTTGTTCAACATCTAGTGTTGGTGTCTTATGTGCTGGTGTGGTTACATTAGGAACTTCCACTGATGGTTTTCCTGGTTCGGTAATCTTACCTGTTCCTGGAACATCTTTCTTAGGAAGTTTGTCATTTGGTACTTTACCTTTACCATCCTGACCGATTTCAACAGTGATTGGACCATTTTCACCTGGGATTTCTACCGTAGTTCCTGGTGGGTAGGTTGAGCCATCTGGTTTCTTAGGTGTTACTGTAACATCACCAGTCTTAGGATCTTGTTCAACATCTAGTGTTGGTGTCTTATGTGCTGGTGTGGTTACATTAGGAACTTCCACAGCTGGTTTACCTGGTTCAGTAATCTTAGCTGTTCCTGGAACATCTTTCTTAGGAAGTTTGTCATTTGGTACTTTACCTTTACCATCTTGACCGATTTCAATAGTGATTGGACCATTTTCACCTGGGATTTCTACCGTAGTTCCTGGTGGGTAGGTTGAGCCATCTGGTTTCTTAGGTGTTACTGTAACATCACCAGTCTTAGGATCTTGTTCCAACTCTACTGTTGGAGTCTTACGTGCTGGAGTGGTTGCTGGCACTGGTTGTGATGGTCTCTTATTCGGTTCTGTTACTGTACCTTCTCCTTCGATTTTTCCTTTTGGAAGACTATCATTCGGTACTATTCCTGAACCATCTTCTCCGATGATAACCTCGATTGGAGTATCATTATCACCCGGAATAACTACCTTCGTTCCTGGTGGATATGTTCCTCCCACTCCAGGTTTCTTAGGTGTTACAATCGCATCTCCATTTGGTTTTCTAGTAATATCAATTAAGACTGGTTTCTCTGTTTGTGGTTCATTTGGATCTAATTTTTTAGGTGTCTTCACTTGAACTTCTTCAGGTATTTTCCCTTTTTCAATAATCTTACCTGTTCCCGGAATATCTCCTTCTGGCAGATCACTGTTTGGTACTGTTCCTGAACCATCTTCACCGATTGTAACGACAATTGGATTACCATCCTTACCTGGAATTTCTACTACTGTTCCTGGTGGGTAGATTGAGCCATCTGGTTTCTTCGGTGTCACTGTAACATCACCCGTCTTAGGATCTTGTTCAATTTTGATTGTCGGGTTCTTACGAGCTGGTGTTGTTACTGGTACTGGTTGTGATGGTTCTTTATTCGGTTCTGTTACTGTACCTTTTCCTGGTAAATCACCTTTAGGTAACTTGTCATTTGGAACTACTCCTGAACCATCTTCACCGATTGTAACGACAATTGGATTACCATCTTTACCTGGAATTTCTACTACTGTTCCTGGTGGGTAGGTTGAGCCATCTGGTTTCTTCGGTGTTATTACTGCATCACCATTTGGTTTGCGTGTGATATCGATTGTAGGAGTTTGAGTTGTTGGTGTCTTAGGATCTGTTCCATTTTTCTCTTCATCCTTGTCTGGAATTCCATCGTTATCATCATCTGGATCGATCACATCTGGGATACCGTCGCCATCTGTATCACGTTGGATTGTAACTGGGACATCAACTACAACTTCTTCGTCACCATTCTTCACTTTAACTGGGATTGTAACTTTACGTTCTTCTTCTTTTGGTCCCCAATCGTCTACGGTTGGTGTGCCAGTTAAGTTACCATCGCCATCTACTGTTAAACCATTGACTGGTGTTTCTGTGGTGATGGTTGAACCTGGTTTATTTGGTGTCACAACTTTTGTTGGTGGGACTGGTGATTTTTCTTTCACTTTTCCTGGATCTGTGACTGTACCTGTTAATTTATCAGCTACTTTTGGAGTTGCATCATCCTTGTCTGGAATTCCATCGTTATCATCATCTGGATCGATCACATCTGGGATACCGTCGCCATCTGTATCACGTTGGATAGTTACAGGAATTTTTACAACAGTCTCTTCTGTTCCACGTTTCAGTTTAACTGGAATCTCTACTGTGCGTTCTTCTTCTTTTGGTCCCCAATCTGTGACAGTTGGTGTACCTGTCAAGTTTCCATTACCATCGACCGTCAAACCATTTACTGGATTATCTACTGTAATCGTTGTGCCTGGTTTGTTTGGGGTTACTACCTTAGTATTTGCTGGGACAGGTGTTTTTTCTGGGACAGTTTTTCTTGTTACTGTACCTGTTAATTTATCAGCTACTTTTGGATTTGCATCATCCTTGTCTGGAATACCATCGTTATCATCATCTGGATCGGTCACATCTGGAATACCATCACCATCTGTATCGCGTTGGATAGTTACAGGGATTTTTACAACAGTCTCTTCTGTTCCACGTTTCAGTTTAACTGGAATCTCTACTGTGCGTTCTTCTTCTTTTGGTCCCCAATCTGTGACAGTTGGTGTACCTACTATATTTCCACCGTTATCCACCGTCAAACCATTTACTGGATTATCTACTGTAATCGTTGTGCCTGGTTTGTTTGGTGTTACTACCTTAGTATTTGCTGGGACAGGTGTTTTTTCTTTTACAGTTTTTCCTGTTGTGTCTCCTGTTAATTTATCCGCTACTTTTGGATTTGCATCTTCTGTATCTGGAATTCCATCGTTATCATCATCTGAATCTACTTTATCTGGAATACCGTCGCCATCTGTATCGCGTTGGATAGTTACAGGAATTTTTACAACAGTCTCTTCTGTTCCACGTTTCAGTTTAACTGGAATCTCTACTGTGCGTTCTTCTTCTTTTGGTTCCCAATTGTCTACTGTTGGTGTTCCTACTAGATTTCCGCCGTTATCCACTGTTAAACCATTTACTGGACTATCTACTGTAATCGTTGTGCCTGGTTTGTTTGGTGTTACTACCTTAGTATTTGCTGGGACAGGTGTTTTTTCTTTTACAGTTTTTCCTGTTTTTTCTCCTGTTAATCCATCTGCTACTTTTGGATTTGCATCTTCTGTATCTGGAATTCCATCGTTGTCATCATCTGAATCTACTTTATCTGGGATTCCATCTCCATCTGTATCACGTTGGATTGTAACTGGGACATCCTTAGTAACTGTCTCGCCACCATTTGTAACTCTAACTGGAATCGTAATTTTACGTTCTTCTTCTTTTGGTCCCCAATCTGTGACAGTTGGTGTGCCAGTTAAGTTACCATCGCCATCTACTGTCAATCCATTGACTGGTGTTTCTGTGGTGATTGTTGAACCTGGTTTGTTTGGTGTTACTACTGTAACTGGCGTAGTTTTTTCTTTTTCCAGAACTGGTGCTGGTGGAGTAACTTCAGCTCCCAAACTACCATTTGCTGTTCCTCTAGCTACTGGACTCTCAAGAGTAAGATTATTATCAATTCTCTTAGAAACTTTTGCAGTTATTTCTGTTTTATCTGCAACCTCAGCATCAGAAATTGTCACAACGCCTGCAGGGGTTACTGACACTTTATCAGCTGTCTTACCATTTACAGTCCAAGTATTTCCTGATTTCGTAACTGTTACAGTTTCTGGAGTAGTCTTACCTGTTGGTACATAAGTAAGGGTGATAGTATCAATATCTTGTGGATTAGTACTATTAGGACGTGTTGGTGGGGTAATTGTCACACTACCATTCTCATGTCCAACTACGCTAGGCACTGTTGGCGTTACTGCTAACACTACTTGACGCTTAATTTCTGCAGGTGCAAATGTTGTTCTAGTTGTACTATTTACATCCGTAATAGAATTTTTGCTAGTATCCGGGAATACTGCTGTTGCGTTTCGAGTATATTTCCCTGAGTTATCTAGTGTTGTTCCTGAATCTAATTTATCTCCAGCTTTCCATGTCCACGTCATACCACTTGGTAAATAGTTGTTTCCACGATCTGCTTTATCTTCACTATCTACAACTTTAAGATATCTATGAGCATCAACATTTTTACCACTATTAGCTACATTTAATGTTGAAGCTACTGGTACTTTTGCGATACCATTTTCAAGGTTTCTAGTCTCAATATCAACTACTCGATACTTGAATTTCAAATCACGACTATCAGTAGCACTACTTCCTTCAACATGTAGAGTTGCTTCATGTTCTCCTAAAGTTTCAGTATTCAATACAGTACCTGAAGACAAGCGAGTTGCATATGGATTTGCTTCAGTTTTTCCTGTTTGAGATGTAAATGTAGAAGCGGTTACTCCTTTTGGAAGTCCTCCCTTAACTTCTACTTTAGAAATTACACCTGAGTTATCCCATACTTTCAATTCAGGGTTAAATGTAGCACCACGATAAACTGTAAAGATTGGAGAATTAGCTGTTTCTGTTAGCGTAATACCGTTTAAAGTAGCTTGTGGTTTTTGAACATCTTTCGCTGTTGCTTTTGCCGAATCAGACTCAAGACTATTTCCATTTTTAGTAACTACTGTTACTTCTGTGTTATCTTTCACCTTATCTGCTGGAATAGTGATTTCACCTGTATTAGAATCAATTCTAACTTCCGGATTATTCACAGTCCATTTGCCATTTGTTCCTTTGGTTCCAACAGCTGTTTTAGGTTGATTATCTTCCCCTGTATAGCTTACAGTAATCTTATCTGCTTTTGCTGGATCTTGTGGTTTGCCAGTAACATCACCATTATCCTTCGCTACTGCTACTGGTTTAGCTGGTTTAGCAAACTTCGCTGTTGCTTTTGCTGGATCTGAATCAGTACTATTTCCATTCTTCGTAACTACTGTAACTTCTGTTCCGTCTTTTACTTTATTTTCCGGAATAGTGATTTCTCCAGTATTTGGGTTGATTTGTACTTCTGGAGTATTTACTGTCCATTTTCCTTTTGGATCTTTGGTTCCAACAGCTGTTTTAGGTTGATTATCTTCCCCTGTATAGCTGATCGTAATCTTATCTGCTTTTGCTGGATCTTGTGGCTTACCTGTAACATCACCATTGTCTTTCGCAACTACTACTGGTTTAGCTGGTTTAGAAGATTTTGATGTTACTTTAGCTACTGGACTTTCAAGAACTACATTATTATCAATTGTCTTAGAAACTTTTGCAGTTACTTCTTTACCATCCGCAACTTCAAGATCAGAAATTGTTACAACACCTGCTGGAGTTACTGATACTTTATCGGTTGTCTTACCATTGACTGTCCAGTTATTTCCTGATTTTGCAACTGTTACAGTTTCTGGTGTAGTCTTACCTGTTGGTGTATAAGTAAGTGTGATTGTATCAATATCTTGCGGTGTAGTACCATTAGGACGTGTTGGTGGGGTAACTGTTACACTACCATTTTCATTGGCTACTACGCTAGGTGCTGTTGGTGTTACCGCAAGAACTACTGGACGCTTGATTTCTGTCGGTGCAAATGTTGTTCTAGTTGTACTATTGTTATCTGTTACAGAACTTGGGAATTGCGCTGTAGCATTTCGAGTGTATTTACCTGAATTATCTAATGTAGTACCTGGATCTAAGTTGTCTCCAGCTTTCCACGTCCAAGTCATACCTTGAGGCAAGTGACTGTTTCCACGATCGCTTTGATCTTGGCTATCTACCACTTTAAGATAATTATGAGCATCCACGTTTGTACGGCTATTTGGTACATTTAATGTTGAACCAACTGGTACTTTTGCGACACCATTTTCAAGATTTTTTGTTGTAATATCCACAACACGGTACTTGAATTTCAAGTCACGACTATCAGTAGCACTGCTTCCTTCTACGTGAAGAGTAGCAGTATGTTCTCCCAATGTCTGAGTATCTAATACTCTACCCGAAGATAAACGAGTTTTATACTTCTTATCTTCTGAACTTCCATCTTTACCAGTTTGGGCTGTAAAGTTAGAAGCACTTACTCCGCCAGGAAGATTTCCAACTGTTACTTTTGAGATTTTTCCTGAGTTATCCCATACCTTAAGTTCAGGGTTAAAGTCAGCACCACGATAGACTGTAAAGATTGGTGTATTGGCTGTCTCTGTTAGCGTAATGCCATTTAAAGTAGCTTGTGGTTTTTGGACATCTTTCGCAGTTGCTTTAGCTGGATCTGAATCTGCACCATTTCCATTCTTCGTAACTGCTGTTACTTCTGTTAAATCTTTTACTTTATTAGCTGGGATTGTGATTTCACCTGTATTGGCATCAATTCGAACATCTGGATTATTCACAGTCCATTTGCCGTTTGTTCCTTTAGTTCCTTCAGCTGTTTTAGGTTTGTTATCTTCCCCTGTAAAGCTTACTTTGATTTTATCTACTTTTGTAGAATCTTGTGGTTTTGCAGTTACATCCCCATTATCCTTAGCTGTTGCTACTGGTGTTTGAGCTTTGGTATCTACAACATGAACTGGTGCATCCACAATATAGGTTCCACGTTGAGGTATTACTACTTCTACCTTACCATAAACTGGTTTCCCTGTTTCTGTAACTTTGGACACATCTGGATCTTTAAACCAACGATAGGTTGTTCCAGCTGGCATTTCTGACTTATTCTTAATGCTATCAATCGCTGGAGGAATAACTCCCACTTTTGTAGTTTGCTCTTTAGATACTGGTTTGAAATTGAAGTTAGTTGCTTCTTCTGGTCTCAAAGGCAACGTACCGATAATGGCGTTTTCACCCGTTCTATAACGAATGTAGCCTGTCGTTGTATACCCTCCATAGGCAATATACGGATCATTTGCTAAACGTTTTTTAATATCAGCCAGCATCGGATTACTTTTATCTTTATTCACCCAATCCGACATAATACTTTGATCCAATTCATCACCTTCTAAAACTTTCGTTTTAAAAGTGATAATCGTACGTTGCCCAGCAACTACGTTCATTTTATCTTCTATAACACCTCTAACAAGGTTGTATTCAAGACCATTTTTATAAACACCTAACATATCAATAACACGTGGAAATGCATCAGCGTTAGGCTCTGTCCCATCTCCACTATTTTTACGGTAAATATTCGATCTCCAACCATTAGATGGATTAATATAGTCCAGCCACCCGTCTACATTTTCTGTATAAGATGCCCCCGAACGTCGGACACCATCTTTTACATATGCTCGATAAGCTGAGTTCTCATATTCCCATGCTGAAGCACTAGAATATTCTTTATGAGATGTCTGATGCCCATCTTTATATTTTGTATAAGTAAAGTCATACGGATCTCCAACTGTACGTGGTATAGCAAGTGAGATTTTCTTAGAAGAACCCGCAAGAGCATTTGCTGCTGGACCTGAATCTAGCATCCAGTAATAGTATCTATTACCATCTTTTTCGATTCGCTCTTCGCGATAAACACGAACATTGTCATAGGCTTGATCCGCAGTCCCTTTACTTACGAAAGCATACTGCTTGGTATCTGGTGAATATACATCACGGTGTGAGTAGTCAATCATAGGATTTTTATTCCAACCAACACCGAAGTCTGTGACTTTCGTCTCACGAACATTACTTGTCCCACGACCGATTTCTTTTCCATTTTTAGTAACCACAGCTGTAACAACTGCATCTTTCACCATCAGTTTAGGATCGACGTTAACAGTAAAGTACCCATTAGATTGTGACTTCGTCTTATATTTTTGTCCTCCTACTGTAACTTCTACATCAGATTCCGATGCTGTATATCCATCAACTTGAGAAACGTAGGCCAAATTGTCATTGAAGGACACTGTATCAACTTTGCTTACAACTACAGTATCGACAGTTTTCCCATTCACTACCAATGTAACTGTATCTCCAACTGCAATCCCAGGAGCATTTAACTTGAATGCACCTGAATCATCAAGTGTTGAAGTTACCAATGTTGTGCCATTTTTCTTAATTTGAATTGTTGAAGATGGTGTTGCATAACCTGTAACAAATCCAGAATTCGCTACAACAATACCTAGTTTTCCTCGACTAGTTGTTTTATCTATTGGTACAGATCTTACACCTGTTCCTTGTCCCATACTTTGACCATTACGTGAGGCACGAGCACCTGAAGTCAAACGTGTTGTAGCATTTTTAACAGAATTAAACATTCTCTTCACAAGTTTGTTCATTTGTTCAACATCGTTCAGAGAAACTGTTGTATTTTCAAGAACTCCTTGCGCCAATCCCAATAGTTCATTGGCTTTTTCAAGAACTTCTTTGCTTGTCTCATGCTCAGGCAATTCCAAAACAGCTGCCTGCAATTGATCTACAGATACTTTCAAGGCTTCTTTTTTAGCTGATACAGTTTGACTCTCTTCGCTTGCTCTTACTTCAGGAGAAGATTGGTTCGCTAGGTTGTCAGCCGGCTTCTCAGTTTTATTCCCTTGAATCTCAGTTGATTCCTTAGCAGCAGCTGATAAGACTGTCACATCTTTAGACAAGAGTTCTACAAGCTCATCAATATCCTTTTGAGCTAGGTCAGAATTTTCTAGGGCTTCTTTTCCTTTTTGAAGTCTGTCTTTAACAGGCGATCCTACTGACTCGTCAAGGTTTAATTTAGTTGAAAGAAGAGAATTTAGTTCTTCAACTACTTTTCTCAACTTAGTTTTATCAACTGTAGGCGCTTGATTTTCCAAGGATTTATTTACTTCATCTACTTTGTTTCCAGTAGGTTCCGCAATACCTTGAGGCGACTTGGCCTCATCTTTAGGACTTACTACACCCGCAGTAGATTGTGCAGTAGTTTCACTTACACTATCCGCACTAGCAACGCGTGCGCCCAAAAACATCAGCGCTGCAACAGCAACTGAAGCGGCACCGAAACTGTATTTACGAATAGAAAAGCGCAAAACTTTTTCACGTTGCTGTCGATTTACTTTATATGAATTCGATTTGTGTTCCATTTGTCCTCCTAAGGGCAATATAATATAGAAAAAGCAATCTTCATAACTTCAACCCCTTAAAAAGAGTTAAGCTATAAAAATCACTATGATGATCGCTATTAGCAAATAACATCACAGCTATCACAGCTATCACAGCTATCACAGCTATCACAGCTATCACAGCTATCACAGCTATCACAGCTATCACAGCTCAATTATACTATTTTTTACATAATTAAACAACTATAAACCCGTTTATCTCATCAAATAAAATTAAAAATTTTTAATATACATAATATGTTATTGTATTAGTGAATCAAGAACAAAAAAGCGATTCCTCCTCTACCTATAAAATAAATCCATCATCTCCTATCACATCAGTTGATTTATATTCATTGTAGCTCCTGGAATTTTTCTCGAGAATATCGAGTAAATATCAGGTGAAACGTATACATCCACCACAAAAGAGAAAAACTTGATCTGAAAAGGGATCTAATTCCAATTAGCTTTTAACTAAATAGACTAAGGAGTCTATTCTCTGCCACCTATATGTCTCGCCACAAACAAGGTAAACTTGACCTAAATCGCTTAGTTGAATCATCATAGTATAATACCTTTCCTCCGATAATTATTTTTATCTAATTTACCGGTAGTTTGGGAATTGTGATATATTCCTTGTTATGACTTGACTGCACTTATTTTATAGCAAATAGTATATTAGGCAAAAAACTCAATTTCAGGAGAAAATGAAGTAAATCTTCCAACAATAAAACGCATAATATCAAGGTTCAACACCTGATACTATGCGTTCTTCTGATTTCCAAGACTTTTTCCCCAGCATCTTCATTGACTCTATACAATCTGCAAAGGTAAACCCTCACCAAATTGTATGAAAGATATGGATTTTATAAAAGATGAGAAAAGTTAAAGTTAAAATCTATAGGCAATTTAATGCCAATGAACACCGATTCTATCCTTGGGCATCTATAAATTCATGTAATTTATCTTGCAATAATTTTCCTCTATCTTTTATAAAGATATCATATATAGATTTATTTATTTCCTTCTCTCGCTCACATATATCTTTTTTTGAAATATGCACTTTATCTATTTTAAATATATCATTAATTTTTAAATATTTTTCCTCACAAGTTAAACCTTCCTTCTTTTTAGCAAATGATCCATTACTAATCTCTTGATTTGTTTTTTTGGTTAACAAAGTCAGATTACCGATTCTATTTTTCAACATAGAATTTTTTTTATTAAATTGATTAAAGTACGGATTTTGAGGAACAATATGTTCGATTTCCCATATCGAATCTTCATTAAATCTATATTTTTTTAAAAGAGTATTGATATCACTTTCAGAATCAAACAAAGAAAGACATATAAAAATGAATCTTGTAAACTTTCTATGCTTACTATAAAAATTGGAGATATTTGGGGAAACATAGTATTCATAGATAGTATAATGCCTTCTCACATAATTTATAAGATAATCAGCTAATTCATCAACATTTTTTAAACTAGGATTCTCTTCTTGATTTTTTCCTTTTAAATCTGCAATTATGTATCTATCAAACATTAAGTTTAAATAATCATCATAATTATTTTTCATACTTACAGTGTCTCCCTTTCAAAATCTCTTTTACTTTTAGTGTATTAGCTCGAAAATGTTAACTAATAGATCCTATGATCTTGTATCTAAATAAATTTTCCAACCGCTATCTCTGATAATAATCGTATCATTTTCGAAATCCACAACTATTCTATCACTAAAACTTAATGGAGGATTATCTCCAAATCGCACTCTAAGGCTTTCTTCATCCCATCTTATCAATAAGGCACCATTGTAATATCTCACATTAACATGTCCTGTAGTCCTCCTATTATCACGTTCAAGCCTATAAATCCAATACCAACTTGTTCCGTTTATTTCACTCAAAATATCTCTTAATCTATATTCAACCATATCAAAATTTCTCCTTTACGCCTTGATTAAAGCGCTTACATTTATTCTAAAGAAAGGCGGATAGAAAGTAGCTTTTAAACTTCTTTCTATCCGTTACTTCCTCTAAGAATTAACACAACCCATTTTCAGTTCAATTTAATGACTCATCTTAATTGTTTCGTGTTTCTTCTTCATCGTCTTTCTTCTTTTTAGCAAATAGCAAACCAAATGCTCCAAGAAGAGAGAGAGCTCCTAATGCACCTGTAGCACGATCTGCTTTCGTACCAGTATTTGGCAATACTGCTTGATTTTGAGAAGGAGCTACCTGAGCATCAACTGTTTGAGTTGATTGTTCAGCCTGTTTGGTATCTGGCACAGTAGGTTTTTCTGTTTCAGGTTTACGTTCTGTGTTATCAGTTGGTACTTCAGGTGTTGGTTGTGGTGTGTTATCTCCACCTTGTTGTTCCCCATTACCTTCTGGTTTAGTTGGAGTAACTTTTCTGAAGACATGAGTTACAACATCACCTTCTTCATTAACATCTGTTCTTACAAATACGTAACCTTCAATTTCACCATGTTCAAATGCTTCATTCGCTTCACCTAATACTGCTGGAGCTTTCGCATCTGCTGGCTTCAATTCATTACCTTGTTCATCAATCCATTTAGTGATGATTAACTTAACTTTTGGTATTTCTACTGGATCTGGAAGTTCTCCATTTACTCCACCGTTGAATTCTGGTAATTCAACTGTTGGCGGATCTATTAAGTTCCCGTTTCCATCCACTCCGTTTGACGAGATTGGACCTGTGTATTCTGGGGTTTCTGTTTGAACTTCTGGTTCACCTTTTTTACTTGTTGGGCCATACGTTGTAGTCTCTGTAGGAGTGACCGTTCCTGTCTTAGGATCTACTTTGTACGTTGTCGTAGTAGT
>CAJNCJ010000027.1 GCA_905221235.1 bacterium
ATTTTGTGCTCTTTTTCTACTTCTGTAAATGATAATTTACTCAAGTAGAAGTTAAAATGAAGAGGTCGATTAAAAAATAGAAAGAAAAAAGAAAGCACCGAATCTGACTATCCAGCGCTTATCTATTTCCTTAAAAAACGTGTTACCTCTTATCAGAGCGTTAGAAGTACTCTAACGATTATTGCTAGGATTGTCGCAAATATTGTTGCTCCTAATATCAAAGTAGCACTATCTTTCTCTCCTTTTTCTTTTAGAAGGCGATACATTACTGAAGGGATTACAGCAAAAACAGGGTGCCATATCAAAATGGCAATAACCCCACACCATGCAATAGACTTAATTCTTTTTACTGTCCAATATCCTTTTTCTTCTTTCTTTTCTGTGGGAACTTCACTAGACTTTTTAGTTATGATATAGGTTCCTTCAGATTGATATACCTCTACTATATCCCCTAGTTGTGGTACAAAATTAAAAGAAGTCTGTTCAACTTTTAGCAAAGTTCCGTCATCTTTACCTAAATAGATTAGAGTTCCTTCAATTTTAATAACTTTATATGTATTCATTACCTCATACCTTATTTCTAATTAGTTCTTTTCACGTCTAAATAACTACCACCTTGATTTGCTAACAACAAATCTAGTGAATCTGTCATTAACATCCCATAAATTCTAATATCATCACCTGATTTCAACCCTCTTTTTTGTTTAATAAATTCCTCTTCTGTCTGCTCAGTTAAAGCCAAGTGTATTTTTTTGCCATCTTCAAATTGGAATGGTGCATTATCATCATCAAATAAATCAATTGAATGAGGTTCTACAGCAATCAATAAAGTTAATACATCGCTATCGCTCTTATTTATTTTATTAACTTCTTTTACAGTTGCTCGTAATTCAAATTTACTTTTTAATTCTATCCCTTTTTGCATATATTGTTCATAAGTTTGCCCTACTGTGAACACATCAAAAATTTCAAGTTGTGGTTTTCCTGACTCCTTTTTAACTTTTGCATTTAAACCTAGAGATTGACCACCTCTAAAAATATCTTTCCCTTTATAAACTGCCTTTATTTTAGGACTATGTTTAAATCCTTTGGAATCATATTTTTTATTATTAATAATGATTTTATCTGTATCTAGATAAATTTCATCATCATTAATCAATATGATATCCCCTTTATAGTCTATCTTTTCACCTAAATTATTCTCTAAATAATTATTAAAATCAGCTGTTGCTTTCTCAGTATCATCTTCATTTGATTGAGTTATAGAACTATTCTTAGGTGACGACGTAGAGGACTTAGAAGTGCTCTGTGATATAGTCTTCTTTGAATTTGAAGAGGCATTATTACTTACATATAGAGCAATAGATAAAATAAAAGTTATAATAGCTATAATCAAATACATTATAGAGCTTTTTTTATTAACCTCATTCTTCTTAATAGATGAAATAATAAGAAGTATCAGATTTAATACAATCAGTAACAGTGAAACTACACAAAGGGATAGTATTGTAGCTTCTAATATTACTCCTCTATCATATAATAAACTAAATGAGATAGGAAATAAAACTATCAAGGAAAATATGTTTATCTTGCTAACTAATGAAATTTTTTTAGCCTCTGATTTTTTAACTGGGTTACTTTCATTACTGCCTTCAACCTTTATAGCAATATCACCATAAACTTCGACATAATCACCTATTGCAGGTTCAAAGTCACAAGATTCAATAGGAATTTCCTTTAAACTTCCATCTTCATAACCTATGTACACTGTGTTCTCAGTTATCTTTAAAATCTTTCCTTTATTCATACTTTCTTTACCTTTTATCAGTGAAATTTATCTTTATCTATCTGATAAGGTCTGATATCTCCTTGAAGTCTAACTATATAATAATCTTCATACTCAACTACCTGTGAGACTATACCCGTAACCTTAACAGATTCAAATTCTTCAGTATCTAAATTCTGTTCTACAGTCCAAAAATAGATTTCATCTCCAATTTCAATACGGTTTAGAGAACTTCTACATCCTGACAGCAAAAGGATAAATGTGATTACTAAAAGAAATTTTAATAACCTCTTAGCTTTTCCTAACTGTACTAACATTATTTATTTTATACTCTAACTCCTGAATACTTTTTATATATTGATTTTCTACCATCTTTAGTCTCTTTTAACGTATTAGTTATAGTTAGAGAATCAACTTTTCTAGTTTTATCACTACCAGACCATTCTATTTTATAAATAGAAACATCAAAATGACCTGATACTTGTACACCAATAGCGACAATAGCTTCATTTTCTTTTAATTCATTTTTATCAGCATTGCTACCGAAATAAGCCTCCAGCCTACTTTTATCAAATTTATCAGCGTCTTCTTTGAAATATATTGTACTTGCCCCATCAAAACCAATTATATTTTTATCTTTATCTATGGTTATAAGTCCTAAATCTGTTTTATAGCTTCCCTCAATCATTTCAATTTTACTTAATTCTTTCTTACTACAACCAGCCAATACAAAGAGAATAGACAATAATATAACTCCCAATATTTTCTTTTTATTCATAAAATGTCTCCTGTTTTATATTTATGTTTAAAATATTGTTAAACACTACCCTAATTATACCACAGATACATATACATTAGTTAATGTTTTCTAATAATTTTTAACTAAAGTAAATGTAAATATATACCCTTAACCTATAAGATGAATAGTAAGACTTATCACAGAGGTTAAAGCTATGGAAAATATTCTACAAAACATAAATAATCAAATAAGAGATTTAAGAATAGCTAAGAAGATTACTCAACAAGAACTAGCAGAGAGAACTAATTTAAGCGTTCCATACATTAGTCAGATTGAGAACAGTCACAGAAATATATCTCTTGAAACTTTTCTAAGTATAGTTCAAGCTCTAGAAATTTCATTGAGTGATTTCTTTTTACCTTATTCAGCAACACAGGATACTGAGCTAACAGAACTCTTCTTAAAAATTCAAAGACAACCACAACAAAAAGAGATAGTATCTAAGTTACTAGAATTACTTGAGCTTATTCAAAACTAGCCATGTTACAGAAAAAATCCCTTAACAACATAAGTTGCTAGGGGATTTCTAGTTTTATAAATTTGTTTTACCTGTTTTAGTTCTTGCTTCACCTATTTCCTTAAAGTAATTAAAGCGTGGCTTATATTCAAAGTTAATAGTCTTAGTTGCTATTCCATCACGTTGTTTCAATAGTTTTAATTCAACACTTCTAACTGGTTCAGCTTTAGCCTTATCAATTTCAATTTGAATATCATTACCTTCTCCCTGACAGTCTTTTAACTGTAGACCAATTAGGACATCACTTATATACTCTATTTCACCACTCTCTTTGAATGATTCCATACTAGCTTGTGTCTTGTAAGAAGAACGGTTAAAGCTAGAAATAAGAATTACAGGGATACCATGTTGTACAACTAAATCTTTAAGTATTGCTACATTCTCATTAGTTGCCATTCTAGCATCTTGCTTAGTACCTTTAACATACTGTAAAAAGTCAACGATAACAATAGGCTTCTTCTCTGTGTATTTGATATGATTATCTACTACTCTAGCAATCTCTTCACCAGATTTAGCCCCATATTCATATCTAATATTTCTAGCATAGTTGGCTTTGTAGAGTTCTACAGCTGTATCCAACATTTCTACTTGCTTACCTTGTAACTTATAAGCTTGTACAATATCACTATGGCACAAGGCAAATTTATCTGTATCTTTACCTTCTTCTTCTGCTATTTGATAAGACAATCTAGAAAGTGATTTACTCATCATTTGGAATTTATCCATCTCTAAACTGAAGAATAGCACATCATGACCATCTTTAGATAGATTATCAGCAATTTGATGGACTAGCGTTGTTTTACCTAATGAAGAGATTGCTCCTATAGCATAAAGCCCTTGCTTAATTCCACCATTTAATGTCTCATCTAGAAGCTTAAAACCTGTAGGAATAGGCTTAACAAGACTTTCATCTTTAATACTTTCTAGGAATGATTCTAGCTGTTTCTCTGTGCTATTATTTAGATAAAGTTGCTTTTTCTGCTCTTCAGATAGGTGTTTTAGTAATTTATCATCTACTGTGTCTAGTGTATCTTTTTCAAAATCAATAGCAAGTAGTCCTTCAATTACTTCAGACTCTAAGGGAAGATACTCTCTATATTTCTCAATATTCCCTACAGCAATGACAAACTTATCTGTAAAGCTGTACTGGGTTCGTATTTGTTCCCTAAAAGCATGTTCTAGCTTTTCAATATTTCCTTTATACCATTCATCATTACCTAATGCCATTATCTCACAGCATTGAGAGGCTAGGCTTTTGCTTATTAGTCCTTCTTTTACAGATTTAGCTAATACTTGTATTGCTGATAAAGCATTATCATAGTCCTCTAAATTGGCTCTATCGTGCTCCACATAGTCTTTAAACATAGATAAGGCTATTTCATCAGGAATTCTTTTAGAAGCGCTCTGTGAGCTTCCTGTGACTTTCTGAGGTGCTTGTGAAGCTTCTTTATGTTTTGTAGGATTCAACTTCTTTTTTTGCTCTTCTTTGAACTTAGAGATAACTTTTAATTCAGTATCTCCATATCTTAGTTTTAAGTCTGCTATGTCTTCAGCATGATAAAGGCTTTTATCTGTAATAGTTTTAGATTTTAAGTCTTTATTAGCATCAGTTTTTACAGGTAAACCAATTAGCTGAGACCAGTTTAGCATCTTAGTATCTACAGGGAGGTCAATTAGTCTAGCTAATTTGATAAAGTTATAACTATATTCTTCTCTACCTAATCGTCTATCAAGAGGGACAATAACATGATAACAAGGTTCAATTTCGCTAGCACTAAAAGAAGGAAAAACAGCATAGTTGTAACCCTTTAGAACTGTTTCTACTCTTTTTACTAATTCATCGGCTGTGATTGGGTATTCATCTTTAGCCTTGAAATCATAGTCCAGCATAATTGCATCTCTTGTCCGCAGATTTTCATCATTTCTTGTAGGCTCTGACATTTCGCCACTGATAAGATACTCTACTTCTGTAGCTTTTAGTTCAGGGGTTGTCTCGTTACCTGTTAAGTCAGGAGCTTCATAGTCTGCTAACCATTCCATCAATCTTTTATCTGTAATTTGTTTTAACTGGATGTTGTAACCTTTGCTATAATAAATTGCCATAATTCTCCTTTGTGTTTGTTACAGCATTAGAGGGGGGAGCCCCAGCCTAAAGCTGGGGGCTTCCCTAGTTATATAGTTTTATACTATATTTACAGGTTTTTTCTCAACAGCACTTAAACCTTAGAGCCACAAGGGATTAGGTATATATTTTGCTGTTAAAAAAGTTGCATTTCGTACGACCCAAAGTTGCATTTCGTACGACCCAAAGTTGCATTTCGTACGACCTATAAAAATATGTATATTAGAGTTTTAGAGTTATTTTCTGTCTAGATATTTGACCTTCACTGATACTATAACCACTTAAAGCTCCCTCTTGTACAAATTTTTCTAGGATTGCTTCAACACTTTTTCTAAGAGTTCTCTTCTTAGTTGCTGTAAGCTTACATTTATTGTTATGCTCAATCATTTCTATCAAAGTACTAAAGTTAATGATATTCATGTTTTTAGCACGAGGATTTTTCTCAATGCTGTTTATTCTATCTATAAAGTAAGTAGCTATAGCAAATCCATCAAAAGGATTTTTTACTTCTTTAGGTGTTTGTAATAGTTTGAAGTCAGTAGAAATAATATTACCTACATCAGAGCTGTATCTATAAAGAGGAGGGTTTTCAGCAAACTTAAAGTAAGTCGTGCCTGAAGCAGTATAATGTATTTCAAAGTTCAGTAATTGAAATTCTTTCCCCGTTAAAGTGTCTTCAATAGCTGGTAAACCCTTCTTTTCAAGAGCTTTATTTCTTCCTTCATAATGTTGGCTAAAGTCAACTTTAACCCATAGACTTCCAAGTTTTCTCATATTAGATATGAGTTGGTCTTTGAACTTAGCGCTAGCATGATTTTTAGAACCAGGTTGACCAGTAATTGTTCTGTATATTTGGTCTACTGTGATATTCTTTGAACTTTCAGGTTGTTTATAGACAAGGGTACCTATGACATCTATTAGTTTTATTTCGTTGTGGCTAAGTTGAATTGTATCACCTGTAATACCATTCATTAGTTGTAAACCAACAAAGATGTTATCTTGTTTTTTTGAGCTAATATTGACTTCAAGAGGTTTATCTATTTCAAGAGTTTTTTTAGCAAGTTCTTTATGCAATTTACTTACACTTATAAAAAAACTTTTAGGCAAGGGTACAAGGGTTATTTTAGAGGCTTCTTCTTCAGAAACATAAATTCCGCTACTATATGCCCCTAAAACAAATTTATTGTCTTCTGTCATTCGTTCTCATTTCTAGGTATTGTTCTACAAAGAGTTTAGCTATATTTTTGTGTAGAGTATTGATAACTCTTAGAGAATGGAGATATGAGCTATTAAAATCAGATATATTTACTCTGTGTTTGTATAGCTGTTTTCCCTTTGTTAGTTTGCTGAGTTCTTTTTTATCTACGCTTATATCTTGCAGTAGGTTTAGTAGTTCTTTAGCTTCTTGTATATCCTCTATTTTGTATTGCTCTTTGAGGGTATTCAATAGTGTTATTAGAGCTTCTCTATCTACGACAAGGCTATTAGCTCTTAATTCAGGTTCTTTTAACTTGGTAGCAAGTATATTAGTCAGTTCAATTAAGGCTAATTGATAAGCAATACCTTGAGCTATGCTTTCATAGTTCTCTTCAAAGGACTCAAGAATATTTTGAGGTATGCCCCCTGTGCTGTTAAACAAGTTAGAATAGACATATATCATTTTCCATAGTTGAGCATTATAGAAATAGTTAGATGTCCGTACATCTTGAAATACTTCTTTTAATGCTTTTCTGAATCCTTCTACAGAGAAATTAAGGTCATAAGTAAGCTTATAAGTGTTAAGGTAGTTTATGAACTCTAGAACCTCATTAGAGCTTGATAGAGCGATTTCAGATAGTTCCTCAATACTAAATATACTAAAGCCTTTAACTTGTTCCCAGAGCTCTTCTGTGGCTCCTGTGTAGGTGTTATATGCTAACTCTAAAACTGTTTGATTGTATTCAGAATGTAAGCTCTTCAAGTCTATGTTAAGGGATTTCCCAGAGATTATATTATGTGCTTCTTCTGCTAGTGCTTTATTTGTTAGCTTTTTCAGTGTGTTCTGTAGTTCTTTTTCTTCCATTTTACCCTCTCTTGTTGCTTAGTTTTTCTGATATTTCATTGAATTGAGATAGAGCCTCAAAGTTATCACAAATCCATTGCTGACAGATTTCAATGATAAGTGAGTTCACAGAGGTTTGCTTTAATCTAGCTCCTGTCTGAAGCTCATTTTTTAGCTTTTCTGTGATTACAAGATTGAGTCTCTTATCTCTCTTCATTTCTTCAATTATAGGTCTTCCATTAAGATTAGTAGTCATAGTTCTCTCTTTCAGATAAGGAAATAAAAAGTTGATTTAAAGGGAAAGTTTTAGTAATAAATTACAAAATAACACTAGGTATATATCGTCTAGATGCTTTCTATACAAGCGTATATAAACCGTCTAGATGGTATAGAAACGTGTTACCTGCTTTCTATACGCTAGGCAACCAGAATTGCCACCAATGTTTCTTTTTTTGCTGGTCTTCTATAAGCAAGGTATCCTTGTTATATATAATTTTGTGAAGCTGGTCTATCTGCGTATCCTTTTGTTCTATCTGCTTTAACAGCACTTCATATAGTTCTTTGTATATACTGTTTTCTACACCGATTGAGTCATTTTCTATACGATTTTCTATACCGTCTATATCGTCTTCTATACGGTCTACCTTGGTATAGAAATCTTCATTTTTCGTATATAAAACTTCTTTATCGAGTATAGAAGTTATAACTAGCTGTGTTACCGTCAGCCCTTTTTCTTTTGCAATCTCTTGAATCTGTGATTTTTGCTCTTCTGTTAGTTTAATATTAATTTGTGCCATTTTATATCCTCTCTTCTACACTTCAGCTAAAGCATTTTCTAGCAATTCAGAAACTAAATTAGTTCCTAGATTGTTTTTCTGCTCTTCTTCATGTATGTAGATTTGACTTGTAGCAGGGTTTGCATGACGTGCGTATTTTTGTACCTCTGATAGAGTGTCAGCTATTCCAGCTTTCTTCATAGCCTTGTACGCTTCGGTTATACCTGTGTGTCTTAGACTATGAGCTGTTAGCCTTGGGCTATCAAATCCAGCTTGTTTAAAGCAATCTTTCATCATGGTACTTATTGTACGTGTGGTAATGCGTTTACCCTTGCTATTGTTGCTTGTAGAGGTAAATAGAGGGTCTCCAACCTTATTAGACTTACGATAGCTTAGATAGCTTGTAAGAGCCTTATATGAGGCTTCTGTGAGCTGTACAGGGGTATCTTTTTCTGTGTGTCCTTTACCTTGAACATATAGATAGAACTTACCATCAATGTTTCTTATATCGCCTATATCAGCTCTGTGAACCTCAATAGTTCTAAGTGCTGTGGTAGTCATCAATAAGATAATAGCGTAGGCTCTAGCCCCTGTTTCGTTACTTGTATCAATAGATTTCAGAATTTCAGCAACCTGTGACAAAGAAAAGTTATCTTTCTTGTGTGCTTTGCTGATTTTTGCTCCTTTAATTCCTTTAGCAATGTTTGTATAGCCAAACTCTACTTCAAGCCAATTAAAGAGCTGTTTAACGGCAATGACGTAATTTTGTACTGTAGTAGGCTTTAGACCCTTATCTTTAAGATATTGCACGTAGCTTAGTATATCAGCTCTCTGAGGCTCTGTAATGCCTTTATCTGCTAGATATGTTAAGAATTGGCGTATCTCTCTTGTGTAAGTATCTTTAGTTGCCTGTGTTGTCTGTACAAAATCTATAAAACTATATAGATGCGTGCTTAGATTATTTTCCTTTTGAAGTGAGTACATTTTCTTACCTTTTCTACATTTATTGAGTTTTATACACAACTAAGTCAAGTATAACATTTCAAGTAGTAGTAGTCAAGGTGTAATTTAAAAGAAAAGCCTATAATATAAGCATTTCAGAGGGTTAAGACTGAAGAATTTTAATGGCATTTAGAATACGTTCTCTACGTGTTTTTGTTAGAGGACTTCTTAGCCATTCCGTCAGAGTTTGACGAGAGACACCACATTGCATTGCTACTTGCCAATGCTTAAAGTCTCCCTTTTCTATCAGTTTCTTAACATCACTATTAAGATTATTAAAGATAATTTTATCCGTCATAAAGTGTTACCTCCTTCCTGTTTTTATTAGTAGAAGTAGTATAGCACTAAAATAGATTTTTGTCGCTGTTATGAAACTAAATAACACAACATATAGTGAAATGTAACTAAAATGTAATAAATTATTCTACTTTATTCCACATATTGTGGTTGTCTATTAGTTGAATTTTTATATTTTATATGGTAGAATGAAGACAAGTAAAGGGATTAGCTACCCCTTGAAATCGTCTATAATAGACCCCTGAGTGGATAAAAACGTACGTACTGGGAGTGTAACGGCGTTTTTTTTATGCCTAAAAACAAAAAAGCGGAGGGTAGCTAGCCCTCCTACAATACCGCCTATAAAGACCCCCTGAGTGAGTTTAATGTCCTCTACTGGGAGGGTATCGGACGGTTACTATTTCTTCTTATTGTTATCTTTCAGAAGAAGTAGGATAGTTAGGATTACCATTAGCAATTCGTAGGTAGTCACAAACTAGCCCCCCTTTCATGGAGATAGAGAGACTAGCTTGGACGTTGATTATATTACACATCTATTTCCATAGGCTTGCTCCCTTCTTTTAGTGAGGGGTCCGTCATAAACGATACTGATAGAACAATTATACCATAAATTAGGGTCATTTTGTGCTCTTTTTCTACTTCTGTAAATGATAATTTACTCAAGTAGAAGTTAAAATGAAGAGGTCGATTAAAAAA
>CAJNCJ010000028.1 GCA_905221235.1 bacterium
GCACTTGTTGATGCTGATTCAGAAGCGCTTGTTGATGCTGATTCAGATGCACTTGTTGATGCTGATTCAGAAGCGCTTGTGCTTGCTGATTCTGACGCGCTTGTTGACGCTGATTCTGATGCACTTGTTGATGCTGACTCAGAAGCTGATGTGCTTGCTGATTCTGATGCACTTGTTGATGCTGATTCAGAAGCGCTTGTGCTTGCTGATTCAGAAGCGCTTGTTGACGCTGATTCAGAAGCGCTTGTTGACGCTGATTCTGACGCACTTGTTGATGCTGATTCAGAAGCGCTTGTTGACGCTGATTCTGACGCACTTGTTGATGCTGACTCAGACGCACTTGTTGATGCTGATTCAGAAGCTGATGTGCTTGCTGATTCTGATGCACTTGTTGATGCTGATTCAGAAGCGCTTGTGCTTGCTGATTCTGATGCACTTGTTGATGCTGACTCAGAAGCGCTTGTTGACGCTGATTCTGACGCACTTGTTGATGCTGACTCAGAAGCTGATGTGCTTGCTGATTCTGATGCACTTGTTGATGCTGACTCAGATGCCGATGTGCTTGCTGATTGGCTCGCACTTGTTGAAGCTGACTGACTAGCCGATGTGCTTGCTGATTGGCTCGCACTTGTTGATGCTGATTCAGATGCCGATGTGCTTGCTGATGCTGATGCACTTGTTGACGCTGACTCAGATGCCGATGTGCTTGCTGATTGGCTCGCACTTGTTGAAGCTGATTCAGATGCTGATGTGCTTGCTGATGCTGACGCACTTGTTGAAGCTGACTGACTAGCTGAAGTGCTTGCTGATTGGCTTGCACTTGTCGATGCTGACTGACTAGCTGACGTGCTTGCTGATTGGCTTGCACTTGTTGATGCTGATTCAGATGCTGATGTGCTTGCTGATTGGCTTGCACTTGTTGACGCTGACTCTGACGCACTTGTGCTTGCTGATTGGCTCGCACTTGTTGATGCTGATTCAGAAGCGCTTGTGCTTGCTGATTGGCTTGCACTTGTCGATGCTGACTGACTAGCTGATGTGCTTGCTGATTGGCTAGCTGACGTGCTTGCTGATTGACTCGCACTTGTTCTTGCCGACTCAGACGCACTTGTCGATGCTGATTCAGATGCTGAGGTGCTTGCTGACTCAGATGCAGAGCGAGAGGCTTGTTCAGACTTACGATCAGAATCCGAAACTGGCACTTTCACTTCATTTGTTGTGCCATCTTTATAGGTAATAACTACTGTTACTTTACCATCTGATACAGCACCATTATCTTTAATTGCATAGCTACTAATACGATTGTCTTTTTCCGGATTAGAACCCTTCACCGCATCAATAATCTTTTGCTTATCATCTGCTGACGGAGTTGTCGCATTAGTTACTTGAACTGTCGCTGGCACTTTACCTGGGAATTTTTCACTTAATTTCCCTTGAGCAACCTTAAATACAGTGTCATTATTCGTATTTTCAGAAAAGTCTTTTGTTCGAATCTGACGTGTCCAAACATTTCTTGCTTCATATGTTTGATCTGCGTTGTATGTACCTTCGATTGTCAACGTAGCTGGATCCGCAGTAGTAGCTGTTATCGGAGTTCCAGCAGGGGGATTGTTAATCGTTCCACCAGAATTATGAGTAGGTTCTGTCATGTTAGTTTGGACATTACGACCATCCCATACTTCTAGACTACGAACCTTACCACTGTTATCCGTGGTTTTCACAACAAATCGATATTTATCCCCAGCGTAAAGTTCATATCCTTGAGCAGAACGTCCTTTTTCGTCAGCAGCATTATTACGAACAGCTTTCTTAGGTTGATCAACCCAGTTACCTTTCGCATCTTGAACTTGCAGAACAACTTCTACATTTGGTCTTTCGTTTTCCTTAGTAATTTCTTTAGTCGTTGATGTGCTAAGGGTCTCTGGATTTCCTTCAGGATTTGTAACAACTTTAGTTTGTGTAGCCGTTACAGTTCCCTTTGGAAGCAAACCGTTAGCATCTGCTAATTCATCCGCTCCAAATGTGACAGTTGTAGCACCAGCTGGTACCACCTTCGGAGGGAAAGTCTTATCACCGATTGTCAAGGTTACTGTCGCACCTGGTGCCACATCTGTCACTGTAATACTACGGTTTGGAAGACCACCTGTATTCGTTACTTGATCATCTGCGATTTGTGGTGTTGGTAGGTTGACTTTGATAGTTACTGGAACTGTTCGACTGTTTCTAGCTGAATCACCTTCTGTAGTACTTTTCGGTAGAGTGACTCTGACATTTCGTGTATAGTAACCCGGAGCCGCAACGATGGTATCCGCATCTAGGGCTGTTGTCCCGTCCCATGCAAAATCGACACCATCTGGCATTGGAACAGTCTGAGTAGTCGTCGTACCAGAAGCAGCTGTAGCAGAGTTAGCCTCCGTACTTGAAACAGCTGTAGCAGTGCCATCAGTAGGATTCGTAGTAAGAACGATATCTGTATTCTTAATGGCATTACCTGGAGTGTTAATAATATCTGCTAGTGGGCCTGTATTCCCAACTGTTGTTTCATAAACTTTCTTAGCTACTGGATCCACTACTGAGTAGTCAAATGTTGTCGTACTTGTTAAGGCAGGATCACCATTTGATGCATTACCAAAACGTCCTCTAGAATAGTTCGCAACTGCGGTATAGGTCGTATTGTGGGCTAGAGGTTGGTTATCTGCATCACTTACCTTAGTTGTGTGCCATACGTTACTGAAGGTAGTATTAACCTTCTCAGTTTGAATAGCATTTTCATCATTATTCAGCTTGTATTTAAAGGTTAAGCTTGATAATGAGTAACTACCCGGATTATTCGAGTCATTAAGTTTATTATCATTTACATATAGGTTAGTAAATCCACCAATGTTATTAGCCCAGTTACCACCTGTAACTCTATCCGTTCCACTATCTGCTTTAAAGGCGTAGAATTTACCAGTTTTACCATCTCGTGTGAATGTTTCAAGCTTTTTGAGAACTGTATAGTTGTATTCGATATGAGGGGTAACTGTACCGTCTGGATGCTCAACTTTCAAGTAAGCTGTACGATTTCCAATCTCATTAAAGGTAGGAGCTGTTTCCCAAGTAACTTTTGTACCTTCTGGTAAATCTTTTCCACCAATTCCACGAACAAAAGTAAGAAGATCCAAACCGTTTACATTTTCATCTTTTACCGCATAGAATCTATCTGAAACTTTTTCTACAGCATACTTAACGTTTGGACGAACGAGGTTACTTGTTCCATCCAAGTAGTTGATTGTTACTGATCCATCCTCATTTTGAGTGTAAGAAGCAATTTGCTTATCCTTTTGTGGGTTTGATGCTTTGATTGCTTCAAATACTTTCGCTTTTTCTTCTGCTGTCAAGTTGTTCACATCTGCAACTTCAAACTTAGTTGTTGGATCCACACCTTGATGTTTCTCTGACAACTTACCTTGTTTCAGACGGAAGCGGCTACCCTCAGAACGGTTTCCTACTGTATCTTCTGCGACAATAGCACGAGTAACGTGTTGACCATCGCTATACTGAAGATTTGCATCCACTGTACCAGTTTGTGTAACTGTTGCTGGTGAAGTTGCAGTAGCTGGTGTAACTGTTGTAATATTATTTGGCGCAGCAGTTCCCCAACTACTATGTAGGACGTTATCTGTTGCTGATGCTGTGTTTGAACCTTGTCTTACGGCAGTATTCGCAATCTTACCACTGTTATCTGTGAACTTGGTCGTAAAGCGAAGTACATCACCTGCATAGAAAGTATGCGTTGTAAGACCATTTGCATCAGTTGTTTTAGGAACTGGAGCCCAACTACCATCCTTTTGTTTAACTTCTACAACTGTATCCTGAGCTACTGGCGCTACTGTTTCACGAGTAATCGTTCCAGTTGCTGTCTCAGAACTCAAGACTGTAGATCTATCCGTTGCTGTTGAAGGCTTGCTTGGGTCGTTTTGAATCGTTACTTCTTGCTTAACTGTAACATTTCCTGTTGGAAGAAGGCCGTTGTTTGCGTCATAAGCTGCTTTCAATTCAGCAGGACTAAAGGTTACGCTTGTATCGTTAGGTCCAGCTGTTTTCGTAAATGTCTTATCACCAATAGTAAGAGTAACTTTAGCCCCTCCTACAACATTATCAATCTTGATAGATTGATTTGGCAAACCACCTTTTTCAGAAATTGTATTTTCGACAATAACTGGTGTTTTTGGTTTAACTTTAACATAGACGCTGACATCACGACTATGGATAACCGTGCTTGAATCAGCAGGCAAGGTCATTCTAATCTTACGCTCATAAACATCTGGCCTTGATGCCATGGCATCATTTGGTGTCCAACCATTTATCCATTCAAAACGAGTAGCATCTGGAACTTCTGTTTTACCATCCGTTGGTTGCAATGCATCCTTAGGTGTTGAAACAATAGTTCCTAAACCATCCAAACTTCCTTGAGTTGTTTCAAAGACACGTTTTGGTTCATACTCATAAACAGCATAATCCCATTGCGTTGAACTTGTCAAGGCAGGATTGTCTGCAGTTACTGCACCAAAACGACCATTTGGATAGGTAGCATTCAATGTGTATCTTGTCTTATGTGTTTGGTTTTCAGGATCTTTACTTTCTGTATGCCAAACCGAACTAAAGGTTGGATTGTCTCCTGTAGACTTACGTTCATTACCCTCATTGTTCAGACGGTATGAATATTCCCATTTCATAGGAACGCCATTAAATCCTTTACCATTATCCATAGAAGTGTAGACATAAGTATCTCCACCAATACGGTTATAGTTCTTGAAGGCATGGAAGTTACCTGTTTGACCGTTATTCGTCTTAGTTTCCAGTTTTGGATAGACTTGGTAAGTGTAGTTCAAGTCTTTTGTTGAACCATCTGGGTAAGTGATGGTAAGAGCAGCTGCTTTTCCTGAACCAACATCACCTGTCGTTGGTGCTGTTTTCCATGTTACTTTAGCTGTTTCTGGAATAGTACCATTGACGAAGTCTCTCGGAGTTAAGTTCGCAACAGCTTCATCTTGAACTGCATAGAAGTTACCATTGTTCTTAGTTGTGACATTGTACTTGTCAGCCTGACTTTGAACAGCGATGGTAATTGTCTTAGTTGAAGTATTGCCACGTTTATCTTTGGCAACGATCTTCACTGTAGAGGTACCTTTAGATGTAGGTGTTCCTGTGATTTTACCATTTTCATAGTGCAATCCTGCAGGGAGACCTGTAATCACAACACCATCTGTATCAGCAAGACCAACACCCTCATCGACAACTGACAATGGAATATCCACGTGCTCACCTGATGTTGCTGTTGCATTGTTAGCGGTGATTACTGGAGGAACAGTATCTCCTGCCACCTTACGAGCAGTTGAAGGATCACTTGAGTAACCATCTGAGGTACGAGTCGTCGAAGTAATGGTTGTATTTGTTGCAATAGCAGCATCTGTAAAGCTTACCTGACCAGTAGTAGGATTGATTGAGACACCTGCAGGCGTTTCATTTAAGCTCCAGCGACCATTATTTGCTTTTGTGGCTGTCAATGTTTTCGAAGCATTTGTACCTTTTTGTGTATAGGCAATGGTCATCTGATTGACAGTGTTTTCTGATGCTTTCGGAGCTACTGTTGCGTTACCAAAATCATCCACGGTAATGGCTGGTTTTGTTGGTTTAGCAACCAAGGCAACTTGAATTTCTTTATCAGCCGCAAAGACTGTACGTGTTTCACTGCTTGTATCCTTAGTCTCTGCTGGGAATTCTGCAATCGCATTGTGGGTCCATTTACCTGGAGCTGATAATTGTTTGTCATTACTTACATCATAACGATTGGCATCCTTCCACTTGAAGGTCATACCTCCTGGGAAGTGAACGTCACCTTGTTCTGTACCAGCTGCAATTCCTGATGTTGCAATATATTGGTGAGCATCTCCTAAAGTATCCCCGACGTTTTTAAACACTTCTCCGTTGGATTCTGTGTTTTTACGAACAACATCAACCACACGGTACTTCATGTAACGAGTTGTTTCGGTTGTTCCATCTGATACTTTAACTTCAGCAATATGTGTACCAAGTGCCTGTGTGTTACTTACTGTTCCATTGATAAGGCGATTTGAATACTTATTGCTTTCTGTTTTACCAGTTTGCTCTGTGAAGTTTCCTGTCGTTACACCAGTTGGAAGACCTGTAACTGTTAATTTAGTCAACTTACCTGAGTTATCCCAAGCCTTAACGATTGGGTTAAAGGTAGAGCCACGGTAGACCGTAAAGAGTGGTGCATCTGATTCAGTAGGACGAGTTTCTGAAAGTGTTTTTCCTTGAACTGTTACATTCGGTGCAATACGGTCACTTACGTTAAACGGTACTGTAACTGTATCTGTCGAACCATCTGGGTAAGTTACCAAAATATTACGTGTATGTTGACCAGCTGTCCAGTTAGTTGGCTCCGCATCAGCCCAAGCATAAGTTGTCTTCGTTCCTGCAGTTGTACCTGTAGTTGGGAGACTTGATCTATTAGTGATATAAGTCTCAGGAGCATCGAAACGAACACGGCCGTCCGCTTTAATATCTACGTTTTGTGTTGCAGTTGTCGGTGTGTACTTCTCTGCTTGCGCACGGTATTCAACTATGATTTTGGCAGCATTGCTATCATTGTTCGTACCATCATCATTTGTCAAACCAACTCGGTCATAACCTGCTACATAACGTGTCCAAGAACCTGAATTACCTGTATAGGCTTTTCCGACATGACCGGTCAATTTCACAACACTTGGCTGACTAGCTGATGCACTTCCTTCTTGACCAAGTCTGTTTTGATTTGTTGTGAAATTCATCGCTGTTTGTTTTGAACTGTCAACAATATCACTTGTCTCAAACTTGCCACTTGGTGCTGTTGCATTGCCATTATTGTCACGGACTTTGATCTTATCTAGTCGGTCAGTGTTATCCGTCAACTTGATGTCGACATCAATCTCTTCTTCACGATAAACGAGAATCTTACGAGGATTTGTATCATCTACCTTAGCACCCTTATTGGCTACGATTTTCGTAATCTGTGGTTTTTCGGTATCTGTAAAACGAGATCTTACAGTGTTACTGAAGGCAGACTCAACATAGTTTTTATCTCTTCCATCATTATCGCGATAAGAAGCTTGGTTCTCAATTTTTACCTTAGCATTAAAGCTATCTTGGTTTGCCATTTGGACATTGTTGAAGGTAGCAACACCCTGTGCATTGGCAGTCGCTGTAGCAAACTCAGATCCATTCTTATAAAGAACGACTTTTTTGTTTGGAGTTGCATTCTCTACAGTGATGTTTTGAGATGAAACGTTATCTTGTAGAGTTGTTGTAATTTCTGGAGTTTTTGGTTTTACAACAAACTTAACTGGTGTATCTGCACCAGTATTATCTGGGAATTGTCTATGAATATTGTATTCAAATACCCCTGGTGTACGACCAACTTGGTTAGCCTCTACTTTGGTATTGGTAGCTTTTGTACGATATTCAATCGTTGTGCCAGCAGGTCCTTTAGTACCACTATAGTCTTGAGTTCCTGGATGAACCAAGTATTGGTTAGGGTCTGTATAGGCTTGTTTTGTATCTCCGTTTGAATACCACCATTTCAATCCAGCATTGTTAAAGGCAGATGTATCATATGGAGCTTCAACCTGATTTACGATATAAGTTCCGCTATCGCGAGCTACAAAAGGATAGGCTTTAACATTATCTAACCCCAATGGGTTGGTATGGATACCAATCCCTGCCCAAGTTGTATTGTGAGTTCCTTCACCATACATAACCTTCATGTTCTTGAGGTCACCATTGGTTACGTTATCTGGAACCGTAGTTTCAAAACGAGTTACCGCAACACGTCCACGGTCACCAACGTTGATGTTATTCCAAAGAACACGTTCTTCATTGGTCCAAAGAATAGCTGGCTTGATATTATTTTCCCAAGTCGCTTTACGCCATTGGTCAGAGTTCCCTGTATTGTGATATGACTGAGCTTTCAAGAGGTTATACTGCTCATCTTGGCTGTTCAATGACAAGAAGCCACTATCGACACGTTTGTAGTTGTCTTTAGCACGAACTTCCATCGAGTCACGTCTCATACTATTGTACTCTGCCGGCATCATGTTATCAGATGGCGAAGTAGACTTAGGAAGTCCTGTCATATCCTTTTTAGGTGAACCTGTAGCTGTATCAATATATGATGCATCAACAATGGTTGTCGGCATATTGACCTGACTAGGGATTTGGATCCAGTGGCGAACGTTGGTCTGGTTCATTGTCTGACGAGGGTTAGACATGAGCGTCCAGATAATCTTTGTAATCTTACCGTTCGCTGCATATACAGGTTCTGCTTTCAAATCAACAGAAGTTTCAACACGATGTTTCGCGTTTGAACTCTCACCTGATGTCAAATACTTGATGCTTTCACCATTTGCTTTATTTTCAGTCTGTTCACCGATGGCACCTGAACCAGTTTGTGTATTACGAACACGGAACTGTGTCCCTGGTTTCATCGCTTTACCATTAAGGAAATCACGTTTACCGTTATTAGCACGGAGAACAGCGTTGACGATTGAGTTTTGCGCAGATGTAGCTTGCTTGATAACATCTGTCAAGTCAGCATTTGGAGTTTTCAATGCTTCTTCGATAGCTGTTACAGCAGCATTCACCTTAGC
>CAJNCJ010000029.1 GCA_905221235.1 bacterium
TCAAAATTAAAAAGCTAGAGTTCCGCAATTGGAAATCTCTAGCTTTTTGTGGTTGAGAACTATTTTGTCCCAGACTCTTTTTTTGTCTCGCACCTAACGGAGCGAGACGGACTGCAAATCACATAATTAAAAAAGTTGGAGCTCAGCACTCCAACAATTGCCTTAAAATGTTTGGCGTTTTGCTTTACGCTCGGCACGACCGCGAGCACGATTTTCAGCACGTTTGGTCTTGCGGCGTTTTTCATCAACCGCCCACTGAATTTTCTTCTTATAGCCTGGTTTGACTTTTTTCTTTTTCTTTTTAACCAAACCAATCATTTCGATATCAAGCTTATCTTGTTTTTTCTCACGATTAGCACGACGATCACGGTCATAGGTATCTTGAAATTCCCCGTCTTTAACCATCTTAGGAGTAAACTTAATTCCTAATTTCTCCAACTCACGGATATCCGAGTCATCGCTTGGTTGATAAAGGGTAATAGCTGTACCTGGTAGGCCATTTCGTCCGGTACGACCAACACGGTGCACAAAGAAGGATAAATCTTGCGGAATGGCATCATTGATGACATGACTGACACCTTCAATGTCAATCCCACGCGCCGCCAAGTCTGTTGCGACAATGTACTCAAAATCCAGATTTTTCACCTGATTCATGATTCGCTTACGTTCACGAGGGGCAATATCTCCATGAATCTTCGCTACCTTCAATCCTTGAGCAGTCAGATATGAATGCAATTCATCAGCACGTGTCTTAGTATTGACAAAAATCATTGCCAAATAAGGCTGCATCAACTGAGTCAACTGATAAATTTGAGCATTCTTGTCACGTCCCTTAGTAGAAATCAACCAATTATCAATGGTATCAGAAATGACCGTTTTAGTCTTGATTTTCTCCATGACAGGATTTGATAAATATTTTTTCAAGAATGGTTGCAACTTTTGTGGAATAGTCGCTGAGAAGACCATGAATTGCAGGTCTTTTGGAAGGCTGCCAGCAATCTTATCAACAGTTTCCAAGAATCCCATATCCAAGGTCATGTCTGCCTCATCGACCACAAAAGTCTTGGCCTTGTGAATAGCCAAATCACCGGATTTTACCAAGTCGTAGATACGGCCTGGTGTTCCAATAACAATATGAGGCTGATTGCTTGCCAATTTCTCAATCTGACGAGCCTTATCCGTACCACCCACATAATTAACCACACGAACTTCGACATCTGAGTGAGCAGCAATCTGACGGGTTGCTTGGTAAATTTGAGTAGCCAACTCACGACTCGGTGCAGTAATCACTGCTTGTACACTATCGCTAGCTTCATCTAATTGCTGGAAAATCGGTAACAAGAAAGTATGTGTCTTACCCGAACCTGTTTTTGATTCACCGACTAGGTCACGACCTGCCAAGACAATGGGAATCAACTTATCTTGTACCTCTGTTGGAGTTGTAAATTTCAACTCCTGCAAGGCTTCTCTAATATAGTTTTTAAATTGAAATTTCGTAAATGACATAATATCCTCGATTCTATCTATCCTATCAATTATACCACATTTTATTCCATTTCAGTAGTCTCACTTATTTAGGCTATTTCCAGTACCTTTTCTAGTCAGAAAAAGGCTGGAATTTGAGAATCCCAACCTCTTTTCAGTTATTATTTCCAGTTTAAAAGAGCATTCAAGCCATAGTGATCACTGACTTGTGGACTCTTATTACCATCAAATACGACATGTAAATTTTCTACCGCTAACTCTTTGGTAGTAAAAACATAATCGATTCGAAGGGGTTCTGTGTTCCCCTTCCAGCCATCAATTTCTGGTGGAACGGTATAGCTACCGCTTTTCTCTTGAGCAACTTCAAAGGCGTCTTGTAAGCCTAATGGACTATCTAAAATAGCTTGGTAGCCTTCCTGACCGGCTGGATTGTTGAAATCTCCAGCTAGCAAAAGCGGTTTGTTCAGTTCTTTCAAGACAGCTTCAAATCGTGCCCATTCTTCTTGGAACCCTTTATCCCACCAAGAAAGGTGGACACTTGCAACTGCAAGCTCCTTACCATCAACTACAGTTTCAGCTAGGGCAACACGGCGAGTATGATAGTCTGTTGGATCATCCACATCTGAAACCAAAATTTCTCTAGCTTCAATCGGTGTTTTAGACAAGATAGCTACACCTTCATGGTAGCGGTCATAACCTATATGATTATAGGCCCAAGTCCAATAGTAATTTTTCCCTTGCTCAGACAACTTTTCAACCAAGAGTCTAACATAGTGGTCTTGGTGAATAGGCTCTGCTGCTGGCAAGGCTTGATAAAAGTCATTAACCTTCACCTCTGGCGAAGTGATCTCCTGATTGATTTCTTGGAAACAAATCAAATCATAGTCCTTTTCCAGAATATCCTGAAGCAAAATCTGGAATTTTTCCTCTGCTTCTTTCTCCATCCAACTGTGAGTATTGAGTGTTAAAAATTTCATTCTTTTCTCCCAAAATAAGAGGTTGGAATACAGCTTCCAACCTCAAGTATATTACAATTCTACTTTAGCAACTGCTGTTTTAGCTGCAAGAGAACCTGTTTTTTCTAATTTAACTGATTTAATTGCATCACCATTTGTGAAGACAACTACTGTTGAAGTTTCACGTCCTGCTGCACGGATAGCATCCAAATCAGCTGTGACAAGGAGATCACCTGCTGCAACTTTTTGTCCTTCAGCAACATGAACTGTAAATGGTTTACCTTCAAGACTTACTGTGTCCAAACCAATGTGAACCAATACTTCAAGACCTGCTTCAGTCACAATACCAAGAGCATGTTTTGTTGGGAAGATGCTTGATACAGTACCTGAAACTGGAGATACAATGTTTCCATTTGCTGGTTCTACTGCAAATCCATCACCCATCATTTTTTGAGCAAATACTGGATCTTTTACTTGTTCCAAAGCAACAACTTGACCGTCTGCTACTGAGTAAACTTCCTCAGTAAGACCTTTGAAGTGAACAGCGTTTTGTTGCGCTTCTGTCATTTGACTTGGAAGAGTTTCAGGAATGATTTCACCTGAATCAAGGATATCTTGGATATCAGATTTCAATACGTCAGCTTTTGGTCCGTAGATAGCTTGAACCCCTTGTCCTTTCATGACAAGACCCATAGCTCCTTCTGCTTTCCATTGCTCTGCATTTCCTACTTTATCTGCATCTTTAACAGTTACACGAAGACGAGTCATACATGCGTCAACATCAACGATGTTTGCACGTCCACCAAGAAGGTTAATAATGTTTACAGCTTGAGAACCAGCTGCAACTTTCACTTCGCTGCTAGATTCTTCTGAACCTTCAGCAGTTTCGTAGTTTCCGTTACGCCCTGGAGTCGCGTAGTTGAATTTTTGAATCATGAAGTTTGCAATAAAGTACATGATTACGGCAAAGAGAACAGTTACCCAAACGAAGTTAACAATATCCATACCGATACCAGCACTGATTGCAATAGGTGTACGAGTCAAGAACTCGATTGAACCGAATGAGTGCATACGTAGGTTTACAACGTCAGCCATAGCGAAGGCAGCACCTTGAACAAGTGAGTAAACAAGATACATAGGTGTTGCGATGAACATGAACATGTATTCGATTGGTTCAGTAACCCCTGTCAAGAATGTTGCAAGAGCTGTTGCAATCATCATACCTTTGTATTTATGTTTCTTGTCAGCATCAACATTACGGTAGATAGCAACGATGACACCCATCAAGATACCGAATGAACCGATCATTTGTCCAACTTTGAAACGAGCTGGATGTACTGTATCTAACAAGTGTTGGTATTGACTAGCATCAGTACCTTTAAGGTTTACAAGGTCTGTTACCCATGCAAGCCATAGTGGGTCTTGACCGAATACTTGACTACCTTTAGCTGCACCAGTTAAGACATCATAAGTACCACCAAGAGCTGTGTAGTTCATTGGGATAGTCAACATGTGGTGAAGACCAAATGGCAAGAGCAAACGTTCCAATGTACCATACAAGAATGGTGCAAGGATTGGAGCAGTTTCTTGTGAGTTGGCAATCCAGATACCAAAGCTATTGATACCTGTTTGAACTACTGGCCAGAAAGCAGCAAGTACAATTGCAGCAATTACTGAACGAAGAATAACTACAAACGGTACAAAACGTTTTCCGTTAAAGAATGAAAGTGCATCAGGAAGCTTACGGAAGTTGTAGTATTTGTTGTAAGCAGTTGCCCCAATAAAACCAGAAATAATCCCTACGAATACACCCATGTTCAAGGCTGGAGCTTCAAGAACACTGATGAAGTAATCAGCAACTTTGATTGAACCACCAAAGAGTGTAGTTACCATAGCATCTGGATTTTTCAACATATCGCCTGATACACCAAAGATTGTACCAGTGATACGGTTAATCAAGATGAAGGCAAGACCAGCGGCGAAAGCACCACCAGCACGTTCTTTAGCCCAGCTTCCTCCAATAGCGAGGGCGAACAAGATATGAAGGTTAACGATAACTCCCCAACCGATTTGCTCTAGTACACCACCAGTAATAACGAGTGGTGCAAAGGTTGGGTTAATCATCACGATAGACTTACCGATTGAAATCATCAAACCAGCAGCCGGCATAACCGCGATAACCACCATCAAAGCCTTACCGAATTTTTGCCAAAATTCGAAAGACAAGACATTTTTGAATGTATCTTTCATCATTCAAATCTCCTTTATTTTTATTTAAGCAAACGTTTTACGAAAACGTTTGCACCTTTTATGATTTAATTATACCACTTTATTTTTTTTTGTAAAGGCTTTTACAAAAAAAATTACACTTTTTTCTAAAATTTTTGTAGCAAAAAAGGAGATCATTTAATCTCCTAATAAAAGTAGCTATTTTACCTAAATCTTCAGGAATCGGCGCATTGAAATTCCTGATCCCAGTGAACCAATGAAAATTCCAATCACAAATAATAGGGCAATCATCAGAGGAGTAAATACCTCCGGTGCAATCATAGAAAGATTTTGTCCAACCAACGACTTATTGACAGATTGGTAAACCATTCGATAAACAATAAAGACCAACACTGATGGTGCAGTTGCTCCAAGCAAACCAATGAAGGCACCTTCAAGTAAGAAAGGTCCACGGATATAGCTATTCTTGGCACCAACCAAGCGCATGATTTGAATTTCGCGACTGCGGGAAATAATGGTAATACGAATGGTATTTGAAATCAAGAAAACTGCAATGAAAATTAAAAGTCCTGCAATAACTAATCCCCAAACACGGATAAATGATGCTAGTTGGAATAGGCGTTCTGTATTGGCACCACCATCCTGAACCTCAGACACACCTTCAATTTTTTTAGCATCTTCAGCTACAGTTTTTACATCACTTGGCGTATTGGTATCAACGATATAGGCATCATAGAGGGGATTGGCATCGCCTTCAAAGATTTTCCAGTTGTCACCCATTGTCTCGGTTAATTTTTCATATTGTTCCTCTTTACTTGAAAAGGTAACACTTTTAACAGTAGACATCCCCTTCAAAGCATTGTACACCTTGTGGTAGTCATTATTTGTAACAGTTTGACCTTCTTTTTCAATCGTCTCACTATTATCAGCTACATCCTTTCGAATATAAACCATCACTCGAACATTATTTTCAATATCTGTAGCTAGTTTCGCTGTATTGAAAATAACAGAAGCAAATATGGCAACCAAGGTCAAAGTAATCATGACTGAGCTGACAGCTGCCACTGTCATCCAACCATTTCGTTTCAAACTTTTTAGTGATTCAAATAAATGGCGAAAAAATCTACTAATCATCGTATCCATACTCTCCTTTTGATTCGTCACGAACGACACGGCCGTTTTCAATGGCAATGACACGGTGGCGCAAGGTATTTACAATCTGGCTATTATGAGTCGCCATTAAAATAGTTGTCCCTTGTAGGTTAATCCGTTCCAAGAGATTCATAATTTCCCATGAATTATCCGGGTCCAAGTTTCCTGTTGGTTCATCGGCTATCAATACTTTTGGATTGTTTACAATAGCACGCGCAATCGCAATCCGCTGTTGCTCTCCACCTGAGAGCTCATTTGGGAAAGAACGAACCTTATGCTTCAACCCAACCAAGTCCAAAACTTCCATCACCCGTTTTTTGATATTACGGCGATTTTCCCCGATTACTTCCATAGCGTAAGCAATATTTTCATAGACCGTTTTCTTTGGCAAGAGTTTATAGTCCTGGAAGACAACCCCAACACTACGACGTAGAAGCGGAACATCTTTCTTTTTAATCTTAACCAGATTAAAACCAGCAACTGATAGGCTTCCTTTATCGATTTTTACTTCACGATATAGAGAACGAATAAAGGTTGACTTCCCTGCTCCTGAAGGTCCTACGATGTAAGCAAATTCCCCTGGTTGAACACTGACCGAAACACCGCGTAGAGCAGTCGTTCCGTTGTCGTATTTTTTGACGACATCTCTCATTTCAATGATTGACATGTGACTTCCTTTCTATCTTAGCTAATTCGCCACTTGAGATAGGCATCGATAAAACCATCTAGATCCCCATCCATAACCTTATCTACCTGAGCAACCTCAAAGCTAGTTCGGTGATCTTTTACCATAGTATAAGGTGTGAAGACATAAGAACGGATTTGGCTTCCCCATGTGATTTCCTTTTTCTCACCCTTGAGGGAATCAACTTCCGCAGCTTTCTTTTCTTGCTCCATTTGATAGAGCTTAGCCTGCAACATCTTCATAGCACGATCTCTATTTCCATACTGGGTACGATCCACTGTTGATTGGACAACAATTCCAGTTGGAATGTGGGTCAAACGCACACCTGTTGAAACCTTGTTGACGTTTTGTCCACCGGCACCACCTGAACGGAAGGTGTCCATCTTGATATCATCTTCACGGATTTCCACTTCAATGGTATCATCCAACTCCGGCATCACTTCTACAGATGTGAAAGAGGTATGGCGACGTTTAGCAGAGTCAAACGGCGAAATTCGCACCAAACGGTGCACACCCATTTCTGACTTGAGAAGGCCATAGGCATTAGGTCCTTCAAACGATAAGGTTACTGACTTGATACCAGCCTCATCACCTGCTTGATAATCCAAGACTTCTACTTTAAAACCTTTAGCATTACCATAACGAGTATACATACGAAGCAGCATATCACCCCAGTCCTGCGCCTCAGTACCACCGGATCCTGGATGGATTTCCAAAATCGCATTATTATGGTCATAAGGTTCTGACAAGAGCAAGGTCATCTCGTAACTGGTCATCATCTTATCAAGTTCTGATAACTGCTCAACCAATTCTTCATGCACCGACTCATCTTCAGCTAAAAAGTCTAATAAAATTTCGACTTCATCCTGTAACTCTTCCATTTTGTGGAAGGTGTTGTAGGTGTTTTTTAATTCATTTAATTCTTGCGACGTTTTTTGGGCCGCGATATTATCGTTCCAAAAATCAGGTTCTGTCATCTTATTTTCCAAGATGGCAATCTCTTCCTCTAGACCTTCTAGGTCAAAGAGACCCCCTGAAAGAAGCTAATTTTTCACGATTTGCGTCAATTTTCTGACGAATTACTGAAATGTCCATAAATACTCCTTTTTTACATCATTTCATTATAGCATATTTTATCATTTCTTTCCATCTTTTTCTCTACTCCTCTTTTCATGAAAAAAGAAGGGTAACTTCTCAAAGTAACTTCCACTTGCCCAACCAAAGTGGAAATTAGTCTAAAACGGATTTTTATGGTGGAATTA
>CAJNCJ010000030.1 GCA_905221235.1 bacterium
GGTCCGTTGGTCAAGGGGTTAAGACACCGCCTTTTCACGGCGGTAACACGGGTTCGAATCCCGTACGGACTATGGTATGTTGCGGTAGGAACACTTGATGAAAAAAAGTTTTAAAAAAACTTAAAAAAGTTTCAAAAAAGTGTTGACAAGCGAAAGCGACTGTGATATACTAATATAGTTGTCACTTGAGAGAAGTGAGTGACAAAGACCTTTGAAAACTGAACAAGACGAACCAATGTGCAGGGCGCTATAACTAAGGTTATAGTACTGAACAATGAAAAAACAATAAATCTGTCAGTGACAGAAATGAGTGAGAACTCAAACTTTTAATGAGAGTTTGATCCTGGCTCAGGACGAACGCTGGCGGCGTGCCTAATACATGCAAGTAGAACGCTGAAGGAGGAGCTTGCTCTTCTGGATGAGTTGCGAACGGGTGAGTAACGCGTAGGTAACCTGCCTGGTAGCGGGGGATAACTATTGGAAACGATAGCTAATACCGCATAATAGTAGATGTTGCATGACATTTGCTTAAAAGGTGCAATTGCATCACTACCAGATGGACCTGCGTTGTATTAGCTAGTTGGTGAGGTAACGGCTCACCAAGGCGACGATACATAGCCGACCTGAGAGGGTGATCGGCCACACTGGGACTGAGACACGGCCCAGACTCCTACGGGAGGCAGCAGTAGGGAATCTTCGGCAATGGACGGAAGTCTGACCGAGCAACGCCGCGTGAGTGAAGAAGGTTTTCGGATCGTAAAGCTCTGTTGTAAGAGAAGAACGAGTGTGAGAGTGGAAAGTTCACACTGTGACGGTATCTTACCAGAAAGGGACGGCTAACTACGTGCCAGCAGCCGCGGTAATACGTAGGTCCCGAGCGTTGTCCGGATTTATTGGGCGTAAAGCGAGCGCAGGCGGTTAGATAAGTCTGAAGTTAAAGGCTGTGGCTTAACCATAGTACGCTTTGGAAACTGTTTAACTTGAGTGCAAGAGGGGAGAGTGGAATTCCATGTGTAGCGGTGAAATGCGTAGATATATGGAGGAACACCGGTGGCGAAAGCGGCTCTCTGGCTTGTAACTGACGCTGAGGCTCGAAAGCGTGGGGAGCAAACAGGATTAGATACCCTGGTAGTCCACGCCGTAAACGATGAGTGCTAGGTGTTAGACCCTTTCCGGGGTTTAGTGCCGCAGCTAACGCATTAAGCACTCCGCCTGGGGAGTACGACCGCAAGGTTGAAACTCAAAGGAATTGACGGGGGCCCGCACAAGCGGTGGAGCATGTGGTTTAATTCGAAGCAACGCGAAGAACCTTACCAGGTCTTGACATCCCTCTGACCGCTCTAGAGATAGAGTTTTCCTTCGGGACAGAGGTGACAGGTGGTGCATGGTTGTCGTCAGCTCGTGTCGTGAGATGTTGGGTTAAGTCCCGCAACGAGCGCAACCCCTATTGTTAGTTGCCATCATTCAGTTGGGCACTCTAGCGAGACTGCCGGTAATAAACCGGAGGAAGGTGGGGATGACGTCAAATCATCATGCCCCTTATGACCTGGGCTACACACGTGCTACAATGGCTGGTACAACGAGTCGCAAGCCGGTGACGGCAAGCTAATCTCTTAAAGCCAGTCTCAGTTCGGATTGTAGGCTGCAACTCGCCTACATGAAGTCGGAATCGCTAGTAATCGCGGATCAGCACGCCGCGGTGAATACGTTCCCGGGCCTTGTACACACCGCCCGTCACACCACGAGAGTTTGTAACACCCGAAGTCGGTGAGGTAACCGTAAGGAGCCAGCCGCCTAAGGTGGGATAGATGATTGGGGTGAAGTCGTAACAAGGTAGCCGTATCGGAAGGTGCGGCTGGATCACCTCCTTTCTAAGGAAAAGGAACTGCGCATTGGTCTTGTTTAGTCTTGAGAGGTCTTGTGGGGCCTTAGCTCAGCTGGGAGAGCGCCTGCTTTGCACGCAGGAGGTCAGCGGTTCGATCCCGCTAGGCTCCATTGGTGAGAGATCACCAAGTAATGCACATTGAAAATTGAATATCTATATCAAATAGTAACAAGAAAATAAACCGAAACGCTGTAGTATTAAAAGAGTTTATGACTGAAAGGTCAAAAATAAGGTTAAGTTAATAAGGGCGCACGGTGGATGCCTTGGCACTAGGAGCCGAAGAAGGACGTGACAAACGACGATATGCCTTGGGTAGCTGTAAGTAAGCGATGATCCAGGGATTTCCGAATGGGGGAACCCAACAGGTACTACCTGTTACCCGCATCTGTTAAGGATGTGAGGAGGAAGACGCAGTGAACTGAAACATCTAAGTAGCTGCAGGAAGAGAAAGCAAAAGCGATTGCCTTAGTAGCGGCGAGCGAAACGGCAGAAGGGCAAACCGAAGAGTTTACTCTTCGGGGTTGTAGGACTGCAATGTGGACTCAAAGATTATAGAAGAATGATTTGGGAAGATCAGCCAAAGAGAGTAATAGCCTCGTATTTAAAATAGTCTTTGTACCTAGCAGTATCCTGAGTACGGCGGGACACGAGAAATCCCGTCGGAATCTGGGAGGACCATCTCCCAACCCTAAATACTCCCTAGTGACCGATAGTGAACCAGTACCGTGAGGGAAAGGTGAAAAGCACCCCGGGAGGGGAGTGAAATAGAACCTGAAACCGTGTGCCTACAACAAGTTCGAGCCCGTTAATGGGTGAGAGCGTGCCTTTTGTAGAATGAACCGGCGAGTTACGTTATGATGCGAGGTTAAGTTGAAGAGACGGAGCCGTAGGGAAACCGAGTCTGAATAGGGCGAATTAGTATCATGACGTAGACCCGAAACCATGTGACCTACCCATGAGCAGGTTGAAGGTGCGGTAAGACGCACTGGAGGACCGAACCAGGGCACGTTGAAAAGTGCTTGGATGACTTGTGGGTAGCGGAGAAATTCCAAACGAACTTGGAGATAGCTGGTTCTCTCCGAAATAGCTTTAGGGCTAGCGTCGACATTAAGATTCTTGGAGGTAGAGCACTGTTTGGGTGAGGGGTCCATCCCGGATTACCAATCTCAGATAAACTCCGAATGCCAATGAATTATGGTCGGCAGTCAGACTGCGAGTGCTAAGATCCGTAGTCGAAAGGGAAACAGCCCAGACCACCAGCTAAGGTCCCAAAATAATTGTTAAGTGGAAAAGGATGTGGGGTTGCACAGACAACTAGGATGTTAGCTTAGAAGCAGCTATTCATTCAAAGAGTGCGTAATAGCTCACTAGTCGAGTGACCCTGCGCCGAAAATGTACCGGGGCTAAAACAATTTACCGAAGCTGTGGATACCTTTATAGGTATGGTAGGAGAGCGTTCTATGTGTGAAGAAGGTGTACCGTGAGGAGTGCTGGAACGCATAGAAGTGAGAATGCCGGTATGAGTAGCGAAAGACAGGTGAGAATCCTGTCCACCGTAAGACTAAGGTTTCCAGGGGAAGGCTCGTCCGCCCTGGGTTAGTCGGGACCTAAGGAGAGACCGAAAGGTGTATCCGATGGACAACAGGTTGATATTCCTGTACTAGAGTATGTAGTGATGGAGGGACGCAGTAGGCTAACTAAAGCAGACGATTGGAAGTGTCTGTCTAAGCAGTGAGGTGTGATATGAGTCAAATGCTTATATCTATAACATTGAGCTGTGATGGGGAGCGAAGTTTAGTAGCGAAGTTAGTGACGTCACACTGCCAAGAAAAGCTTCTAGCGTTTAAACATACTCTACCCGTACCGCAAACCGACACAGGTAGTCGAGGCGAGTAGCCTCAGGTGAGCGAGAGAACTCTCGTTAAGGAACTCGGCAAAATGACCCCGTAACTTCGGGAGAAGGGGTGCTGACTTTCAGTCAGCCGCAGTGAATAGGCCCAAGCAACTGTTTATCAAAAACACAGCTCTCTGCTAAATCGTAAGATGATGTATAGGGGGTGACGCCTGCCCGGTGCTGGAAGGTTAAGAGGAGTGCTTAGCGTAAGCGAAGGTATGAATTGAAGCCCCAGTAAACGGCGGCCGTAACTATAACGGTCCTAAGGTAGCGAAATTCCTTGTCGGGTAAGTTCCGACCCGCACGAAAGGCGTAATGATTTGGGCACTGTCTCAACGAGAGACTCGGTGAAATTTTAGTACCTGTGAAGATGCAGGTTACCCGCGACAGGACGGAAAGACCCCATGGAGCTTTACTGCAGTTTGATATTGAGTGTCTGTACCACATGTACAGGATAGGTAGGAGTCTAAGAGATCGGGACGCCAGTTTCGAAGGAGACGTTGTTGGGATACTACCCTTGTGTTATGGCCACTCTAACCCAGATAGGTGATCCCTATCGGAGACAGTGTCTGACGGGCAGTTTGACTGGGGCGGTCGCCTCCTAAAAGGTAACGGAGGCGCCCAAAGGTTCCCTCAGAATGGTTGGAAATCATTCGCAGAGTGTAAAGGTATAAGGGAGCTTGACTGCGAGAGCTACAACTCGAGCAGGGACGAAAGTCGGGCTTAGTGATCCGGTGGTTCCGTATGGAAGGGCCATCGCTCAACGGATAAAAGCTACCCTGGGGATAACAGGCTTATCTCCCCCAAGAGTTCACATCGACGGGGAGGTTTGGCACCTCGATGTCGGCTCGTCGCATCCTGGGGCTGTAGTCGGTCCCAAGGGTTGGGCTGTTCGCCCATTAAAGCGGCACGCGAGCTGGGTTCAGAACGTCGTGAGACAGTTCGGTCCCTATCCGTCGCGGGCGTAGGAAATTTGAGAGGATCTGCTCCTAGTACGAGAGGACCAGAGTGGACTTACCGCTGGTGTACCAGTTGTCTTGCCAAAGGCATCGCTGGGTAGCTATGTAGGGAAGGGATAAACGCTGAAAGCATCTAAGTGTGAAACCCACCTCAAGATGAGATTTCCCATGATTTTATATCAGTAAGAGCCCTGAGAGATGATCAGGTAGATAGGTTAGAAGTGGAAGTGTGGCGACACATGTAGCGGACTAATACTAATAGCTCGAGGACTTATCCAAAGTAACTGAGAATATGAAAGCGCAAGGTTTTCTTGATTTGAATAGATATTCAATTTTGAGTAGGTATTACTCAGAGTTAAGTGACGATAGCCTAGGAGATACACCTGTACCCATGCCGAACACAGAAGTTAAGCCCTAGAACGCCGGAAGTAGTTGGGGGTTGCCCCCTGTGAGATATGGAAGTCGCTTAGCT
>CAJNCJ010000031.1 GCA_905221235.1 bacterium
TACCATAGTCCGTACGGGATTCGAACCCGTGTTACCGCCGTGAAAAGGCGGTGTCTTAACCCCTTGACCAACGGACCAGAGTTGTTATTTTCAACTCTTACTATTATACCGACTTTTCAAACTTTGTCAACACCTTTTTTAAACTTTTTTTACTTTTTTGCATGAATTCCTAATGAGTACGGATGTCAAACTCTTTAAACACAATACGTAAGTCTCTTAACACTCTTTGACGACCTCGAAAGCGTTCATGTCTTAAGACGCGTTCTAACTCTTCTTGTTTGTCTTTACTTTGTTTGTTTCTATAATCTCTTAGTGTTTCATGAAAGAGATAATAATCGTCTAGCCAGAGTCCTCCATCACTTATACGATGACTTATCTCACCCACTTCTTCATAAAGCTCTTTATCATATCTCCGTTTTTGACTTTCTTGTTTACGGAGATAATCTAGAATTCGATTCCGGAATTTTGTTTTGAAATATTTCCTTAAACGAGGGATATCTTCTACTAGCCCTTCTTCGCTACTAATCAATTCATGTAGACATATCATTCCCTCTTGATTCCAGTCCGATAACTCCCACAAATGAAGGTAATATTCATTTCTACACTTGTATACAATTCCTTGGACTTCTTCATACAATTCTTTAAGCATAATCTTCCCCTTTCTGTGTACAGTCTAACAGATTCAGAAACACTTTTGGCACATTTCATCCATTCTGCACCCTTTAGCTCCTCAACTGCACAAAAAAGAGAGGACGGGCCTCTCTCAGGGTTATAATTCTGCAATTTGATTTAAGTTTACTTCTGCAACTGTATCATTACCAAACATAGAGATAATCATCTTCACTTTATTGTTATCAATCTCCGTAATCTTACCGGTATAATCTGCAAAAGCTCCATCAATAATACGTACAGTTTGACCAACTTCAACATCGATATCAAACTCTTGTACAGTTTGTCCCATAGAAACCAAGATATCACGAATTTCTTGTTCCAATAATGGAGTTGGTTTTGATCTATTTCCGTGAGATCCGACGAATCCTGTAACATTTGGTGTATTTCGAACAACAAACCAAGCTTCATCTGTCATGACCATTTCTACAAGAACATAACCTGGAAAGCGATTTTCTTCTACTTCTTTTCTCTTTCCATTTTTTTCAACTTGCACTGTTTGTGTTGGAATTTCAACGCGTAGAATATTATCCAACATATTGTAGGTTTGTGCACGTTGTAATAGATTTTCTTTCACCTTATTTTCATAACCAGAATAAGTTTGTAAAACAAACCATCCTTTATCAAAACTATCCATGATATTTCCTTTCATAAATAGAAGATTTTTAGTGTACTTTCACTACTCTTCTAAAAAATGTTAATAAATCGAATCAAACCTGAAACAATCAACTGGTCAAAAATGTAAATAATCACTACAAAGAAAGCTGTGTATTCCATGATAGAACGAAAATCTCTCCAGCTTTCCTTGCGAGTTGGCCATGTTGTGTCTTTAAGAAGTCTAAAAATATCTCCAATAAAACGCATCGCTCTCTCCTATCTCGTTTCTCTATGTGTAGTGTACTTGCTACAATGCTTACAAAATTTATTTACTTCTAGTCGTGTAGGCTTGGGGTTTCCACTGATCTTGATTGAATAGTTTCTCGAACCACAAACCGCACAAGCTAGGCTTGCTTTTTTTAGTGCCATAACGCCTCCATCTTATCTATTATAACAAGAAAGCTAGGCTTTGACAAGCATCTTAGCGAAATAGATTGACTACCGAATCCCATATTGTTTGAGCCTTTTCCTTAATCTTCGCATCTGAGATAGCCCGGCTAGCCTCATCTACTAGACTTTGCGCACGTCCTCGAATATCAGACAAATTATCATCTGTCTGGCTATTATCATTGGTTTGTACTTGTCTTTTTGTGTTAGCTGGTGCAATTCCATTTTGCTTATAAGCATTTTCAACTGTAAAGGTGCTTCCTGGTGTATAAGGTAAAATGGTATTTGCAATGTTTCTAAAGACATGAGCAGCACCATTTGATGTAGAACCCGCTAGATAGTGATTTTCATCAGTGGTCGGGAAACCAAGCCAGTGACTAATCACTACATCCGGAGTATAGCCAATTACCCACTGGTCACTTGTGTACTCCGGATTGAAAACTGCTTCAGTTGTTCCAGTTTTCCCTGCCATGACATAGTCTGCAGGCGATGAACTAATACCGGTACCATTGGTGAATGTCCCCAACATCATACTAGTCATCTTGTCAGCTACAGCTTTATCAATCACTCGTTTTTGTGAATTTTTATGACTCGCAATAACCTGACCACTAGCATTTTCAATTCTACTAATAAAATGAGCTTCCGGCATTAAACCTTCATTTGCAAAGGCAGCATATGCTTGAGCCATTTGAAGAGGATTGGTTTCGACACCGCTTCCTAAAGCGACACCAAGAACACGTTCTACCTTTTCCATGTTGAGTCCAAATTTTTCGCCTGCCTCAAAAGCCTTATCAACACCCAAATCATTAACAGTAGCAACAGCAGGTAGATTAAGCGATTCTGCCAAGGCTTGATACATAGGAACTTCTCGACTCTTTTTGATTCCTGCATAGTTATCTACCTTATAGTTGTCATACTTCATGGTATGGTTATCCAACTGCTTGTTCAAAGCCCAACCTGCCTCAACTGCTGGTGTATAAACAACTAAAGGCTTAATTGTAGAACCAGGGCTACGTTTTGATTGAGTTGCATAGTTGAAATTCCGGAATCCAGTTTTATCATTGTCAGCCACTTGACCGACAACTCCACGAACTCCTCCTGTTTTCGGTTCAAGAGCTACACTTCCTGATTGTGCAAATGTTCCATCCTCTGCTCTCGGAAATAGCGATGTATTTTCATAGACAACCTGCATATTTGCTTGGTAGTTTTGGTCCAGCTCTGTATAAATGCGGTAGCCATTATTGACAATTTCTTCCTCTGTTAGATTATACTTGGAAACGGCTTCGTTAACCACCGCATCAAAGTAAGAAGGATAGCGGTAATCTGAGATTTTTCCTTCATACTTATCGTGCAATTGCGAAGTCATATCAACTTCTGCAGCTTCGGTTTCTTGGTTTTTATCAATATATCCTGCTGCAACCATATTTTGTAAGACAGTGTCGCGACGATTAGTCGATTCTTGTACGGAATTCAAAGGATTATACAGTTCCGGCCCTTTGAGCATCCCTGCCAGAGTCGCAGCTTGATCCAAACTCACTTCTGACGCAGAAACTCCAAAGTATTTCTTACTCGCATCTTCTACACCCCACACACCATTTCCAAAATAGGCATTGTTAAGGTACATGGTTAGGATCTGATCCTTACTATATTTTTTAGTCAATTCTAAAGCCAAGAAAAATTCTTTCGCTTTTCTCTCAACAGTTTGATCCTGCGACAGATAGGCATTTTTAGCCAGCTGTTGGGTAATAGTAGAGCCACCACCTGAACGACCAGCAGTGACAATAGCCAAGAAGAAACGACCATAGTTAATCCCGTCATTTTTATAGAAGGAGCGGTCTTCTGTCGCAATAACGGCATTCTGCAAATTTTTACTGATATCAGTCAGTTCAACATAGGTTCCCTTTTGACCAGACAAGGCACCGGCCTCTTTTTCTTCACGGTCAAAAATGATAGTCCGAGTTTTCAAGGCGTTTTGCAAATCATTGACATTGGTTGACTTAGCTACAGCAAACAAATAGGTTCCAACTAGCAAACCTGCACTCAAACCTAGTATAAGGACAATCTTTGTTAGATGATAGCGACGCCAGAATTTTCTAATTGGACCCACTTGGGCTAATTTTTTTCGATCACTACGAGAGCGACGTAAGCTAGTAGAATCAGAGTCCTCTAGTTCACTTGTTTCTTTTTTAAAAAGAGAAAGAAATTTCTCGAATAATTTATCTAATTTCATGCGTTTATTTTATCATCTTCATCATAGGAAGACAAGAATTTAGCTATTTCCTATCCAAATAGGGCTTTTTTTGTTACAATATCTGTATGAAATTCACATTTACATTACCAGCCTCTTTACCTCCAATGATGGTTAAGCAATTACTAGAGGAGCAACTCCTCATCCCTAGAAAAATCCGTCATTTTTTGAGAATCAAGAAACACATTTTGATTAATCAGCGAGAAGTTCATTGGAACGAGACGGTAAATCCTGGAGATGTTTTCCAATTGACTTTTGACGAGGAAGATTATCCCGAAAAAGAAATTCCTTGGGGCAACCCAAACCTCATTCAGGAAGTTTATCAAGACCAACACTTAATTATTGTGAACAAACCAGAGGGGATGAAAACGCATGGTAATCAGCCAAGCGAAATCGCCCTTCTTAACCATGTCAGTGCCTATGTTGGCCAAACCTGCTATGTCGTTCATCGTCTAGACATGGAAACCAGTGGTTTGGTTCTCTTTGCCAAAAATCCTTTTATCCTACCTATTCTCAATCGCTTATTGGAGAAAAAAGAGATTTCTAGGGAATATTGGGCACAGATCGACGGACATATCAACAGCAAAGAACTTGTTTTCAAAGACAAAATCGGGCGTGATCGCCATGACCGCAGAAAACGAATAGTTGATACAAAAAATGGGCAATATGCTGAAACGCATGTAAGCAGATTAAAGCAATTTCCAAACAAAACTTCCTTGGTTCGTTGCAAGTTAAAGACAGGGCGAACCCATCAGATTCGTGTGCACCTTTCGCATCATAATCTTCCTATCCTGGGTGACCCTCTCTATAATAGTAAATCAAAGACAAGTCGGCTTATGCTTCATGCCTTTCGTATTTCCTTTACCCATCCGCTTACTCTAGAGAAATTAAGCTTCACTACCCTATCAGATACTTTTGAAAAAGAATTAAAAAAGAATGGATGATTGTGTCATCCATTTTTCCATATAAGAAAAGAGTCTGGGACAAAATAGTTCTCAACCACAAAAAGCTAGAGATTTCCAATTGCGGAACTCTAGCTTTTTAATTTTGA
>CAJNCJ010000032.1 GCA_905221235.1 bacterium
TTGGGCGCGTAGCTCAGGTGGTTAGAGCGCACGCCTGATAAGCGTGAGGTCGGTGGTTCGAGTCCACTCGTGCCCATTAATTGGAGAATTACTCAAGAGGCTGAAGAGGACGGTTTGCTAAATCGTTAGGTCGGGTAACTGGCGCAAGGGTTCGAATCCCTTATTCTCCGTTTTAATGAGAGTTTATAACTCTTTTTTGTGGCTATTTGTCAACTGTAGTGGGTTGAAGAAAAGCTAAGATCGAGAAAGGACGAAATTTGTCCTTTCTTTTTTGATATTGAGAGCGATAAAAATCCGTTTTTTGAAATTTTCAAAGTTCCGAAAACCAAATGCATTTCGTTTGATGAGTTTAATGAGATTATTAGTCGCTTCTAATTTGGCATTAGAATAAGGTAGTTGAAGGGCATTGACAATCTTTTCTTTATCCTTGAGGAAGGTTTTAAAGACAGTCTGAAAAAGAGGATGAACCTGTTTCAGATTGTCCTCAATAAGTCCAAAAAATTTGTCAGGTTCCTTATTCTGAAAGTGAAAAAGTAATAGCTGATAGAGATTGTAGTGGTGTTTCAAGTCTTCTGAATAGCTCAAAAGCTTGTCTAGAATCTCTTTATTTGTTAAGTGCATGCGAAAAGTAGGACGATAAAAACGTTTATCACTCAATTTACGACTATCCTGTTGAATGAGTTTCCAGTAGCGTTTAATAGCCTTATATTCATGGGATTTTCGCTCAAATTGATTCATGATTTGAACACGGACACGACTTATAGCACGGCTTAAGTGTTGCACAATATGAAAACGATCTAGAACAATTTTAGCACATGGAAAAAGCTGTTTAGCCAAGTCATAATAAGGACTAAACATATCCATCGTAATGATTTTCACATGACAACGGACAGCTCTATCGTATCGAAGAAAGTGATTTCGGATGATAGCCTGTGTTCTTCCTTCAAGAACGGTGATAATGTTGAGATTATCAAAGTCTTGTGCAATGAAACTCATCTTTCCTTTAGTGAAGGCATACTCGTTCCAGGACATAATCTCAGGAAGACGAGAAAAATCAGTCTTAAAACGGAAGTCACTAAGCTTGCGAATGACAGTTGAAGTTGAAATAGCCAGTTGATGAGCGATATCGGTCATAGAAGTCTTTCTCAATCAGCTTTTGCGCAATTTTTTGGTTGATGATACGAGGAATTTGGTGATTTTTCTTGACGAGAGAGGTCTCGGCTACCATCATTTTAGAGCAATGATAGCACTTGAAACGACGCTTTTTAAGGAGGATTCTGGTAGGCATACCAGTTGTTTCAAGGTAAGGAATTTTCGATGGTTTTTGGAAGTCATATTTTTTCATTTGACTTCCACATTCAGGACAAGATGGGGCCTCATAATCCAGTTTGGCGATGATTTCCTTGTGGGTATCTCTATTAACAACATCCATAATTTGGACATTAGGGTCTTTGATATCGAGCAGTTTTGTGATAAAATGTAATTGTTCCATATGAATCTTTCTAATGAGTTGTTTGGTCACTTTTCATTATAGATCTTATGGGACTTTTTTTCTACAACAAAATAGGCTCCATAATATCTATAGGGGATTTACCCACTACAAATATTATAGAGCCATAAAAATCCGTTTTTTGAAGTTTTCAAAGTTCCGAAAACCAAAGGCATTTCGTTTGATGAGTTTAATGAGATTATTAGTCGCTTCCAATTTTGCGTTGGAATAGGGTAATTGAAGAGCGTTGACAATCTTCTCTTTATTCTTGAGAAAGGTTTTAAAGACAGTCTGAAAAAGAGGATGAACCTGTTTTAGATTGTCCTCAATGAGTCCGAAGAATTTCTCAGGGTCCTTGTTCTGAAAGTGAAAAAGTAAGAATTGATAGAGATTATAGTGGTGTTTCAAGTCTTCTGAATAGCTCAAAAGCTTGTCTAGAATCTCTTTATTCGTTAAGTGCATACGAAAAGTAGGGCGATAAAATCGCTTATCGCTGAGTTTACGACTATCTTGCTGGATGAGCTTCCAGTAGCGCTTGATAGCCTTGTATTCATGGGATTTTCGTTCAAAGTGATTCATGATTTGGACACGAACATGGCTCATAGCACGGCTGAGATGTTGGACAATGTGAAATCGATCTAGAACGATTTTAGCACATGGGAAAAGCTGTTTAGCTAAGGCATAGTAGGGACTAAACATATCCATCGTAATAATTTTCACCTGACAACGAACAGCTCTATCGTATCGAAGAAAGTGATTTCGGATGACAGCTTGTGTTCTGCCCTCAAGAACAGTGATGATATTGAGCTTAGCAAAATCTTGCGCAATGAAACTCATCTTTCCCTTGGTAAAGTAGTACTCATCCCAAGACATAATCTCAGGCAGACGAGAAAAATCATGCTTAAAACGAAAGTCATTGAGTTTGCGGATGACAGTTGAAGTTGAAATGGCCAGCTGATGGGCAATATCGGTCATAGAAGTCTTTTCAATCAACTTTTGCGCAATTTTTTGGTTGATGATACGAGGAATTTGATGATTCTTCTTGACGATAGAAGTCTCAGCGACACTCATTTTAGAGCACTGATAGCATTTGAAGCGACGCTTTCTAAGGAGGATTTTAGTAGGCATACCAGTCGTTTCAAGGTAAGGAATTTTCGATGGTTTTTGGAAGTCATATTTCTTCATTTGACTTCCACATTCAGGACAAGATGGGGCATTGTAATCCAGTTTTGCGATGATTTCCTTGTGTGTATCCTTATTAATGACATCCATAATTTGGATATTAGGGTCTTTAATATCGAGTAGTTTTGGGATAAAATGTAATTATTCCATATGATTCTTTCTAATGAGTTGTTTCGTCGCTTTTCATTATAGGTCATATGGGACTTTTTTTCTACACAAAAATAGGCTCCATAATATCTATAGGGGATTTACCCACTACAAATATTATAGAGCCGAAAGGACGGATTTCGTCCTTTCTTTTTTAATAATATAAAAAACTTCAGATGTGTAGAACTTAATTGAATTACTCATCTGGAGTTATTTTATAATTGTATTTTTTTACTTCCAAGCCTTAAGTGAAATTTCTCCGCTATTGAGCCAGATTTCTTTTCCGTTATCACATTGAATTAAAAGCTTGCCATTTTCTGAGATGTCTTTAGCAAGTCCCTTGTAGTCTTTTTGATCCAGTGTGAAAGTAACTTCTTTTCCAAGAACAAATGACTGTTTTTTATAGAGGTATAATAACTCATCTTCTGGTGTTTCGAAGAAACTGCGCCATATTTCGATAATTAATTCATTTCTTGTTATAGGTGCTGGTGCTCTATATAAGCTAGCAGCTTTTTCTTTTAATTCTTGTGGGAAATTATTAATAGTGAAGTTGATTCCTACTCCAATAATGATATCTGTGACTAAGCCTGTTTCTACAGAGGTCATTGCCTCAGTGAGGATTCCTCCAATTTTATGATTTTTGAGGTAGATATCGTTGACCCATTTTATGTCGACATCTATTAAAGTAAGGTTTTTAATGGCTTTATAGATAGCTCCAGCTACAAGTAGTGTGTAGGACGGTAATTTGTCATAAGGAAGATTTGGTTTAAGATGGAGGGTCATATAAATGCCACCTTGTGGGGAGTAGAAAGAACGTTGAAAACGGCCTCGGCCAGCTGTTTGATATGAAGCTAGATAGAGGGTGTTTACTTCATGCCCTAAATCAATTGCTTCTTTTGCATCGAGTTGTGTTGATTTTGTTTCGGGTTTAAAACTGACTTTAATTGGAAGATTTTCTTCTAAAAGCTCTGGAAGAATAAGGTCTCCATTCACCAGTTTATATCCTTTGTTTTTGATACTATCAATTTTAATGCCTTCTTGTTCTAGACGCTTGATGGCTTTCCAAATTGATGTTCGGGTCAGTGATAGTTCTTCTGCAATCTTTTCTCCGCTGATATAATCGGTTTCTTTTGCTAGAATTTGGTAGACGGCTTGGTAGGATTTCATAGTGTTTCCTTTCTTTAGGAATTGTAAGTGATTTAAATATAGTTTGGATAGTTGGTCAAATCTTTATTATATTACTACTATTTTAACATATACCTACTATTTACGGCACGATTTTTTGGAGTGAATCTAGTCATTAATCTTGAGTTGTGACATCTCAGTATTTTTGCTCGCTTTTTGGTAAATTCCCAAACTAAGTTCCACTGCTAATCCAAGTGGAAGTTAGTCTGATAAAAATCCTAAAAACCAGTGGAAATCCGTGTCAGGGTAAGTTCCACTGGTTTTAATCATGCTTGATTTCATCGCTTTTGTAGCCAAAATAAATCGAAAAAAAGAGCGCTCAAAATCCCCTCGTCTGAAAGCGTTTCAGATTAAGTTCCGCTATGGTGGAAGTTAGTGTGAGACGTTTGAATGGAGTTGAAGGTTA
>CAJNCJ010000033.1 GCA_905221235.1 bacterium
TTAAATCTACTTATGAAATAATTATCTCAACACTCAAAGAAACGATTCAATCAAAACAGATTTTAATTGAATCGCAAGAAAACAAAAAAAGTTTTTGGAAAAGATTATTTAAAAGATAAAAAAGAGCGATTTATATCGCTTTTTTTGTCTTCAATTTTTTTGAAAAAAAGACAGTATAATAGAAAAAATGAAAAAAGGAGAACTAAAATGATAAAAGATAAAGAAAAAAGAAAAATGTTGGGTATTGTTTTTGTTTTGATGGATGATTATGTATCATCTCTTGATGATGTTGAATTTAAAGAATTAAAACCTATTTTTGAACAATTACAACTTGATGTTTTGACTCGTGAAGATGGCCCATATCCTGTGGGATCAGAGAAGAGAAGAAAAGTTTGCGAGAATAATGATCTTATTTTAGAACAATTATATGAGTACTCTCCAGATAATAGCAAACATTATGTAGATGAATTAAGAAAATTAAATGATCATTTGAAAACAACTACAAAACTTTAAGGCTGATTTTTTAGCCTTTTTTTCTTTTCGGATGAAACTATAATAGTAGTAGATATTAAATAAAGAGAGGTAACCGACGTGAAAGGTTTAAAACAATTTGTCCAATTTGATTTAGAAAGTTTCTTAGCAGATAAAGAAATCACATTTTTAGATTCAAAACCGTTTTACAATTATATTGATGGTAAAGCTACAGATGAGCTAGCTGGAATGAAATTAGAATGTGTGATTACAAAAGATAATACAAACTATAATAATAAAGAAATTAGTAATGAATATGAAAAGATATCGATTAAAATCCCTGGCGCTACTAAAGTTGGAATTCAGAGAGGTTCAAAATTAAAGATTCAAGGAACTGGAAAGGTTTGGGGGGATTATTCGCAAAACTTATCTATCGAAGCAACTAATGTTCAAGTGATTAAAGATGATAGATAATTTTCAAATAGTATCAAAAGAAAAAGAACTGGATAAACAACTATTGATGTTGTTTATCCTGTCTCTTTTGTTATTTATCATTCCATTTTTTAGATTAATAGCATTTGTTGTCTTTGTTTCTATAATTGTTTATTTTCTTTATAGATTTGATTTTATGAAGACAAAAAAAGATTTTTTTCGATTTATGATTTATAAGATTAAATTAGAAAGAGAATTGATAGATGCTAGATTTTATGTGAAATTGAGATCTAAAAAAGATGGACAGATCTTTGTTAAGCTGCCAAAAATTGAGATATTGAGAAAATCGGATTTTGTGATTATTGTAAAAATCAATAGTTCAATAGATAATTTTGAGAAGTTAGAAAAATTAGATCTTTCTCCTATTTTTCAAGGATTTAGGCAGATGATGGTATCTAATACTGAAGAAAGAAATCAACTAATTTTTAAATTAGAAAGAATAGATTTTGATCGTCAATTAAAGATTAGATCTATTGATGAATTAAATAAAATAAATTGGAGATCTGATAAAATTGTTATTGATCGTTTAACTTTGATCAATGCTTTTGCTCATCTTCTCTTGACTGGCCAAACTGGAGCAGGTAAAACATACGGATTATTATATCTCTTATTATGTTACAAAATGAAAAATGCAGATGTTTCTGTTTGCGATCCGAAACTTAGTGATTTAGCTGATCTTTCAAAAAAATTAGGTTGCAGATCTGCAACCTCTAAAGAAGAAATCATAGAAGAAATTAAAGAAACTTTTCTTGAATTAGAGAGAAGAAAGAAAAAACGAATAGAAGAAGGTTGGGCGATATCATCAGTTGCAACAGATAATGGATTGAGTTTGAAGATTTTGATAATAGATGAATTCGCTAGCTTACAAATAAAGTTGGATAAAAAAGAATTAGCTGAATTGTTAAATTATTTATATCAGATTATTCTTGAAGGTCGAGCATTGGGAGTTTTTGTAGTCTTAGGGTTGCAACAGGCAAATGCAACGGTCTTGCCTACTGCACTGCGAGAGCAATTTTCTTCCATCTTTGTATTAGGGAATAGCGGAGAACAGACAAAAAATGTTGCGTTCCAAGAGAAAGCGCAAAAAATCCCAGAATTTCCTTTGAAAACTGGGGAGGGTTGGTGCTTGAATTCCTCGGAGATAGATCTAAGATTTATCAGATTTCCTCATTTACTTTTTTTAAATGAATTGAAATAATGTTTACAACTAAAAAAAAAGAGAGTATAATTAAATAAGATGAAAAAGAAAAAGCATTCGCCAACCGCCAAGTATCTGAATGCTTTCACTTATTTTCTTCTATACAAAGATTATATCAGAAACAGATGTAAAAATCAACAGAACTAAATTAGAATAATTTGTATAGAAAAATAGTGAAAAGTTAAGGCGATGGCAAAGTGTTATCGCCTTTTTATCTACTTCTTTACTATAATATCGTGGTTACAAAAAGTTTTGCTCTATTTTGAAGCAAGGGAGCGAAGCGATCGCTCTTCCCTGCTATAATGTAAGAGTCAAAGCCGATAAAATCAAATCTTTTTGTTTGGTTCGGCCTTGACGATTAGACAAAAGCAGGGAAGATGAAGATTTGCAAGATCGATCTTGATCGAGATTTCAAAAAGTTTTTTGAGCGGCTGCAAGCTAGCGATAAAAAAGTTTTTGAAATCTGCAATCTTGCAAAGTTTCAAGATCAGCGTTTCTGTTTGGGTGGTCGACCGGGTTTGGGCGGAGCCCAATTTGAAAAATAAAAAAGCTTTATAATCATAAAAAAGGGAAAAATCGGGAGCTAAGAAGCTCTCGAGATAGCCCCCATATGCTAATTAGGGGGGCTATAAATACAATATACTGAATTTAGGGGTGTTTTAAATACAAATGATAGAAAATAACTACCTTATAGACTGGCTTAGTTTTACAATTCAATCAGATATAAACGGGATTGGAAAGAGCGCAGTAAAGGGATTTTTGGAAAAAATGGGTCTTGATAATTTGCCTTTTTTAGAAAAAGAAACGGGACGGCACGGTTATAATCGATCAATGTCAATTCAAAACTATATAAACATCTACTACAATGAAGTTAAATTCAATGAATTTGATGAAGAGAATGCTGATAAATTGGATCGAATTATCAAAATGGGAGTCCATTTCGAATTTTCAGGACAAGGATGCAGGATTTTGGAACAAGAAAAAAATTGGTTGGATTGGTTTAAAATCTTAGATGATATGAATGTTCGTTATTCTCGTCTAGATATTGCATTAGATGACTTTGTAGGTTTGCTGGATTTTGATGTAATGGAAGAAAAAATAAAAAAGGGAGAGGTTATTTCTTTATCGAGAACGAGAAACATTGATAGTGCTTTAGATTTTAAAAAAGCTGAAAAGCTTGATAATAATGGAAACAGTAAAGGCAAGACAATTTATTTTGGTAATAGACAATCTTTGATGATGATTCGATTTTATGACAAGAAGAGAGAACAAGAAGAAAAGAAGATCTCTTGTCCTTACGATTTCTGGCAAAGGTATGAGATTGTTTTGAAGAGAGAAAAAGCTACAGATTTTATAAATAAGTTAAAAACAGGAGTAGATTTTGCTGAGCTTTATTTAAAAGTTTTGGCTGGGCTGATTCGTTTTGTAGATCGAGGTTCAGACAAAAATAAAGCTCGTTGGAAAACTAGCGAATTTTGGAATAATTTTATTAAAAATTCTGAAGGAGTTAAGTTAAAAAGTAAAAATCTTGATCCATCTTTAGATAAGACGATTAAGTGGATTGATGAGTCTGTTTTGACCTCTTTGCAACTTTTGGCAGAAGTTGCAAAATTGGGGGATTTAGATTTTTTAGAAATTCTGAAAACTAGTAGAGCAAGAGAAAAGTCAGATCGACAAAAATCAATGCTGAATGAATTTAATCTTTTAAATGAAGAACAGAAACAAGAAATCTTTAATAAAATAAAAGAATTAGCTGTATAGCATTGAGATAGCTATATGATATAATTGTGCTAGCTATATGCTATCATTAGAAAGGGTAAGTTTTGGAAGAAAAAAAGAAACAAATCTGTTTGCGATTAACAGAGGAAGAAAAAACAATAATAGAAGAAAAAGCAAAAGCTGATAATTTAACGGTTAACGCTTTTATTTTAAAGAGATTGCTGAATGATAGCGAAGAGATAGAAAATGCTATCAATGAGCTATCTAGTAAAAATGAAGCTCTAAAAGCTGAAAATAAGGAATTAAAAAGATTTGCAAAACAGGAAAGAGAATCTTATAATGAGATGTTAAAAGAAATTAAATCTACTTATGAAATAATTATCTCAACACTCAAAGAAACGATTCAATCAAAACAGATTTTAATTGAATCGCAA
>CAJNCJ010000034.1 GCA_905221235.1 bacterium
AAAGATCCGAATTATCAGTTGAAGGATTCAGACATTGTCAATGAAATCAAGGGTGGCTATGTGATTAAGGTAGACGGGAAATACTATGTTTACCTTAAAGATGCGGCCCATGCGGACAATATTCGGACAAAAGAAGAGATTAAACGTCAGAAGCAGGAACATAGTCATAATCATAATGCAAGCACAGATAATGCTGTTGCTGCAGCCAGAGCCCAAGGACGCTATACAACGGATGATGGGTATATCTTTAATGCATCTGATATCATCGAGGATACGGGTGATGCTTATATTGTTCCTCATGGCAATCACTTCCACTATATACCTAAGAGTGACTTGTCTGCTAGTGAATTAGCTGCTGCCCAAGCCTTCTTATCTGGAAAAGGTGGTCAATTAAGTACGGTTGAATATCGTTCAAGCAGAGCTGAAACAAGATCTAGTGCCAGAACGAGTCAAGCTGAGACACCTCAAGATTCTGCAACAGATTCTGAAAGTCAAAGTGAGGATTTAGCTAGTCTTCTTCAAGAATTGTACGCCTTGCCACTTAGTCAACGTCATGTGGAGTCTGATGGATTAGTATTTGACCCAGCACAGATTACAAAACGTACTGCAAATGGTGTGGCAGTGCCTCACGGAGATCATTTCCATTTCATTCCGTATTCACAAATGTCTGCTTTGGAAGAAAAATTGGCTCGAAATCTACCAATTGGAGGTCAGCCAGTTCAAAGTCATTCTGATAATACGAAACCAAGCAGTCCTGAGAAAACAAGTTCAACACCAAGTTCAATCATTAAGCCAAACTTTAATCTCAATACGCAGACACCAAATCGAGGAACTGGAGGAGCCTATACAACGGATGATGGGTATGTCTTTAGTCCGACAGATGTGATTGAAGATACAGGTGACGCTTTTGTTGTACCGCATGGCAATCATTTCCACTATATTCCTAAGAGTGATTTGTCAGCAGGAGAATTGGCTGCAGCCCAAGCTTATTGGAATGGTAAACAGGGTTCACATTCCTCTACAAGTTCAAGTAAACCAAGTAGTGATAATGCGAGTCCGGCACAACCAAGTTTGACAGAGACTCCAAACCTAACTGTCACACCAACATATCATCAAAATCAAGGGGAAGACATTTCAACACTTTTAAGTGAATTGTATGTCAAACCTTTATCAGAACGTCATGTTGAATCGGATGGCCTAGTCTTTGATCCGGCACAAATCATCAAACGTACAGCTAACGGTGTTGCTGTGCCTCACGGAGATCATTATCACTTTATTCCTTATTCACAAATGTCACCGCTGGAAGAAAAATTGTCTCGTATGATAGCTGTTAAGGGACAAAATGGCAGTGTCTTGCCAAGTGTTACTCCTCTGAAGCCAACCCCTACTACCAAACCTCTAGCACCAGTGGAAAATAAACCGACTGAACTTGATGTCAACCAGGTTGTTAGAAAAGTTGGCGACGGTTATATTTTCGAGGATAAGGGAGTTAGTCGTTATGTTCTAGCTAAAGACTTGGCTAAGGATAAGATTGATGCCATTGAAAATCTCTTGTCTAAGAAAACTCAAGAAACACATGCCCTAGTTGCGAAGAAAGAAAATGTCGCTCCTCGTGATCAAGAATTTTATGATAAAGCGTATAATTTATTGGCCGAGGCACATAAAGCCTTGTCTGAAAATAAGGGTCGTACTTCTGACTTCCAAGCTTTAGATAAATTAGCAGAACGCTTGAATGATGAATCTTCTAATAAAGGAAAATTAGTAGATGATTTATTGGCATTCCTAGCACCAATTACCCATCCTGAGCGTCTTGGTAAACCAAATTCTCAAATTGAATATACTGAGGCCGAAGTTCGTATTGCTCAATTAGCTGATAAGTATACAACGTCAGATGGTTACATTTTTGACGAACATGATATTATCAGTGATGAAGGAGATGCCTATGTAACGCCTCATATGGGTCATAGTCACTGGATTGGAAAAGATAGCCTTTCTGATAAGGAAAAAGCAGCTGCTCAATCTTATACTAAAGAAAAAGGGATTCTACCTCCGTCTCCAGATGCAGACGCTCAAGCAAATCCAACTGGAGATAGTGCAGCGGCCATTTACAATCGTGTAAAAGGGGAGAAACGAATTCCACTCGTTCGACTTCCATACATGGTTGAGCATACAGTTGAGATAAAAAATGGTAATTTAATCATTCCTCATAAGGATCATTACCATAACATTAAATTTGCTTGGTTTGACGACCACTCATACAAGGCTCCAAATGGTTATACTTTGGAAGATTTATTTGCGACGATTAAGTACTATGTTGAACATCCTGACGAACGTCCACATTCTAATGATGGATGGGGCAATGCCAGCGATCATGTCTTAGGTAAGAAAGACCACAGTGAAGATCCAAATAAGAACTTCAAGGCAGATGAAGAGCCAGTAGAGGAAACACCTGCTGAGCCAGAAGTCCCTCAAGTAGAGACTGAAAAAGTAGAAGCCAAACTCAAAGAAGCAGAAGCTTTGCTTGCTAAAGTAACGGATGCTAGTCTGAAAGCTAATGCGACAGAAACCCTAGCTGGTTTACGAAATAACTTGAGTCTGCAAACCATGGATAATAATGGTATCATGGCAGAAGCAGAAAAATTACTTGCTTTGCTAAAAGGTAGTAATTCTACATCTGTAAGTAAAGAAAAATAAACTAATGAAAAATGAAAGTCTCGATAAAGAGGCTTTCATTTTTATTATGTATATACGAAAAATTCTTGACAAGTAATACTAAAAAGAGTAAACTATTAACTAGTTAATTAACCGGTTTATCATTCTGTGGTGAATCAAATAGATTTTAGAAAAGAGATAAGAATGAAAATCAATAAAAAATATGTAGCAGGTTCAGTGGCAGTTCTTGCCCTAAGTGTTTGTTCCTATGAGCTTGGTCGCTACCAAGCCGGACAAGTTAAGAAAGATTCTAATCGAGTTGCTTATATAGACGGTGATCAGGCTGGTCAAAAGGCAGAGAATTTGACACCAGATGAAGTTAGTAAAAGAGAAGGAATCAACGCAGAACAAATTGTCATCAAGATTACGGATCAAGGTTATGTGACCTCTCATGGAGACCATTATCATTACTATAATGGGAAGGTTCCTTATGACGCTATCATCAGTGAAGAACTCCTCATGAAAGATCCGAATTATCAGTTGAAGGATTCAGACATTGTCAATGAAATCAAGGGTGGCTATGTGATTAAGGTAGACGGAAAATACTATGTTTACCTTAAAGATGCGGCTCATGCGGATAATATTCGGACAAAAGAAGAGATTAAACGTCAGAAGCAGGAACACAGTCATAATCATGGAGGCGGTTCTAACGATCAGGCGGTAGTTGCTGCCAGAGCTCAAGGACGTTATACAACGGATGATGGTTATATCTTCAATGCCTCTGATATTATCGAGGACACGGGTGATGCTTATATCGTTCCTCATGGCAATCACTTCCACTATATTCCTAAGAGTGACTTATCTGCCAGTGAATTAGCTGCAGCCCAAGCCTTCTTATCTGGAAAAGGCGGTCAATTAAGTACGGTTGAATATCGTTCTAGCAGAGCTGAAACAAGATCTAGTGTGAGAACGAGTCAAGCTGAGACACCTCAAAATCCTGCAACAGATTCTGAAAGTCAAAGTGAGGATTTAGCTAGTCTCCTTCAAGAATTGTACGCTTTGCCACTTAGCCAACGTCATGTGGAGTCTGATGGCTTAGTATTTGACCCAGCACAGATTACAAAACGAACTGCAAATGGTGTGGCAGTTCCTCACGGGGATCATTTCCATTTCATTCCTTATTCGCAAATGTCTGCTTTGGAAGAAAAATTGGCTCGAAATCTACCAATTGGAGGTCAGCCAGTTCAAAGTCATTCTGATAA
>CAJNCJ010000035.1 GCA_905221235.1 bacterium
AAAAATGGAAAAAAGTGATTTTGCGTTAAATCGTCTAAAAAAATAAGCTCCTAAGAGCCTATCCTATTTTTCCATTTCCGATAGTAACTTATCTAAAACTTCTCCTTGGCTGGGTTTATGTCCAGTTTGCGCCTTAATATCTAATTGCACTTTCATAATCTTCTCATAGGTCTCTCTCTCAACATAGGCACCCAATCTATACTTATTTCCCATTTTCTCTCTCCTCTTTATCTATTTCTTTTCTTATGCCACATAGCATCTATCAGCTTATTTATAGCTAGTGTATTATGATTAACTGCGATATTAAACCAATCATCTGACTTTTCTATACATAGCATTAAAAAATCAGCGTAATTATCAATTTCCTCTTCATAAATGAATTTCACTATATCTTTCATCATAACAATCTTGTTAGTCATTGTTAGTTCAAAATAACTAGCTACATCTGCCCCATTGTGGCCTATAATTTCACTTACGGGATACTGATATTTCTCTGGATTATCCAAGTGCGCCATATATCGAACAAGCCCTTTTGCAGAGCCTACTTTTTTGGGAATAGGTCCATTTAATGGTTCGATAATCTTCATCACTGCTTGCTCTGTTATAGGTCCATCCGCTGATAATAAAATATGAAAATGTGATTTTTTAAATTCTCCATCAGGGTTAATATCTTTATCGTGCAGAGGCGACTCTACCCACCTTATATGGGTCTCATCTAAAATTTCTCGCCAGTTTGCTGGAGCAGATTCTGGATATACTAAAAATGTCCAATCTCTACCCTTTATAGTTTTTTTCGCTTCTTTTTTATCTTTCATGCTATAATAGAACCATCTTGAATAGAAAGGCGCTTACCCGAGTGCCTTCTTTTTTTACCCTTCTTTTTAAGAATACAAATCGCCTGTTTTCTCGAATTTGTTTATCAGAAAATTTACCAATCCTGATTTCGTCATGCCATTTAGCTTAGCTAATTCTTGCAATTTCTCATTAGTGTCCTCAGGTATAGACAGCGTTACCTTTATTTTACCCATCTGCTTTACTCCTTTTTTATGTACCAATTAAGTATATCATACATAAAAAAGAAATACAAGTTTTTTAAAAAATATTTTCAATTCGATAAAAAAGACCCACAAAGCCCGATATATAGGCTTTTTTTTGCTAAAATTTTTACAGGTTCACAAATCACAATTCACTCATGGGGAGGCAGTCGTAGTAGGCCTCCCCCCTATAATTTCTACCCCCTCATTTTTCCACTTATAGAAAACGCCCCCTTAACGCCCCTTGGGCTGGGGCGGGCTGTGTCTTCTTCAACTCTATCTCTTGTCAAAATGCTCTTATCTCAACAAAATCCTTATCTTGATAGCTGAATAGAGCTCCGCTCTCTTATCCTGACAAGCAGGATAATTCACTCCTGATGTGGGGCTCCGCCCCACGAAAGGAATTAGATAAAATCTAGCTTTATAAAAACAAAAATTTTGACCCCAACTGATCGCAAGAGCGGGCGCTTCGACTTATCTCGCACCCACTCCGCACAGTTAGAGTAAAAATTTTTGTTGTTGAGAAGCGCTAGATTGTAGCTAATTCCTCAACAGAAACTCGGTAAATTAACGATACTATTTGATAAGAAATCTTGCCATATCCATCTTGTACCTTCTGTTTCTTGAAAGCCCAGTTGTCATCGTTAGAGGTTTCCAAAACTTTACCTACTAGCTTCTCGAGGTCTTCCCCTTGGAATTTCACTACAGGGAACTCAAATAGCTCTGCACGACTAACAAGGCCGACCGATTCCAGTTTCTTATAGTCTTCAAAATCAGAAACAATCAGCCTAGCATATTGTTTCTTTGTTCCATCTGTTGCCTCAAAATCCTTAACTTTTACACCCACAATGATATACTTACTAGGTTTTGTATTTTCTAGTATTAACTTTAATAATTCTTCTTCCTGAACCGCTAAGGTTCTCTTTTTTTGCTCCATTTACGCTTTCTCCTTCTGCTACTATATTTTGTCTTAATTCTCGTTCTATCCGCTTCTTCAAGCTGTTCAAGTTCTTCTGCATACCTTCTGTAACCGTCAGCGCCATATTCCATTCAAAGAGCTTCAAGGGGCCTTCTAACAGCTCTCTGACTGTTTCTGAGCCCCTCTCTAACTCTCTAAGAATGTCTATCGGCTCTCGTGTGTCACTCTTTCTTGGCATTCTGATACCTCTCTAAAAGTTACAAACCTACCGTTTGGCGACTTCTCTTCAATCTCTGCACCCAGGAACATCTGAGAAAAAATCACGAAGCTTTTCATCTCTTCATCAGTTAGACCTCTTCCATAGGCGGCCACTCTGTCCGTATCCGTGAAGCGATGATACCCTATGCTTTTGCCAGTATTCGTAAATTCTAGCTCAATGAGGTCTTTTTCATGACGTAACAAACGCACTGGGTATCTTCTAGACCTATCGTATCCCTCAAATAATTCCTGATAATCAATAGCTTGGCGCCTCATTTCCTCGGCTTTCCGTCGCTTTTCTGCACGCTTTCTAAAATACTTTTTAAGCATGGCACCCTCCTTTCCTATCTCATTTACTGTCATTATACCGCAAAACCATTTTGGTGTCAAAGGAAAAATGGAAAAAAGTGATTTTGCGTTAAATCGTCTAAAAAAATAAGCTCCTAAGAGCCTATCCTATTTTTCCATTT
>CAJNCJ010000036.1 GCA_905221235.1 bacterium
TTTGACTCTACTGTCTTTTCTAGAGCGTCATTGGCATAAACAGTTGTTTGTGTTGCAACTGCTCCTCCAAGTACCGTTCCTGCTGCAGCTATCCCTTTCAGGATATCCAATCCTGTTAGTGTATTTGCTGATTGCTCTTCAATAACTTCAGTTGTTACCTGAGCAGCATCTACACCACCACGCAAGACTTTAAAGAGACCAAATTGAGAGGTCGAGGCGCGCAACCAATGCTTACCCGACTTGATCAACTTGAAACGGGTCACACGATCCGTTTCTCTATATTCACCTTCTTGGCGTCTAAAAAACATATTTTAGATTCCTTTCCACTTATATTTATGTGTATTTAGCAATAAAATACCAATCTATATTATACACTTTAGATGCAAGTAATTCAATAAGTTTCAAAACATTTTTACCTAAAAAAAAAAAAGCATTTTACATCTATATTATATGCAAACGATGCCACTTTTTATAAAAATCAGTGAAATGATTATTCTGAGCGTTTTCACGGGGATAATGTTCAAATTTTAAGCGTTTTTATGTTTCTAAATTGCGAAATATTAAATTTTTGTTACAGACTTTCTGAAACCGATTCCTCCATCATTTTATAAAATAGTTTAATTTATAACTAATTTGTTTTGGTTGAATTTTAACAATATACTAATTATATTATATTTTGCATAAGCGTTTTTGGATGTCTTTTAGATGAATAATATAGCGGTTTCATTTTATAATTATATATAGAATGTTTCGTTCGTATGATATCTTTATCGCTAATATATAGTAGATTAAAATAAGATACGAATAAATCAAATTAATTTCTAGAAACGTTTTATCAGTTATGGTGTACTATTCTAGTTTCAACAAACTATATTTATCTCTATTTATCAAACTCTTCGAGAATCTCTTCAAACCACGTCAGCTTGGCTTTGCCGTGATCAAGTAAAGCCTGCCGCTAGCTTCCTAGTTTTCTCTTTGATTTTCATTGAGTATGAAATTCAGTTTTTGACCAACCTCTTTATCTACAACTTCTATACACTTTTTAATTTTTGTTGAGTGTATAAATAAGCTATACATAACCTGCAAAAATCTCCTTAGCCTATTTTTTAATTAGAGATAAGATATTTACTTTCGACTGTTAATCTTTTGGGATTTCCTATACAACAAACCCTCTGCAAAGACTAAATCCAGGTAAGGTCTCGAATCCAGCTGTCGATTTTATCTACTAATTATCCAATTAACAGGAATGTTTTATATGCTGCAGTCTAGTATTTTAATTTCAATCTATTACAAGATAAAAAATCGCATACATTTTCTTCATATATTGGGAACAAGCGAATAATAAAAGTTGTCCAACTTCAACATATAGTTCCACCAGGAACCTTCTTGAATAGGATGCTAGCAACAAAAGTGAGGCTGTTTTAAATTAGTTTAGTGGTCAGCTGTAGTGTACTATTCTAGTTTCATTCTACGACAAAACAAAAAAAGTGAACTAAACCGAATTCTGATTTACAGAAAACTAGTTTTGTTCACTTTTTCTTATGGTCGAAACTTCTGTTCCACCCACTTTTCAATCATCTATTCGCAGATAAATCTGCTACAGAAAGATTGTTTACATTTCTTCTTCATCATCACGTTTGCGACGTTTCGCAATCAGACCTAGACCTGTTACAGCAGTCAAAGCACCTAGAAGTACAGATGATTTGGAAGCTTCTGTACCTGTATTTGGCAACTGCTGTCTTGACTTAGTTGTAGATCCCGTACCGTTTCCAACGTGTGAAGTTGAATGATCAGCATTTGATTCTACAAGCGAGCTTGACGCTGAAGAACTTTCAGAAGCTACACCTGAAAGTGACGTACTTGTTGAAGTCGACATAGACACTGATGTTGAGACTGACACGCTTAGACTCGTTGACTGCGAAGCACTGTCACTCAAACTAAACTCTGGCTTATCAGTACTATCCGGAACTGACATACTTGTGCTTGCTGATTCTGACGCACTTGTTGATGCCGATTCAGAAGCTGATGTACTTGCTGACTCAGAGGCGCTTGTGCTTGCTGACTCTGAGGCACTTGTTGATGCCGATTCTGAGGCACTTGTTGATGCTGACTCAGAAGCGCTTGTTGACGCTGATTCTGAGGCACTTGTTGATGCTGACTCAGAAGCGCTTGTTGACGCTGATTCAGAAGCTGATGTACTTGCTGACTCAGAGGCGCTTGTGCTTGCTGATTCTGACGCACTTGTTGATGCTGACTCAGATGCGCTTGTTGACGCTGATTCTGATGCACT
>CAJNCJ010000037.1 GCA_905221235.1 bacterium
TCAAAATTAAAAAGCTAGAGTTCCGCAATTGGAAATCTCTAGCTTTTTGTGGTTGAGAACTATTTTGTCCCAGACTCTTCTATGATTAGTTATTCAAGGCTGCTGCCATTGTAGCTGCAACTTCAGCTTCAAAGTCGTTTGCAGCTTTCTCGATACCTTCACCAACTTCAAAGCGAGCGAACTCAACTACTGAAGCGTTAACTGATTCAAGGTATGCTTCAACTGTCTTGCTATCATCCATGATGTAAACTTGTGCAAGAAGTGTGCATGCTTGGTCAACTTTAGTGTTGTCAAGCATGAAGCGATCCATTTTACCTGGGATGATTTTGTCCCAGATTTTTTCTGGTTTGCCTTCTGCAGCCAACTCAGCTTTGATGTCAGCTTCAGCTTGAGCAATCACTTCATCAGTCAATTGTGCTTTTGATCCATACTTCAAGTGTGGAAGAGCTGGTTTGTTAACCATTGCACGGCTTTCGTTGTCTTGGTCGATAACGTGGTTCAATTGTGCCAACTCATCTTTAACGAATTGCTCATCCAATTCTTTGTAAGAAAGAACTGTTGGTTTCATCGCTGCGATGTGCATTGACAATTGTTTAGCAAGAGCTTCGTCTCCACCTTCAACAACTGAAATAACACCGATACGTCCACCGTTATGTTGGTAAGCTCCAAAGTGTTGTGCGTCTGTTTTTTCAATCAATGCAAAGCGACGGAATGAGATTTTTTCTCCGATAGTTGCTGTTGCAGATACGTATGCAGCTTCAAGAGTTTCACCTGAAGGCATTGTCAAAGCAAGAGCTTCTTCATTATTAGCAGGTTTTCCTTCAGCAATAACTTTAGCTGTAGTATTTACCAATTCAACGAATTGAGCGTTTTTCGCAACGAAGTCAGTTTCAGCGTTTACTTCAATAACTGCTGCAATATTACCGTTAACATAAACACCAGTCAAACCTTCTGCAGCAACACGGTCAGCTTTCTTAGCTGCCTTAGCCATACCTTTTTCACGAAGCAATTCAATCGCTTTTTCGATGTCACCGTCTGTTTCTACAAGCGCTTTTTTAGCGTCCATAACACCGGCACCAGATTTTTCACGCAACTCTTTTACAAGTTTAGCTGTAATTTCTGCCATTTTGATTCTCCTATATTTTTTAAAAATAGGAGAGCCGGGCTAAGCCCCGCCCTCCTAGGTAATTACTATTTATATGAATTAAGCGTTGTCGCCTTCTACAACTTCAACGATTTCTTCAATTGAATCTGCTTGAGTTTCTGAAGCTGCAAATTCTGCTTCAACTGCTGCTGCATCTTCACCTTGACGTCCTTCGATGATAGCGTCAGCCAATTTAGCTGTAATCAATTTAACAGCGCGGATAGCGTCATCGTTAGCTGGGATGATTACATCAATATCATCTGGATCAGTGTTTGTGTCAACCATCGCTACAACTGGGATTCCCAATTTTTTAGCTTCTTTAACAGCGATTTGCTCTTTATGTGGGTCAACTACGTACATAACATCTGGAATACGAGGCATATCTTCGATACCACCCAAGAATTTTTCAAGACGTGCACGTTGTTTGTTAAGAAGTGCAACTTCTTTCTTAGGAAGAACTTCGAAAGTTCCATCTTCTTCCATACGTTTGATTTCTTTCAAACGAGCGATACGTTTTTGGATTGTTCCCCAGTTTGTAAGAGTTCCACCCAACCAACGGTGGTTGATGAAGTATTGACCTGAACGTACTGCTTCTTCAGCAACCGCATCAGCCGCTTGTTTCTTAGTACCAACGAACAATACAACTGCATCGTTAGCTGCTGCATCACGCATGAAGTCGTATGCTTGGTCAGCGTATTTTACAGTTTGTTGCAAGTCGATAACGTGGATTCCGTTACGCTCTGTAAAGATGTATTTAGCCATCTTAGGGTTCCAGCGACGAGTTTGGTGACCAAAGTGTACACCAGCCTCAAGAAGTTGTTTCATTGAAATTACTGCCATGAGTATTTCTCCTTTTTGTTTTTTTCCTCTTCTTGACTTCAACTCGCAAAACGACCCAAGGGCAACTGTCTCACAATTCATCAAGAATGAGTATTATCGTTCACACGACAAGTTTCATTCTACCATACTTTTCCAATATTTTCAAGCTATTTTGATATAATTTTTAATAGGGTAACTTCTCAAAGTAACTTCCACTTGCCCAACCAAAGTGGAAATTAGTCTAAAACGGATTTTTATGGTGGAATTA
>CAJNCJ010000038.1 GCA_905221235.1 bacterium
TCGGATTCTGATTATAAGTCTGAACAAGCTTCTCGATCTGCATCAGAATCAGCATCGACAAGCGCAAGCCAATCAGCGTCAACAAGCGCGTCAGAGTCAGCAAGAACAAGTGCTAGTCAGTCAGCGTCAACAAGCGCAAGCCAATCAGCAAGCACGTCTGCAAGTCAGTCAGCATCGACAAGTGCGAGCCAATCAGCCAGCACATCAGCTAGCCAGTCAGCGTCAACAAGCGCAAGCCAATCAGCCAGCACATCGGCTTCTGAATCAGCATCAACAAGCGCGAGCCAGTCAGCAAGTACATCAGCTTCTGAATCAGCGTCAACAAGCGCGAGCCAGTCAGCAAGTACATCAGCTTCTGAATCAGCGTCAACAAGCGCGAGTCAATCAGCAAGCACATCAGCGTCTGAATCAGCCTCAACCAGTGCGAGTCAATCAGCAAGCACCAGCGCCTCTGAATCAGCGTCAACCAGTGCGAGCCAGTCAGCCAGCACATCAGCCTCTGAATCAGCGTCAACAAGCGCGAGCCAGTCAGCAAGTACATCAGCTTCTGAGTCAGCATCAACAAGCGCGAGCCAGTCAGCAAGTACATCGGCTTCTGAATCAGCGTCGACAAGCGCGAGCCAGTCAGCAAGTACATCGGCTTCTGAATCAGCGTCAACAAGCGCGAGTCAATCAGCAAGCACATCAGCTTCTGAGTCAGCATCAACCAGTGCGTCAGAATCAGCAAGCACATCAGCATCTGAATCAGCATCAACAAGTGCCTCTGAGTCAGCGAGCACATCAGCATCAGAGTCAGCATCAACAAGTGCATCTGAGTCAGCAAGCACATCGGCTTCTGAATCAGCATCAACAAGCGCCTCTGAGTCAGCATCAACAAGTGCCTCAGAATCAGCGTCAACAAGCGCTTCTGAATCAGCATCAACCAGTGCTTCAGAATCAGCAAGCACATCAGCATCAGAGTCAGCGTCAACAAGCGCTTCTGAGTCAGCATCAACCAGTGCATCAGAATCAGCAAGCACAAGCGCCTCTGAGTCAGCATCAACAAGTGCTTCAGAATCAGCAAGCACATCAGCTTCTGAATCGGCATCAACAAGTGCCTCAGAATCAGCATCAACAAGCGCCTCTGAATCAGCATCAACAAGTGCATCAGAATCAGCAAGCACATCAGCTTCTGAATCGGCATCAACAAGCGCCTCTGAGTCAGCATCAACAAGTGCTTCAGAATCAGCGTCAACAAGTGCTTCTGAGTCAGCATCAACCAGTGCCTCAGAATCAGCGTCAACAAGCGCTTCTGAATCAGCATCAACCAGTGCGTCAGAGTCAGCAAGTACATCGGCTTCTGAATCAGTGTCAACCAGTGCGTCAGAATCAGCGTCAACAAGTGCTTCTGAATCAGCATCAACCAGTGCTTCAGAGTCAGCATCAACAAGTGCATCAGAATCAGCAAGCACAAGCGCATCTGAATCAGCATCAACCAGTGCGTCAGAATCAGCGTCAACAAGTGCTTCTGAATCAGCATCAACCAGTGCTTCAGAGTCAGCGTCAACAAGCGCTTCTGAATCAGCATCAACCAGTGCGTCAGAGTCAGCAAGTACATCGGCTTCTGAATCAGTGTCAACCAGTGCGTCAGAATCAGCGTCAACAAGTGCTTCTGAATCAGCATCAACCAGTGCTTCAGAGTCAGCATCAACAAGTGCATCAGAATCAGCAAGCACAAGCGCATCTGAATCAGC
>CAJNCJ010000039.1 GCA_905221235.1 bacterium
GAGTCTGGGACAAAATAGTTCTCAACCACAAAAAGCTAGAGATTTCCAATTGCGGAACTCTAGCTTTTTAATTTTGAGTCGTTCTCTTATTGTATTTTAGGAGGTTATTGGCCATAAGTACCAATCCCATGTCAATTCTCGCTTGACGCTTGCCCCTCAGATTACATCTCTTGTAACCCAAACAAGCCTTTATCTGCCCAAAGACAGGTTCTACATCAATCTTGCGTTGAGCGAAAATCTGTCTACCTTGGGGAGATAAAAGCGCCTGACATTCTTTCATTTTTAAGTCTTGATAGCGTTCGTTCATATACAGTCCCTTTTGAGGGGCTGATTCAGGTTCGTCGGCGTAGTAAACCTTGATTTCCTGTTGAAAATCTGTCTGTGTTTTCTGATATTTGATATGGTGAAAACGATAATACCAGCCATCAGGATGTGTGTAGCTATCCTCCTTGTCATTATAGTGCCAATTCGCTAAGTTTTTAGCTGACTGTTTATACCCTCTCTTTTGTTCCTTATCAAACATGGCATATTTAATCAAATGGTTTACCTGCTTTTCATCTAAACGAAGGAGGTTCTCTTCACTTCCATATCCAGCATCTGCGACAACTGTCTTTACATCATGCGGATAGGTTTCAAGTAAGGGTAGAAGAGTCTTAGTGTCTGTCGGATTTGAGAAGACATCATAGTGAAGAACAAATTGGTTTTCGGTAGCGATTTGAAGATTATAAGCAGCTTTGAGTTGGCCATTTTTCATATGATCTTCCTTCATCCGCATAAAAGTGGCATCTGGATCGGTTTTGGAAAAACTGTTACGCCCTTCAAATGTCTCCTGATAGTTCTCATATTTTTCAGCACGTACTGAAAAATCATCCTTGACTTTACGCAAGACTTTCTTGAGTTTACGACGTTGGGTTTTACGTTCGTCCTTTCCTTTAACGGGTGTCTCCTCAATGTCCTGGCTCAGTTTTTCTAATTCTTCTTCAAGGATTTGAGCGAATTCAATCAACTGCTCTGAGGAGATAGGCTCTTGTGTATCCAGTTCTATAGCTTGATGGATAAGGGGAGTGATTTCTTCTTGAAAATAGACCTGTATCTGTTCTTGAAGTTTGGCGGAAAACTTGTCCGTTGCTTTTTTCCACACGAAACTATACTTGTTGGCATTGGCTTCAATCTTAGTCCCGTCAATAAACAAGCAATCTAAGGTCACTAACTCTTCCATTTTTAAACGAAGATTGAGATCGATGAAAAGATTACGTATGAGTTCTTCCATCCCTTCAGCGACACGAAAACGATTGATGGTGCGGTAGCTGACAACCCACTGTCCTGTTAGGTACTGCATAGCCAGATTTTCAATCATCATTTTTTCAATTTTTCGACCAGAGAAAATCCCTTGTGAATAGGCAAATAGAAGAGCAGATACAAGCATTTTAGGGTGATAAGACGGGCGACCAAAGGCATGATAGAAGGCGTGGAAGTGACTATCCTCCAAGGTATTCACCACTTTTTCAATAGTAAAGACGAGATGATCTTGTGGCAAGAAAGAACTGATTTCTAGTGGTAAAGTTGTTTGATTTGTGTTATAGTGAATATGCATGGGATAGCCTTTCTAAATGGTTTATTAAGCAATTCTATTTTACCAAGACTATCGCAACCATGCAAAAAAGCAACGGCAAATCCGTTGCTTTTTTTGGAGACAAGAGACTATT
>CAJNCJ010000040.1 GCA_905221235.1 bacterium
AAATTTGTCCTTTCTTTTTTGATATTCAGAGCGATAAAAATCCGTTTTTTGAAGTTTTCAAAGTTCCGAAAACCAAAGGCATTTCGCTTGATAAGTTTGATGAGATTATTAGTCGCTTCTAATTTGGCATTAGAATAAGGTAGTTGAAGGGCATTGACAATCTTTTCTTTATCCTTGAGGAAGGTTTTAAAGACGGTCTGAAAAAGAGGATGAACCTGCTTAAGATTGTCCTCAATAAGTCCGAAGAATTTGTCTGGCTCCTTGTCCTGAAAGTGAAAAAGTAAGAGTTGATAGAGATTATAGTGGTGTTTCAAATCTTCTGAATAGCTCAAAAGCTTGTCTAGAATCTCTTTATGTGTTAAGTGCATACGAAAAGTAGGGCGATAAAATCGCTTATCACTAAGTTTGCGACTATCTTGTTGAATGAGCTTCCAGTAACGCTTGATAGCCTTGTATTCATGGGATTTTCGCTCAAACTGATTCATAATTTGGACACGCACACGACTCATAGCACGGCTGAGATGTTGGACAATGTGAAAGCGGTCGAGAACGATTTTAGCGTTAGGAAAAAGTTTTCTGGCAATATCGTAGTAGGGGCTAAACATATCCATAGTAACGATTTTCACCTGACAACGAACGACTCTATCGTAGCGCAGAAAGTGATTTCGGATGATAGCCTGTGTTCTACCTTCAAGAACGGTGATAATGTTGAGATTATCAAAGTCTTGTGCAATGAAACTCATCTTTCCCTTGGTAAAGGCATACTCGTCCCAAGACATAATCTCAGGAAGATGAGAAAAATCATGCTTAAAACGGAAGTCATTGAGTTTTCGAATGACAGTTGAAGTTGAAATGGAAAGCTGATGGGCAATATCGGTCATAGAAGTCTTTTCAATTAACTTTTGCGCAATTTTTTGGTTGATAATACGAGGGATTTGATGATTTTTCTTGACGAGAGGGGTCTCGGAGACCATTATTTTCGAGCAATGATAGCACTTAAATCGACGCTTTTTAAGAAGGATTCTGGTAGGCATACCAGCCGTTTCAAGGTAAGGAATTTTCGACGGTTTTTGAAAGTCATATTTCTTCATTTGACTTCCGCAATCAGGGCAAGATGGGGCCTCATAATCCAGTTTAGCGATGATTTCCTTGTGTGTATCCCTATTGATGATATCCATAAATTGGATATTTGGGTCTTTGATATCGAGTAGTTTTGTGATAAAATGTAATTGTTCCATATGAATCTTTCCAATGAGTTGTTTGGTCGCTTTTCATTATAGATCTTATGGGACTTTTTTTCTACACAAAAATAGGCTCCATAATATCTATAGGGGATTTACCCACTACAAATATTATAGAGCC
>CAJNCJ010000041.1 GCA_905221235.1 bacterium
AATCAGGTGTAGATGAAGTTGCAGCAGTAAATCCAGAAGCTAAATCTAAACCAGCAGCTAAGAAAGCCATTGACGATAAATTAGCAAAACAATTGGAAGATATTGCTAACACTCCAGATGCTACAGATGATGAGAAGAAAGTTGCAGCAGATGCGGCTAAAGCTCTAGCAGAAGAAGCTAAGGAAGAAATCGATAAAGCCGGAACAGATGCAGCAGTTAAGCAACTTCAAGAAGAAGCTGAAGGTGAAATTGAAAAATCTGTACCTGTTGTAGAAGATAAGCCAAATGCTCGTAAAGCAATTGATGAAGAAGCAACAGCTAAAAAAGCAGCAATTGACGCTCGCGACGACTTGACACCTAAAGCTAAAGAAGATCTTAAAGCTCAAGTAGATGCAATCGCAGATCAAGCTAAGAAATCTGTAGATGCAGCTAAAACAGCAGAAGCTGTTAATGGAATTGAAGAGTCAGATAAAGCGGCTATTAAAGCTGTAGGTGAAGTGAATATTCCGGCTGATAAAGTTCTTGTAAATGATCCAAGTGCTTTAACAGATGATGAAAAAGCTAAGGTCTTAGAAGCTGTTAAGAAAGTAAATCCAGATGCTAAAGAAATCACTCAAGACGCAGATGGAAATGTTACTGTTACAACTCCAGATGGGCACAAAGAAATCATCACTCCTGAGCAAGTAGTGAAAACTGCAGATACAGCAAATGATCCAAAAGCAGGCAACGATATCGTTAAACCAGCGGATAAAGTAGTTGTAAATGATCCAGCTAAGTTGACAGATGCTGAGAAGGAGAAAATTAAAGCAGCAGTTGAAGCTGTAAATCCAAACTCAATTGTAGTAGTTGATGACAAAGGAAATGCTAAAGTTTCAACTCCAGATGGTCAAACACAAGTTATTCCTGTAGAAGAATTAGTACGTACTGTTGAAGATACTAAGAAACCAAATGCAGGCAACGACATCGTTAAACCAGCAGATAAGACAGCAGTTAAAGATCCAGCTAACTTAACTCCAGAAGAGAAGAAAGCAATCGAAGATAAAGTTAAAGCTGTAAATCCAGATGCAACAGTAGTTGTAGATGACAAAGGAAATGCGACAGTTACGACTCCAGAAGGTAAGACAGCCGTAATTCCAGCAGCAGACTTGACGAAAGATCCAGAAGCTGCAACTAAACCAAATGC
>CAJNCJ010000042.1 GCA_905221235.1 bacterium
AGTGCCTCTGAGTCAGCAAGCACAAGCGCATCTGAATCAGCATCAACAAGTGCATCAGAATCAGCAAGCACATCAGCATCTGAATCAGCATCAACAAGTGCATCAGAATCAGCAAGCACATCAGCATCAGAATCAGCATCAACAAGTGCATCTGAATCGGCAAGCACATCAGCATCTGAGTCAGCATCAACAAGTGCGTCAGAATCAGCATCAACAAGTGCATCAGAATCGGCAAGCACATCAGCATCTGAGTCAGCATCAACAAGTGCGTCAGAATCAGCATCAACAAGTGCATCAGAGTCAGCAAGCACAAGCGCATCTGAATCGGCATCAACAAGTGCATCAGAATCAGCAAGCACAAGCGCTTCAGAATCAGCGTCAACAAGTGCATCAGAATCAGCAAGCACAAGCGCTTCTGAATCAGCATCAACAAGTGCATCAGAATCAGCAAGCACATCAGCATCAGAATCAGCAAGCACAAGCGCATCTGAATCAGCATCAACAAGTGCATCAGAATCGGCAAGCACATCAGCATCTGAGTCAGCATCAACAAGTGCGTCTGAGTCAGCATCAACAAGTGCATCAGAATCAGCAAGCACAAGCGCATCTGAATCGGCATCAACAAGTGCATCAGAATCAGCAAGCACATCAGCCTCTGAATCAGCGTCAACAAGTGCGTCAGAATCAGCAAGTACATCAGCTTCTGAGTCAGCAAGCACATCAGCATCAGAATCGGCATCAACAAGTGCGTCAGAGTCAGCAAGCACATCAGCTTCTGAATCGGCATCAACAAGTGCGTCAGAATCAGCAAGCACAAGCGCCTCAGAGTCAGCATCAACAAGTGCATCAGAGTCAGCAAGCACATCCGCTTCTGAGTCAGCAAGCACATCGGCTTCTGAATCAGCAAGCACATCAGCATCAGAATCGGCATCAACAAGCGCCTCTGAGTCAGCATCAACAAGTGCATCAGAATCAGCAAGCACAAGCGCTTCTGAGTCAGCATCAACAAGTGCATCAGAATCAGCAAGCACATCCGCTTCTGAATCAGCAAGTACATCAGCTTCTGAGTCAGCATCAACAAGTGCCTCTGAGTCAGCAAGCACAAGCGCATC
>CAJNCJ010000043.1 GCA_905221235.1 bacterium
GTTGACGCTGATTCTGATGCACTTGTTGATGCCGATTCAGAAGCTGATGTGCTTGCTGATTCTGATGCACTTGTTGATGCTGACTCAGATGCGCTTGTGCATGCTGATTCTGATGCACTTGTTGATGCTGACTCAGATGCGCTTGTTGACGCTGATTCTGATGCGCTTGTGCTTGCTGATTCTGATGCACTTGTTGATGCTGATTCAGAAGCGCTTGTGCTTGCTGATTCTGATGCACTTGTTGATGCTGATTCAGATGCCGATGTGCTTGCTGATTCTGATGCACTTGTTGACGCTGACTCAGATGCTGATGTACTTGCTGACTCAGACGCGCTTGTGCTTGCTGATTCTGATGCACTTGTTGATGCTGACTCAGATGCGCTTGTTGATGCCGATTCAGAAGCTGATGTGCTTGCTGATTGACTTGCACTTGTCGATGCTGACTGACTAGCTGATGTGCTTGCTGACTCTGAGGCACTTGTTGATGCTGACTCAGATGCGCTTGTTGACGCTGATTCTGACGCACTTGTTGATGCTGACTCAGATGCGCTTGTTGACGCTGATTCTGACGCACTTGTGCTTGCTGATTCTGATGCGCTTGTTGATGCCGATTCAGAAGCTGATGTGCTTGCTGATTCTGATGCGCTTGTTGATGCTGACTCAGATGCGCTTGTGCTTGCTGATTCTGACGCACTTGTTGATGCTGATTCAGAGGCTGATGTGCTGGCTGATTGGCTTGCACTTGTTGATGCTGACTGACTAGCTGATGTGCTTGCTGATTGACTTGCACTTGTCGATGCTGACTGACTAGCTGATGTGCTTGCTGATTGACTTGCACTTGTCGATGCTGACTGACTAGCTGACGTGCTTGCTGATTCTGATGCACTTGTTGATGCTGATTCAGAAGCCGATGTGCTTGCTGACTCTGATGCACTTGTTGA
>CAJNCJ010000044.1 GCA_905221235.1 bacterium
AGTGCGAGTCAATCAGCAAGCACCAGCGCCTCTGAATCAGCGTCAACCAGTGCGAGCCAGTCAGCAAGCACATCAGCATCTGAATCAGCGTCAACAAGTGCGTCAGAATCAGCGTCAACCAGTGCATCAGAATCAGCGTCAACAAGCGCATCTGAGTCAGCATCAACAAGTGCATCAGAATCAGCGTCAACAAGTGCATCTGAGTCAGCGTCAACAAGTGCATCAGAATCAGCAAGCACATCAGCATCTGAGTCAGCATCAACAAGTGCATCAGAATCAGCAAGCACATCAGCATCTGAGTCAGCATCAACAAGTGCGTCAGAATCAGCAAGCACATCAGCTTCTGAATCAGCGTCAACAAGCGCGAGCCAGTCAGCAAGCACATCAGCATCTGAGTCAGCATCAACAAGTGCATCTGAGTCAGCAAGCACATCGGCTTCTGAATCAGCGTCAACAAGCGCCTCAGAATCAGCAAGCACATCGGCTTCTGAGTCAGCATCAACAAGTGCGTCAGAGTCAGCAAGCACATCAGCCTCTGAATCAGCATCAACAAGCGCGTCAGAATCAGCAAGCACATCGGCTTCTGAATCAGCATCAACAAGCGCGTCAGAATCAGCATCAACAAGTGCATCAGAATCAGCAAGCACATCGGCTTCTGAATCAGCAAGCACATCAGCCTCTGAATCAGCATCAACAAGTGCATCAGAATCAGCAAGCACATCAGCATCAGAATCAGCATCAACAAGTGCATCAGAATCAGCAAGCACATCCGCTTCTGAATCAGCAAGTACATCAGCTTCTGAGTCAGCATCAACAAGTGCCTCTGAGTCAGCAAGCACAAGCGCATC
>CAJNCJ010000045.1 GCA_905221235.1 bacterium
TCAGAAGCTGATGTGCTTGCTGATTCTGATGCGCTTGTTGATGCCGATTCAGAAGCTGATGTGCTTGCTGATTCTGACGCACTTGTTGATGCTGACTCAGATGCGCTTGTTGACGCTGATTCTGATGCGCTTGTTGATGCCGATTCAGAAGCTGATGTGCTTGCTGACTCAGATGCGCTTGTGCTTGCTGATTCTGATGCACTTGTTGACGCTGACTCAGATGCACTTGTTGATGCTGACTCAGATGCGCTTGTTGACGCTGATTCTGACGCACTTGTTGATGCTGACTCAGATGCGCTTGTTGACGCTGATTCTGATGCACTTGTTGATGCCGATTCAGAAGCTGATGTGCTTGCTGATTCTGATGCACTTGTTGATGCTGACTCAGATGCGCTTGTGCTTGCTGATTCTGATGCACTTGTTGATGCTGACTCAGATGCGCTTGTTGATGCTGATTCTGATGCGCTTGTGCTTGCTGATTCTGATGCACTTGTTGATGCTGATTCAGAAGCGCTTGTGCTTGCTGATTCTGATGCACTTGTTGATGCTGATTCAGATGCCGATGTGCTTGCTGATTCTGATGCACTTGTTGACGCTGACTCAGATGCTGATGTACTTGCTGACTCAGACGCGCTTGTGCTTGCTGATTCTGATGCACTTGTTGATGCTGACTCAGATGCGCTTGTTGATGCCGATTCAGAAGCTGATGTGCTTGCTGATTCAGAAGCCGATGTGCTTGCTGACTCTGAGGCACTTGTTGATGCTGACTCAGATGCGCTTGTTGACGCTGATTCTGACGCACTTGTTGATGCTGACTCAGATGCGCTTGTTGACGCTGATTCTGA
>CAJNCJ010000046.1 GCA_905221235.1 bacterium
GAGTCAGCAAGCACATCAGCTTCTGAATCGGCATCAACAAGCGCGTCAGAATCAGCAAGCACATCAGCTTCTGAATCGGCATCAACAAGTGCGTCAGAATCAGCATCAACAAGTGCTTCAGAGTCAGCATCAACAAGTGCATCAGAATCAGCGTCAACAAGCGCATCTGAGTCAGCAAGCACATCAGCATCAGAATCAGCATCAACAAGCGCATCAGAGTCAGCATCAACAAGCGCATCTGAATCAGCGTCAACAAGCGCATCTGAGTCAGCAAGCACATCAGCTTCTGAATCGGCATCAACAAGTGCATCAGAATCAGCAAGCACAAGCGCGTCTGAGTCAGCAAGTACATCAGCATCTGAGTCAGCGTCAACAAGTGCATCAGAATCAGCAAGCACAAGCGCATCAGAATCAGCAAGCACATCAGCTTCTGAATCGGCATCAACAAGCGCATCAGAATCAGCAAGCACAAGTGCGTCAGAATCAGCGTCAACAAGCGCATCTGAGTCAGCATCAACAAGTGCGTCAGAATCAGCGTCAACAAGCGCATCTGAGTCAGCATCAACAAGTGCATCAGAGTCAGCAAGCACATCGGCTTCTGAATCAGCAAGCACATCAGCATCAGAATCAGCAAGCACAAGCGCATCTGAGTCAGCATCAACAAGCGCATCAGAATCAGCAAGCACAAGTGCGTCAGAATCAGCGTCAACAAGCGCATCTGAGTCAGCATCAACAAGTGCGTCAGAATCAGCGTCAACAAGCGCATCTGAGTCAGCATCAACAAGTGCATCAGA
>CAJNCJ010000047.1 GCA_905221235.1 bacterium
TTTGATCTCTATATCCAGAATGATAAGACAAAACAGTGGGAAAAACAATCCATCCAGGATAATGTTCGCCCAGGTGTAAGAGGATATGAAATCTTCGCAGGTGATAAAATTAAAATCGTCATAAGCGGCAAGGATAACAGTGGTAAGATTAAAACTCTGAAATTGCATGATGGAACTTCAGATATAGATAGAATCTTCCAAAAAGACTATTCGTCAGACGATTCTGCACCTGGATTTAAAGACACTCCAACGGAAGCTTCAACAACAAATCCTGCTATTCGAGAGTACACAGCAACCTATGATGCAGACAAACAATATGCAGATGGTAATAAATGGAACCGTGGGGTTAAAGCTGTCGATTTATCTGATAATGAAGCTCGTACTCTGACAGTAGTAGCACAAGGGAAACTGAATAAGAAATTCCCAGGTGAAGTGCCAGCGACAGTTCAAGTAACTAATGCGACAACTCCATCAGCAGATGATAAAGAAAAGATTCTTGCAGCGGTGAAGGGTTCAAATCCACAAGAGGCAAATCGTATTAGTAAATACGAATTTAAAAACGGTGGAGCTGTATCAAAGGGTAAAGTTACAGTCATTATTACCTATAAAGATGGTACATCGAATGAAGTAGAGGTGCCAGTATCGGATTCTGATTATAAGTCTGAACAAGCTTCTCGATCTGCATCAGAATCAGCATCGACAAGCGCAAGCCAATCAGC
>CAJNCJ010000048.1 GCA_905221235.1 bacterium
GAACAAGATCCTAATACAGGAGAGGTTACAGTAACACCTAAGAAACCAGATGGCTCAACATTCCCACCAGGAACTACGGTGGAAATCCCAGGTGAAAATGGTCCAATCACTGTTGAAATCGGTCAAGATGGTAAAGGTAAAGTACCAAATGACAAACTTCCTAAGAAAGATGTCCCAGGAACAGGTAAGATTACCGAACCAGGTAAACCATCAGTGGAGGTTCCTGAGGTAACAACCCCATCTAAAGTAACTCCAACCGTAGAGTTGGAACAAGATCCTAATACAGGAGAGGTTACAGTAACACCTAAGAAACCAGATGGCTCAACATTCCCACCAGGAACTACGGTGGAAATCCCAGGTGAAAATGGTCCAATCACTGTTGAAATCGGTCAAGATGGTAAAGGTAAAGTACCAAATGACAAACTTCCTAAGAAAGATGTCCCAGGAACAGGTAAGATTACCGAACCAGGTAAACCATCAGTGGAGGTTCCTGAGGTAACAACCCCATCTAAAGTAACTCCAACCGTAGAGTTGGAACAAGATCCTAAGACTGGTGACGTTACAGTAACACCGAAGAAACCAGATGGCTCAACATTCCCACCAGGAACTACGGTGGAAATCCCAGGTGAAAATGGTCCAATCACTGTTGAAATCGGTCAAGATGGTAAAGGTAAAGTACCAAATGACAAACT
>CAJNCJ010000049.1 GCA_905221235.1 bacterium
CTTGCTGATTCTGATGCACTTGTTGATGCTGATTCAGAAGCGCTTGTGCTTGCTGATTCTGATGCACTTGTTGATGCTGACTCAGAAGCGCTTGTTGACGCTGATTCTGACGCACTTGTTGATGCTGACTCAGAAGCTGATGTGCTTGCTGATTCTGATGCACTTGTTGATGCTGATTCAGAAGCCGATGTACTTGCTGATTCTGATGCACTTGTTGATGCTGATTCAGAAGCGCTTGTTGACGCTGATTCTGAAGCGCTTGTTGACGCTGATTCAGAAGCTGATGTGCTTGCTGATTCTGATGCACTTGTTGATGCCGATTCAGAAGCTGATGTGCTTGCTGACTCAGATGCTGATGTACTTGCTGACTCAGAAGCGCTTGTGCTTGCTGATTCTGATGCGCTTGTGCTTGCTGATTCTGATGCACTTGTTGATGCTGACTCAGATGCACTTGTGCTTGCTGACTCTGATGCACTTGTTGATGCTGATTCAGATGCGCTTGTTGATGCTGACTCAGATGCGCTTGTGCTTGCTGATTCAGAAGCACTTGTTGATGCTGACTCTGACGCACTTGTTGACGCTGATTCAGATGCGCTTGTGCTTGCTGATTCTGACGCACTTGTTGATGCTGACTCAGATGCGCTTGTGCTTGCTGATTCTGATGCACTTGTTGATGCTGATTCTGATGC
>CAJNCJ010000050.1 GCA_905221235.1 bacterium
CTGTCTTATCTGCTGGTTTAACGATGTCGTTACCTGCATTTGGTTTAGTTGCAGCTTCTGGATCTTTCGTCAAGTCTGCTGCTGGAATTACTACTGGTTCTCCATCTTTTGGTGTAACTGTCGCATTTCCTTTATCATCCACAACTACTGTTGCATCTGGATTTACAGCTTTAACTTTATCTTCGATCGCTTTCTTCTCAGCATCTGTAAGTTTTTCTGGATTTGCTACTACTGTCTTATCTGCTGGTTTAACGATGTCGTTACCTGCATTTGGTTTAGTTGCAGCTTCTGGATCTTTCGTCAAGTCTGCTGCTGGAATTACTACTGGTTCTCCATCTTTTGGTGTAACTGTCGCATTTCCTTTATCATCCACAACTACTGTTGCATCTGGATTTACAGCTTTAACTTTATCTTCGATCGCTTTCTTCTCAGCATCTGTAAGTTTTTCTGGATTTGCTACTACAGTCTTATCTGCTGGTTTAACAATGTCGTTACCTGCATTTGGTTTAGTTGCAGCTTCTGGATCTTTCGTCAAGTCTGCTGCTGGAATTACGGCTGTCTTACCTTCTGGAGTTGTGACTGTCGCATTTCCTTTATCATCTACAACTACTGTTGCATCTGGATTTACAGCTTTAACTTTATCTTCGATCGCTTTCTTCTCAGCATCTGTAAGTTTTTC
>CAJNCJ010000051.1 GCA_905221235.1 bacterium
ACAACTACTGTTGCATCTGGATTTACAGCTTTAACTTTATCTTCGATCGCTTTCTTCTCAGCGTCTGTTAATTTAGCTGGGTCTTTAACTGCTGTCTTATCTGCTGGTTTAACGATGTCGTTGCCTGCATTTGGTTTAGTTGCAGCTTCTGGATCTTTAGTCAAGTCTGTTGCTGGAATTACGGCTGTCTTACCTTCTGGAGTTGTGACTGTCGCATTTCCTTTATCATCTACAACTACTGTTGCATCTGGATTTACAGCTTTAACTTTATCTTCGATCGCTTTCTTCTCTTCTGGAGTTAAGTTAGCTGGATCTTTAACTGCTGTCTTATCTGCTGGTTTAACGATGTCGTTGCCTGCATTTGGTTTAGTTGCAGCTTCTGGATCTTTAGTCAAGTCTGTTGCTGGAATTACGGCTGTCTTACCTTCTGGAGTTGTGACTGTCGCATTTCCTTTATCATCTACAACTACTGTTGCATCTGGATTTACAGCTTTAACTTTATCTTCGATCGCTTTCTTCTCTTCTGGAGTTAAGTTAGCTGGATCTTTAACTGCTGTCTTATCTGCTGGTTTAACGATGTCGTTACCTGCATTTGGTTTAGTTGCAGCTTCTGGATCTTTCGTCAAGTCTGCTGCTGGAATTAC
>CAJNCJ010000052.1 GCA_905221235.1 bacterium
TCAGCATCAACCAGTGCTTCAGAGTCAGCATCAACAAGTGCATCAGAATCAGCAAGCACAAGCGCATCTGAATCAGCATCAACCAGTGCGTCAGAATCAGCGTCAACAAGTGCTTCTGAATCAGCATCAACCAGTGCTTCAGAGTCAGCAAGCACATCAGCTTCTGAATCAGCATCAACCAGTGCGTCAGAGTCAGCAAGCACATCGGCTTCTGAATCAGCGTCAACCAGTGCGTCAGAATCAGCAAGCACATCAGCTTCTGAGTCAGCATCAACCAGTGCGTCAGAATCAGCAAGCACAAGCGCTTCTGAATCAGCGTCAACCAGTGCGAGCCAGTCAGCAAGCACAAGCGCATCTGAATCAGCGTCAACCAGTGCGAGTCAATCAGCAAGTACATCAGCTTCTGAGTCAGCATCAACAAGCGCGAGTCAATCAGCAAGTACATCAGCTTCTGAATCAGCGTCAACAAGCGCGAGCCAGTCAGCAAGTACATCAGCATCTGAATCAGCGTCAACCAGCGCGAGTCAATCAGCAAGCACATCAGCGTCTGAATCAGCGTCAACCAGTGCGAGTCAATCAGCAAGCACCAGCGCCTCTGAATCAGCGTCAACCAGTGCGAGCCAGTCAGC
>CAJNCJ010000053.1 GCA_905221235.1 bacterium
TCAGCATCAACAAGTGCATCAGAATCAGCAAGCACATCAGCTTCTGAGTCAGCATCAACAAGTGCATCAGAATCAGCATCAACAAGTGCATCAGAATCAGCAAGCACAAGCGCATCTGAGTCAGCATCAACAAGTGCTTCAGAGTCAGCAAGCACATCAGCATCTGAATCAGTATCAACAAGTGCATCAGAATCAGCATCAACAAGTGCATCAGAATCAGCAAGCACAAGCGCATCTGAGTCAGCATCAACAAGTGCTTCAGAGTCAGCAAGCACATCAGCATCTGAATCAGTATCAACAAGTGCATCAGAATCAGCATCAACAAGTGCATCAGAATCAGCAAGCACAAGCGCATCTGAGTCAGCATCAACAAGTGCATCAGAATCAGCAAGCACAAGCGCATCAGAATCAGCAAGCACAAGCGCATCTGAGTCAGCAAGTACATCAGCTTCTGAGTCAGCAAGCACATCGGCTTCTGAATCAGCGTCAACAAGTGCGTCAGAATCAGCATCAACAAGTGCTTCAGAATCAGCGTCAACAAGCGCTTCAGAATCAGCGTCAACAAGCGCTTCTGAATCAGCATCAACAAGTGCATCAGAATC
>CAJNCJ010000054.1 GCA_905221235.1 bacterium
GCGTCATCCTCATGCTGATGGTAATCAGCAGGATGAATGCGGCGGCGGTGATGGTCAGCCAAAATTTGGGTGTTTTCGATGCGGTGTGCGTCATAATGTGTATTTTGAGTCGGTTAAGTTTGCGGATTTTATAGTGGATTAACAAAAACCAGTACAGCGTTGCCTCGCCTTAGCTCAAAGAGAACGATTCTCTAAGGTGCTGAAGCACCGAGTGAATCGGTTCCGTACTATTTGTACTGTCTGCGGCTTCGTCGCCTTGTCCTGATTTTTGTTAATCCACTATAAAACGGTTTGGGACGGAAAAACGGCCTGAAGCCGTTTCGGGCATTCAGACCGTTTGCGCGGAGAGGGGATGCCGTCCGAAGGGCGAAAAGGGCTTCAGACGGCATTGATGTCGGGTTTCAGGACAGGAGCAGGATGGCGGCTGCGGCAAGCGCGGCAACCGATAATGCGGCGGCAAGCGCGGTTTTGCCGGCAAAGCGGATTGAGGTTTTGCCTTCGATGTATTTGAAGCCGGTTATCATCGGGAGGACGAGGTTTTTCTT
>CAJNCJ010000055.1 GCA_905221235.1 bacterium
TGCCCTCTACTCGATAAGGCTCCCTTTGTCTGTAATGGATGCCCTAAAAGAAGACAGAATTGTGGCTATAAGAAGATCTTCTACCTCGCTAAACAAGCTCAAAAACAGTACGAACAAACTCTTGTTGAATCTCGTGAAGGGACTCCCCTTAATTCCAAGACCTTCTGGGACATGGACAAAGTCATTTCTGATGGTGTTAAAAAGGGACAACACATCTATCATATTCTCAAAACTCATAACCTTGATGTCAGCTCCTCAACCGTCTATCGACACATCCGAAAAGGATACCTATCTATCGCTCCTATTGACCTAGCCAGAGCCGTTAAATTCAAAGAAAGACGAAAAAGTAATCTACCTTCCATCTCTAAAGAAGCAAAAAAAGGTCGCTCCTATGAGGATTTCCAAAACTATTTAGCACTGCATCAACTAGACTCTTGGCTGGAAATGGACACAGTTCTGGGGAGAATGGGAGGTAAAGTCCTACTTACCTTCAATTTATCTTTCTGTAACTTTATCTTCGCTAG
>CAJNCJ010000056.1 GCA_905221235.1 bacterium
TCACAAATTCACGAAGAGCAACATGTATCAGTTTATCCAGAAAACAGTCAATTTGTTTTATTCCAAAAATAAGGAGTTAAGAAAATGAAAGTATCAAAAAAAATCACATTATTTGGTTTGTCTCTAGCAGGTTTAGCTTTACTGGCTTTCCCTCATTCAGGGCAGGCATTTGAGCTTAAAGAAGAATGGGTTATTAAGGGTGATGTTTGGTATCAAGATGGCAAAATTCTCCGATTTGACAATGGACATGAAGTAGATATCAAAGTATTGGATTTGCCAAAAACCGAGAAAATCGAGTGGACGGTCAGTCTCAATGGTCAAGATCAGACAGTCAATTTCCTAGGTCAAGAAAAGGACAAGTCTATGATGGGTGTAGAGGGGCGTTATCTGAATTTCTATGTACCTTATGGCTATAGAGGAGATATCAAGGTAGAAGCCAAGAGCGGAAATGAAGTAAAGACCTG
>CAJNCJ010000057.1 GCA_905221235.1 bacterium
TTCCTTAGCCATGGTTTAATACCTAGACTATGCTTGAGGAAGTTGTAGAGTCCAGACTGCTGCAGTCTTTTCATCGTGAGCCTTACCATAAGCAAATTGCTTAGCAGTGTAGAGGTTCAAATCTTCCAAAGCATAGGTTTCTGTGTAGCGACCGAATGAAATACCGCCACCGACAAAGGCATCATAACGACCTTTGACAAATGTAGTGACTTTACCAGCAGTCTGCGCCACGGATTCAACCAAGATAAGGTTAAATGGCATCGCAGTGATATAAACTCCTTGAGCATTCAAAGAAGTGTATTGCTTCTTCACATCCCAAGCATCGGCTGTATTAACAACCATTACAAGATTACCTTCGACTGCGACTGGAGTAGTGCCATCAGCTTTAGTTGAGTGGTATTTACATACTTTTGTCAATTCTTTGACTACGGTAGCTGAGTCAGCAAAAGTCAACTTAGT
>CAJNCJ010000058.1 GCA_905221235.1 bacterium
ATGACGGTGGAAAGAGTGGTTACTTCCGTATTGACGAATCAAATGATCAACACACCTACCTTGATGCAAAATGGGACTATCAAACCAAGACCTACACTGCTACCTTACCCGAAACTGTCAATGGTCAAAAAGTCTTTGCTTGGGCAGACGACTATGAAGAATTGAAACTTCAAAAACCAGGAGTTATCAGTCATTCCTACAGGGGGGCAGGAGCCTTCAAAATACTTTATCCGATTGTAAAAGCAGAAAGCTGGCTAAAAAAGAATTATAGTGAAAAGTGGTACTATCAAAAACAAGGTCAACTAGTTCAGAATGCTTGGGTTAAGGACAATGGAAACTGGTACTTTATGAATGATAAAGGAGTCATGTTCAATCAAACTTGGCTCTATCAAGGTGGCAACTGGTATGCCTTTAAATCATCAGGAGCTATGATTGCTAGCGATTGGCTATATGA
>CAJNCJ010000059.1 GCA_905221235.1 bacterium
GTCGTATCACAAGTTACAAAAATGACTGATCTAGAAGTTGTTGAAGTCAATGTGAATGTTGTTGATATCAAAACGAAGGAACAGCATGAAGCAGATTCAGTTAGCCTTCAAGACCGAGTAACTGACGTGGCTTCTTCAACAGGAGAATTTGCTTCAGAACAATTTGAAAAAGTGAAATCTGGTATCGGTTCAGGTGTTGCTGCTGTTCAAGAAAAAGTAGGCGAAGGCGTTGAAGCCGTTAAAGGCGAAACAAAGGAAAATGCTCGCGTACACTAATTTATCTTGTCAAAATCAATCAATTTAAAGGAGGCAGAATCATGTCAACAGAAGAAAAATTAAATCAAGCAAAAGGTTCCATTAAAGAAGGTGTCGGCAAAATGATCGGCGATGAAAAAATGGAAAAAGAAGGAACAGCTGAAAAAGTTGTTTCTAAAGTAAAAGAAGTTGC
>CAJNCJ010000060.1 GCA_905221235.1 bacterium
CTTACAGATGCTGAGAAGAAAGCAATCGAAGATAAAGTTAAAGCTGTAAATCCAGATGCAACAGTAGTTGTAGATGACAAAGGAAATGCGACAGTTACGACTCCAGAAGGTAAGACAGCCGTAATTCCAGCAGCAGACTTGACGAAAGATCCAGAAGCTGCAACTAAACCAAATGCAGGTAACGACATTGTTAAACCAGCAGATAAGACAGTAGTAGCAAATCCAGAAAAACTTACAGATGCTGAGAAGAAAGCGATCGAAGATAAAGTTAAAGCTGTAAATCCAGATGCAACAGTAGTTGTAGATGACAAAGGAAATGCGACAGTTACGACTCCAGAAGGTAAGACAGCCGTAATTCCAGCAGCAGACTTGACGAAAGATCCAGAAGCTGCAACTAAACCAAATGCAGGTAACGACATTGTTAAACCAGCAGATAAGACAG
>CAJNCJ010000061.1 GCA_905221235.1 bacterium
TCAGCATCAACAAGCGCATCAGAATCAGCAAGCACATCAGCTTCTGAATCGGCATCAACAAGTGCATCAGAATCAGCGTCAACAAGCGCATCTGAGTCAGCATCAACAAGTGCGTCAGAATCAGCGTCAACAAGCGCATCTGAGTCAGCATCAACAAGTGCATCAGAGTCAGCAAGCACATCGGCTTCTGAATCAGCAAGCACATCAGCATCAGAATCAGCAAGCACATCAGCTTCTGAATCAGCATCAACAAGTGCATCAGAATCAGCAAGCACAAGCGCATCAGAATCAGCGTCAACAAGCGCATCTGAGTCAGCATCAACAAGTGCATCAGAATCAGCAAGCACAAGCGCATCTGAGTCAGCAAGCACATCAGCTTCTGAATCGGCATCAACAAGCGCGTCAGAATCAGCAAGCACATCAGCTTC
>CAJNCJ010000062.1 GCA_905221235.1 bacterium
CTCATCTGAAAGCGTTTCAGATTAAGTTCCGCTATGGTGGAAGTTAGTGTGAGACGTTTGAATGGAGTTGAAGGTTAGTTTTTAGAACTTATGTTGGAGTAATTTAGAAGACTGACAGACGTCTTCTGCAGGTATTTTAGAAATACCGAGAAGCTTAGGAATCTCTTCTCCATAGGTAAAGGCAAAGAGCTCATAGGCTGACTTTCCATTCAAAGCAGCACGTTTGACACTGTTGACATGAGAACAAACGAGATTGATGTCCTCTTGAGTTAAATTGTCAAAAGAAGTTCCCTTAGGTAGAATGTCGCGAATCAGCGTGTGATTTTTCTCAATTCTCCCTTTCTGGTCAGAGCGATTAGGGTCACAAAAGAAGAGTTTACTCTCTCCTCGCACATCCATTTCGATATCATC
>CAJNCJ010000063.1 GCA_905221235.1 bacterium
CACATTTCCATCAAAGGCATTCTCTAGACCTTCACCTGGTTGGGCAGGCGCATCTAAACTTTCAAAGTCTTCTGCTACCAAAGCTGTCTTCTTCTGAACCAAAGCATTCTTCAAAGCTTCAATCTTAGCAATCTCTGCACGCGCTTCTTCTACGCTAATGTCATCATCTGCTTGGCTGAGGTTAAAGACCGCCTCTTTCAAAGCATCCATAGCCTCTTTGGTGTAGTTGGTCATGGCAACCGTTGGCAAGTAGTTTTTCAGAGCATTTTCTGTCAACATCTTACCTGTTAGGGTAATTTCCTCGATTTGAAGATTATCCATCATGAAGTCGTTATAACCACGGAAATTGGCATTTCCACCAGCATCTCCACGAGTATTGCTTGCATTTCCAGTTGAGTAGATAC
>CAJNCJ010000064.1 GCA_905221235.1 bacterium
AATATGGTCTGGGAGCTTCTACAGGAATTGACCTACCAGATGAGTCAACAGGGTTTATCCCTAAGGACTTTGATTTGGCTAATTATCTAAATAACGCCTTTGGACAGTTCGATAACTACACACCGATGCAGTTAGCCCAGTATGTCGCAACCATTGCCAACAATGGTGTGCGTTTAGCTCCTCACATCGTTGAAGGGGTTTATGGAAACAATGACCAAGGTGGCTTAGGCAGTCTAGTTCAGGAAACAGCTGCCAAGGAAATGAACAAGGTCAATATCTCAGAAGCCGATATGGCTATCTTGCACCAAGGTTTCTATCAAGTTTCGCATGGAACGAGTGCCCTTACGACAGGTCGTGCCTTTTCAAATGGCGCAGCCGTATCCATCAGTGGGAAAACGGGTACT
>CAJNCJ010000065.1 GCA_905221235.1 bacterium
GCTGATTCAGAAGCTGATGTGCTTGCTGATTCTGATGCACTTGTTGATGCCGATTCAGAAGCTGATGTGCTTGCTGACTCAGATGCTGATGTGCTTGCTGATTCAGAAGCCGATGTGCTTGCTGATTCTGATGCACTTGTTGACGCTGACTCAGATGCTGATGTACTTGCTGACTCAGACGCGCTTGTGCTTGCTGATTCTGATGCACTTGTTGATGCTGACTCAGATGCGCTTGTTGATGCCGATTCAGAAGCTGATGTGCTTGCTGATTCTGATGCTGATGTGCTTGCTGATTCAGAAGCCGATGTGCTTGCTGACTCTGATGCACTTGTTGATGCTGACTCAGATGCGCTTGTTGACGCTGATTCTGACGCACTTGTTGATGCTGACTC
>CAJNCJ010000066.1 GCA_905221235.1 bacterium
TTATATTATACTATTCAAAGAACGTCAACTAATTCGATATCCATTTTAAAATTATATCAACAAGAAGAAAGCTTGTATAATGTTTAAGAAACACTTCCTATTCTTACCCCATCACTGTCTAGTCTGTAGCCATCAATAATCGTATTAACAGCTAAGGCCCCCGAAGAATCAACATAGTAATGTTTACCAGAGACTTGGAACCATTGACTGGCTTTCATCCGGCCAGATTCCTCTAAATAATACCAAGTTCCCTTGTCTTTAAGCCAGCCCGTTTGCATCTGACCCGTTGGCTTCAGATAATACCAATGAGAGCCGTCTTTAACCCAGCCACTTGACATGACACCATTTTCCTTAAAATAATACCAATCCCCCTTGATTTTCTTCCAT
>CAJNCJ010000067.1 GCA_905221235.1 bacterium
GGTTTTCCGCACTGTCATAGCCTTTGTCGGCATAGACGGTCGTACCTTTGGGCAGTCCTTCCAACAACGGCGGCAGGTGTTTGCACTCATGGGCATTGGCGGGGGTGATGTGCAGTTTCTCGATATAGCCTTCCGCATCGGTGCGGGTATGTTGTTTGTAACCGAGTTTGTAGAGGCCGTTTTTCTTTATCCAACGGGCATCGCTGTCCTTACTCGGTGTGGTTTGGCCGCTGATTTGTCCTTCTTCATCGACTTCTATGGCCTGACGCTGTTTGCTGCCGGCGGTCTGAATAATGGTGGCGTCAACGACGGCGGCGGATGCTTTCTCTACTTTTAGGCCTTTTTCGGTCAGTTGTCGGTTAATCAGTTTGAGCAATTCGGACAGG
>CAJNCJ010000068.1 GCA_905221235.1 bacterium
TCGGCATCAACAAGTGCGTCAGAATCAGCGTCAACAAGCGCCTCAGAGTCAGCATCAACAAGTGCGTCAGAATCAGCGTCAACAAGCGCATCTGAGTCAGCATCAACAAGTGCATCAGAGTCAGCAAGCACATCGGCTTCTGAATCAGCATCAACAAGTGCATCAGAATCAGCAAGCACAAGCGCTTCTGAGTCAGCAAGTACATCAGCTTCTGAATCGGCATCAACAAGCGCGTCAGAATCAGCAAGCACATCAGCTTCTGAATCAGCATCAACAAGTGCATCAGAATCAGCAAGCACAAGCGCGTCTGAGTCAGCAAGTACATCAGCATCTGAGTCAGCGTCAACAAGTGCATCAGAATCAGCAAGCACATCGGC
>CAJNCJ010000069.1 GCA_905221235.1 bacterium
ATAAGGATAATTTTAATAACCTTTGGTTAAAATAAGGTTATTTGATTTTACTATAAGGTTGTTTAAACCTGAATTTCACATTTTTGATTTTTTAAAAGGGATTAGAGTTCTTATGATTGAATGGATGCAAAATCATAGAAAGTATTTAGTGGTTACAATATGGATAAGCACGATCGCTTTTATTGCTGCTGGGATGATAGGTTGGGGGCAATACAGCTTTTCTTTAGATAGCGATAGTGCTGCCAAAGTGGGACAGATTAAGATTTCTCAAGAAGAATTAGCCCAAGAATACCGCCGCCTTAAAGACGCTTATGCTGAGTCTATCCCTGATTTTAAAGAACTCACCGAAGATCAAATCAAAGCCATGCATTTGGAAA
>CAJNCJ010000070.1 GCA_905221235.1 bacterium
ATAGCTTTTTCACGTTTTACAAAATCAACTTTCCCTTTAAAATCATAGCTTATAGACCTGCGCCCACCTTTCTTTTCGGCTTGCGAAACCTCTCGCTCTTCTGTCTTTGTGATTTGTTCCATTATTTTCACCTCTTTATATTTTCGATATATATATTTTTTTGATACAGTATTATTTACAACTTTATTGTATTATATATTTTAATTATATACAAGTAAAAAGATGAATTATGTTCTGTGGCGCTATTTTTGAACGTGTGGATTGCGAGCAGGGGCGAGCTTGTGCCTTTGCGGTTCGAAGGCACTTCGGTCTGATTTTAGAAGACCGAACCTTTTTTTGCGAAAAACGCTTGACGTTTTTTGAGAAAACATCA
>CAJNCJ010000071.1 GCA_905221235.1 bacterium
CGTGGATGTCGATATCACCAATCAAGAAGGCAGAAATGTCTGCAAAGCAACCTTTACCATGTTTGTCACAGGACAACGGTCAGAAGACAGACAGGTAAGGATATAGATAAACAAAAAAGAGGCTCACACCTCTTTTTTAGTTTCAGATAAATCAATCAATTTCTTTAATAAACTTAGCAATTTCTTTTACAATCTCAGTAACTAAAGCATTTCCCATAAAGAACATTCTCATTTTATCAGAAACATTGACAATAGATCCATCTGATAATTTCTTTTTAGCTGTCCAATTATCTGGAAAATCTTGAAGGCGTTCTGCTTCAACTGGAGTTATAAGACGGTATTTGCCATTAACTTTAAGAAAATGGGTAGAA
>CAJNCJ010000072.1 GCA_905221235.1 bacterium
GATGCTGACTCAGATGCGCTTGTTGACGCTGATTCTGACGCACTTGTGCTTGCTGATTCTGATGCGCTTGTTGATGCCGATTCAGAAGCTGATGTGCTTGCTGATTCTGATGCGCTTGTTGATGCTGACTCAGATGCGCTTGTGCTTGCTGATTCTGATGCACTTGTTGATGCTGACTCTGATGCACTTGTTGACGCTGATTCTGATGCACTTGTTGATGCTGACTCAGATGCGCTTGTTGACGCTGATTCTGACGCACTTGTTGATGCTGACTCAGATGCGCTTGTTGATGCCGATTCAGAAGCTGATGTGCTTGCTGATTCTGATGCACTTGTTGATGCTGATTCAGAAGCGCTTGTGCTTGCTGATTC
>CAJNCJ010000073.1 GCA_905221235.1 bacterium
GATGTGCTTGCTGATTCTGATGCACTTGTTGATGCCGATTCAGAAGCTGATGTGCTTGCTGACTCGGATGCTGATGTGCTTGCTGATTCAGAAGCCGATGTGCTTGCTGATTCTGATGCACTTGTTGACGCTGACTCAGATGCTGATGTACTTGCTGACTCAGACGCGCTTGTGCTTGCTGATTCTGATGCACTTGTTGATGCTGATTCAGAAGCTGATGTGCTTGCTGATTCTGACGCGCTTGTTGATGCCGATTCAGAAGCTGATGTGCTTGCTGACTCAGAAGCTGATGTACTTGCTGACTCAGAAGCGCTTGTGCTTGCTGATTCTGATGCACTTGTTGATGCTGATTCAGAAGCCGATGTGCTTGC
>CAJNCJ010000074.1 GCA_905221235.1 bacterium
TATCATTGTTCAGAGATGGGAGAGGTTTGCTGATTGTCACGTCTTTAATATGACGGAGACCCTCACTAGTCATCTCAATCCAATAATCAACCACAGAGATCAAGGGATCTAAACGATGGCTAATGATTAAAAAACTTCTTCCTTGATTGCTCTCCTCCAACATCCACTGACAAAAGTAGTCGCAGGCTCTATCATCCAAACCAGCAAATGGCTCATCTAGCAAGATCACAGAAGCCTTGCTGGTCAAGATGGTCAAAAGCTGAAGAATCTTTTGTTGACCACCACTTAATTGATAGGGACTCTTATCAAGCGCCTGCTCCAGATTAAAATATCGTAAAGCTTGGAGAATCCGCTGATTTCTTTCAGAGT
>CAJNCJ010000075.1 GCA_905221235.1 bacterium
GGTTCAGTGGCAGTTCTTGCCCTAAGTGTTTGTTCCTATGAGCTTGGTCGCTACCAAGCCGGACAAGTTAAGAAAGAATCGAATCGAGTTGCTTATATAGACGGTGATCAGGCTGGTCAAAAGGCAGAGAATTTGACACCAGATGAAGTTAGTAAAAGAGAAGGAATCAACGCAGAACAAATTGTCATCAAGATTACGGATCAAGGTTATGTGACCTCTCATGGAGACCATTATCATTACTATAATGGGAAGGTTCCTTATGACGCTATCATCAGTGAAGAACTCCTCATGAAAGATCCGAATTATCAGTTGAAGGATTCAGACATTGTCAATGAAATCAAGGGTGGCTATGTGATTAAGGTAGACGG
>CAJNCJ010000076.1 GCA_905221235.1 bacterium
AAAGTCGCAACCAAGACACCGATTATCAGTCTCTTCTTTCTAATTTTATCCTTGGAAACATCCTTCCTTCCTTCGATTGCTCTTAATCTTTCGGTAGTCGCATTTTGCATTCTCTTCATGCTCTATTACCGTCGATTTAAAATGTTAGCTTGGATGCTCGTACTCGCCATTTTACCATCTTTGGCCAACTACTGGGCAGTTCAGTTACATGGGGATACTTCGCAGGCAGTCATGCTTGGAACGAGGGCCTTTGTGACCGTTTGTATCGGCCTTGTCTTTGTTTCTAGTATTTCTCTAAAAGAGCTTCTCTTGTACTTGGCTCAAAAGGGGTTATCGCGTTCTTGGGCCTATGCCTTAATTGTAG
>CAJNCJ010000077.1 GCA_905221235.1 bacterium
GAAATGATAACAGTAGGTACAACTCTCCCAGATGGTAAAGTGAATATTTCTGGATATCGGTTTGTAGGTTACATTGATGGAAAAGATCTAGATATGAATCCAACTACACCTGCAACTTCACTTCCAGCAAAGGAAAATAAAATTCAGGATACTATTGTTCCAACGGATAATCCTGGGAAAGATGCTATTGATGATGGTAGTAGTGGTAAAGTGGAGCCTATTAAACCAATAATGCCACCAAAAGAAGATGAACCAGTTAAGCCTGTAGACCCTAAAGTTATTGATAAAATTATTAAAGTGGATGATTCTGGGAAAACTTTAGAAGATGTCATTGGTTATATAAAAGTTAGCACGAGTCAACC
>CAJNCJ010000078.1 GCA_905221235.1 bacterium
TTTCATATTGATAAGATAAACAGAACGATATAAGTATGACTATTTCGACAATGGCACAGACACACGATACTCGATTACAAAAAACTTTGCTCTTTCCCAGTCAACAAGGTTGGAAATCTAAAACTTTTCTTAAACCTGATTCACATATTAGATTAGCAACCGTATTCAGCGGGATTGGTGCGGTTGAACAGGCATTCCACCGATTAAATTTAAACCATACCATTGTTTTTGCAGGAGATATTGATCCATACGTTAAAAAAAGTTATCTTGGAAACTATAAATTAAATGAAGATTTTTGGCATAACGACATTACTCAATTTGATGCGAGAAAGTTTAGAAATCAAGTTGATATTTTAGTTGG
>CAJNCJ010000079.1 GCA_905221235.1 bacterium
AATTCAAGAATGCTATGAGGCAATACATCAAAGACAAGAAAGATGAAGACTTCCTCTTTCCAAGCCGAAACGGAAAACATCAGCACATAAAACCAAACACAGCTTACAAGATCATAAAGAGAGCTGCTGAAGAGGTTGGTCTTGAAAACATAGCTACTCACTCGATGAGAAAGACCTTTGGTTTATTCATGTACGAACAGACAAAGGATGTCGCTCTGATAATGGATTTACTGAACCACTCAAGCCAGAGTATTTCACTACGATATATCGGCAAAAACCAAGATTCACAAGACCGAGCCATGACTAAGTTTCAGGGCTTTTAATTTTTTTATTTTACTATCAATTCATTGTTTTGAGGTT
>CAJNCJ010000080.1 GCA_905221235.1 bacterium
ATCATGGGAATTGACCCTACCTACTACGAAGCAGCAACAGTGGACGGGGCTAGCAAGTGGCAACGTATTCGCAACGTAACCATTCCTCAGTTGACTCCACTTGTGACAGTCTTGACCATCCTTGCAGTCGGAAATATCTTCCGTGCAGACTTCGGTCTCTTCTATCAAATCCCACACAATGCTGGTCAGCTTTACAATGTAACCAACGTTTTGGACGTATATGTCTTTAATGGTTTGACTCAGACAGCAGATATCGGTATGGCTTCAGCAGCTGGTCTTTACCAATCAGTAGTCGGTTTGATTCTGGTTATCCTATCAAACTTGCTTGCAAGACGAGTCGATCCAAACTCCGCTTTGTT
>CAJNCJ010000081.1 GCA_905221235.1 bacterium
ACATTTCATTGCTTAATATTTACAGATACACAAGACATTGAACAATTAGACTATTTAGCTCAATATCTTCCACATGTTATTTTTGATGTCGCAGCCTGGACAGATATGGGGCCTAAGTTATATGAACTACAAAATAACTATCGAAATATTCGTTTACATCCAGCTATAACTATAGAAAAATTAGAACAATTAAAAGTAAGAATGGGCTTGTATTTGGATATTAGCTGTGGCCATTCGACACATGATATAGTGAGATCGGTTCATGAAATGAATAAAATCATTTTCTCTTTTGATAGCACCCAACATGGCTCTTTTGGACAATATATATACTCTTCAAAAGTACCCGAAC
>CAJNCJ010000082.1 GCA_905221235.1 bacterium
AGTTGAGGAAGTGAGTTCTTTACTTGAAACATTCAAAGGGAATGCCCCGCAGATTTATGAGATGATCATCAAAGAAAAAATGATGCATGATATATTTAGTTTACTTGAGACTGTTTCTTTTGCAGCGTTGTTCGTTTCTGTTATTCTTTTAGTGTTTTTCTTGGTTATGAACTTTCGCTACGATACTGCACATATTAGTAGTTGGGATGTTCCTGCAGGCAAAACAAAAGAAGAGTATAAAGGAGAGTTAATTGCTCACGCTAGGCAAACTTATGCACCCATTATAAAAATTAATTTTATTACATCAAGTGTAATTTTAATGTTATGGATTACTTCGATTGTTTTA
>CAJNCJ010000083.1 GCA_905221235.1 bacterium
ATGAGACTGCCGGTGACAAGCCGGAGGAAGGTGGGGATGACGTCAAGTCCTCATGGCCCTTATGACCAGGGCTTCACACGTCATACAATGGTCGGTACAGAGGGTAGCCAAGCCGCGAGGCGGAGCCAATCTCACAAAACCGATCGTAGTCCGGATTGCACTCTGCAACTCGAGTGCATGAAGTCGGAATCGCTAGTAATCGCAGGTCAGCATACTGCGGTGAATACGTTCCCGGGTCTTGTACACACCGCCCGTCACACCATGGGAGTGGGGGATACCAGAAGTAGGTAGGGTAACCGCAAGGAGTCCGCTTACCACGGTATGCTTCATGACTGGGGTGAAGTC
>CAJNCJ010000084.1 GCA_905221235.1 bacterium
AAAGCGTTTTCCACCACCACCACGGCTGAGTCAATGAGCATGCCTATAGCGATAATCAACCCCCCCAAACTCATCAAGTTCAAAGTCAAATTATTGAGCTTGATAAAAATAAACGCCACGGACAAGCTTAAGGGTAAAATCACCCCCACAGCCACGCTCGCCCTCAAATTCCCTAAAAATAAAAAGAGCGTGATGATGATTAAAACAACGGCTTCAATGAGGGTTTTAGAAACGGTGGCAATGGCTTTTTGCGTGAATTCTGAGCGATCATAAAAAACATTAATGGAAACGCCATTCGGTAAAAGGGGTTTTAATTCCTCTAGTTTTTGATACACTTGAGTGAT
>CAJNCJ010000085.1 GCA_905221235.1 bacterium
TTGATAACATCTGTCAAGTCAGCATTTGGAGTTTTCAATGCTTCTTCGATAGCTGTTACAGCAGCATTCACCTTAGCAACCGCTGCTTCTGTATTTGGCAGACCGATAGACTTAGCGAGGTATTCCCCCATAGTCGCTGAGATTTTAGATAGACGTTTGCGGTCTTCTTGTGCTTTCTTGTTGCTCTCAGCAGATACTGTTGTCGCTACAGCAGCTGTTGTCGTTGTATCCACCAAACTTGAAGTCGTTGATGTGATTTGGCTCAAACGAGTTTCAACTGCTTGTAGAGATGCGAGGCTTTCAGTGATAACTTTTGAAAGAGCTGCGTCAGCTGTCGCATT
>CAJNCJ010000086.1 GCA_905221235.1 bacterium
GATGACTATCGCAAAGATTATCGTGGATGTTCCCCTGATGCAGACGGACCAGCCCTATAGCTACAAGGTCCCTGAGGAATTTGTAGACATGCTGGAAGTCGGTATGCGGGTCCATGTCCCCTTCGGCAAGGGCAATCGTTTGATCCAAGGGATTGTGTTGGGCTTGGAGTCCCAGTCGGATGAAGAGATGGAAGGTCAGGACTTGAAGGAGATTGCAGAGGTGCTAGACTTTTCTCCCGTCTTGACTCAAGAGCAACTCTGGCTGGCTGAGGAGTTACGCAAGTCTGTCTTTTCTTATAAAATCTCCATTCTAAAAGCCATGTTGCCGGGATTTT
>CAJNCJ010000087.1 GCA_905221235.1 bacterium
GGTTCGACCTCAAATGGAGCAGCCCATGTCTTTAGAAGTATGGCTAATACCATTTTGCCATACACTCCAGGTAGTACTTTTACAGTTGAGAATGCTTATAAACAAAATGGGATTGAACCAGAAAATACGAAAAAGCAAGTTGTTGAAAATGAGACAAACCAGTCTGAAGATCCGGTAGGAGATATTCGTAGTCGTGCACAAAATCTTGTAGATGAAGCAGGCCGTGCGATTTCAGAAGCTAAAATAAAAGAAAAAGCCCAGACAATATGGGACTCAATCCTTAATCTATTTCGTTAAGAGGCTTGTCAAAGCCTAGGTTTCTTGTTATAATAGAT
>CAJNCJ010000088.1 GCA_905221235.1 bacterium
AGATTATCGAGGATCTAATATTCTAAAAGGGTTCCAGGATGCAGCAAAAGGAGTTGCGATCACAAACGATAACAGAGAGCGATTGGTCGGCACTCTGAGTAAGACTAGCCTTTGGGGACGTCATCATATCGAACTATCAGATCGTGGAGCTTTTGAGAAAGACCGAAATAACGCTCAGAGTCTCACATGGACCATCCCTACTGATAGTTCTGGAGAAGTGGGGTCATTAAATGACTACTTGCTTTGGAGACAGGTCTTTATGGCAGCAACTGCTAATCAATATGGATTTATCAAGGTTACTGTATCTGATACGGATGGCAATTTTCTTTAT
>CAJNCJ010000089.1 GCA_905221235.1 bacterium
GTGGGCTTCGGTCAGCCCTACGAATGTAGGCGTATTATAGCTAAACAATCATTATAAGTCAAACCAAAACCAACACAAAATTTGCTAAACTACAATCAAATCAATTTAGGGAGGATAAAAATGTCATTTGCCCCTATGTTATTAGCTACAATCAATAACTCTATTGGCAATAAAGATAAGCATGTGAGTTTAGAGTATCTTATAGGGCTTTTTATGGATAAAAAAACAACTAATCTAAGCAATACTGACAAGTATATTATAGGCACAATTCAAACAGAGGCACTAGAGCAAGAAATAGAATGGTTTTCACAAGACTATCACATTCCTATG
>CAJNCJ010000090.1 GCA_905221235.1 bacterium
AGTTGTTTCGGCTTTTTTAGTTGAACGGTAATAAGAGCATAGCATAAATAAGAAATAACTGACCAAAATACACTGATTTCGATACAGGATGCACTCATATTTTATAGCAATAATTATAATTAAACTATGTATAAAAATAACATACGATAAATGTATCAAAATATAAATATATATTTGATACATTAAATAGTATTTTATCGAGTTTGTTTTCAACAAAAATAAAAGGTTTACATATTGTAAATATAGGACTTTTCCTTGTTTTGGCAAATCAAATGATTTGGATGTAATTAATTTTTTTAAATAAAATTATAAAAGTTGTTGAAAAAGA
>CAJNCJ010000091.1 GCA_905221235.1 bacterium
ATGAAGATAAAAGACATATTCCTGAAAATCCATATTTTCATGAATTTTACTATATTAAAAAAGGAGAAAATCCGGCGATTATTACTCATTGGAATAATCGAGTAAACCAGGCTGAAGAAGATAATTATAGCACTAGCGTAGGTTCCTGTATTAACGGTTTCACGGTACAGTATTACCCGTTTATTCGGGAAAAGCAGCAGCTCACACAGCAGGAGTTGGTAGGTTATCACCAACAAGTAGAGCAATTGGTACAGAGTTTTGTAAACAATCCAAGTAAAAAATAATTTAAAGGATCTTATTATGAATGAGGGTGAAGTTGTTTTAATA
>CAJNCJ010000092.1 GCA_905221235.1 bacterium
GGAAGTAGCTCAGCTTGGTAGAGTACTTGGTTTGGGACCAAGGTGTCGCAGGTTCGAATCCTGTCTTCCCGATTCATGGCGGTGTAGCTCAGCTGGCTAGAGCGTCCGGTTCATACCCGGGAGGTCGGGGGTTCGATCCCCTTCGCCGCTATAAAGATCTTGTTGGACCTTTAGCTCAGCTGGTTAGAGCTCTCGGCTCATAACCGAGTGGTCGTAGGTTCAAGTCCTACAAGGTCCATTTGAATAGTATGGAGGATTACCCAAGTCCGGCTGAAGGGAACGGTCTTGAAAACCGTCAGGCGTGTAAAAGCGTGCGTGGGTTCGAA
>CAJNCJ010000093.1 GCA_905221235.1 bacterium
CTGATTCAGAAGCTGATGTACTTGCTGACTGGCTCGCGCTTGTTGATGCTGATTCAGAAGCCGATGTGCTGGCTGATGCTGACGCACTTGTTGATGCTGATTCAGAGGCACTTGTTGATGCTGATTCAGACGCTGATGTGCTTGCTGATTGACTTGCACTGGTTGACGCTGATTCAGAAGCTGAGGTACTTGCTGATTGACTCGCACTGGTCGATGCTGACTCAGAAGCGCTTGTGCTTGCTGATGCTGACGCACTTGTTGATGCTGATTCAGAGGCTGATGTGCTGGCTGATTGGCTTGCACTTGTTGATGCTGACTGACTA
>CAJNCJ010000094.1 GCA_905221235.1 bacterium
AAAAAAGGCAATTCCACTACCAGATCCGCTCTATTTTCCAGTGCCATCTGAGCCCGTGTCCACTTGTCCACGATAGCAGGCTCTCCACGCTGCATGAAATTCCCAGACATGGCAACGATTTTCAGTCCCTTCGCCTGCTCAAGTAAGTATTTGTGGCCATTATGGAAAGGATTGAACTCCGCGATAATACCTGTGATGGTCATGATGTTCTCCTACTTCTGCGCGACAAAAAACCAACGGGTGCTGGTTTCTGTCGGCTCCTTGTCCTCAAAGTCCGCATAGAGTTTGAAAGACTTGAAACCAGCCTGTTCCAACAAAA
>CAJNCJ010000095.1 GCA_905221235.1 bacterium
AGTTTGTCATTTGGTACTTTACCTTTACCATCTTGACCGATTTCAACAGTGATTGGACCATTTTCACCTGGGATTTCTACCGTAGTTCCTGGTGGGTAGGTTGAGCCATCTGGTTTCTTAGGTGTTACTGTAACATCACCAGTCTTAGGATCTTGTTCAACATCTAGTGTTGGTGTCTTATGTGCTGGTGTGGTTACATTAGGAACTTCTACAGCTGGTTTTCCTGGTTCGGTAATCTTAGCTGTTCCTGGAACATCTTTCTTAGGAAGTTTGTCATTTGGTACTTTACCTTTACCATCTTGACCGATTTCAACAGTG
>CAJNCJ010000096.1 GCA_905221235.1 bacterium
CACTGTTGAAATCGGTCAAGATGGTAAAGGTAAAGTACCAAATGACAAACTTCCTAAGAAAGATGTTCCAGGAACAGGTAAGATTACCGAACCAGGAAAACCAGCTGTGGAAGTTCCTAATGTAACTACTCCATCTAAGGTAACACCAACAGTAGAGTTGGAACAAGATCCTAAGACTGGTGATGTTACAGTAACACCGAAGAAACCAGATGGCTCAACATTCCCACCAGGAACTACGGTGGAAATCCCAGGTGAAAATGGTCCAATCACTGTTGAAATCGGTCAAGATGGTAAAGGTAAAGTACCAAATGACAAACT
>CAJNCJ010000097.1 GCA_905221235.1 bacterium
AAACGAGTTTCAACTGCTTGTAGAGATGCGAGGCTTTCAGTGATAACTTTTGAAAGAGCTGCGTCAGCTGTCGCATTAGCTGCATCTTCCTTACGAACAGATGTCTCTTTGTTTGAAGCTGTTTCTGATACTACTGGTTTTGCAAGTTCAGAAGTTACCCCAGCTTGTGATTGAGATGCACTTGTTGAGGCTGACTCAGATGCACTTGTACTTGCACTTTCAGAAGCAGATGTACTTGCTGATACAGAAGCACTTGTTGAAGTACTTACTGATTGGCTTTCACTTTCTGAAAGATGCTTACTTGCATTCTTGGAAGC
>CAJNCJ010000098.1 GCA_905221235.1 bacterium
ATCTATAAAGGCGTAACTTTGTGCACTTCCTACGCTAGATACAAATGTATGGGGGTATTATACTACAAAGATGTTTGGGATTTCTGCTTGGGTGGTTTTAAAAAGATTTTGGTTTTTGTTAATTTTAGTTTTTAGCGGGTGTGGTTTTAGATGAGCTTGTGGGATAAAGAGTATTGAATGATGTTTAGTTTATTTGGCGAGAACAAAAGTCACAAACCTTTAGAGGGTTATTTTAAGGGGTGCGAAAACGCCACGCCAAACAAAATAATGACGCTACCAAACTGAATCAATAAAAAAGTGCAAGCAAGATTAATACC
>CAJNCJ010000099.1 GCA_905221235.1 bacterium
GCAGCCAATTCTCCTGCTGACAAATCACTCTTAGGAATATAGTGGAAATGATTGCCATGCGGTACAACAAAAGCGTCACCTGTATCTTCAATCACATCTGTCGGACTAAAGACATACCCATCATCCGTTGTATAGGCTCCTCCAGTTCCTCGATTTGGTGTCTGCGTATTGAGATTAAAGTTTGGCTTAATGATTGAACTTGGTGTTGAACTTGTTTTCTCAGGACTGCTTGGTTTCGTATTATCAGAATGACTTTGAACTGGCTGACCTCCAATTGGTAGATTTCGAGCCAATTTTTCTTCCAAAGCAGACATTTG
>CAJNCJ010000100.1 GCA_905221235.1 bacterium
ATGTCTTTGGTATCTGATCGCTTACCTCGACTATCAACAACATAAGCTCGAATGGTTGCAGCCCCTTTGAAATTCATCATTCCTAAGTGGCCTCCATCTTCTGTCACAATATTTTTCTTGTTGACAATCTCAGCTCGATATCCTGTAATAGTAGAACCATAAGCACCAGACGCATTGTTAAAATTCACTTGTATATCTGAAATGATTTGCAAAAAGTCATTTCCACTCAAAAGCTGTCTTGCGACCGTATTCATATCAGTTAATGAAATACCTGTGAAGGTAGGTTTTACACTGTCTGGGATTTTAAAGTGCCAGC
>CAJNCJ010000101.1 GCA_905221235.1 bacterium
AAAAGCAAAAGCTCCAAACCAAGAAGTCAGCCATAAAGGCGAACCAAGTGCGGAAGCAAGTATCAATACAGATGGCTTACCAGCAGGAACAACCTATAGTTGGAAAGCAGGAAGTAAACCAGATACCAATACTCCAGGAGACAAACAAGGAACAGTTATCGTCCGTTATGAAGATGGAACAGAAGACGAAGTTCCAGTAACGGTTAAAGTTAAGGAACAAAAAGACGAAAACGATCCAAAAGCAAAAGCTCCAAACCAAGAAGTCAGCCATAAAGGCGAACCAAGTGCGGAAGCAAGTATCAATACAGATGGCT
>CAJNCJ010000102.1 GCA_905221235.1 bacterium
GATACAGCACTTGGTCAAGAAATTCTTGCCAATACCGACCATCTCTACCGCGAGCAACCTTTTTCTATGCTCAAGCGGGACCAAAAAAGTCAGGAAGACTTCGTTGTTCGTGGGATCTTGGACGGCTATCTACTTTATGAGGATCGTATCGTTCTTTTTGACTACAAGACGGATCGTTACGATGAACCAAGTCAGCTTATTGAACGCTATCGTGGTCAGTTAGCCCTCTATGGAGAAGCTTTATCACGAGCCTATTCGATTGAAAACATTGAAAAATACTTGATTTTGCTCGGCAAAGATGAGGTTCAAGTTGT
>CAJNCJ010000103.1 GCA_905221235.1 bacterium
ATACCTCTAGTCTACTAGCTCAATATCCTGCTCTCCCCAGACTTATCCACAACTTGTGAATAAACCATTCTTCCTAGTTGTTACCTCGTTGACTATAACAAAAAATCTAGGTAGCGTCAATAAGATAAGGCTGTCTCCCTAAATACTCAGAAAAGATTCTATAATTTGTACAATATACATTTTATACTTTTCAGAAGAACGGCTTTTCAGATAAATTTCATATAATTTACCATCATTCTTTCAATTACAACATCAGCCAAATCCCTTATTAATTCTATGTATGAAAGTAATTTTTTCATCTCAAATCATAAAAT
>CAJNCJ010000104.1 GCA_905221235.1 bacterium
CTTGTGCTTGCTGATTCTGACGCACTTGTTGATGCCGATTCAGAAGCTGATGTACTTGCTGACTCAGAGGCGCTTGTTGATGCTGACTCAGAGGCGCTTGTGCTTGCTGACTCTGATGCACTTGTTGATGCCGATTCTGAGGCGCTTGTTGACGCTGATTCTGAGGCGCTTGTGCTTGCTGATTCTGATGCACTTGTTGATGCTGACTCAGAAGCGCTTGTTGACGCTGATTCAGATGCACTTGTTGATGCTGACTCAGAAGCGCTTGTTGACGCTGATTCTGAGGCACTTGTTGATGCTGACTCAGAAGCGCT
>CAJNCJ010000105.1 GCA_905221235.1 bacterium
AACACCAGGATGCCTATCTGCATGAAATCGCCAAACATTTTGATTGTACGGCAGCCACCATTTGCTATGCACTCAAACAGATGGGGATAACGCGCAAAAAAAGACCACCACTTACAAAGAACAAGACCCGGCCAAAGTAACGCATTATTTGACACAGCCGGCCGAATTTTCCGACTACCAACGTGTTTATTTGGATGAAACAGGATTTGACCGCTACCTGTTCCGTCCCTATGCCCGCAGCCTGAAAGGGCAAATAGTGAAAGCGCAGATAAGTGGAAAAAGATACCAACGCTTATCTTTGGTGTCCGCACA
>CAJNCJ010000106.1 GCA_905221235.1 bacterium
AGGCAACGACAGTATCTACAGTGGCAATGGCAATGATACGCTCAATGGAGGAGAAGGCAACGACGCCCTGTACGGCTATAATGGTAACGATGTACTGAATGGTGGCGAAGGCAATGATCATTTGAACGGCGAAGACGGTAACGACACTCTAATCGGCGGTGCAGGCAATGATTACTTGGAGGGCGGCAGCGGTTCGGATACTTATGTCTTCGGCAAAGGCTTCGGTCAGGATACGGTCTATAATTACGACTACGCTACCGGACGCAAAGACATCATCCGCTTTACCGACGGTATTACAGCCGATATGCTGAC
>CAJNCJ010000107.1 GCA_905221235.1 bacterium
CTAATTCTCCGTTAATTATATGTAATCTAGAAATGAATCTTGCTTTGAAGTTTTCAAAATCTGTCAGAGGCCTTCCTCTGGAATTTAATTTGATATAAAGTTCATCTTCAGAGCCAAGTTCATCAATATCTAAGAAATTGAATACAACTTTATGTCCATCAATTTTACTTAAAATTTCCTCATAATCAAAATCATCATGAAATTGTTCAGTTATCTCATCTAATGTAACAAGTGCTCCTTGAACAGTAGGGTCTAACAGCCAAGAGTCTGCAAACCATGATGCATCTTTAATAAATTCAGATGGAAGTAC
>CAJNCJ010000108.1 GCA_905221235.1 bacterium
TAACAAGTTATGTGAATGAAGAAGGCAAAGAAATTAACCCTTCAGACAAAGGAACGAAGGATAAGAAAGACATTCCAGAGTACATCTTCAAAGAAACTAAGAAAGACGAAAAAGGCAATACAACGCATGTATACCGTCAAGTCGTAACAAGTTATGTGAATGAAGAAGGCAAAGAAATCAGCCCTTCAGACAAAGGAACGAAGGATAAGAAAGACATTCCAGAGTACATTTACAAAGAAACTAAGAAAGACGAAAAAGGCAATACAACGCATGTATACCGTCAAGTCATAACAAGTTATGTGAATGAAG
>CAJNCJ010000109.1 GCA_905221235.1 bacterium
AGGGTTTGTAAACAAAAGGGGCGAAAATGCCGTCTGAGCGGCGGAAATGGCTTTCAGACGGTATTTGCGCTCAATAATAATATCCCGCGCCCAGAATACACGGTTTGGATGCGCCGGTTGCTTTGTGCGGGCTGCCGGGAATGCGGTTAATCCAACACGCCGCCAACCACGCAAATGCGGCTGCCTCCACCCATTGAGGATCGAGGTTCAGTTCGGCGGTGCTGTGCAGGGAAACGCGTGTGCCGAAACATTCTGCCAAATCCGCCATTAAAACAGGATTGCGGATGCCGCCGCCGCAAATATACAT
>CAJNCJ010000110.1 GCA_905221235.1 bacterium
TGCCGCGTTATCGTTAAAGAACCGTCCTAATAAAACCAAAACTTTACGCAATACAATCCAGGCACTCACAAAATCCAATGCACAAGAAACTGACAAACTGCTACAACATTTACAAGATACCCAAGTCCTACGTATTGACGGTACTAAAATTGTGTATATCAAGTAGGATGGGCATTTATGCCTGACCTACAAAACCAAAAACAACCTACCACCCTTAATCAACTCCACAAACCCTTTTCAGACAACCTCGTTTTTTGAAAAACAATCTGTAAACAGATAACTGCTGAAGAATACCGTTGCCGAGC
>CAJNCJ010000111.1 GCA_905221235.1 bacterium
AGAAGTCAAACCTAACGCAAGGCTTTCTTTACAAAAGCATTTCCACAGGAGCGAACACTGGGTGGTGATTAGCGGGATGGCGAGCGTGGAGTTGCATCATCAATCGTTTGAATTGCAAGCTAACCAATCCACTTATATCCCTAAAAACACCCTACACCGCCTGGCTAATTACGGCAAAATCCCTTTAATCATCATAGAAGTTCAAGTGGGCGAGTATGTCGGCGAAGACGATATTGTAAGGGTTGATGATGATTTTAACAGACAAAATCAAAACGCCTAATACCTAATAAAGAAAATTTAATAT
>CAJNCJ010000112.1 GCA_905221235.1 bacterium
GGTGGCTCTAGCTATGAGCCTAATGAAGAAAACCCCATGCTTGGTTATAGGGGGGCTAGTCGGTATTATTCAGAAAGCTATAACGAAGCGTTTTCGTGGGAGTGTGAAGCCTTAGCGTTAGTGAGAGAAGAAATGGGCTTAACCAACATGAAAGTGATGATCCCTTTTTTGCGCACCATTGAAGAGGGTAAAAAAGTCCTAGAAATCTTAAGAAAAAACAATCTAGAATCCGGTAAAAACGGGCTTGAAATTTATATCATGTGCGAATTACCCGTGAATGTTATTTTGGCTGATGATTTCTTAA
>CAJNCJ010000113.1 GCA_905221235.1 bacterium
ATAATAGCCTTGATAACGCTGGTTTCTATCCTCAAAAGAAAGGTCAGATCCATCCGAATTGTCAGAAAACGCAAAGTGCATGACGGTTGATTTCCCATCTTCTCCTTTTTGGCCAGATTCACCATCTGAAACGTTCACGAATGATAATTCATCACTTGCAACCTTATCATTATCAATGTAAGCTGAGACAAGTAAAGTAGAGGTTTTTTGAACATTTGAACCTCTTACAAGATAATTCATGCCAGTTGTTAAGTTTCCATCGAGTGACCAACGCCATGTGACACCGGTCACGATAGGTTTGCC
>CAJNCJ010000114.1 GCA_905221235.1 bacterium
CCAGGGCGAACGATACCACATCCAATACCTGTTCCGCCACTGCACCGTCACCGAAATCGCCAAACAGCTGAACCGCCACAAAAGCACCATCAGCCGCGAAATCAGACGGCACCGCACCCAAGGGCAGCAATACAGCGCCGAAAAAGCCCAGCGGCAAAGCCGGACTATCAAACAGCGTAAGCGACAACCCTATAAGCTCGATTCGCAGCTGATTCAGCACATCGACACCCTTATCCGCCGCAAACTCAGTCCCGAACAAGTATGCGCCTACCTGTGCAAACACCACCAGATCACGCTCCACC
>CAJNCJ010000115.1 GCA_905221235.1 bacterium
GTTTTGCCAAAGCAACACTTGGAACAACGGGAATAACTGTAATTCCTGCATCATGGAAACGAGTCATGTATTTACTTGGATTTCCTGCACCAGTTGTCACTACCTTGACCCCTTCTTCAATCACGAGATCAACGATGTCTTCTACAAAAGGTGACAAGAGCATGATGTTGACACCAAAAGGTTTGTCCGTAAGTGATTTGATTTTATCGATATTAGCCTTTACGACCTCTTTAGGTGCATTCCCACCACCGATGATCCCTAGACCACCAGCTTTTGATACTGCACCAGCCAAGTCACCATCC
>CAJNCJ010000116.1 GCA_905221235.1 bacterium
CGACGCTCATCCGTTTGATCAGTGGCGTTGAGCCGCCGACCACGGGTGAAATCAAGCGGACAATGAGTACTTCTTGGCCTTTGGCATTCTCCGGTGCGTTTCAAGGCAGTCTGACCGGTATGGACAATTTGCGTTTCATCTGCCGGATTTACAATGTCGATATCGATTATGTGAAGAACTTTACCGAAGAGTTTTCCGAGTTGGGGCAATATCTTTACGAGCCGGTCAAGCGTTATTCTTCAGGTATGAAGGCGCGTTTGGCATTTGCTTTGTCGTTGGCGGTAGAGTTTGATTGCTATTTG
>CAJNCJ010000117.1 GCA_905221235.1 bacterium
GATAGCGATATTGCCGGCGGTGTGTCCGCGTTCAAAACCCTTCGCGCCCAAGAGTTTTTGCAACATTTGCGCGGCGGCGTAAGTGTATTCCGTGGCGAGGGTTTTGACGATGTTCGCCTCCATCAGCTGATGGGCGACGGGTGCAACGGGCGAAACGGAATGGCAGACGTAGCGGTAAAGAATCTCGGAAACCTGATGGCGGCGCCGGATTTCGCGGCGTTCGTAATCGACGAATCTGATGTCGTTGCGGACGTATCGTTCCAGGTTTTCAAGGATGTATTCCATAATGCCGTGCGTCAT
>CAJNCJ010000118.1 GCA_905221235.1 bacterium
AAGATTTGCGATCGATTCCGTTGTATTTTCGCAAGACGCGTTTTGCCTGATTCCAAAAGTTCTCAATGCCGTTTATGTGGTTCTGACGGTCAGCAAATTCCTTGGAATGGTTGATGCGGTAATGGATAAAACCGCTCACGTCCAACTTGTCGCAGCTGCTCAGACTATCGGTATAAACAATACTGTCCGGCATGATTTTCTTTTTGATGACAGGGAGTAACGTTTCAGACTTGGCATTGTTTACGACAACGGTATAGACCCGTCCGTTGCGTTTCAGAATGCCGAAGACAACCACTTTTC
>CAJNCJ010000119.1 GCA_905221235.1 bacterium
CAACAAGTGCATCAGAATCAGCAAGCACATCAGCTTCTGAGTCAGCATCAACAAGTGCGTCAGAATCAGCAAGCACAAGCGCTTCTGAATCGGCATCAACAAGCGCTTCTGAATCAGCATCAACAAGTGCATCAGAATCAGCAAGCACAAGCGCATCTGAATCAGCATCAACAAGTGCATCTGAGTCAGCATCAACAAGTGCATCAGAATCAGCAAGCACATCCGCCTCAGAGTCAGCATCAACAAGTGCATCAGAGTCAGCAAGCACATCCGCTTCTGAGTCAGCAAGCACATCGGCTT
>CAJNCJ010000120.1 GCA_905221235.1 bacterium
TTCCTGCATCCATATTGCCATCGCCAGCAGATCCTGCACCGACAATTTCATGGATTTCATCGATAAAGAGAATGATATCCTCACGTTTGCGTATCTCTTCCATGAGCTTTTGCATACGCTCTTCAAATTGGCCTCGGATACCTGTTCCTTGAACTAGACTGACCACATCCAAACGGATGACTTGCTTGCCTTGGAGTTTATGGGGAACATCACCATCAACAATCTTCTGAGCTAGACCTTCAACAACGGCTGTTTTACCAACACCTGGTTCACCGATAAGGACAGGATTGTTTTTGGT
>CAJNCJ010000121.1 GCA_905221235.1 bacterium
TGATGTGATTTTGTCCTACATCAAGCATGTTTTTCACCTACCGATGTCCTTTTTCGCGACACGCAGGACAGGAGAAATCGTGTCTCGTTTTACAGATGCCAATAGTATCATCGATGCGCTGGCGTCGACCATTCTTTCGATTTTCCTAGATGTGTCGACGATTTTGATTATCTCGCTCGTGCTATTTTCACAGAACATCACGCTCTTTTTCATTAGTCTGCTTGCACTTCCCATTTATACAGCGATTATCTTTGCCTTTATGAAGCCGTTTGAAAAGATGAATCGGGATACCATGGAA
>CAJNCJ010000122.1 GCA_905221235.1 bacterium
CTTACCTGGGCGGACACCGCCGACATCGATACCGCTTTGAACCTGTTGTACCGTTTGCAAAAACTCGAATTCCTCTATGGCGATGAAAACGGTCATTCAGACGGCATCAATTTGTCGGACGAGCAATTGCCGTTGCTGATGGAACAATTGTCCGGCAGCGGTAAGGCGTTATTGGTCGATCGGAACGGTCTGTATCTTGCCAACGCCAATTTCCATCATGAGGCGGCGGAAGAGTTGGGGTTGTTGGCGGCAGAAGTCGCACAGATGGAAAAGAAATACCGGCTGCTGATTAAGAACA
>CAJNCJ010000123.1 GCA_905221235.1 bacterium
GTTGGTAGTCAGGATTTAAAAAATAGATCATCTCATCAAAGCGTTTATACACTCTAAAATCATCGCTAGCTCCGAGATTCAACACGCCATAAGGTGGTTTTAGAATATTCTTAAACTTTTCGTATTCAAAAGCGATGGGGAGTTTTAATTCAAGTCCAACAAACCCTATATCCACGCCTTTAAAATGCTTAAAAAAAGACTGAAAAAAATCTTGATTGGAATCATAGAGAAATTGCGGCACTTCTTTAGGATAGAACAAATGCGTGTAAAAGCTTTTTCTAATTTCTATTTCTTT
>CAJNCJ010000124.1 GCA_905221235.1 bacterium
AGGAAGTGGTTCGTAAGTATGCCCTTTTCTTTATCCAAAAAGGACTGGCGCTCAATCTCCATGACCTTGACAAAATCATCGTGACTGATAAGAAATGGCTGTTGGTCGTCATTGAACAAATCCTCTCAAACAGTCTCAAATACACCAAGGAAGGTGGGCTAGAGATTTATATGGAAGGTCAGGAGCTTTGTATCAAGGATACGGGAATTGGGATAAAAAATAGTGATGTGCTCCGAGTCTTTGAACGTGGCTTTTCAGGCTATAATGGTCGCCTAACCCAGCAGTCATCTGGACT
>CAJNCJ010000125.1 GCA_905221235.1 bacterium
GACACAGTTCTGGGGAGAATGGGAGGTAAAGTCCTACTTACCTTCAATTTATCTTTCTGTAACTTTATCTTCGCTAGGCTTCTGGATAATAAAACTGCCCTTGAGGTTACCAAACACCTCTATGACATTAAGAACACTCTTCACCAAGCTGACAAAGATTTCTTCCAACTCTTCCCTGTCATCCTGACAGATAATGGTGGAGAGTTTGCCAGGGTCGATGATATCGAAATGGATGTGCGAGGAGAGAGTAAACTCTTCTTTTGTGACCCTAATCGCTCTGACCAGAAAGGGAG
>CAJNCJ010000126.1 GCA_905221235.1 bacterium
AATAGGGCGTGATGTGTTCGGCAAAGCGTGTATGGTGCAACGCTTCGCGCCGTTCCCACAGGGTGCTGACGACGGATACGCCGACACCGCCCATCAGCACGCGCAAGAAATTCGACAGGCTGCCTGCGGCGGCAATCTGTCCGCCCTTCATGTGCGACAGTGTGATGGTGGTCAGCGGCAGGAAGAACATGGCAACGCCTGCCCCCTGCCAAAACTGCGGCCAGATGACGTTGCCGATATCCATGTCGGCATAAAAATCGGTGCGCCAATAGAAAGTAAAGGCAAAGGTCAG
>CAJNCJ010000127.1 GCA_905221235.1 bacterium
TGACGCAAGCTTCCCACACAAACCAGGAGTGCACAAGGACTCTAACGAAGTCCCAGTAACGCCACCAACACCAGAAGAGCCAGAAATCAAGAAAGATGTGAACGGCAAAGAAGCTGAAACTCTTGACAAACGCGACCAAGTCTTCACTTACAATGTGAAAACAACTGTAGCGCAAGATGCGACAGCCTTCGCAGTCACAGATACACTAGTAGACGTTCTTGAATTCGCCGGAACTTCAAGTGCTAAATTGAATGGTCAAGCTCTTGAGGCTAGCCAAATCAAGGTAGACG
>CAJNCJ010000128.1 GCA_905221235.1 bacterium
CCCAAGCCATGATTGCCAAACACATCGACCGTTTCCCACTATTGAAGTTGGACCAGGTGATTGATTGGCAGCCGATCGAACAATACCTGAACCGTCAAAAAACCCGTTACCTTCGAGACCACCGCGGCCGTCCCGCCTACCCGCTGTTGTCCATGTTCAAAGCCGTCCTGCTCGGACAATGGCACAGCCTCTCCGATCCCGAACTCGAACACAGCCTCATCACCCGCATCGACTTCAACCTGTTTTGCCGTTTTGACGAACTGAGCATCCCCGATTACAGCACCTTATGC
>CAJNCJ010000129.1 GCA_905221235.1 bacterium
CGGAATGTCGTTGACTTCGGTGCCTTCGTTGATATCGGAATTCATGAGGATGGCTTGATTCATATTTCCCATATGAGTCGTAAATTTATCAAACATCCCAGCCAAGTGGTGTCAGTCGGAGATTTGGTAACGGTTTGGGTCAAGAAAATCGATACTGAACGTGAAAAAGTTAATCTGTCGCTTCTCTCTCCAGATGAATCTAACTGAGTACGTTCAGTCTGTTTCCCTCGAAGACTTTGGTAGGCCTTTTACCCACCAAGCCCTGTGGAATTCTCGTCTTCGAACGACA
>CAJNCJ010000130.1 GCA_905221235.1 bacterium
CCAGAAGCCTAGCGAAGATAAAGTTACAGAAAGACAGGTTGAAGGTGAGTAGGACTTTCCCTCCCATTCTGCCCATAACTGTATCCATTTCTAACCAAGAGTTTAGTTGGTTAAGGGCTAAATAATTTTGAAAATCCTCATAGGAACGGCCTTTTTTAGCTTCTTTAGGGATGGAAGGTAGCTTACTATTCCGTCTCTCTTTGAATTTAACGGCTCTAGCTAGATCAATAGGAGCGATAGACAGATACCCTTTTCGGATGTGTCGGTAGACGGTTGAGGAGCTGACATC
>CAJNCJ010000131.1 GCA_905221235.1 bacterium
AGAAATCACGAATGTAACCGATACGAGCATCACGCAAAATAAAGAAGGTTTTACGACTTTCTATCGCGCGACCGTGTTTGTGAATTACACCTACGATAATAAAAGAGGCACGCAAAAGACTTTCCAAAATAGCGGATACTACAATTATGCCGTGAATTTGCAAGACCCCCTTAACACCTTCCAGAACCGCTATTACGCTATCAATCAGGCTGTGGAGCAAACTTTGACTAAATTTGTGGCTCAAATCGCTTATGAGGGGAAATTCAATAATGAAAAATAGTCATGGGT
>CAJNCJ010000132.1 GCA_905221235.1 bacterium
ACGCAGGGTCTTGAGACTGTATATATCTGCTGACTTGTCTGAAACAATGACCCCTGTAAAACCTGCAGCGTCCGCAGTCCGAATCATGGTACCCACATTACCAGGATCTTGAACATCCTCTAAAAATAGATACTTGCCCTGATGGAGATCAGGCAGTCCCACTTCTTCTTTTTGAATCACTGCAACAATGCCTTGAGGGGTTTGCGTATCTGCTAAATCTCGCTAAATCTCCTCTGAAACCCAGATAGTTTGAGGAAAAGCAGCTAGCTGATCTCGGTAACTTTCTAG
>CAJNCJ010000133.1 GCA_905221235.1 bacterium
GGCGCGGCGGAGGATGTCTGCCTTGGCCTCTTCAAACGGAATGCCGCGATGGTAGAGGGTTTTGTACACGTCTTTGACGGCGGAAATCTGCTCTGCGGTAAAACCGTTGCGGCGCATGCCTTCGCTGTTGAGCCCCGCCGGTTCGGCGCGGTAGCCCGATGCCATAAAGTAGGGCGGCACGTCTTTGTGTACGCCTGCGGCAAACGCGGTCATGGCGTAGTCGCCGATGCGGCAGAATTGGAAAACCAGCGTGTAGCCGCCCAAAACGACGTAGTCGCCGACGGTAAC
>CAJNCJ010000134.1 GCA_905221235.1 bacterium
GTCTTCGGCTTTGAGGCTATCCAATCTGCAGATGATGGTGTAGCGGGTAACGCGTTCGACCAAGGTCAATAATGCGCTTTTCTGTCCTTTGCCGACAATGGTGTCGGCTTCCCAATCGCCGATACGGGATTTCTGGTCGACGATAGCGGGTCGGTTTTCTATGCCGACACGGTTGGGGACTTTGCCTCTGGTCCATGTGCTGCCGTAGCGTTTGCGGTAGGGTTTGCTGCATATTCTGAGATGTTGCCACAACGTGCTGCCGTTGCTTTTGTCTTGGCGAAGGTAG
>CAJNCJ010000135.1 GCA_905221235.1 bacterium
ACAATTGACACATTAATTGGTTCGTAATTTAAAACCTCAGCGAATTCGACTCTATCTTTTTTGTTATCTGTCTTTTGAGAGCCTGAATATGGGTATTTTTTAGGTTTCATTGCCTGTCCTTTCAAATAATTTTCCCTTCAAATATCAGAGTGATCGTTCCTGTCCCGTCTTTGTTCTTAGATACCAAAGCACTACAATCTGAACCAAACTCGATTCCTTCGATTGTGATACTATGCTTCACGCTGTCAACGTTGATGATAGAATCATTTGATGTTTTTATTCTCAT
>CAJNCJ010000136.1 GCA_905221235.1 bacterium
ATACTGGCCAAAATAGTTTTAAACCGTTCTAACTGCTGATTAAAGTAGGTATCTGATTCCTCATCTGCAGTCGCAAAGTGGGTAAAAATCCCTTCAACGCGAGCACCATGTTGTTGAAGCAAGTCTTGAGCCTGATCAGTCTCACTGGCATCTCGGAAACCAATCCGTCCCATTCCTGAGTCAATCTTGAGGTGAACAGTCAAGCCTGATAGGTCTGCTTCCTTAACTAAGAGTGCTTGAATCCACTCTAGCCCAGCCACTGTCAAGGTAATGTCGTATTCTTTAG
>CAJNCJ010000137.1 GCA_905221235.1 bacterium
GTTTCAGGAATTGGGGTAGTGTCTGCTGTGATTGGGATTATTGGCTTTTCTTCACTTCTTATTGAAACAGTTTCAGCTACTGAAACAGATATTACAGTAAACTATAAATATGCTACTATGGATGAGCTAACAGAAATAGAGAAAAAACTTATTGTAAACGAGTTACCAAAGGATCTTGTAGATGGTTCAGATTTGTTTGTTATCTATCGTAGAGATACTACAAATAATATTTTACCAGATACTGGAAGTAATGCATTGTCCTTGGCTTCTATTATTGGAACAGGT
>CAJNCJ010000138.1 GCA_905221235.1 bacterium
CTGACCGCCGTCCGTGCCGAATATCCTTTGAATCCGCACGTGGTATCCACTTTCAATTTGGAACCCATCGCCAAGTTGGAAGCACCCCAAGTGTCCGCCACCACTGTTTCCGAAAAAGAACACGCCACCCGGCTGCTTGAGCAAGCCGGTATGAAATAAGCCGTTTTCGGATTGTCAAACGGGTGGACATTTATACTGTCCGCCCGTTTTGCCGATAAAAAACACTATGTCTCCTAAAAAAATACCCATTTGGCTTACCGGCCTCATCCTACTGATTGCCCTACC
>CAJNCJ010000139.1 GCA_905221235.1 bacterium
CTCAATAAAATGCGCGACCGGTATTCTTTAAGGAGTTTGAGTGTGAAGCCTCGATGCTTTTTGATGCCTGAAAATAACGGGATAAAAATCTCGGTGTGGTATCAAACCAATTCGTATGCGACCATGTCTTTAAGGAGCAAGATTGTGGCTGAAATTGTTGAAGCCTTTTTGAAAGAAGAAAATATCCATATCGCTTATACGACCAGCAAGCTGCTTAAAGTGGATGCTGATTTTTTAGGCGATGGCTTTGGGAATAAAAGGGAACAAAAATGAAAAAAGTCTATT
>CAJNCJ010000140.1 GCA_905221235.1 bacterium
ACCTGACCGAATCACAAAATTTGCGCATATTTTACGCGATGTCGGCATTTTTTTCCATAAACGCGACAATGCCGTCTGAAAGCGGTTTGCGGTTTCAGACGGCATCGTTATCATTTGAACATTCCCGCCAAATTCAATAAGAACAAAACGGTAAAACCGGTCAGATAAATCAAGCCTGCCAATGCAAGGGCATTCATACCTGATGTGAGTTTGTGTTTTTCATCACCTTTGACCAAACGGTAATTCAGCCAAGCGAACACGGGGGCGGACACAAAAGCGGCAATC
>CAJNCJ010000141.1 GCA_905221235.1 bacterium
CTTGATTTTTCAAATCTAACCAGTGTGAACCTTGATGAGTATGTAGGGCTTGATGGGGACAATCCACAATCTTACCGTTACTTCATGCAAGAAAACCTGTTTAACCAAAAACCATTTAAGGAAAGCTTCTTGCCACGTGGTGTTAAGGATAATGCTGAAGAAGAAGTTGAACGCTACAACCAAATTTTGGCTGACCATCCTGTTGATTTGCAAATCTTGGGAATCGGTCGCAATGGACATATCGGATTTAATGAACCTGGTACTCCATTTGACAGTCAAACACA
>CAJNCJ010000142.1 GCA_905221235.1 bacterium
AGTCGTTCACGTCGAGCGAGTAGCGCATGACGCTGTAGCCCGCACCGACGGAGAAAACGTCTTTCCACCGGTACTGCACATCGCCGTGATACTCGCCGATCGCGCCTTTGAAATTGCTGACGGAGGCGCGGAAGTACTGCGCTCGGCCCGTCACGGCAAACCGTCGGGAGATACGCCAGGTCAGATCGACCGGAATGGTGGGAAACGCGCCGGATCCCGACACGTCCTGACGTAGCTGTTTCGCATCCACGGCGCCATGGGCCTGGGCTTCGATGAAATGCGCC
>CAJNCJ010000143.1 GCA_905221235.1 bacterium
GGAAAAATGGTTACGGATTCATGGGTAGACAATGGTCGATACTATGTTGATGGTACTGGACGATATGTTCAGAATAAGAAACCTGCTCAGACAAAACCAACTCCATCAAAGGAGAAGCAGGTAGAAAAAAATCCAACTAACCCTGATCCTGCTCCTTCATTTAAGAAGAATGGCTGGATTCAAGAAGGTAAGACGTGGTATTTCTATAAGAATAATCAACCATTGAAAAATACTTGGCAAGGTTCATATTATTTGAAATCAGATGGGAAGATGGCTGTGAGTG
>CAJNCJ010000144.1 GCA_905221235.1 bacterium
GCTAGCTTTGCGCGATTTCGTCTGCGTCCCAATGAATTTCGACGGTGGCAAGCACGACGATGCGAAAGGTCGGGCGGGGGAACCGTAGCCAGGTTGCGCCGCAGCGGCGCCGGAGTATGCTTTCGTCCAGCCGGAGTATTCCAGCCCTGCGATCGAAGAGGGAGACCATGAACAAGAAATTGATCATTGCCTGGATCGTGCTGTTCGTCGCGTGGTTCATGGGCAGCTTTGTCGTACACGGCGTGTTGCTACGTTCCGACTACATGCAACTGACCAACCTTT
>CAJNCJ010000145.1 GCA_905221235.1 bacterium
CTTGTTGATGCCGATTCAGAAGCTGATGTGCTTGCTGATTCTGATGCGCTTGTTGATGCTGACTCAGATGCGCTTGTTGACGCTGATTCTGACGCACTTGTTGATGCTGACTCTGAAGCACTTGTTGACGCTGATTCTGATGCTGATGTACTTGCTGACTCAGACGCGCTTGTGCTTGCTGATTCTGATGCACTTGTTGATGCTGATTCAGAAGCTGATGTGCTTGCTGATTCTGACGCGCTTGTTGATGCCGATTCAGAAGCTGATGTGCTTGCTGACTC
>CAJNCJ010000146.1 GCA_905221235.1 bacterium
TAAGATTAATAAAGCACAACTTGAGAATGTTTCAGCTGAGTTGGCCAAAGCTTCAGAATTTGACCTCTTGAATACCTTCAAGGTGTTAGGAGAATAGGATGAAGATTATTGTACCTGCAACCAGTGCCAATATTGGGCCAGGTTTTGATTCGGTCGGTGTAGCTGTAACCAAGTATCTTCAAATTGAGGTCTGTGAAGAACGGGATGAGTGGTTGATTGAACATCAGATGGGCAAATGGATTCCCCATGACGAGCGTAATCTTTTGCTTAAGATTGCCTTG
>CAJNCJ010000147.1 GCA_905221235.1 bacterium
ATCTAATGCGCCGATTGGCTCTCTAGTGTTAAGCAAAGCTCTCACTTCTTGTGTTTTACCGAACTCGTTTTCTAGGTTGTAATGCTCTCTGTAATGGATAGCGCATGAGAGCGGAGTTGGCTCCTGTAAAACAATAACAATAAAGCCTTGCTCGGTTGGAATGCGTTTTGTTTTATAAAGCGTGGCATTATTGTCTTTGATTTGGTAGTCTTGGATACTGCTTTGTAATAAAGATTGTCTAGTCATTAGTTTCTATCTTAACATAAACGCTGTCTATATA
>CAJNCJ010000148.1 GCA_905221235.1 bacterium
CATCGGTCGAATCGCACAGGGCATAAGTTTGCGACAACACATGGTAAGTCATACCCTTAGTTTCCACCACGTCCAAACCCGCCTGACGGCACATCCGCGCCAAATCGGCAGGCGCGATGAATTTTTTCCAGTCGTGCGTGCCTTTGGGGACAAACTTCAACAGATATTCCGCCGCCACAATCAGATGCAGGTACGATTTCGGGTTTTTATTGATGGTGGAAAAAAACACCATGCCGTCCGGCTTGACCAGCTTGGCACAAGCACGCACGATGGCGGCGG
>CAJNCJ010000149.1 GCA_905221235.1 bacterium
GAAGCGATTTTAGTCGCCTTGCAAATTTCTTGTATGCCAATCTCTCTTAAAATTTGCAAATTTTTATCTAAATTTTTAAGCGATAATTCTTCTAATGCCGCGCCAGAAATATCTTTAGAAACGTTTTGAACATCAGAAAGATCTAAATTTTCTAAACTTTTTTTATTCTGTTCCATTCAATTGACCACCTAGTTGATTTTATCCATTAAGATCCCTGCTGCCACGCTCACATTGAGCGAATCAAAATCCCTTCGCATTTTTACGCTCAATACCATATCC
>CAJNCJ010000150.1 GCA_905221235.1 bacterium
AAGGGAAACATATTTCAGGACATAGAAACTACATTGAAGGTAAGAGTACTTTAAATCAAAACATTAATCCTCAAGAATTGTTGAACGGAATACATTCAGGTGCTTATCCAGTTATTTCTAAAGGAGCAAGAGGAAATCCTGTTGTTGATTTTGGGTATCCTATAGGCAGCGATGGGAAATCAGGATTAAGTACCAATTTTGGTACGATTCATTCAGGTAAAAATGGAGTTCACATTGTTCCGGCTAACCCTAAAACCATTAAAAAGGTGCAATAGTTA
>CAJNCJ010000151.1 GCA_905221235.1 bacterium
CAGTCACCTTTGATGTGGTTGAAGTATATCACTTTTTCCAAGCTGGCGGCCGAGGGGATGCTGAATTGTCCCGAAAAACAATCACTCTCAAGCCAGGAGAAAGCTACACCTTAAAGGCGAATACCTATAAGGATTTTGAGCTTGATGATTATAAGAAAGGCGATGATTATAAGGAAAATCTTAAGAATATCGGCAGAACCATAACCAATGACGGCTCTGAGCAAGTCCAAGAGGAGTATATCATCACCTTCAAAGAAATTATCAGAGAAGTTCCAGAC
>CAJNCJ010000152.1 GCA_905221235.1 bacterium
TACAGCTCTTTAAAGCGCGTAGCTATCGTGGAAAAATGCTCTAAATTAGCTCAAATCAGCTCCAGCGCTAAAGCTAATTCGCAAACCATTCATGATGGCTCTATTGAAACGAATTACACTCCTGAAAAAGCTAAAAAAGTGCGTTTGAGCGCTTATAAAACCAGACAATACGCACTCAATAAAGGCTTGCAAAATGAAGTGATTTTTGAAACCCAGAAAATGGCTATAGGCGTGGGCGATGAAGAATGCGAGTTCATGAAAAAACGCTACGAATCCTT
>CAJNCJ010000153.1 GCA_905221235.1 bacterium
CACTTCGATTATTGTATCAGTTAGCTGTTGCTGTATAACAAGTCATACTAAAAGCAAATGGTTTAATATAATGCATTTATTCTCAAATGAAAACATATGATGAGAGGTTATTCTGAGTGCTGATGACCTCCTCACAGGCTTATTGTCAGCTGGCAGTCTTTTATTGTGTTTCTAAGGAGAATCCGTAATGTGTGCAGTTGTAGTGCTCTTCTGTCTTAATCCACTTTCATTCATTCCACTCCTTTTGTATCTGAAGATTAGTCTTTAGTTTATTGAA
>CAJNCJ010000154.1 GCA_905221235.1 bacterium
AGTTCGGAATGCCCACGCCGACCACCAAAATATCGGCTCCGGCAACCTCGTCTGCCAGATTTTCGGTTGCGCTGTGGCAGACCGTTACCGTTGCGCGCGCCAGCAGCAATTCCAACGCCTGCGGGCGGCCGACGATATTCGACGCGCCGACCACGACCGCTTTTTTCCCCTTCGGATCGATGCCGTAAGCCTCCAAAAGCGTCATCACGCCCTTGGGCGTACACGGGCGCATCAGCGGCATTTTGACCGCCAGCCTGCCGACATTGTAAGGATGGA
>CAJNCJ010000155.1 GCA_905221235.1 bacterium
GTGTTTGCGGTTGTACCATTTGCNAGTTTTGTAGCTGCGGCGTTCAAAGGTATAGAGTTCGCTCTGTCTCGCATAGTAATATTGGTCACCGTAAGATTGAATTTTGATTTTGCCGTTTTCCGAACTGATATCCGTGGTGCTGAGCAGGATGCGACTGTTCTCATTGGCATACGGTGCGCTAATGCTGACACCGGTTTTACCCGAAAGTTCTGCAGCAAGCGTAGGGGGTGTCTTCAGCACGCACGCGTCTGGGCAGTATATAGGGAATCTGAATAT
>CAJNCJ010000156.1 GCA_905221235.1 bacterium
CCTTAAAATCCAAAGTCATGGGGGCGGATTTCATTTTGTGCGTGGCTGAATCAAAGCCGACAATTTCCCAAGTGGGATCATTGATAGGGGTTTTGTTTTTGGGATCTGCGATGTAGCTTTTCACTTCCCAAGTTTGGTTTTTCCTTTTACTCGTGGGGCTTGATGTGGGATCGTTGGAATTGGTCATGTAATATTCGCTTTGGAGCAAGTATTTATCCCCAGCTTTGTCATAAATATCCACTTCTGTGCTGTAATAAGGGATTTTAATCGCTACT
>CAJNCJ010000157.1 GCA_905221235.1 bacterium
ATAATTGTCAAAGTTGTCAAATTATCATTTAGATTATTATTTAGGATGTTGTTGTAAGAGGCTGAGAGTTGTTGCAAAACTTGAGAAATCAAGTCTGTCATCGAAACCAACTGGTGCGCTTCAATCATGGCATCGTCAAACTGCTCTCTTTCAACCTCATTAAAATTGCGATAAAGAGCATGCCCTTGGATGTGTTCCAAGAGGAGACGATTTTGTTTGGCAGCTGCTGTCAGGTAAACCATACCAGTTTCCAAGTCAGAGAGGGCAAAAAGAT
>CAJNCJ010000158.1 GCA_905221235.1 bacterium
CGCCGCTGTAACGGGATTCGGGCTGACGCAGCATCACGCCTTCGCCGCCCTGCGCTTCGATTTGTTTTAAAAAGTCCATCGCGTGCTGCCGGTCGCGCACTTTGATTTGTGGGATGATGGTAATCGGCGCGTTCGGATGCGTTTTCAGCCACTGCGTTGCGACTGCCAAACGTTGGTAGAGATTGCCCTGCGCCTTGGGTACATCGAAAACGTGCAGGCGGATGCCGCGCCAGTCTGAAGAAACAGAACGCACGGTAGCGGAAATCTGCTCGAA
>CAJNCJ010000159.1 GCA_905221235.1 bacterium
GCCCAAGCTTGGTTGACCGACAGTGCCTTGCTCATCCCAACAACTTCTCAAACTGGTCGTCCAATGTTGTCTAAGATGGTACCATTTACACTTCCGTTTGCATACTCTGGTAACAAGGGTATGAGCGAAGCCCTCTTGTATAAATACCTAGATGTACAAGATAAACCAGTAACAGCAGAAGAATACCAAAAAGCTCAAGAAAAATGGTTGAAAGAAAAAGAAGAGTCAAATAAAAAGGCTCAAGAAGATCTCGCAAACCATGTGAAATAACTT
>CAJNCJ010000160.1 GCA_905221235.1 bacterium
ATTTACGCATGTCTGTCACCTCTCTTTCCTTTTTTAAGAATCCATTGCACCAAGCGGACGATCAGGAGCCCAAAGAAACGAGCTACATAGGAGATACCTAGTAGAACAAGAGAAGAAGCACCGATAGAAAGCAAACCGGCCCCAAAAATCAAGATAAAGGCAGATTTGGCTTCGACTAGGACGCTAAAGCTCTCTACGATAAAGAGTCCACCTAGCAGGATACCCGTCACAGAGACGGTAAAGAAGGCTAGAATGACGGAGACAGCCGCGATA
>CAJNCJ010000161.1 GCA_905221235.1 bacterium
GTTTAAATTCTCTCGCACTTCAGTAGGGATCTCGTCTAAATCCCTTTCGTAATTTTTAACAGGAATGAGAGCGGTTTTAATGCCGGCTTTAAAAGCGGCGATCAATTTTTCTTTCAACCCTCCTATGGGTAAAACCTCCCCGCTCAAAGTCAATTCGCCCGTCATTGCCACTTCGCTTCTTGTAGCCCTATCGCACAAAATGCTCGCCATCACGCTCGCCATAGCGATCCCAGCGCTTGGGCCGTCTTTAGGCGTAGCCCCCTCAGGGACATG
>CAJNCJ010000162.1 GCA_905221235.1 bacterium
ATTTTCGTCGCCGGTTGCTTTGTATTTGAGCAGGGTCAGCCGGCGCAGGTCGCCGCTTTTTTCATCAATGACGGCTTGAACCGTGTCGGTCGTTACGGTAATCGGCGTTGCGGGCGCGAGCGCGGCTTCGGCGGAAGCGGTTACGGCCTGTTGTTGTGCTGCCTGTTGGGGCGCGGGGACGGGCTTCGGAGTGGGGAACATCTTTTCCCAGCCGATCATAATCACCAGCGCGATGGCGAAAAACGCCGTGAGTCTTTTAAAATCCATAAGAGT
>CAJNCJ010000163.1 GCA_905221235.1 bacterium
ATTACTCCGTCCGCTGGGCGTTGCTGCGTGCGGATGTCGCTGTCGGACGATTCGGCGGCTTCCTCTTCCGTGCTGATGTTTTCATGCACGCCGTTGTAGAGATACCCGGCAAGGCGTGTGCGTTCGGTCAGCTTTTGTGCGGTGTAGTGCGGATTGTCGGGATGGTGTTCGCCGTGTCCGTCTTCGGGATTGAGCGTGAGATAGCGTGCGTGCCTGCGGGCGGAATTTTCCAAAACCGGCGCGTGTGCCAGCTTGTGCAAACCGATTTGGG
>CAJNCJ010000164.1 GCA_905221235.1 bacterium
GGGAAGCTTGGACAAAGAAAGTCGTTTAAGAAATTTTATGTGAAAGTTCCAGAGGGCGCTAGCATTGCCGCCCTTGGCGCGTAGAAAGGAGAAAGCGTTATGGCGATTAAAACTTATAAGCCCTACACCCCAAGCAGACGCTTCATGTCGGTGTTGGACTCTAAAGACATTACCGCAAAAAGCAGTGTTAAAGGCTTACTCACTAAGCTTAAAGCGACAGCAGGGAGGAATAATAACGGGCGAATCACCAGCCGCCACAAAGAGAGAGGG
>CAJNCJ010000165.1 GCA_905221235.1 bacterium
ATAAAGCATGCTAGAACTAACTTATTTTGAATCTTTATAATTTTTACAAGCAATCTCGGTGGTATACTCCTACTATCTTACAAATTTATAATAATATTATTTACATCATTATCTTTTAATCTTTTTAAAATATATTTTGATTCTTTTTGTTAAGATATTCTGTCTTTTTATTTTTTGGAAGGCTTTTGCTTTCCTTATAAGAACATATAGCGTAAGAATTCTTCCAATTCGCACCATTTTCTCTGAGCATGGGTGCTGTAAGAATGAC
>CAJNCJ010000166.1 GCA_905221235.1 bacterium
AGTTAACGAGTCCTCAAATGGTTCGTATTTGTGTTGGCCCGTTGTTGGCTTACTTCGCTCAGCTTTATATCGTTAGCGATAATGGAGAAATAAAGGAAGAGGACCTAGACTTATTAGAAAAACAGATTTTAGGTGGTTTGTGGAAATAGGGGAGTTCTAGAGGAGCTAAGATTTATTTACTTGACTTTCAAACAAGCTAAAAAAGACATGTTCTGCTTATTTCAGATTCATGTCTTTTTTGTTGTTGGATTTGGTATTCTTCATAAG
>CAJNCJ010000167.1 GCA_905221235.1 bacterium
GCACCGCCGATGCTGTCCGCGTCGATGGCAACGGAAGCCCGGTCAATCACGCCGCGTTCCAATGCACGTTCGAGGTTGTCGCGGTCGGTGTCGATACCGGTAACGGTGCGGACGAGTCCCTGCCTTTTGAGGTCGAGAACGAACGAACCGCCGATCAGCCCTACACCGATGAGGGCAATATGGTTCAAAATGGGCATTTGTGTAAACGGTTTTCGCAAAGTACCGTCATGGTAGCCTATCGGCGGAATATGCCGCAAGGTCGGCAGG
>CAJNCJ010000168.1 GCA_905221235.1 bacterium
ATTTCAATTGTTTCGATTCCTAAATATTGACCAATTCCATGGATATGGTGAACAACGTAGTCCCCTTTTTCAAGTTCATTATAATCTTTTAATCGCTCTGCATTTGACGCATGTTGTCTTCTAAAACGACGTTTTAATTTCTTTTGAAAAATCTCATGTTCAGTAATCAAGAGAATTTTTTCATCTACAAAATGAAAACCATGTCTTAGATTACCCTCAATCAAGTTTACAGATTCTTTACAGATACTTGACTTATCTCTGGAATCC
>CAJNCJ010000169.1 GCA_905221235.1 bacterium
GACGGACGTATGTAGCGGTGTTTCATGGGTAAATACCCATCTTTCAGCTAAACAAGGCCTTAGAATCACCCTGTCAACACTCGTTTTTCAAAACCTTTTCTAATTGCTTGCCTGCTCTTCGGTTTTTCTTTAGATATTTGATAGAATATATATTTTTTGCTATAATCAAAGCATAGAAAAAATTTCTATATCCTTAATCTTGTCGCTTGCTTCGGTCGCCAAACTTTCAGCAAGTGACTTTTTTTGTTGTCTTGTTTCATGCTTT
>CAJNCJ010000170.1 GCA_905221235.1 bacterium
AGTTACCACCGGCAACCAAGAAATCGGCGGCCAAAAAACCTTTACCGCCCAAACCCAATTCCAAAGCGGCATCCATTTATCCGCCAACCAGACGAACTGGAACGGCGGCCACAAAGCCTACATCGGCGCGGATGCCGACAACGCCCACATCGTCTTCGGCGACGACACCCTCCGCCTGCACGGCGCAAACAACCGCATTTCCTACAACAACCACGACATCTTCCACAAAGCCAACAAACCGCGTTTTGCCGAAGACATCGAAGGC
>CAJNCJ010000171.1 GCA_905221235.1 bacterium
AACCTTGGCGGGTCAGATAGCGTTTGGAAACGTGTTCAACTGAAATCATTGCGGCTCGACTCCTTTACTGAATTTACTGACCATCGCCAAGCCAAACAACAACAACACCAGATTGCACAATACGATATACCAAGGATTTTCATAGGTAATTACATCGCTGCCAAAATATCCGGCACGGAACATTTCTGTGCCATGCACCATCGGGATCATCAATGCATACTCTTGCACTTTCGGAGGCAAATTATGTACAAAAAAGAATGCACCC
>CAJNCJ010000172.1 GCA_905221235.1 bacterium
AAGTCTTACGCTTACAAATTGTTTAAACAACTAAAATATAACCCCCACTATATAATTCCGAGAATACATTTGAAATAAAAAAGAATGCTGACAAATCAACATTCTTTTTATGTTCACTTTGATAAACATTATAAAATTTGTCTGTTTAGCTACCAAAAAGCTACCAATAGATTTGTAATTTTTAAAAAACAAATTAATGAAAAAATTAAATCCTTGGTTTCCAAAGCTTTTTTTATGTTATAAACTCATTAAAAGAACCCCC
>CAJNCJ010000173.1 GCA_905221235.1 bacterium
GTCGCGATGTCGCACTGGATTACCGCTGGGTGCCCTACAACCGCATCTCGGTCAACCTGAAAAAAGCCCTGATTGCTTCCGAAGATGCCCATTTTGCCGGGCACGGCGGCTTCGATTGGGGCGGCATTCAAAACGCCATCAGGCGCAACCGGAACAGCGGCAAAGTGAAGGCGGGCGGCTCGACCATCAGCCAGCAGCTTGCCAAAAACCTCTTCCTCAACGAAAGCCGCAGCTATATCCGCAAAGGCGAAGAAGCGGCAGA
>CAJNCJ010000174.1 GCA_905221235.1 bacterium
GGTATTGTCTGGCCATCCTTATAAATATAATCACCATGGCTATAGCCGTTACTAATTTCTTTTTCAAAATATGAATTGTTTTGTTCCTCTAGTATTGATTGACTAATAGCTTCATTGACTGTTCATATAATCTTTCTTTTAGCACTTAATAGATAGGCTTCAGCTACCCTTTCCGCATTCTTGGCAATGTTTACCATTTGAGCCGTAGATGATTTTTCAGATTTCTTTTCAACTGTTCGCCCAGTTGGATCTAGTAGCATT
>CAJNCJ010000175.1 GCA_905221235.1 bacterium
GTTTGTCAGACTATGGTTTGCAGTTGCGTGAAAAACAAAAAATCCGCCGTATTTATGGCGTATTAGAACGTCAGTTCCGTCGTTATTTCGCAGAAGCTGATCGTCGTAAAGGTTCTACCGGCGAGTTGCTGTTGCAGTTGCTGGAATCTCGTTTGGATAATGTCGTTTATCGTATGGGTTTCGGTTCTACCCGAGCTGAAGCAAGACAGCTTGTTTCTCATAAGGCGATAGTTGTGAATGGACAAGTTGTCAATATTCCTT
>CAJNCJ010000176.1 GCA_905221235.1 bacterium
AGACCATCTATTTGTCAACTATGGTTTCAAATCATCTGTTGGCAATCTTAAAAATTGGGGTCTGGATCTCAACCGCCACAAGATTATCGTCAACAGCAAGCAAGAGTCTAGCCAAGCAGGTATCTATGCTATCGGAGACTGCTGCTACTACGAAGGAAAGATTGATTTGATTGCTACAGGACTGGGTGAAGCTCCAACAGCTGTTAACAATGCCATCAACTACATTGACCCAGAGCAAAAAGTGCAACCCAAACACTCGAC
>CAJNCJ010000177.1 GCA_905221235.1 bacterium
AGGTAAGATTGCATTATTGGAAATCTTATCTAAAAGAACCAGATTTGTTTGACGACTTCTATAAAAATATAAACGCATATACAATTAAGATTATATGTTTATTTCTTGACAAATTTCAAGACTCTGATAATAGTAATAGATTTTATAGTGAATCAAAGGAATTCGACGAAGATTCCCATAATTACATAGATAAAAATTGTATACAAATCGTCAAAATATTATTGCCTTATCTTAAAAAGTATTCCGAGAATAATTCTACTA
>CAJNCJ010000178.1 GCA_905221235.1 bacterium
GAAATAACCTTTCTTCCGAAGATATGGAAGCAGAGCTCAAGAAATTGGAAGTTAATCTTGTTGATTTGGCAGGGCAGCTTGCATCAGCTCGCCATGACTTGGCCCAGCAGCTTGAGGCAGAGATTAAACAAGAGCTGCAAGATCTGTATATGGAGAAGGCACAGTTCCAGGTTCGTTATAACAAGGGGAAATTCAGTCGTGAGGGGAATGAAACAGTTGAGTTTTACATTTCTACTAACCCAGGTGAGGACTTTAAACCC
>CAJNCJ010000179.1 GCA_905221235.1 bacterium
AACATTATTCTATGAATTTTCTCGCGTTGTGGATGAAGTCCAACCAAAGATATTTATTTATGAAAATGTAAAGGGCTTGCTCAATCATGATAATGGAAAAACTTGGAAAGTTGTAAAAAGTGTTTTTTATTCACTTGGTTATGACTTATATTTCCAAATAATGAATAGTAAGGATTATGGGATTCCTCAACATCGTGAGCGTATTTTTGTTGTTGGCTTTCTTACCCCTCCTATAAATGGTTTTCAGTTTCCTGAAAAG
>CAJNCJ010000180.1 GCA_905221235.1 bacterium
GACCACTCATTTTGGCTACAGGTACACCAAAGCTAGCCACAAGAGGAGCCAAAATCAAGGTCACCTTATCACCAACTCCACCAGTAGAATGCTTGTCAACCTTAACCCCATCGATAGCAGACAAGTCAAACTCTTGACCAGTCTGAACCATCTTCATAGTCAAATCTGAGATTTCTCGTGTCGTCATTCCTTTGAAATAAACAGCCATAGCAAAGGCAGACATCTGATAATCAGGAACAGTTCCTGACACATAACCTT
>CAJNCJ010000181.1 GCA_905221235.1 bacterium
AGCTTCCCATATAAGCCTTGCCACTCTTCCCAGGGATAGGGGTCAGCGTTAGCTCAATATCACCCAAGTCCATTTCTTTCCTCCGTATAAAGTTTCCTTACTATTCTACTAGTTTTTGGTCTATTCGTCAACCAATCTTTTCACTTGGTAAGGTAAATAAAACAATTGTAGGACAAGACTTGCTCCTACAAGAGCCAACAAGGCTATTTTTTCTTGCAAAACTACTGCTCCGACTAGCAATTCCAACAAAAGAACGAC
>CAJNCJ010000182.1 GCA_905221235.1 bacterium
AAGAAAGGGTTAAAGGGCAGTTGTTTTTAGAAAATAAAGCCAGGCTCTATAATGAAGAGCTGAAAGAAAAATTGATTGAAAATTTAGATGAAAAGATCCTTTTTGATTTGCCTAAAACGATCATAGAGCAAGAAATGGATTTGTTGTTCAGGAACGCTCTTTATTCCATGCAAGCTGAGGAAGTCAAATCCTTACAAGAAAGTCAAGAAAAAGCCAAAGAAAAGCGTGAAAGTTTTAGGAATGATGCGACAAAAAGCG
>CAJNCJ010000183.1 GCA_905221235.1 bacterium
GAAGTCCATTTGGTACTGGGTAGTCAAAGTTATCGGATGGGATAAAGTTCTTCGTAACCGCAAATGGTACTACATCTGGAGCTTTTTCTTTGATTTGTTTCAAGACTGGTTCAAGTGTTTCGTATGAAGTGACACCTGAAATGTCAATACCATATTTTTCAAGAAGGGCACCGTTGAAGGCAAAGTTTTGAGATGATGCAACGTTAGCTGCAACTGGAACAGCATAGATCTTACCATTTACAGTGTTCCCTTTGAT
>CAJNCJ010000184.1 GCA_905221235.1 bacterium
GTGGGTATACATATCAAGGGTGATTTTAACATTATTGTGACCGAGTCTATCTGAAATGATTTTCGCTGTAACACCAGCTTCAAACAGAAGAGAAGCATGTGTATGCCTAAATCCGTGAGGCGAAATTTTTTTAAGATCTTTGTGTTTACAAAAGAATCTGCTAAGCTTCACTTTCATAGTTGCTGCCAAAAGCCATCCCCCTATGTCATTCGTAAAAATATAATTCGAATCATGTTTGTAAGGCACACCAGCTTGG
>CAJNCJ010000185.1 GCA_905221235.1 bacterium
GTGTAGATGGATTCCAGTTCCTAGCTCAGTTTAAAGATAAGATTCTCCAAGCGCTCTTTATCTCAGTTTTTGTAACCGTAGTCGGAACAGTGACCAACGTCTTCATTACAACCACTTATGCCTACGCCATCTCACGTACAACCTTTAAGTACCGCAGATTCTTCACGATCTTCGCTCTTCTTAGTATGTTGTTCAATGCTGGTTTGGTACCAGGCTATATCGTGGTCACTCGCCTGCTTCAACTTGGTGATACCG
>CAJNCJ010000186.1 GCA_905221235.1 bacterium
GCGCGCTCTTGAGCCTGCTCGAGCTGCGTTTGGCGGAGGCGAACGTGGCCGCCACCATCACTCCGCACCCGTCGGTGCAAATCGTCGCCGACTACCGCCGCACTGCACCGGATCTCTTCTTGCCGCGTGGTTCGATCCTTGCCGTCTTTTCGCAGGAGACTCGCGACGAAGCGGGCGCCAATCTGTTTTGGCGCGCACTTCCTCGGCTGCGCATCGAGGGCGACTGGCACGCCATCGATGACACGGCCGGTTTTG
>CAJNCJ010000187.1 GCA_905221235.1 bacterium
ATAGTGAACCTCTTTTACTGTTTCGATTGAATATTAGTGAAAATATCATTGTACTTTTTAAGAATAGCTGATTTATTTTGGATGACATAATCTGAATCTTCAGTAGCGATATTGATTTCTGTCATTGCTTTCATATTTTTATTGGTTTTAGCATTTTTTCGAATGGGTCTAATGGTTGTTTCAGTTCCTAGTTTATCCTGAATGTCTTGAGAAAGAAGGAAATCGATAAATTTTTTAGCGTTTTCCATGTGTTT
>CAJNCJ010000188.1 GCA_905221235.1 bacterium
GGATGATTTTGCCCTCTTCCACGCGTTTCATCAGTTTGTCAATCATGATTTTTTCGGCACGGAACTCGCTGCGGCGGTGAATCAACGTAACGGTTTTGGCGATATTGGCAAGGTAGAGTGCCTCCTCAACTGCCGTATTGCCGCCGCCGACTACGGCAACATCTTGGTTTTTGTAGAAGAAACCGTCGCAGGTGGCGCAGGCGGAAACGCCTTTCCCTGCAAACGCTTCCTCACTCGGCAAACCAATGTATTTG
>CAJNCJ010000189.1 GCA_905221235.1 bacterium
GGATAAAAAAATGCGAGAATGCGCGAAAAATTTGGATTTTGAAGAAGCGATGCGCTTGAGAGACGAAATCGCTCAATTAAGAACGCTTTAAAAATTATCGCTTAAAACTATAAGTGTAGTTGAAATAAACCGAGTAATTGCGCCTGAAATCAACTTGGTATAACAAGCTGTTGATCCCGTATTCTAAAAATCGTAAAACTTTGAGGACATCTTCACTATTATTGCTAATGTTATTCATGGAATAATAGTGGTTA
>CAJNCJ010000190.1 GCA_905221235.1 bacterium
CTTACGACCAAATCGACAACGCACCCGAAGAAAAAGCACGCGGTATTACCATTAACACCTCGCACGTGGAATACGAAACCGAAACCCGCCACTACGCACACGTAGACTGCCCGGGGCACGCCGACTACGTTAAAAACATGATTACCGGCGCCGCACAAATGGACGGTGCAATCCTGGTATGTTCCGCAGCCGACGGTCCTATGCCGCAAACCCGCGAACACATCCTGCTGGCCCGCCAAGTAGGCGTACCTTAC
>CAJNCJ010000191.1 GCA_905221235.1 bacterium
ACATAGGTAACCAGGAGGAGAAAAATTGAATAGAGCGTCACAAAAGCAAGCTTCCAAAGGAACTTTGTTTTGCGGTGTTCCAGATGCACAAACAGGGCATTCCCCCCATAGACACAAGCTACAAAGACTACAAACATCAAGAGGCGAACCCCTACTGCAAATTCAAACAAACTAAACATTCTTAATCCTCCTTTTGGTATTCCTATTTTTATATAAACTGTTGACAATGTTGTTCTATCAATGTTAAAATGTA
>CAJNCJ010000192.1 GCA_905221235.1 bacterium
GTACATCGTGCGCACGATGCCCGTGATGTCCAAATCGGGATTGACCGCCTGACGGATTTTACGCACGGTCGCAATCAAATCGGAAATCCCCTCAAGCGCGTAATATTCGCACAACATCGGCACAATCACGCCGCCCGCCGCCACCAAGCCGTTAAGCGTCAACAGCGTCAGCGAAGGCGGACAGTCGATCAGGATAAAGTCGTAATCTTCCGCCACTGCCTTGAGTGCGTTTTTCAAACGCACTTCCCGGGC
>CAJNCJ010000193.1 GCA_905221235.1 bacterium
TGGCTATAACCCTGATTTTGTTTATAAAGGTAGTATAGTTCTATCATTTGCTTGTCTAATATCCGATCTTCGCTCATGATCTTTTCACCCACCAATAAAACCCCATTCAACGCAAGGCTGTTATAAATCTTTTTGAGCAACACCTCTCTTTGCATGGGGCGGACAAATTGCAACACAAAAAGCAATGAAAACGCGCTCGCTTCTTTAAACTCAACCTCTAAAAAATCCATGCATTCAAAACGGACATTGTTA
>CAJNCJ010000194.1 GCA_905221235.1 bacterium
CTTTGATTTCTTGATAAGCAAGTTCAAAACATTCATCAAAATCATATCCAAGGGCGATACTGATTGATTTTAACGAATCGATAGAAAATGATAGATACATCTTACTCATAGACGTCTCTTCCCAACTGTAGAACCTTTGAAAGCAGCTGATATTTTTATTTAAATCTTTAAAATAATCAGGCACATCTTCTTTAAGAATCATTATAGAATCATCAAAAATCTCCTGCACGTCTGCCTTAATCAGCAAAGCCA
>CAJNCJ010000195.1 GCA_905221235.1 bacterium
GGAGCGTTTGTTAAAAAGCTCAATGTAGGGCAAACTGATGCTGTGAAAAGCGGTGTTGTTTCCTTTTAAATTGATAGCGATTTTATAGTCTAGTTGGTGGGATTTCAATAAAAAGTCATTCAGCAAACAATCATTAATCAAGCCCAAATTGTCATGGCTAATCAAAAGCATTTTGGCTTTTAATTTCAGGGCAAAATCCAGCATGTTTTCTTCTAAAGTGATAGGCACGCATAGCCCCCCAGCCCCTTCAAC
>CAJNCJ010000196.1 GCA_905221235.1 bacterium
CTATAAATTTCCCGCTGAAGAAAAAGAAGCCCAGCTCCTTTCAGTTGACTGGACAGTAGGTCGTACGGGTGTTGTGACTCCGACTGCCAATCTAACACCTGTTCAGCTTGCTGGGACAACTGTTAGCCGTGCAACCTTGCATAATGTAGATTATATCGCTGAAAAGGACATCCGAAAAGACGATACGGTTATCGTTTATAAGGCTGGAGACATCATCCCTGCTGTTTTGCGTGTGGTAGAGTCCAAGCGTG
>CAJNCJ010000197.1 GCA_905221235.1 bacterium
AGAACTCATGAAATTCAGCACATACAGCCCTTCTTTTAAATAACGCTCTTTCATTTCAGCGGCTTTAATGTCGTTCTTGCTCAAAATCTTTTCCACGATTTTGACATCTTTTTTACTCAAATTAGGGTTATTTTGTAAAGATTCTTTTCGTTGTTCGCTCATTTCTTTTCCTTGTCTTTTAAAATTTTCGTATTGTAGCGTGCTTAATTAAACGGCTATGATTTAACCACTTCTTTTATCCTCTTGGCT
>CAJNCJ010000198.1 GCA_905221235.1 bacterium
CAAAAGATTCATGTCCAAATTGGGCTGCGTGGTGTCGTTAATCACATCTGAAACTTCAATCAAATGCTTGCCCTTGAGTTGCTCAAAATTAGGGTCGCTAAACATGGAATCTAACATCGCATTAGCAGTTAGCAATAAATCCGTGCTGTTAATACTTGCAGTCGTATTTTTAGTGGCATCATTCACATTTTGATAAGTTGCCATTTCGCTTGAGCAACCCACCCACAATAAAGCACTCAAAATCACCG
>CAJNCJ010000199.1 GCA_905221235.1 bacterium
TGACAAATGCAAATCTTGATGTAGAAGCAATTGATAAAGATCGCTTTGGTGTCATCGTGGCTTCTGGTATTGGGGGAATTAAAGAAATCGAAGATCAGGTTATCCGTCTTCATGAAAAAGGTCCAAAACGCGTTAAACCAATGACACTTCCAAAAGCCTTGCCAAATATGGCTTCAGGAAATGTTGCCATGCGTTTCGGAGCAAACGGTATCTGTAAATCAATCAATACTGCATGTGCCTCATCAAA
>CAJNCJ010000200.1 GCA_905221235.1 bacterium
AGTGAACTCACCTTTGATGTCTTCCTTAATCAACGCAGCTCCAACAGATTCTAGAACTCGACTTGAGAACTTATTGATATCGCTTTGTTCATTAACATAGAAAGAAACGTTCTTACCGTTAATATTTTTAGCTGGAGAAGCCATCCCCTCTAATGCTTCATGGAAGATATCTTGGACTGAACGGTTGTCACCGATATTAAAGTATTTTGAATAACCTTCTCTATAGGTGTCATAATACTGATCTTTA
>CAJNCJ010000201.1 GCA_905221235.1 bacterium
CATACCGCTGCGCAACTGCCGCAAGTGGACATCCTCAACGTAGGCCGTCTGAAACTAGACAATGGCTTCTCGCCGCAAGCCTTGCAGCTTTTGAAACAGAATTTTGAAGCGGGCGGTATGTCGCTGGTGTACCTCAACCGTCGCGGCTTCGCGCCCGCGCTGTTTTGCGGCGACTGCGGCCATACCTTCGGCTGCCCGAACTGCTCCGCCAAAATGGTGCTGCACCAACGCGTCCGCCAACTGCGCT
>CAJNCJ010000202.1 GCA_905221235.1 bacterium
CCTGCTGCAACAAATACTCTACTTTTTTTCTTTTTTTCAACTCCTCTTGAAAAATTTAGGCTTATTGGAAATTATAACATATATTTTTTAAAAAGTAAACGAATTTTCAGAATATTTAGGCGCATTTCCTCAAAAAACTTCTATTTGTCAAAATTCTTGCATTCTTTGTTTGTTTCTGCAAGAAATACTTTCTAGTCTGATCTTCTTTAGAACGGGATTTTTACAAGCTTTTTCTCACTTCTTCAAT
>CAJNCJ010000203.1 GCA_905221235.1 bacterium
TTTTCAATAATATAAATTATTAAAATTTTATGCTCAATCCCATTTTTAATTAGTCAAGCGAAAATTTTTTAGCGTATTTTTATGCGTCAAATTTCGTTAACATACTATTGAAGTTTTTCTTTATATTGCCGCATTATCAGTTTTACCAATGATACGCTGTATCTGGCTAGTGTGGCGCGATCTGTCAACTAGGGCAGACTGATTGTGCTGGTACGAAAATCACCCAAGGACAATACGGTTGATTTT
>CAJNCJ010000204.1 GCA_905221235.1 bacterium
AGCGGAAGGTACGACCGTCTATGCCGACAAAGGCTATGACAGTGCGGAAAACCGGCAACATCTGGAAGAACATCAGTTGCTGGACGGCATTATGCGCAAAGCCTGCCGCAACCGTCCGCTGACGGAAACGCAAACCAAACGCAACCGGTATTTGTCGAAGACCCGTTATGTGGTCGAACAGAGCTTCGGTACGCTGCACCGTAAATTCCGCTATGCGCGGGCAGCCTATTTCGGACTGATTAAAGT
>CAJNCJ010000205.1 GCA_905221235.1 bacterium
AAGAGCGTCTGCTGAAGGCTTGGGAAGGTTTGGGTTATTATTCTCGAGTACGCAATATGCAGACTGCAGCCCAGCAGATTATGACTGACTTTGGTGGTCAATTTCCAAACACCTATGAAGGAATATCTCGCCTGAAAGGGATTGGCCCTTACACTGCGGGAGCTATTTCCAGTATCGCTTTTAATTTGCCTGAGCCAGCGGTCGATGGCAATGTCATGCGGGTTTTGGCACGCTTGTTTGAGG
>CAJNCJ010000206.1 GCA_905221235.1 bacterium
AGATGAGACCCATGGCAATACCAGCTACTGGCGCCTTGATTGGCACACCACCAGCCATAAGGGCGAGCGTTCCCGCACAGATAGAGGCTTGAGAAGATGAACCATTTGACTCCAAGACTTCTGCTACCAGACGGATAGCGTATGGGAATTCTTCCAAGCTTGGCAAGACTTGAGCAAGAGCACGCTCACCAAGAGCACCGTGACCGATTTCACGACGACCTGGCGCACCATAACGACCTGTTT
>CAJNCJ010000207.1 GCA_905221235.1 bacterium
CAATCTGCTCCATCGTCCTGCCCAGAAAACGCTCGCCGATGGTTCTGAATTTCAAAGGAATATCGCTGACGTAAAAACGGTAGTCGGGATTGTTGTTGTCGGTATTGAGCAATCCTTCCTGAGCAAGGACGCGTGCGGTTTCTTCAGCCGTCGTAATCGCGGAATCGACCAGCGCGACATTATGCGCCTCCCTGCCGATTAAGGGCTTGAGCAAGGGAAAGTGCGTGCAGCCCAACACCAGCG
>CAJNCJ010000208.1 GCA_905221235.1 bacterium
ATTTTGAAAGTGGGCGGTCATGAAGAAGGGGATAACCGTCAGGGCGGCAGCGGCATCAAAGAGCTGGCGGCCGGCGGTGCGTTGGCGGGATTGATGAGCTTTTGCGCCGGAGGTCTGCGCGTGATTGCCGACAGCGCGAGTTATTGGTTTAAAAGCGGTACGGCGATTTTCCAGCTGCCGATGGGCTTTTCACTGGCATTGTTGGGCGCGGGCTATTTGGTCGGACTGACGGGCGGTATCGCC
>CAJNCJ010000209.1 GCA_905221235.1 bacterium
GCTTGCCCCATTAGCGATAGCTTCTATAATATTGACATGCTCTTCTGCAGAAACATCTGCATGGCTAGAAATGGTTTCGTTTTGCGGGTAAATGATTTTAGCGAACAACAACCCCCCAGGAGCGGACATAAACGATGCGGCGATTAAATAAGGCAAAGGAATGCCCATGCTCGCATACCCGGCTAACACAGGCCCCGCAACGCTAGCCATGCCCACGCACATGACCGCAAAAATCTCTGAATC
>CAJNCJ010000210.1 GCA_905221235.1 bacterium
CAATACGCCGTTTTCTTTGTCGCCGTACCATTCTTGCCATCGGTTTGCGTCGAATGCGTTGTCGCCGACGGCAATGACTTGTTTTTTAGGCAGATTGTATTTGGCGGCGAACTCAAAATCGCGTTCGTCGTGCGCCGGAACCGCCATCACTGCGCCGTCGCCGTAGCCCCACAATACATAGTTGGCAATCCACACTTCCAGCTTGTCGCCGTTGAGCGGGTTGACGACGTAGCGACCGGTCG
>CAJNCJ010000211.1 GCA_905221235.1 bacterium
CTTACGAATTTCTTGAATATTTAACTTCATATTTCCTCCATAAAGATTTACTCACTTGATTATACCATGAAAAGGCTACAAGTCAGCCTTCCAAACTTTGATATTAAAATCTCCTTTTTAACATATTTACTATGACATATTTTCTGTTTAGTGCTATACTATAGGCAAGAATACATCAGAGCAAGGAGGATGCTCATATGGAAGACAAAGCACTCATCACTGAAGCTTACCAACTCCTTTT
>CAJNCJ010000212.1 GCA_905221235.1 bacterium
AAAAAAACTACTAAAACTATTCATTATTTACGTGCGCAGCAAAACCATAGCTTGTTCGATTTAGAGGTAGCATTAAGAAGGGTTTTGTCAGCTGCTCCTACTGTTCAAGATACACAAATTGAACAATACAATCAGCTTACCCAAATCATGCATAGAACTTTGGATCCTAAAGATGTAAAAGGCAATTCAATTGGTGGATTACTGATACACATTGGCAGCGGTACAAAAGATGAACATATCC
>CAJNCJ010000213.1 GCA_905221235.1 bacterium
AATACGTACACTTCTGCTTTGAACTTGGTGTGAGGAGTGATAGTACCCGGTTTGGCCAATACCTGACCGCGTTCCACGTCTTCACGTTTGGTACCGCGCAGCAATACGCCTACGTTGTCGCCCGCCTGACCTTCGTCCAGCAGTTTGCGGAACATTTCAACACCGGTACAAGTGGTTTTTTGGGTTTCTTTCAGACCGACGATTTCAATCTCGTCACCAACGTGGATGATACCGCGCTCT
>CAJNCJ010000214.1 GCA_905221235.1 bacterium
CAATTATATAGATTTTGAATTAACTTTAAACAATTTAATTGTTTAAGATTGTTTATATAAACATAGTAAATAATTAAACTTAGTAAGGGATAATAAAACTATGTTATTTAAAGAGTATTTAGTCTTTAATTTAATATTACAATGTTAAAAGAATTTATTCTTATTTAGATTATATCATTAAACTATTAAGAAATTAAATTATCAATTAAATTTAAAGCATTTTAAGCGAACTTTCTCAAG
>CAJNCJ010000215.1 GCA_905221235.1 bacterium
CCCTCTTTTTCTAAAAGCGTTTTTAAGCTCTCTTTGGCTTTTTCTAGCACGCTTTTAGGCGCGTTTTTGACAAAATTTTCATTGTGCAAATTGAGTTTTAGTTTTTCTTTTTCCAATTTTTCCAACTGCTTTTTTAAACGAGCAACAAGCGGGCTTAAATCAAGATTTTCTAAATCCGCATAAGTTTGGCAAAATTCCCCCACATCGCTCACGCTTTTTGAAGGCTTATAAGTTATCACG
>CAJNCJ010000216.1 GCA_905221235.1 bacterium
AGTAATCGTAAACGATGAAAATAATAGGCTGCGGTATTTTTATTAACGCCTACTAACTCTGCTGCCGTTCTTGCAGTTACACCTGCGACAAATAGCTCAATGAGTTTATTTTGTTTATACCGGCTTAGACGACTTTTTCTCATAGGGATAATTCTAACTTAATTTGAATTTCCCTAGTTATCTAGGACAGCCCCTATTCTTTAACTAATTTCTAGGCTTGAAATTATGAGACCATATGCT
>CAJNCJ010000217.1 GCA_905221235.1 bacterium
GACTCGTGAGAGAAGGCATTACCACCAACCACAGCCTTGTTTTTAGGAACTGGAATACCAGAAAATCGAGAAACCATTTCAGACGTATTCATTGTTTCATCCAAAACAATATCACTAGTGGCTTGGAAGAAATCCTCACGAATCTTCAAAGCAACAGCTACTTCTTCAAGAGCAACATTACCTGCGCGTTCACCGATACCATTAATAGTTCCCTGGACACGTCCAGCACCGTGTTTAAT
>CAJNCJ010000218.1 GCA_905221235.1 bacterium
CTTATTAACCCAAGGAGCAAATTTTTCAACTCCTCTAAACCAATATTTAAAGGTCCCCCATTCTCGGTAAGCCTTGACTGAATTCATACTCTGTTTAGAAGTATTAACCGATCCATCATAGCTTGATTTTTTCTCTTGCCACACAGGATCATTCCCATCAACCCAAGTAACAACAAAATCTATTTTATTCATAACTAATCTTTTCTATCTGTTTTATACAACTCCGAAAAGTTCTTGAT
>CAJNCJ010000219.1 GCA_905221235.1 bacterium
CCCTCTAAATTGTCCGTAGCGTCCTTAGTGTATTTTTGGATTTTTGTAATGTCCAAAGGCTCAATGCGCCCGTTTCGTTTAACCACCGTAATCAAAATTTTTCCTTAAATTTGAATTAAATCGTTTGTTTTTTAAATTTGGAATTGTATCAATAAAAAACTTAAGAAAAAGAAAAGTTCAAGTTGGATCTGTTCTATTAATGAGAATGGGTTTTAAAGTTTTTTAATTTTTTTATACCC
>CAJNCJ010000220.1 GCA_905221235.1 bacterium
AGTGCTTTAGCAAGGAGAACCTTCACTTTTTCACCATTGGCCAATTCGCTCATGTTTTGATAGTGCAATTCTTCTGGAATGTTTAGGTTTTGAAGTAATTGGAATGCTTCACTTTCTGCTTCCCAACCTCCAAGTTCAGCAAATTCACCTTCAAGTTCAGCTGCACGAACGCCATCTTCATCGGAAAAATCTTCCTTCATGTAAATGGCATCTTTTTCTTTCATGATGTTGTAAAGTTT
>CAJNCJ010000221.1 GCA_905221235.1 bacterium
GGCCAGATTTCGGCAGGGGATTTGCCGTCAACGACAAGCCAACGTTGGCTGCCGTCGCGCTCGAGGCGGACACCTTTGACGCTTTTCAATACTTCGGCATCGGCAGGCTGTTGGACGGCGGGTGTGCGGCGTTTTTCCAAATCGCTGGCGCGGACGGCGCCCGAACCGGCAGGCAGGCGGTAGAGGCTGCCTTGGTCGGGGTTGTTCAAATCGGGTGGGACTTCAAGTTTGATCAGGC
>CAJNCJ010000222.1 GCA_905221235.1 bacterium
GTCGCATAGTACATGACACTGCTATATCCAAAGCCTTTCCAAATACCTAGGAAAAGGAGAAGGTATGGCCAAATGCCTAAGTCAGCGTAGAAGTTGACTTCCTTCATGCCAATGGATGTTAGGAAATGGTTGAAGACCCCTTTGTCAATGTTTAGGAAAGCATCTGTAAAGAAACTGATGATAACCCATGACAGGAAGTAAGGGAAAAACATAGATGTTTGGAAGAGTGTAACCATTC
>CAJNCJ010000223.1 GCA_905221235.1 bacterium
CCATTATCATCGATGTTTTTGCGTTCAGACGGCATCAAAAACTCAAAATCCACGCCGTCCCATTGCCAACGCTGTTCCGCACAATGCCGCGCCCCCTCATAAAATTCCGGCTGCCCGGCATAAATCCCGCCGTTCGGTATCTTGCCGACTGCCTGAAAACCGCCGTCGTGGTCGCTGTCGTGATGCGACAGAACCAAATAATCCAAATACCTGATTCCCGACGCATTCAGGCTCGGCA
>CAJNCJ010000224.1 GCA_905221235.1 bacterium
GATATATAGGGCTTTAAAAGCTGGGATCAAGCCTTATAGGATCGTGTTTAGTGGGGTGGGTAAAAGCGGATTTGAAATAGAACAAGCCCTAAAACTCAACATTTTATTTTTGAATGTAGAAAGTTTTATGGAATTAACAACGATTGAAACAATCGCCCAATCTTTAGGGATAAAGGCTAGGATTTCCATTAGAATCAACCCTAACATTGACGCTAAAACGCACCCCTATATTTCTAC
>CAJNCJ010000225.1 GCA_905221235.1 bacterium
AAGACAGCAGTTAAAGATCCAGCTAACTTAACTCCAGAAGAGAAGAAAGCAATCGAAGATAAAGTTAAAGCTGTAAACCCAGATGCAACAGTAGTTGTAGATGATAAAGGAAATGCGACAGTTACAACCCCAGAAGGTAAGACAGCAGTAATTCCAGCAGCAGACTTGACTAAAGATCCAGAAGCTGCAACTAAACCAAATGCAGGCAACGACATCGTTAAACCAGCAGATAAGACA
>CAJNCJ010000226.1 GCA_905221235.1 bacterium
CCTTTTTACCAAAGTATTTACCTTATTTTAATTATGGTGCTCTTATCACGGTAGTGATTTCAATTCTGGTGGTCTTTTTCGGTACCATTCTAGGTGTCTTATTAGCCTTTGCTCAACGTTCACGTTTTAAACCTCTTGTCTGGTTTGCAAATGTTTATGTATGGATTTTCCGAGGAACACCGATGATGGTGCAAATTATGATTGCTTTTGCCCTCATGCATATCGATGCGCCCACT
>CAJNCJ010000227.1 GCA_905221235.1 bacterium
AGCCCGTTGATCATCCATGACAAAGATATTTTCTGTCCTTAAAATCTCAACAGCAGGTAATTTTTTTTCAATCCGAATCGGCATAATACCCTCCTAACAGTCATCTATTTCGGGAATGGCTTTATCTGCTTGAAAGCACAATCTTTCAAACTTCTCTTCCTTTTATTATACTGTATGAAGATATAGTTTTCAATTATAGTTTTTCTCTAACTAGCTATAGTTTGTTTATATAGCAG
>CAJNCJ010000228.1 GCA_905221235.1 bacterium
AGATTTTTTGTGCCATTTTAGCTTGTTCGCTTGAAGGATACAAGTGCTGCAAAGTGTTTAAAAATTTATAATAGTTTTGATCGTCTTTGATTTTTTTAAACGACCATGCCGTATGCCACAAAAGCACAGGCATGTAAGACGCTTTTTTATTTAAAAGAGCGCTCTCTTTGTAATACTTGATCGCTTCTCTATATCTCTTTTCTCCATAAGCCACTTCTCCAAGAACACAACGCACA
>CAJNCJ010000229.1 GCA_905221235.1 bacterium
TATTAAAGAAACAAGCTTAATAAGTGTTGATACAGATGGTGTTGAAACGGATAGTAGCTTCTTAACTTCTGTTCCAACTGATGTAAAACCATACTATCTAAAAATCGCTACGCATGATAATAAGGTGACCCGTCTTGCTGTGGATAAAATCGAAGAAGTTACTGTCGATGGAAAAACACTATACAAGGTCACTGCTAAAGCTCCTGATCTAGTTCAGCATACTAATGGTAATGA
>CAJNCJ010000230.1 GCA_905221235.1 bacterium
AAAAAGAGAAGAAGCCGCTCTAACCTATGACAGGATTTTTAAAGATAACCCTTATTTCACCCCCCTACACCCCTTGTTAAAACATCAAAGCTCTAACCACCTTTATCCTATTTTAATGCGCCAAAAATTTTTTACATTTAAAAGATCCATTTTAGAAAATCTGCACAAGCTTGGCATTTTAGCCCAAGTGCATTACAAGCCCATTTACCAATACCAATTGTATCAACAGCTCT
>CAJNCJ010000231.1 GCA_905221235.1 bacterium
ACTGGTTTAGACCTTGTCCGACTAGCCCAAAAAACTGCCTCAACATCTCTGATAAAAATTCAAAGGCAACCGTCATCAGAATGAGAAATAGCCATCCTATTAAGACGCCAAAGAAGAATTTTCTCTTAGTTTTTCTAATCTCATTCCATTGTTGGATTAATCTATCCTTAAATAAAAAAGAACCATACAGAGCTAATACTACATAAACTAGATAATTTGCAATAGCAGATGGC
>CAJNCJ010000232.1 GCA_905221235.1 bacterium
GCTGATTCTGATGCACTTGTTGATGCCGATTCAGAAGCTGATGTGCTTGCTGATTCTGATGCACTTGTTGACGCTGACTCAGATGCGCTTGTTGACGCTGATTCAGAGGCTGATGTACTTGCTGACTGGCTCGCACTGGTTGACGCTGATTCAGAGGCTGATGTACTTGCTGACTGGCTCGCGCTTGTTGACGCTGATTCAGAAGCTGATGTACTTGCTGACTGGCTCGCGCT
>CAJNCJ010000233.1 GCA_905221235.1 bacterium
AGGACATCTCTACCTTGAGGGATGAAACTCCGACCATTCGGCAGAGTAACCATTTCCTTGTAGTTACTATTTCTTTGGTCGTTGACGATAGCAAGCCCACCAGGGTGATAGTTGGTCCCGTGGGCATGCTTGCTCGCAAAGATATTCGTAAAGAAATTACCAGTAACGCTATCAATCCAGCTCTTAATACCTGAAAGAACACCAGATGCATTGTCTCGAGCGTTGATAGTGA
>CAJNCJ010000234.1 GCA_905221235.1 bacterium
ATAAAAATACCGCAGCCTATTATTTTCATCGGTTACGATTACTTATTTATCAAAACAGTCCGCATTTGGAAATGTTTGATGGCGAAGTAGAAGCAGATGAAAGTTATTTTGGCGGACAACGCAAAGGCAAACGCGGTCGCGGTGCTGCCGGTAAAGTCGCCGTATTCGGTCTTTTGAAGCGAAATGGTAAGGTTTATACGGTTACAGTACCGAATACTCAAACCGCTACTTT
>CAJNCJ010000235.1 GCA_905221235.1 bacterium
ACCTGCACCACGTCATTCCTACGAACCTACATCCCGTCATTCCCACGAAAGTGGGAATCCAGAACGTAAAATCTGAAGAAACCGTTTTATCCGATAAGTTTCCGTACCGAACAGACTAGATTCCCGCCTGCGCGGGAATGACGATTCATAAGTTTCCCGAAATTCCAACATAACCGAAACCTGACAGTAACCGTAGCAACTGAACCGTCATTCCCACCACTTTTCGTCATTC
>CAJNCJ010000236.1 GCA_905221235.1 bacterium
GGACAGGCTTTTGGCCTATGTGGATTTGTTGAAAAAGTGGAACAAAACCTACAATCTGACCGCCCTGCGCGACGAGGAAAAAATGATTGTCCATCATCTTTTGGACAGCCTGACGCTGCTGCCCCATATCGAGGGTGTGCAAACGATGCTGGATGTCGGTTCGGGCGGCGGTCAGCCCGGCATTCCGGCGGCGGTGTGCCGTCCGGATGTGCAGATAACCCTTTTGGATG
>CAJNCJ010000237.1 GCA_905221235.1 bacterium
GATTCAAGTTTCAAATTTAAAAGAGAACTTTACAGACTTTTACAAATCTGTCAACATGTCTTTATTTTTAGTTGGAAATATTGATGTGGAGCTCATTGAGGAATACTTTTCGAAAAAGGAAAATAAGATTTTAGAGCAGTTTACAGTTTCAAAAGAGCAACTACCTTTGCAACCTGTGAAGCAAACAGATAGTCTTCGTATGGAAGTTTCTTCACCCAAGCTTGCTGTTG
>CAJNCJ010000238.1 GCA_905221235.1 bacterium
GGATTGATTCGGCTTTAAGTGTGGCTAAAGATGTTTATAACCTAAAATCCAATCAAACAGAAATCGTGAGCGCCTATAACAACGCTAAGAATTTGAGCGAAGAGATTTCTAAACTTCCCTATAACCAAGTCAATACAAAAGACATTGTTACGCTACCTCACGATAAAAACGCTCCGGCAGCGGGCCAATACAACTACCAAATCAACCCAGAGCAGCAATCCAATCTTAAT
>CAJNCJ010000239.1 GCA_905221235.1 bacterium
CGTATTCCTTTTTTATAGTAAATTTATATTGAAAATAAAATCAGGAATTTTGTCCTGATTTTTAAGGTTATTTCATATCAAAAACAATAGATTTAACATTTGTCATGGCTTCTATACTATATCTGATACCTTGAACCCCTGCACCGGATCCTTTTACACCAAGAAATGGGAAGTTATCTGGTCCTCGTTGTGTTTTATTATTGATGTGAACTGTTCCCACCTCAAGTTT
>CAJNCJ010000240.1 GCA_905221235.1 bacterium
GGACGTTCAATGACCTCTCCTGCCGCTATCTGGTTTGCCAGCACCTCTGGCAATTCAATAATATGAGACATCTTTCAGCCCCTTTCTGTATCTATTTTCCTAGAAATTGATTAGTGCTATTATACCATATTTCAGATGTTACCAGAAAAAGCAAATACCACATAGACTCCAAATCTCTCCACATAGGCAAAAGCTCTTGCCATGGGTCGTAAAATAGTGTTTAATAAAG
>CAJNCJ010000241.1 GCA_905221235.1 bacterium
TAATTTTTGGCGTATCGCTCAAACCTTCTAAAATGGATTTTAGGTAAAAACTGCTCCCTCCCACAATGAGTAAAATTTCTTTAGAAGACGCTCTCATGGCGTTCTCTAAAAGGGTTTTAAAAAGGGGGGCGTTATTTTTTTCATCAATGTTAAGGTGATCTAAGGCGTAATGCTTGATATTTTTTCGCTCTTTTAGGCTAGGTTTAGCTGAAGCGATGTTAATGTCTT
>CAJNCJ010000242.1 GCA_905221235.1 bacterium
TGCCAAGACAAAAGAAAAATACCAAGACAATATCGTTTATAGCTTGCAAGACAAGACTTCTTGGTACTTCAACTTTAACGTTAACCGAAAAGCCTATAACCATACTGCAAAAACCTCAGACCAGCAAAAGAAATCAACTCAAACAGCGATTTTAAATAAAAATTTCCGTCAGGCCTTGAACTTTGCCATCGATCGGACAGCCTACTCTGCTCAATCTAACGGGCAAGA
>CAJNCJ010000243.1 GCA_905221235.1 bacterium
GGGGCTAGGGAAAAGAAAATTCAAGTCGCTAGTGGAGAAATCGTGAGCATAGACGAGAGATTCATTTACAAATCAATTGAACGTGAGAAAGTCGCAATCCCGCAGTTTGTGGCGGATTGGATTGAGCATTTCAAAAAAACGGGTGATTGGGATTTATTTCAAGCGATGGACTATTTATTTGAACATACGATAACGTGTGAATGGCTTGAGGCTAAAGACAACCAAGAA
>CAJNCJ010000244.1 GCA_905221235.1 bacterium
CGCCCACACTTTCTCAATCGGGTTGAGCTCAGGTGAATAAGGTGCAAGAGGCAATACCTTATGTCCCAATTTTTCCGCCATTTCCCGTAAGACACCCATACGGTGAAATCGCGCATTATCTAAAATAATCACCGATTTTTGAGTCAATGCGGGCAGTAGGCATTGCTGAAACCACGCTTCAAAAAAGACTCCGATCATCGTATTTTGATAAACCATCGGAGCAATCAG
>CAJNCJ010000245.1 GCA_905221235.1 bacterium
GCTGATTCTGACGCACTTGTTGATGCTGACTCAGAAGCTGATGTGCTTGCTGATTCTGATGCACTTGTTGATGCTGATTCAGAAGCCGATGTTCTTGCTGATTCTGATGCACTTGTTGATGCTGATTCAGAAGCGCTTGTTGACGCTGATTCAGAAGCTGATGTGCTTGCTGATTCTGATGCACTTGTTGATGCCGATTCAGAAGCTGATGTGCTTGCTGA
>CAJNCJ010000246.1 GCA_905221235.1 bacterium
TTGTCAGTTACAACAGCTTCTGGTAACGCTGGTTGAACTTCTGGTTTCCCTTTATCAGTCACAACAGCTTCTGGTAATGCTGGCTGAACTGCGGGTTCGCCTTTCTCTGTCACAACAGCTTCTGGTAATGCTGGTTGAACTGCGGGTTCGCCTTTGTCAGTTACAACAGCTTCTGGTAACGCTGGTTGAACTTCTGGTTTCCCTTTATCAGTCACAACAGC
>CAJNCJ010000247.1 GCA_905221235.1 bacterium
GCTAGACTTCTGGATAATAAAACTGCTCTTGAGGTTACCAAACACCTCTATAACATCAAGAACACTCTTCACCAAGCTGACAAAGATTTCTTCCAACTTTTTCCTGTCATCCTGACAGATAATGGTGGAGAGTTTGCCAGGGTTGATGATATCGAAATGGATGTGCGAGGAGAGAGTAAACTCTTCTTTTGTGACCCTAATCGCTCTGACCAGAAAGGGAG
>CAJNCJ010000248.1 GCA_905221235.1 bacterium
GCTGACTCAGATGCGCTTGTGCTTGCTGATTCTGATGCACTTGTTGATGCTGATTCAGAAGCCGATGTGCTTGCTGACTCTGAGGCACTTGTTGATGCTGACTCTGATGCGCTTGTTGACGCTGATTCTGACGCACTTGTTGATGCTGATTCTGACGCACTTGTTGATGCTGACTCAGATGCGCTTGTTGACGCTGATTCTGATGCACTTGTTGATGCCGA
>CAJNCJ010000249.1 GCA_905221235.1 bacterium
TCGGATTCTGATTATAAGTCTGAACAAGCTTCTCGATCTGCATCAGAATCAGCATCGACAAGCGCAAGCCAATCAGCAAGCACATCGGCTTCTGAGTCGGCGAGAACAAGTGCAAGTCAGTCAGCATCGACAAGTGCAAGCCAATCAGCAAGCACGTCAGCTAGTCAGTCAGCATCGACAAGTGCAAGTCAATCAGCAAGCACATCAGCTAGTCAGTCA
>CAJNCJ010000250.1 GCA_905221235.1 bacterium
TACCGCCGTGAAAAGGCGGTGTCTTAACCCCTTGACCAACGGACCAGAGTTGTTACTTTCAACTCTTACTATTATACAGCCTTTTTATTTTTTGTCAATAACTTTTTTCTAATTTTTTTCATTTTTTTCAAGTCCGTAACTTCTCAAAGTAACTTCCACTTGCCCAACCAAAGTGGAAATTAGTCTAAAACGGATTTTTATGGTGGAATTAA
>CAJNCJ010000251.1 GCA_905221235.1 bacterium
TGCTGATTCAGAAGCTGATGTGCTTGCTGATTCTGATGCACTTGTTGATGCTGATTCAGATGCGCTTGTGCTTGCTGACTCAGAGGCACTTGTTGATGCTGACTCAGAAGCTGATGTACTTGCTGATTCAGAAGCTGATGTGCTTGCTGATTCTGATGCACTTGTTGATGCTGATTCAGATGCGCTTGTGCTTGCTGACTCAGAGGCACT
>CAJNCJ010000252.1 GCA_905221235.1 bacterium
GCTGATTCTGACGCACTTGTTGATGCTGACTCAGAAGCTGATGTGCTTGCTGATTCTGATGCACTTGTTGATGCTGATTCAGAAGCCGATGTACTTGCTGATTCTGATGCACTTGTTGATGCTGATTCAGAAGCGCTTGTTGACGCTGATTCTGAAGCACTTGTTGATGCTGATTCTGACGCACTTGTTGACGCTGATTCAGAAGC
>CAJNCJ010000253.1 GCA_905221235.1 bacterium
AGTGCATCAGAATCAGCAAGCACATCAGCTTCTGAATCGGCATCAACAAGTGCATCAGAATCAGCGTCAACAAGCGCCTCAGAGTCAGCATCAACAAGTGCGTCAGAATCAGCGTCAACAAGCGCCTCAGAGTCAGCATCAACAAGTGCGTCAGAATCAGCGTCAACAAGCGCATCTGAGTCAGCATCAACAAGTGCATCAGAGTC
>CAJNCJ010000254.1 GCA_905221235.1 bacterium
TCAGAAGCTGATGTGCTTGCTGATTCTGATGCACTTGTTGATGCCGATTCAGAAGCTGATGTGCTTGCTGATTCTGATGCGCTTGTTGACGCTGATTCAGAAGCGCTTGTTGACGCTGATTCTGACGCACTTGTTGATACTGATTCAGATGCTGATGTGCTTGCTGACTCTGAAGCACTTGTTGATGCTGACTCAGATGCGCT
>CAJNCJ010000255.1 GCA_905221235.1 bacterium
GATTCTGACGCACTTGTTGATGCTGACTCAGAAGCTGATGTGCTTGCTGATTCTGATGCACTTGTTGATGCTGATTCAGATGCGCTTGTGCTTGCTGATTCTGATGCACTTGTTGATGCTGATTCAGATGCGCTTGTTGACGCTGATTCTGACGCACTTGTTGATGCTGACTCAGATGCGCTTGTTGACGCTGATTCTGA
>CAJNCJ010000256.1 GCA_905221235.1 bacterium
TCTGATGCACTTGTTGATGCTGACTCAGATGCGCTTGTTGATGCCGATTCAGAAGCTGATGTGCTTGCTGATTCAGAAGCCGATGTGCTTGCTGACTCTGAGGCACTTGTTGATGCTGACTCAGATGCGCTTGTTGACGCTGATTCTGACGCACTTGTTGATGCTGACTCAGATGCGCTTGTTGACGCTGATTCTGA
>CAJNCJ010000257.1 GCA_905221235.1 bacterium
GCTGATTCAGAAGCCGATGTGCTTGCTGACTCAGAAGCTGATGTACTTGCTGACTCAGATGCGCTTGTGCTTGCTGATTCTGATGCACTTGTTGATGCTGATTCTGACGCACTTGTTGACGCTGATTCAGAAGCTGATGTGCTTGCTGATTCTGATGCACTTGTTGATGCCGATTCAGAAGCTGATGTGCTTGCTGA
>CAJNCJ010000258.1 GCA_905221235.1 bacterium
GCTTCTGAATCAGCATCAACAAGTGCATCAGAATCAGCAAGCACAAGCGCATCTGAGTCAGCAAGTACATCAGCATCTGAGTCAGCAAGCACATCAGCTTCTGAATCGGCATCAACAAGCGCATCTGAGTCAGCATCAACAAGTGCATCAGAGTCAGCAAGCACATCGGCTTCTGAATCAGCATCAAC
>CAJNCJ010000259.1 GCA_905221235.1 bacterium
GCTGACTCAGATGCGCTTGTGCTTGCTGATTCTGATGCACTTGTTGATGCTGATTCAGAAGCCGATGTGCTTGCTGATTCAGATGCGCTTGTTGATGCTGACTCTGAGGCGCTTGTGCTTGCTGATTCTGATGCACTTGTTGATGCTGACTCAGATGCGCTTGTTGACGCTGATTCTGATGCGCT
>CAJNCJ010000260.1 GCA_905221235.1 bacterium
AAACCTTCAAAGCTATTGGGCAATCCATTCTAAAAGATCCGACTACTGTTTCCAAAGAAGTCAAACGAAACAGACAAATCCGAGAGTCTACATGCGATAGCCTTCCTTGCCCTTTACTCGATAAGGCTCCCTTTGTCTGTAATGGATGCCCTAAAAGAAGACAAAATTGTGGCTATAAGAAGAT
>CAJNCJ010000261.1 GCA_905221235.1 bacterium
GTTGACGCTGATTCTGATGCACTTGTTGATGCCGATTCAGAAGCTGATGTGCTTGCTGATTCTGATGCACTTGTTGACGCTGATTCTGACGCACTTGTTGATGCCGATTCAGAAGCTGATGTGCTTGCTGATTCTGACGCGCTTGTTGATGCCGATTCAGAAGCTGATGTGCTTGCTGACTC
>CAJNCJ010000262.1 GCA_905221235.1 bacterium
AAGATAAAGTTACAGAAAGATAAATTGAAGGTGAGTAGTACTTTACCTCCCAACTTCCCCATAACTGTATCCATTTCCAGCCAAGAGTCTAGTTGATTAAGGACTAAATAGTTTTGGAAATCCTCATAGGAGCGACCTTTTTTTGCTTCTTTAGAGATGGAAGGTAGATTACTTTTTCGT
>CAJNCJ010000263.1 GCA_905221235.1 bacterium
AGTGCGAGTCAATCAGCAAGCACCAGCGCCTCTGAATCAGCGTCAACCAGTGCGAGCCAGTCAGCAAGCACATCAGCGTCTGAATCAGCGTCAACAAGCGCATCTGAGTCAGCATCAACAAGTGCATCAGAATCAGCGTCAACAAGTGCATCTGAGTCAGCGTCAACAAGTGCATC
>CAJNCJ010000264.1 GCA_905221235.1 bacterium
CTTGCTGATTCTGATGCACTTGTTGATGCTGATTCAGAAGCGCTTGTGCTTGCTGATTCTGATGCACTTGTTGATGCCGATTCAGAAGCTGATGTGCTTGCTGACTCAGAAGCGCTTGTGCTTGCTGATTCTGATGCACTTGTTGATGCTGATTCAGAAGCCGATGTGCTTGC
>CAJNCJ010000265.1 GCA_905221235.1 bacterium
TCTGATGCACTTGTTGATGCTGACTCAGATGCGCTTGTTGATGCCGATTCAGAAGCTGATGTGCTTGCTGATTCAGATGCGCTTGTTGATGCTGACTCAGATGCGCTTGTGCTTGCTGATTCTGATGCACTTGTTGATGCTGACTCAGATGCGCTTGTTGACGCTGATTCTGA
>CAJNCJ010000266.1 GCA_905221235.1 bacterium
GTTCAAAGCGGGTGACGAGAATCGAACTCGCGACAACAGCTTGGAAGGCTGTAGTTTTACCACTAAACTACACCCGCATAAATACTATTAATAAAAATGGCGCGAGACGGAATCGAACCGCCGACACATGGAGCTTCAATCCATTGCTCTACCAACTGAGCTACCGAGCCT
>CAJNCJ010000267.1 GCA_905221235.1 bacterium
TCAGCATCAACAAGTGCATCAGAATCAGCAAGCACATCAGCTTCTGAGTCAGCATCAACAAGTGCGTCAGAATCAGCATCAACAAGTGCGTCAGAATCAGCATCAACAAGTGCATCAGAATCAGCAAGCACATCAGCTTCTGAGTCAGCATCAACAAGTGCGTCAGAATC
>CAJNCJ010000268.1 GCA_905221235.1 bacterium
CTTGTTGACGCTGATTCAGATGCGCTTGTGCTTGCTGATTCTGACGCACTTGTTGATGCTGACTCAGATGCGCTTGTGCTTGCTGATTCTGATGCACTTGTTGATACTGATTCAGATGCTGATGTGCTTGCTGACTCTGAAGCACTTGTTGATGCTGACTCAGATGCGCT
>CAJNCJ010000269.1 GCA_905221235.1 bacterium
GTCCCATTTTGCATCAAGGTAGGTGTGTTGATCATTTGATTCGTCAATACGGAAGTAACCACTCTTTCCACCGTCATTATATACATCATCTACTACTTTAGTGGACCAGGTCTTTACTTCATTTCCGCTCTTGGCTTCTACCTTGATATCTCCTCTATAGCCATAAGG
>CAJNCJ010000270.1 GCA_905221235.1 bacterium
ACAACTACTGTTGCATCTGGATTTACAGCTTTAACTTTATCTTCGATCGCTTTCTTCTCAGCATCTGTAAGTTTTTCTGGATTTGCTACTACTGTCTTATCTGCTGGTTTAACGATGTCGTTACCTGCATTTGGTTTAGTTGCAGCTTCTGGATCTTTCGTCAAGTCT
>CAJNCJ010000271.1 GCA_905221235.1 bacterium
GCTGATTCTGATGCACTTGTTGATGCTGACTCAGATGCGCTTGTTGACGCTGATTCTGATGCGCTTGTGCTTGCTGACTCTGAGGCGCTTGTGCTTGCTGATTCTGATGCACTTGTTGATGCTGATTCAGAAGCCGATGTGCTTGCTGACTCTGATGCACTTGTTGA
>CAJNCJ010000272.1 GCA_905221235.1 bacterium
CAACAAGTGCGTCAGAATCAGCAAGCACATCAGCTTCTGAATCGGCATCAACAAGCGCATCAGAATCAGCAAGCACAAGCGCATCTGAGTCAGCAAGCACAAGCGCATCAGAATCAGCAAGCACATCAGCTTCTGAATCGGCATCAACAAGCGCATCAGAATCAGC
>CAJNCJ010000273.1 GCA_905221235.1 bacterium
TCAGAAGCTGATGTGCTTGCTGATTCTGATGCACTTGTTGATGCTGATTCAGATGCGCTTGTGCTTGCTGATTCTGACGCACTTGTTGATGCTGATTCAGAAGCTGATGTGCTTGCTGATTCTGATGCACTTGTTGATGCTGATTCAGATGCGCTTGTGCTTGCTG
>CAJNCJ010000274.1 GCA_905221235.1 bacterium
AGTGCGAGTCAATCAGCAAGCACCAGCGCCTCTGAATCAGCGTCAACCAGTGCGAGCCAGTCAGCAAGCACATCAGCGTCTGAGTCAGCGTCAACCAGTGCGAGTCAATCAGCAAGCACCAGCGCCTCTGAATCAGCGTCAACCAGTGCGAGCCAGTCAGC
>CAJNCJ010000275.1 GCA_905221235.1 bacterium
AGTGCGTCAGAATCAGCGTCAACAAGCGCATCTGAGTCAGCATCAACAAGTGCATCAGAATCAGCGTCAACAAGTGCATCAGAGTCAGCATCAACAAGCGCATCAGAATCAGCAAGCACATCAGCTTCTGAATCGGCATCAACAAGTGCATCAGAATC
>CAJNCJ010000276.1 GCA_905221235.1 bacterium
TCAGCATCAACAAGTGCATCAGAATCAGCAAGCACATCAGCTTCTGAGTCAGCATCAACAAGTGCATCAGAATCAGCAAGCACAAGCGCATCTGAGTCAGCATCAACAAGTGCGTCAGAATCAGCAAGCACAAGCGCATCTGAATCAGCGTCAACAAG
>CAJNCJ010000277.1 GCA_905221235.1 bacterium
TCAGAAGCACTTGTTGATGCTGACTCTGACGCACTTGTTGACGCTGATTCAGATGCGCTTGTGCTTGCTGATTCTGATGCACTTGTTGATACTGATTCAGATGCTGATGTGCTTGCTGACTCTGAAGCACTTGTTGATGCTGACTCAGATGCGCT
>CAJNCJ010000278.1 GCA_905221235.1 bacterium
TCAACAAGCGCATCAGAATCAGCAAGCACATCAGCTTCTGAATCGGCATCAACAAGTGCATCAGAATCAGCAAGCACAAGCGCATCTGAGTCAGCATCAACAAGCGCATCAGAATCAGCAAGCACATCAGCTTCTGAATCGGCATCAACAAG
>CAJNCJ010000279.1 GCA_905221235.1 bacterium
TCAGAATCAGCAAGCACAAGCGCATCTGAATCAGCGTCAACAAGTGCGTCAGAGTCAGCATCAACAAGTGCTTCTGAATCAGCAAGCACAAGCGCATCTGAGTCAGCATCAACAAGCGCATCTGAATCAGCATCAACAAGTGCATCAGA
>CAJNCJ010000280.1 GCA_905221235.1 bacterium
GATTCTGACGCACTTGTTGATGCTGACTCAGAAGCTGATGTGCTTGCTGATTCTGATGCACTTGTTGATGCTGATTCAGAAGCCGATGTACTTGCTGATTCTGATGCACTTGTTGATGCTGATTCAGAAGCGCTTGTTGACGCTGATTC
>CAJNCJ010000281.1 GCA_905221235.1 bacterium
GACACAGTTCTGGGGAGAATGGGAGGTAAAGTCCTACTTACCTTCAATTTATCTTTCTGTAACTTTATCTTCGCTAGACTTCTGGATAATAAAACTGCTCTTGAGGTTACCAAACACCTCTATAACATCAAGAACACTCTTCACCAAGC
>CAJNCJ010000282.1 GCA_905221235.1 bacterium
TCTGAGTCAGCAAGCACATCGGCTTCTGAATCAGCGTCAACAAGCGCCTCAGAATCAGCAAGCACATCGGCTTCTGAGTCAGCATCAACAAGCGCATCAGAATCAGCAAGCACATCAGCTTCTGAATCGGCATCAACAAGCGCATCAGA
>CAJNCJ010000283.1 GCA_905221235.1 bacterium
TCAGCATCAACAAGTGCATCAGAATCAGCAAGCACAAGCGCATCTGAGTCAGCATCAACAAGTGCATCAGAATCAGCAAGCACAAGCGCATCTGAGTCAGCAAGTACATCAGCTTCTGAGTCAGCAAGCACATCGGCTTCTGAATCAGC
>CAJNCJ010000284.1 GCA_905221235.1 bacterium
ACAAGTGCGTCAGAATCAGCAAGCACAAGCGCATCTGAATCAGCGTCAACAAGTGCGTCAGAGTCAGCATCAACAAGCGCATCTGAGTCAGCATCAACAAGTGCATCAGAATCAGCAAGCACATCAGCTTCTGAATCGGCATCAACAAG
>CAJNCJ010000285.1 GCA_905221235.1 bacterium
TCAGCATCAACAAGTGCATCAGAATCAGCAAGCACATCAGCTTCTGAGTCAGCATCAACAAGTGCGTCAGAATCAGCATCAACAAGTGCATCAGAATCAGCAAGCACATCAGCTTCTGAGTCAGCATCAACAAGTGCGTCAGAATC
>CAJNCJ010000286.1 GCA_905221235.1 bacterium
ACAAGTGCATCAGAATCAGCAAGCACATCAGCTTCTGAATCGGCATCAACAAGTGCATCAGAATCAGCGTCAACAAGTGCGTCAGAATCAGCGTCAACAAGCGCATCTGAGTCAGCATCAACAAGTGCATCAGAATCAGCGTCAAC
>CAJNCJ010000287.1 GCA_905221235.1 bacterium
TAAGGTGTTTATGTTTTGTCATAGTAGACCTCATTTCTAACTCAAACGTCTCACACTTAATTCCACCATAAAAATCCTAAAAACCAGTGGAAATCCGTGTCAGGGTAAGTTCCACTGGTTTTAATCATGCTTGATTTCATCGCT
>CAJNCJ010000288.1 GCA_905221235.1 bacterium
TGTCTTATCTGCTGGTTTAACGATGTCGTTGCCTGCATTTGGTTTAGTTGCAGCTTCTGGATCTTTAGTCAAGTCTGTTGCTGGAATTACGGCTGTCTTACCTTCTGGAGTTGTGACTGTCGCATTTCCTTTATCATCTACAAC
>CAJNCJ010000289.1 GCA_905221235.1 bacterium
GCTGATTCAGATGCGCTTGTGCTTGCTGATTCTGATGCACTTGTTGATGCTGACTCTGAAGCACTGGTTGATGCTGACTCAGATGCTGATGTGCTTGCTGATTCTGATGCACTTGTTGACGCTGACTCAGATGCACTTGTTGA
>CAJNCJ010000290.1 GCA_905221235.1 bacterium
GAAGCGCTTGTTGACGCTGATTCTGAAGCACTTGTTGATGCTGATTCTGACGCACTTGTTGACGCTGATTCAGAAGCCGATGTGCTTGCTGACTCAGAAGCTGATGTACTTGCTGACTCAGATGCGCTTGTGCTTGCTGA
>CAJNCJ010000291.1 GCA_905221235.1 bacterium
TCAACAAGTGCATCAGAATCAGCGTCAACAAGTGCTTCAGAGTCAGCATCAACAAGTGCGTCAGAATCAGCAAGCACGTCAGCTAGTCAGTCAGCATCGACAAGTGCAAGTCAATCAGCAAGCACATCAGCTAGTCA
>CAJNCJ010000292.1 GCA_905221235.1 bacterium
GCAAGCACATCGGCTTCTGAATCAGCATCAACAAGTGCATCAGAATCAGCAAGCACAAGCGCATCTGAGTCAGCAAGCACATCAGCTTCTGAATCGGCATCAACAAGCGCGTCAGAATCAGCAAGCACATCAGCTTC
>CAJNCJ010000293.1 GCA_905221235.1 bacterium
TCTGAATCAGCAAGCACAAGCGCATCTGAGTCAGCATCAACAAGCGCATCTGAATCAGCATCAACAAGTGCATCAGAATCAGCAAGCACATCAGCTTCTGAATCGGCATCAACAAGTGCATCAGAATCAGCGTCAAC
>CAJNCJ010000294.1 GCA_905221235.1 bacterium
GCTGACTCTGAAGCACTTGTTGATGCTGACTCAGATGCGCTTGTGCTTGCTGATTCTGATGCACTTGTTGATGCTGACTCTGACGCACTTGTTGACGCTGATTCAGATGCGCTTGTGCTTGCTGATTCTGACGCACT
>CAJNCJ010000295.1 GCA_905221235.1 bacterium
GAAGCTAAAGCAGCCGCTGATAAAGCTAAAGCAGCAGTCGATGCAGCAACAACAGATGCAGCAGTAGACGCAGCTAAGAAATCAGGTGTAGATGAAGTTGCAGCAGTAAATCCAGAAGCTAAATCTAAACCAGCA
>CAJNCJ010000296.1 GCA_905221235.1 bacterium
TCAACAAGCGCCTCTGAGTCAGCATCAACAAGTGCATCAGAATCAGCAAGCACAAGCGCTTCTGAGTCAGCATCAACCAGTGCCTCAGAATCAGCGTCAACAAGCGCTTCTGAATCAGCATCAACCAGTGCGTC
>CAJNCJ010000297.1 GCA_905221235.1 bacterium
GCTGACTCAGATGCTGATGTGCTTGCTGATTCTGATGCACTTGTTGACGCTGACTCAGATGCACTTGTTGACGCTGACTCAGATGCACTTGTTGACGCTGATTCTGATGCACTTGTTGATGCTGACTCAGATGC
>CAJNCJ010000298.1 GCA_905221235.1 bacterium
ATCCAGTTCGTACGAAACAACCAACAGACACAGTTATCAAAGTAGGAACAAAACCGAAAGTTGAAACAACTACAGATTCTGAAGGTCGAACTGTCACTACTACGACAACGTACAAAGTAGATCCTAAGACAGG
>CAJNCJ010000299.1 GCA_905221235.1 bacterium
ATCCAGTTCGTACGAAACAACCAACAGACACAGTTATCAAAGTAGGAACAAAACCGAAAGTTGAAACAACTACAGATCCTGAAGGTCGAACTGTCACTACTACGACAACGTACAAAGTAGATCCTAAGACAGG
>CAJNCJ010000300.1 GCA_905221235.1 bacterium
CCTGTCTTAGGATCTACTTTGTACGTTGTCGTAGTAGTGACAGTTCGACCTTCAGAATCTGTAGTTGTTTCAACTTTTGGTTTTGTTCCTACTTTGATAACTGTGTCTGTTGGTTGTTTCGTACGAACTGGAT
>CAJNCJ010000301.1 GCA_905221235.1 bacterium
CAGACTTGACTAAAGATCCAGAAGCTGCAACTAAACCAAATGCAGGCAACGACATCGTTAAACCAGCAGATAAGACAGCAGTTAAAGACCCAGCTAAATTAACAGACGCTGAGAAGAAAGCGAT
>CAJNCJ010000302.1 GCA_905221235.1 bacterium
AACGTATGGCCCAACCAAAGCGCCAACAGTTGAGACCAAAGAAGTACCATCTCCAGTCCGTTACGAAGGTGACACAAGTCGTGACAAAGATTCAGATCCAGTTAGAGAAGAAGGAACTCCTGG
>CAJNCJ010000303.1 GCA_905221235.1 bacterium
GAAATGGATACAGTTATGGGGAAGTTGGGAGGTAAAGTACTACTCACCTTCAATTTATCTTTCTGTAACTTTATCTTCGCTAGGCTTCTGGATAATAAAACTGCCCTTGAGGTTACCAAACA
>CAJNCJ010000304.1 GCA_905221235.1 bacterium
AGCGCTTCTGAATCAGCATCAACAAGTGCATCTGAATCAGCATCAACAAGCGCTTCTGAATCAGCATCAACAAGTGCATCAGAATCAGCAAGCACATCAGCTTCTGAGTCAGCATCAACAAG
>CAJNCJ010000305.1 GCA_905221235.1 bacterium
GCTTCTGAATCAGCAAGTACATCAGCTTCTGAGTCAGCATCAACAAGTGCCTCTGAGTCAGCAAGCACAAGCGCATCTGAATCAGCATCAACAAGTGCATCAGAATCAGCAAGCACATCAGC
>CAJNCJ010000306.1 GCA_905221235.1 bacterium
TTATCCTTCGTTCCTTTGTCTGAAGGGTTAATTTCTTTGCCTTCTTCATTCACATAACTTGTTATGACTTGACGGTATACATGCGTTGTATTGCCTTTTTCGTCTTTCTTAGTTTCTTTG
>CAJNCJ010000307.1 GCA_905221235.1 bacterium
TGTGCTTGCTGATTCTGATGCACTTGTTGATGCTGACTCAGACGCACTTGTTGATGCTGATTCAGAAGCGCTTGTTGATGCTGATTCAGATGCACTTGTTGATGCTGATTCAGAAGCGCT
>CAJNCJ010000308.1 GCA_905221235.1 bacterium
AGTGCGTCAGAATCAGCGTCAACAAGCGCATCTGAGTCAGCATCAACAAGTGCATCAGAATCAGCGTCAACAAGTGCTTCAGAGTCAGCATCAACAAGTGCGTCAGAATCAGCAAGCAC
>CAJNCJ010000309.1 GCA_905221235.1 bacterium
TTGTGTCACCTTCGTAACGGACTGGAGATGGGACAGGTCTTGTCTCAACTGTTGGCGCTTTGGTTGGGCCATACGTTGTAGTCTCTGTAGGAGTGACCGTTCCTGTCTTAGGATCTAC
>CAJNCJ010000310.1 GCA_905221235.1 bacterium
GTAGATCCTAAGACAGGAACGGTCACTCCTACAGAGACTACAACGTATGGCCCAACCAAAGCGCCAACAGTTGAGACCAAAGAAGTACCATCTCCAGTCCGTTACGAAGGTGACACAA
>CAJNCJ010000311.1 GCA_905221235.1 bacterium
GTAGATCCTAAGACAGGAACGGTCACTCCTACAGAGACTAGAACGTATGGCCCAACCAAAGCGCCAACAGTTGAGACCAAAGAAGTACCATCTCCAGTCCGTTACGAAGGTGACACAA
>CAJNCJ010000312.1 GCA_905221235.1 bacterium
GTAGATCCTAAGACAGGAACGGTCACTCCTACAGAGACTAGAACGTATGGCCCAACCAAAGCGCCAACAGTTGAGACAAGACCTGTCCCATCTCCAGTCCGTTACGAAGGTGACACAA
>CAJNCJ010000313.1 GCA_905221235.1 bacterium
CAACAAGCGCTTCTGAATCAGCATCAACAAGTGCGTCTGAGTCAGCATCAACAAGTGCATCAGAATCAGCAAGCACATCAGCTTCTGAGTCAGCATCAACAAGTGCATCAGAATCAGC
>CAJNCJ010000314.1 GCA_905221235.1 bacterium
TCTGAATCAGCAAGCACATCAGCTTCTGAATCGGCATCAACAAGCGCATCTGAGTCAGCATCAACAAGTGCATCAGAGTCAGCAAGCACATCGGCTTCTGAATCAGCATCAAC
>CAJNCJ010000315.1 GCA_905221235.1 bacterium
GCACTTGTTGATACTGATTCAGATGCTGATGTGCTTGCTGACTCTGAAGCACTTGTTGATGCTGACTCAGATGCGCTTGTGCTTGCTGATTCTGATGCACTTGTTGATGCTGA
>CAJNCJ010000316.1 GCA_905221235.1 bacterium
CAACAAGCGCTTCTGAATCAGCATCAACAAGTGCGTCTGAGTCAGCATCAACAAGTGCATCAGAATCAGCAAGCACAAGCGCTTCTGAGTCAGCATCAACAAGTGCATCAGA
>CAJNCJ010000317.1 GCA_905221235.1 bacterium
ACTCCAGAAGGTAAGACAGCCGTAATTCCAGCAGCAGACTTGACGAAAGATCCAGAAGCTGCAACTAAACCAAATGCAGGTAACGACATCGTTAAACCAGCAGATAAGACAG
>CAJNCJ010000318.1 GCA_905221235.1 bacterium
GAGTCAGCATCAACAAGTGCGTCAGAATCAGCGTCAACAAGCGCATCTGAGTCAGCATCAACAAGTGCATCAGAGTCAGCAAGCACATCGGCTTCTGAATCAGCATCAAC
>CAJNCJ010000319.1 GCA_905221235.1 bacterium
GCATCAGAATCAGCAAGCACATCAGCTTCTGAATCGGCATCAACAACTGCGTCAGAATCAGCGTCAACAAGCGCATCTGAGTCAGCATCAACAAGTGCGTCAGAATCAGC
>CAJNCJ010000320.1 GCA_905221235.1 bacterium
CTTGTTGACGCTGATTCAGATGCGCTTGTGCTTGCTGATTCTGACGCACTTGTTGATGCTGACTCAGATGCGCTTGTTGACGCTGATTCTGATGCACTTGTTGATGCCGA
>CAJNCJ010000321.1 GCA_905221235.1 bacterium
GACGCTGATTCTGATGCACTTGTTGATGCTGACTCAGAAGCTGATGTGCTTGCTGATTCTGATGCACTTGTTGATGCCGATTCAGAAGCTGATGTGCTTGCTGATTCTGA
>CAJNCJ010000322.1 GCA_905221235.1 bacterium
ACAAGCGCATCTGAGTCAGCATCAACAAGTGCATCAGAATCAGCAAGCACATCAGCTTCTGAATCGGCATCAACAAGCGCATCAGAATCAGCAAGCACATCAGCTTCTGA
>CAJNCJ010000323.1 GCA_905221235.1 bacterium
ACAAGCGCATCTGAGTCAGCATCAACAAGTGCGTCAGAATCAGCAAGCACAAGCGCATCTGAATCAGCGTCAACAAGTGCGTCAGAGTCAGCATCAACAAG
>CAJNCJ010000324.1 GCA_905221235.1 bacterium
GTGCTTGCTGATTCTGATGCACTTGTTGATGCTGATTCAGAAGCCGATGTGCTTGCTGACTCTGATGCACTTGTTGATGCTGACTCAGATGCGCTTGTTGA
>CAJNCJ010000325.1 GCA_905221235.1 bacterium
AATCAGGTGTAGATGAAGTTGCAGCAGTAAATCCAGAAGCTAAATCTAAACCAGCAGCTAAGAAAGCCATTGACGATGCTCTTAAAGCTAAAGAAGCAGC
>CAJNCJ010000326.1 GCA_905221235.1 bacterium
ATCTGTAGTTGTTTCAACTTTCGGTTTTGTTCCTACTTTGATAACTGTGTCTGTTGGTTGTTTCGTACGAACTGGATCACCTACTGTTGGAGTAATCGC
>CAJNCJ010000327.1 GCA_905221235.1 bacterium
TGTGCTTGCTGATTCTGATGCGCTTGTTGATGCCGATTCAGAAGCTGATGTGCTTGCTGATTCTGATGCGCTTGTTGATGCCGATTCAGAAGCTGATGT
>CAJNCJ010000328.1 GCA_905221235.1 bacterium
AAAGTTGAAACAACTACAGATTCTGAAGGTCGAACTGTCACTACTACGACAACGTACAAAGTAGATCCTAAGACAGGAACGGTCACTCCTACAGAGACT
>CAJNCJ010000329.1 GCA_905221235.1 bacterium
AACGTATGGCCCAACCAAAGCGCCAACAGTTGAGACAAGACCTGTCCCATCTCCAGTCCGTTACGAAGGTGACACAAGTCGTGACAAAGATTCAGATCC
>CAJNCJ010000330.1 GCA_905221235.1 bacterium
ACTACTACGACAACGTACAAAGTAGATCCTAAGACAGGAACGGTCACTCCTACAGAGACTACAACGTATGGCCCAACCAAAGCGCCAACAGTTGAGAC
>CAJNCJ010000331.1 GCA_905221235.1 bacterium
CAGCAGTAGACGCAGCTAAGAAATCAGGTGTAGATGAAGTTGCAGCAGTAAATCCAGAAGCTAAATCTAAACCAGCAGCTAAGAAAGCCATTGACGAT
>CAJNCJ010000332.1 GCA_905221235.1 bacterium
CTTGCTGACTCAGAAGCGCTTGTGCTTGCTGATTCTGATGCACTTGTTGATGCTGATTCAGAAGCCGATGTGCTTGCTGACTCTGATGCACTTGTTGA
>CAJNCJ010000333.1 GCA_905221235.1 bacterium
TCAGCATCAACAAGTGCGTCAGAATCAGCGTCAACAAGCGCATCTGAGTCAGCATCAACAAGTGCATCAGAATCAGCAAGCACAAGCGCATCTGA
>CAJNCJ010000334.1 GCA_905221235.1 bacterium
GTTGGGCCATACGTTGTAGTCTCTGTAGGAGTGACCGTTCCTGTCTTAGGATCTACTTTGTACGTTGTCGTAGTAGTGACAGTTCGACCTTCA
>CAJNCJ010000335.1 GCA_905221235.1 bacterium
TTTCCTTTATCATCTACAACTACTGTTGCATCTGGATTTACAGCTTTAACTTTATCTTCGATCGCTTTCTTCTCAGCGTCTGTTAATTTAGC
>CAJNCJ010000336.1 GCA_905221235.1 bacterium
CCTTTGTTTTTTAAACCTTTGTTTTTTAAACCTTTGTTTTTTAAACCTTTGTTTTTTAAACCTTTGTTTTTTAAACCTTTGTTTTTTAAACC
>CAJNCJ010000337.1 GCA_905221235.1 bacterium
GCTGATTCTGATGCACTTGTTGATGCCGATTCAGAAGCTGATGTGCTTGCTGATTCTGATGCGCTTGTTGATGCCGATTCAGAAGCTGATGT
>CAJNCJ010000338.1 GCA_905221235.1 bacterium
TTTCCTTTATCATCCACAACTACTGTTGCATCTGGATTTACAGCTTTAACTTTATCTTCGATCGCTTTCTTCTCAGCGTCTGTTAATTTAGC
>CAJNCJ010000339.1 GCA_905221235.1 bacterium
GAAATCCCAGGTGAAAATGGTCCAATCACTGTTGAAATCGGTCAAGATGGTAAAGGTAAAGTACCAAATGACAAACTTCCTAAGAAAGATGT
>CAJNCJ010000340.1 GCA_905221235.1 bacterium
TCAGAATCAGCAAGCACATCAGCTTCTGAATCGGCATCAACAAGCGCATCAGAATCAGCAAGCACATCAGCTTCTGAATCGGCATCAACAAG
>CAJNCJ010000341.1 GCA_905221235.1 bacterium
CAACAAGTGCATCAGAATCAGCAAGCACAAGCGCTTCTGAATCAGCATCAACAAGTGCATCAGAATCAGCAAGCACATCAGCTTCTGAATC
>CAJNCJ010000342.1 GCA_905221235.1 bacterium
GTAATTCCAGCAGCAGACTTGACGAAAGATCCAGAAGCTGCAACTAAACCAAATGCAGGTAACGACATCGTTAAACCAGCAGATAAGACAG
>CAJNCJ010000343.1 GCA_905221235.1 bacterium
GCTGATGTGCTTGCTGACTGGCTCGCACTGGTTGACGCTGATTCAGAGGCGCTGGTGCTTGCTGATTGACTCGCACTGGTTGACGCTGA
>CAJNCJ010000344.1 GCA_905221235.1 bacterium
ACAAGCGCATCTGAGTCAGCATCAACAAGCGCATCAGAATCAGCAAGCACATCAGCTTCTGAATCGGCATCAACAAGTGCATCAGAATC
>CAJNCJ010000345.1 GCA_905221235.1 bacterium
TCAGCAAGCACAAGCGCATCAGAATCAGCGTCAACAAGCGCATCTGAGTCAGCATCAACAAGTGCATCAGAATCAGCAAGCACAAGCGC
>CAJNCJ010000346.1 GCA_905221235.1 bacterium
GATGCTGATGTACTTGCTGACTCAGATGCGCTTGTGCTTGCTGATTCTGATGCACTTGTTGATGCTGATTCAGAAGCCGATGTGCTTGC
>CAJNCJ010000347.1 GCA_905221235.1 bacterium
AGTGCATCAGAATCAGCATCAACAAGTGCATCAGAATCAGCAAGCACAAGCGCATCTGAGTCAGCATCAACAAGTGCGTCAGAATCAGC
>CAJNCJ010000348.1 GCA_905221235.1 bacterium
CTGTTCCTGGAACATCTTTCTTAGGAAGTTTGTCATTTGGTACTTTACCTTTACCATCTTGACCGATTTCAACAGTGATTGGACCATT
>CAJNCJ010000349.1 GCA_905221235.1 bacterium
ATGTATTTATGTATTTATGTATTTATGTATTTATGTATTTATGTATTTATGTATTTATGTATTTATGTATTTATGTATTTATGTA
>CAJNCJ010000350.1 GCA_905221235.1 bacterium
CTTTTTCGTCTTTCTTAGTTTCTTTGAAGATGTACTCTGGAATGTCTTTCTTATCCTTCGTTCCTTTGTCTGAAGGGCTGATTTC
>CAJNCJ010000351.1 GCA_905221235.1 bacterium
AGCAATCAAGCAATCAAGCAATCAAGCAATCAAGCAATCAAGCAATCAAGCAATCAAGCAATCAAGCAATCAAGCAATCAAGCAA
>CAJNCJ010000352.1 GCA_905221235.1 bacterium
ACAAGTGCATCAGAATCAGCAAGCACATCAGCTTCTGAATCGGCATCAACAAGTGCATCAGAATCAGCGTCAACAAGCGCATC
>CAJNCJ010000353.1 GCA_905221235.1 bacterium
GCTGATTCAGAAGCTGATGTGCTTGCTGATTCTGATGCACTTGTTGATGCCGATTCAGAAGCTGATGTGCTTGCTGATTCTGA
>CAJNCJ010000354.1 GCA_905221235.1 bacterium
ACATCAGCATCAGAATCAGCAAGCACATCAGCTTCTGAATCGGCATCAACAAGCGCATCAGAATCAGCAAGCACATCAGCTTC
>CAJNCJ010000355.1 GCA_905221235.1 bacterium
TCAGAAGCACTTGTTGATGCTGACTCTGACGCACTTGTTGACGCTGATTCAGATGCGCTTGTGCTTGCTGATTCTGACGCACT
>CAJNCJ010000356.1 GCA_905221235.1 bacterium
GCACTTGTTGACGCTGATTCTGATGCACTTGTTGATGCTGACTCAGATGCGCTTGTTGACGCTGATTCTGACGCACTTGTTGA
>CAJNCJ010000357.1 GCA_905221235.1 bacterium
TCAGCATCAACAAGTGCGTCAGAATCAGCGTCAACAAGCGCATCTGAGTCAGCATCAACAAGTGCATCAGAATCAGCGTCAAC
>CAJNCJ010000358.1 GCA_905221235.1 bacterium
GCTGATTCTGATGCACTTGTTGATGCTGACTCAGATGCGCTTGTTGACGCTGATTCTGACGCACTTGTTGATGCTGACTCAGA
>CAJNCJ010000359.1 GCA_905221235.1 bacterium
GTGATAGCTGTGATAGCTGTGATAGCTGTGATAGCTGTGATAGCTGTGATAGCTGTGATAGCTGTGATAGCTGTGATAGCTG
>CAJNCJ010000360.1 GCA_905221235.1 bacterium
AAGACATTCCAGAGTACATCTTCAAAGAAACTAAGAAAGACGAAAAAGGCAATACAACGCATGTATACCGTCAAGTCATAAC
>CAJNCJ010000361.1 GCA_905221235.1 bacterium
GCATCAACAAGTGCATCAGAATCAGCAAGCACAAGCGCTTCTGAATCAGCATCAACAAGTGCATCAGAATCAGCAAGCACA
>CAJNCJ010000362.1 GCA_905221235.1 bacterium
GTGCTTGCTGATTCTGATGCACTTGTTGATGCCGATTCAGAAGCTGATGTGCTTGCTGATTCTGATGCGCTTGTTGATGC
>CAJNCJ010000363.1 GCA_905221235.1 bacterium
GAATCAGCATCAACAAGTGCATCAGAATCAGCAAGCACATCAGCTTCTGAGTCAGCATCAACAAGTGCGTCAGAATCAGC
>CAJNCJ010000364.1 GCA_905221235.1 bacterium
TCGGCATCAACAAGCGCATCAGAATCAGCAAGCACATCAGCTTCTGAATCGGCATCAACAAGTGCATCAGAATCAGCGTC
>CAJNCJ010000365.1 GCA_905221235.1 bacterium
TCAGCAAGCACATCGGCTTCTGAATCAGCATCAACAAGTGCATCAGAATCAGCAAGCACAAGCGCATCTGAGTCAGCAAG
>CAJNCJ010000366.1 GCA_905221235.1 bacterium
GCTGATTCTGATGCACTTGTTGATGCCGATTCAGAAGCTGATGTGCTTGCTGATTCTGATGCGCTTGTTGATGCTGACTC
>CAJNCJ010000367.1 GCA_905221235.1 bacterium
CTTGCTGATTCTGATGCACTTGTTGATGCCGATTCAGAAGCTGATGTGCTTGCTGATTCTGATGCGCTTGTTGATGCTGA
>CAJNCJ010000368.1 GCA_905221235.1 bacterium
GACTCTGATGCACTTGTTGATGCTGACTCAGATGCGCTTGTTGACGCTGATTCTGACGCACTTGTTGATGCTGACTCAGA
>CAJNCJ010000369.1 GCA_905221235.1 bacterium
ATTGCTTTCTTCTCTTCTGGAGTTAAGTTAGCTGGATCTTTAACTGCTGTCTTATCTGCTGGTTTAACGATGTCGTTACC
>CAJNCJ010000370.1 GCA_905221235.1 bacterium
GCACTTGTTGATGCTGACTCTGACGCACTTGTTGACGCTGATTCAGATGCGCTTGTGCTTGCTGATTCTGACGCACTTGT
>CAJNCJ010000371.1 GCA_905221235.1 bacterium
GCATCTGAGTCAGCAAGCACATCAGCTTCTGAATCGGCATCAACAAGCGCGTCAGAATCAGCAAGCACATCAGCTTCTGA
>CAJNCJ010000372.1 GCA_905221235.1 bacterium
GATTCAGAAGCTGATGTGCTTGCTGATTCTGACGCGCTTGTTGATGCCGATTCAGAAGCTGATGTGCTTGCTGACTCAGA
>CAJNCJ010000373.1 GCA_905221235.1 bacterium
TCAACAAGTGCATCAGAATCAGCAAGCACATCAGCTTCTGAATCGGCATCAACAAGTGCATCAGAATCAGCGTCAACAAG
>CAJNCJ010000374.1 GCA_905221235.1 bacterium
CTTGCTGATTCTGATGCACTTGTTGATGCCGATTCAGAAGCTGATGTGCTTGCTGATTCTGATGCGCTTGTTGATGCCGA
>CAJNCJ010000375.1 GCA_905221235.1 bacterium
GATGTGCTTGCTGATTCTGATGCGCTTGTTGATGCCGATTCAGAAGCTGATGTGCTTGCTGATTCTGATGCGCTTGTTG
>CAJNCJ010000376.1 GCA_905221235.1 bacterium
CAGCATCAACAAGTGCATCAGAATCAGCAAGCACATCAGCTTCTGAGTCAGCATCAACAAGTGCGTCAGAATCAGCAAG
>CAJNCJ010000377.1 GCA_905221235.1 bacterium
GATGTGCTTGCTGATTCTGATGCGCTTGTTGATGCCGATTCAGAAGCTGATGTGCTTGCTGATTCTGATGCGCTTGTGC
>CAJNCJ010000378.1 GCA_905221235.1 bacterium
CCCCCCCCCCCCCCCCCCCCCCCCCCCCCCCCCCCCCCCCCCCCCCCCCCCCCCCCCCCCCCCCCCCCCCCCCCCCCC